>NZ_LDJL01000005.1 GCF_001431405.1 Pseudoxanthomonas dokdonensis
CCCCCCATTCTTTGGCCCCCACCCAGACCATGACCGAGCAGACCCCCGCACCGCAGCCCGCTGACGAAAACAGCCTGATAGCCGAACGTCGCGCCAAGCTCAAATCACTGCGCGGGCAGGGCATTGCCTATCCCAACGATTTCCGCCGCAGTGATTTCGCGGGCGATCTGCAGGCGCGCTACGCCGACAACGAGACCTGGACCGCCGAGGCGCTGGAACAGGCGCAGCAGACGGTCAAGCTGGCGGGCCGGTTGATGGCCAAGCGGGTCATGGGCAAGGCCAGTTTCGTCCAGATCCAGGACGAATCCGGCCGTATCCAGCTGTTCCTGCAGGCCAACGCGCTGGGCGAGGTCTATGACGCCTTCAAGAGCTGGGATGTCGGTGACATCATCGCCGTCGAGGGCGGCCTGACCCGGACCAGGACCGGCGAGCTGTCGGTCAAGGCGGCCAGCCTGCGGCTGCTGACCAAGTCACTGCGGCCATTGCCGGACAAGTGGCATGGCCTGTCGGATGTCGAGCAGCGCTATCGCCAGCGCTACGTGGATCTGATTGTCACCCCGGAGGCACGCGAAGTGTTCTTCAAGCGCTCGCGGATCATCCGCGCGATGCGCGAGTGGCTGGATACGCGGCGGTTCCTGGAAGTGGAAACGCCGATGATGCATTACATCCCCGGCGGCGCTACCGCCAAGCCGTTCACCACCCATCACAACGCCCTGGACCTGGACCTGTTCCTGCGGGTGGCGCCGGAGCTGTACCTGAAGCGGCTGGTGGTCGGCGGGATGGAGCGGGTCTACGAGATCAACCGCAATTTCCGCAACGAAGGCGTCAGCACCCGCCACAACCCCGAGTTCACCATGCTCGAGCTGTACGAGGCCTACGCTTCGTACCATGAGGTGATGGACCTGACCGAAGCCGTCATCCGCGATACCGCCAACAAGGTCCTGGGCAGCGCCCAGGTGAGCTGGGAAGGCAACCTGATCGACCTGCAGCCGGCGTTCCGTCGCTGGCGCATGGACGAGGCCGTGCGCCATTACAACCCGGAAATCTCGGTCGCCGACTGCACCGACCGCGACGCCCTGCTGGGCCATTGCGAGCGGCTGAAAATCCGGGTCAAGCCGGGTTACGGCTGGGGCAGGCTGCTGCTGGAGGTCTTCGAGGCCACCGTCGAGCACACCCTGATCCAGCCGACCTTCATCACCGACCACCCGGTCGAAGTCTCGCCGCTGGCCCGCGCCAGCGATACCGAGCCGGGCTATACCGACCGCTTCGAGCTGTTCATCAACGGCAAGGAAATCGCCAACGGCTTTTCCGAGCTCAATGACCCGGAAGACCAGGCGGCGCGGTTCATGGCCCAGGTCCAGGCCAAGGAAGGTGGCGACGACGAAGCCATGCATTTCGATGCCGACTACATCCGGGCGCTGGAAGTCGGCCTGCCGCCGACCGGGGGGCTGGGTATCGGCATCGACCGGCTGGTCATGCTGCTGACCGGCTCCGACTCCATCCGTGACGTGTTGCTGTTTCCCTACATGCGCCCCGAGAGCACCGGCTGAGCCACCCCAGCGTCACATGTGGCCATCCGCCCGCCCAGCGGAGCAAGCTGGCGGCGGGTTCAATGGCCGCAAGCGGTCCCGGACCGCGT
Organism: Pseudoxanthomonas dokdonensis; assembly: GCF_001431405.1. GTDB lineage: Bacteria > Pseudomonadota > Gammaproteobacteria > Xanthomonadales > Xanthomonadaceae > Pseudoxanthomonas_A > Pseudoxanthomonas_A dokdonensis. Next base: position 1,640 of record NZ_LDJL01000005.1, read on the forward strand.
CAATTCCAAGGGGCCCGAAGCAATGCTGGCGAGCATCTGGCACGGTCCATGCATGGATTTCAGGCAAGCGCCGGGCGGGTCCGCCAGACTGGCGCGGCAGGGCAGCGATGTGAGAAGCGCTCGCCCGCGCTAACATGGATGCATTCGTCACGCGGGACACAAAGCTTATGCTCGATATACCGGTCGCGTTCAGGGAGGTATGCTTGCCCGATAGCCAATCCGCTTGGCCGCCGGAGGCGGTGTCTCCTTTGAACATTGTCATTGTTGATGATCAAGCCTCCGCACGGACCATGCTGCGCCATGTCATCGAGGACATCGCACAGGAACTGGTGGTTCGTGATTTTGGCGATCCGCAGGTGGCCTTGGACTGGTGCGAGAGCAACCGTGTCGACCTGTTGCTGCTGGACTACCGCATGCCCGGCATGGATGGACTGGAGCTGGCCCGCCGTTTCCGCCGCCTGCCATTGCACCGGGATATCCCGATCATCCTGATCACCGTGGTCGGCGACGAACCGATCCGCCAGGCGGCGCTGGAAGCCGGGGTCATCGACTTCCTGGTCAAACCGGTGCGTCCGCGTGAACTGCGGGCCCGCTGCCGCAACCTGCTGCAGCTGCGCCAGCAGTCCGAGAACGTCAAGCAGCGCGCTTTGTCGCTGGAGCAGCGCCTGTTGTCGAGCATGCACGAGGTCGAAGAGCGCGAGCGCGAGACGCTGTCGCGACTGGCCCGCGCCATCGAGTACCGCGACAGCGGCACCAGCGCCTACCTGGAGCGGATGGCCCATGTCGCCGCCCTCATTGCCGAACAACTGGGGCTGTCGGAAGAAGACATCCGCGCCATCGAGCTGGCCGCGCCACTGCACGACATGGGCAAGATCGCGATTCCCGACTCGGTGCTGATGAAGGCCGGGCCGCTGACGCCGGAAGAAACCGACGTGATGCGGCGTCATCCCAAGATTGGCTACCAGCTGCTGTCCGGCAGCCAGAACCGCTTCATCCAGACCGGCGCGGTCATCGCCTTGCGCCATCACGAGCGCTATGACGGCAGCGGTTATCCGGATGGCCTGCGTGGCGAGGAAATCCCGCTGGAAGCCCGTATCGTCGCCGTGGCGGACGTCTTCGACGCGCTGATTTCACCGCGTCCGTACAAGAAGGCCTGGGAGCGCGACGCCGCTCTGGCGTATCTATATGCGCAGCGTGGCCGGCTGTTCGACCCGGCCTGCGTCGATGCGTTGATCCGCGGCAGGGCGCGGCTGGACGAAATCTGTGAACGCTACTCGACGGTGCAGAGCCGTCCGGGAATGGAATAGCCATGACCCGCCTGCCTGCCTGGCTGCACCGCCGCCTGTCCCATCGACCGGACAGCGAGCACGGCCAGGCGTTGATCCGGATCGCGATCTTCAGCGGCGTGATCATCTACATGCTGGCCGGCGCCTTGCACGGCAGCCTGCCGCCGGATGTCTACCGCACCGCGATCGCGATGTCCGGCATTGGCGCCGGACTGGGCGCGCTGCTGTTCCTGGGCATCCTGCTCCGGCCCGGCCGTTCCGACCTGCGCCGGATCCTGGGCATGCTGGTCGACTACGGCCTGATGGGCGTGGCGATGGTGCTGAAGGGCGAGCCACTGGCGTGGCTGTACGTCATCCTGATGTGGGTGACCATAGGCAACGGCCTGCGCTACGGCAACCGCTACCTGGTCGGTGCGGTAGTGTCGGCCTGCGTCACTTTTGGCGCGGTCATTGCCTTCAATGACTACTGGCGGCAGAACCTGAGCCTGGGCATCGGCCTGTGGATCGGGCTGATCGCGGTGCCGATGTACCTGTCCGGCCTGCTGCGCAAGCTGACCCGGGCGACCGAAGAGGCGCGTCGCGCCAACGAGGCCAAGAGCCGATTCCTGGCCAACATGAGCCACGAATTCCGCACCCCGCTCAACGGCCTGTCCGGCATGTCCGAGCTGCTGGCGACCACCCGTCTGGATCAGGAGCAGCGTGAATGTCTGTCGACCATCCAGGCCAGCACCCGCAGCCTGCTGGCGCTGGTCGAGGACGTGCTCGACATCTCGGCGATCGAAGCCGGCAAGCTGAAGCTGAACAATATCGAGTTCGCGCCGCGCGAGCTGGTCTCGGGCATCGGCCTGATCCTGTTGCCGCAGGCGCGCAGCAAACAGCTGCATTACGAGGCGGTGGTCTCGGACGCGGTGCCGCAACGATTGATGGGTGACCCCGGCCACCTGCGCCAGGTGCTGCTCAATCTGGTCGGCAACGCGGTCAAGTTCACCGATCGCGGCCAGGTCAAGCTGGATGTGTCGGTGATGCCGGGTGACGGCAGCGCGACCATGTTGCGATTCACCGTCACCGATACCGGCATCGGCATCCCGGTGGCGGTGCGCACGCGCCTGTTCGAAGCATTCGAACAGGCCGATGCGGGCCTGGCACGGCGCTACGGCGGCACCGGGCTGGGCACGACCATTGCCAAGGGCCTGACCGAAGCCATGGGCGGCCGCATCGGTTTCGAGAGCAGCGAAAAGCAGGGCAGCTGTTTCTGGGTCGAACTGCCGTTCTCGGAAGTGGCCAGGCAGCCGCTACCGGCGGTCGCAGAACCGGCCAGCTGGGCGCAGGATCAGGACGCGCAACCGCAGGCGGAAAACGTCATCGCGTTCTCGGATCCGTTCCTGCGCCATCGCGCACGCGTGCGCAGCCTGCAGGTGCTGGTCGCCGACGATCATGAAGCCAACCGCATGGTGGTGCAGCGGCTGCTGCAGAAGGCCGGTCACCGGGTGGTCTGCGTCAACGGCGGTGCGGAAGTATTCGATGCGCTGGACAACGCCGACTACGATGCAATCATCTGCGATCTGCACATGCCCGAAGTCAGCGGCCTGGATCTGCTGAAGCAATTGCGGGTCATGAACGCCGGCGGTGGCAAGTCGACCCCGGTGATCATCCTCAGCGCCGACGTCACGCCCAATGCCATTTCCAGTTGCGAGCGGGCCGGCGCGCGGGCGTTCCTGGCCAAGCCGGTGGTCGCTTCGCGGCTGCTCGACGTGCTTGGCGATATCGCCAACAACGGCGCGATCACCCAGGCCAACAGCGTCAGCCAGATCTCACCGGCGCGGATGGGCGAGGAAATCCTCGACATGACCGTGCTGGACGAATTGAGTGCGCTGGGCATGGGCAAGGCCTTCGAGCAGGAATTCATCGCTCAGTGCCTGAATGATGCCGATGGCTGTATTGGTGCCATGGCCCACGCGATGGAGCAGGGTGCCGGCGAGAACATCCGCGACCATGCGCATGCCCTGAAGGGCGTGGCCAGCAATCTGGGGCTGGTCCGGGTGGCGGCCGCCGCCAGCGAACTGATGCGGCTGAGTGACTGGCAGATTTCGCGCGAATGGCGCCAGCGCCTGGCCGCGGTCAATTCCTATCTGGCACAGGGCAGGGCGGCACTGGACGCGCGCGAGCGCACCCGCCAGTCGCCCGAACAGGGCAGCGACCGTACCACCTGATCTGGTTGGGGCCGGGTCGCACGTTGCTCGGAGCATCGACTCGGAGAGCATCGGGGATGCCAGCCGGAACCGCGCTGGCCCGGCGGGTGGTTGCCCATCCCGCCCCCTGTCAGCCAGCCCTCATGCCTGCCGCGCCGACCGTACGGACGCTCCCACTCCAGCGGCCGTGGTCGTGGCAGCAGTGGATCAGGCAGCCTTGATACCGGCGCGCTTCTCCTGCGCGCGGACGATGCGTTCCATCATCCGCAGCGACTTGTCGCCCAGTGCCAGCGCGGTGTCCACCCAGATTTCGGTGATGCCCATCAGTTCGTCGTAGCTGACCCGCTGGGCCAAGCCGCGGACCTGGTTCATCGCCAGGTGCGAGTACGGCGCCCGCTGTTGCTGGCGGATCAGGTTCTCGACCGCGGCGACACCTTCGCCCTTCGGCACCAGCACGTCGACGATGCCCATCCGGTGGAATTCCTCGGCGCTGTACATGTTGCCTTCCAGGATGATCCGCTCGGCCAGTTGCGGCGACACCCGCTTGCACAGGAACGAGTACGCGCCCATGCCCGGGAACAGGCCGAACAGGACTTCCGGCAGGCCCATCTCGACGCCTTCCTCGGCGACGATGGTGTGGCAGGCCAGTGCCATTTCCAGACCGCCGCCGAGGGCATCGCCCTGCAGCAAAGCGATGGTGCGGACGTCGCCGCCCAGGCCGGTGTTCAGGGTGTAGACGCCATCGATGCATCGACGTGCGTAGCCCAGCAGGTGTTCGCGGTCGTTGCTGCGGATCAACTTGGCGAACAGATCCAGATCACCGCCCAGATTGAAGGCGTTGGCGGCCGAAGCCAGCACGAAATGGCGCAAACGCCCCGGTTGCCGCTCGCTTTCACGCAGGGTGATGGAAGAGGTGAACTTCCACATGTCGTCCAGCAGATCACTGCGGAAGCAGGGACGGGCGCCGGCCGCGGCGTCGTTGTGCATGAACATCCAGTGGCTGCCGTTGTCCGGCGCGGACTCGATGCGGATGGTCGGGAACTGGGTGGTGCGCTGCAGCTTTTCGATATTGCTCATGGGATTTCCTCGGGCTGGGTGGGTGCGGCAAAACTGTGACTGGCTCGACATACACAGTGATGCTACACCTGAACCGTTCAGGAAATGCCAATGAAAACGGTCACTTATGCGCCCAAGGCGGGTCTGGGAGTGGATCCTGCCCGGTTTCTGCGACCATCAGCACAGAAACAAGCCGCCGGATCAGTCACGAAAAAGCCGGCACGAGGCCGGCTTTTTTGTCCTGAGTCAGACTGAGGCGTCAATGCGCGGTAGCAGCCGGCTCCATCGGCTCGTTGCGCAGTTCCTTGCGCAGGATTTTTCCAACATTGGTTTTCGGCAATTCGTTGCGGAACTCGATGTGCCGGGGCTGCTTGTAGCCGGTGAGGTTTTCACGGCAGTAGGCCTTGATCTGATCGGCGGTGACATTGGGATCCTTGCGCACCACGAACACCTTGACCGACTCGCCCGAGCGCTCATCGGGTACGCCGACGGCGGCCACTTCAAGGATTCCATCCATGCCGGCGATGACGTCCTCGATTTCATTCGGATAGACGTTGAAACCGGAGACCAGGATCATGTCCTTCTTGCGATCAACGATGTAGAAGAAGCCGCGTTCGTCCATCTTGGCCATGTCGCCGGTGTGCAGCCAGCCATCGGCGTCCAGCACCTTGGCGGTTTCTTCCGGGCGCTGCCAGTAGCCCTTCATCACCTGCGGCCCCTTGATGCAGAGTTCGCCGACTTCACCGGTGGCGACCAGGTTGCCGTCTTCATCCTTGAGGCAGGCATCGGTGCTGGAAATCGGCAGGCCGATGGCGCCGTTGTATTCCTTCAGGTCCATCGGGTTGATGCAGGCGGCCGGGGAGGTTTCGGTCAGCCCGTACGCTTCGACCAGGGTTACGCCGGTGACCTTCTTCCACTTGTCGGCGACCGCCCGCTGCACAGCCATGCCGCCACCCAGGGTCATCTTAAGCGTCGAGAAATCGATCTCGCTGAAACCGGGTGTGTTGAGCAGGCCGTTGAACAGGGTATTGACGCCGGTGATGGCGGTGAACGGAATCGACTTCAGTTCCTTGACGAAGCCGGGCATGTCGCGCGGATTGGAGATCAGGTAATTGAGGCCTCCCAGCTTCATGAATACCAGGCAATTGGCCGTTAATGCGAAGATGTGGTACAGCGGCAACGCGGTGATGATGATCTCATGGCCAAGCTTGAGGTCGTTGGCTGCCAGCCATTCACCGGCCTGCTGCATGTTGGCGACCAGGTTGCGGTGGGTCAGCATCGCGCCCTTGGCTACGCCGGTGGTGCCACCGGTGTACTGCAGGAATGCGATGTCATCCAGTTCGATGTCGACGTCGGGCAGCGCGTGCCGCTGGCCCAGCGCCAGCGCCTGCTTGAAACGGACCGCGCCGCGGATGCTGTAGTCGGGCACCAGCTTCTTGATGTACTTGAGCACGAAGTTGATGATCGGGCCCTTCGGGAAACCGACCATGTCACCGAGGCCGGTGGTGATCACGTGGCGGACCTGGGTGTCCTTGATCGCTTCGCTGGCGGTGATGCCGAAATTGTCGACCACCAGCAGCACGCAGGAGCCGGAATCAATCAGCTGGTGCTTGAGCTCGCGCGGGGTGTACATCGGGTTGACGTTGACCACGGTCAGCCCGGCACGCAGCACGCCGAAGATGGCGATGGGGTACTGCAGGCAGTTGGGCATCATGATCGATACCCGGTCGCCCTTCTTCAGTTGCAGCTCGCCCAGCAGGTAGGCGGCGAACTGGCGGCTCAGGGTGTCGATTTCGCCATAGGTGAGCACCTTGCCGAAATTGCTGAAAGCGGGACGGTCGCGATAATGGTCAATCGCGTTGTCGAGCACGGAAAGGATGGAATGGAACTCCTCCAGATCCACGGTATGCGGGACGCCTTGCGGATAGCTGCTGAACCATGGACGATCCTGACTCATCTTGTGTTCTCCCTCCCCAGGGTGTGTTCGGTAAACGGGTGGATGGGTGACGTGACCCGCATCGGGTCGAGACCGTGATGAGCATACCCTCCCGGATGGAAAAGGCGAAGCGCTTGAAACAGCTGTCGGCAAACCCCTGTCCTGGCGGCAGGCGGCTCAGCCGGACGCGCACGCATCGCGCGTGGCTGGTGACATCGATGCTGGTATGCGCGCTGTTGTCTGGCTGCCGATCCAGCACGGCGGAACAGCAGCTGCGCCAACAATTGGCCGGGATCACGCAGGCACTGGAATCACGCGGCGTCGACGCGGTGATGGAGCCGGTGAGCGAGGATTTCATCGGTAATCAGGGCATGGATCGTGCTGCGTTGCAGCAACTGGTCACGGCACGGATGCTGCTCAATCGCCAGATCGGCGCCACCGTTGGACCGATCGAGGTACTGATGGTCGATGATCGCCATGCCACGGTCACCTTTCCGCTGCTGCTGACCGCCGGCAATCGCCGCTGGCTGCCGGAAGCCGCGCGCACATGGCAGGTCGTCAGCGGTTGGCGGCGCGACCAGGACGGCCACTGGCGCATCCATCACGCGCAGTGGTCGCCGATACGGTAAACGTCATCAGTGCCGCCGCCGCTGGTGCAGGCCAGCAGCACTGAATAGTCGGCTCAGTCCCTGGCAGCCAACTGGCGCAGCACGTAGTGCAGCAGCCCGCCGTGGCGGAAGTATTCCACTTCCTTCGGCGTCAGCAACATCACCTTGACCTGGAACTTGACCTGGCGGCCGTCGGCGCGGCTGGCGGTGACCAGTGCACGCTTGGCGGCGCCGTCTTCAAGACCGGTGATGTCATAGATCTCGGTGCCATCCAGCCCCAGCGAGGTCGCGCTCTGGCCGTCGTCGAACTGCAACGGCAGCACGCCCATGCCAACCAGGTTGGAGCGATGGATGCGCTCGAAACTCTCGGCGATGACGGCTTTGACGCCTTGCAGCAAGGTGCCCTTGGCCGCCCAGTCGCGCGACGAGCCGGTGCCGTATTCCTTGCCGGCCAGCACCACCAGCGGCACGCCATCGGCCTTGTACTTCATCGCCGCGTCGTAGATCGCCATCTTTTCCGGCTCACCGCTGCCGAAGTACAGCGTGTTGCCGCCTTCCTCGCCACCGAAGAACAGGTTCTTGATGCGGATGTTGGCAAAGGTGCCGCGCACCATCACGTCATCGTTGCCGCGACGGCTGCCATAACTGTTGAAGTCGGCCGGCTGCACCCCGCGTTCCTGCAGGAATCGTCCCGCTGGCGAATCCTTCTTGATGTTGCCGGCGGGCGAGATGTGGTCGGTGGTGATCGAGTCGCCGAACAGGCCAAGCACCCGCGCCCCGTGCACATCCTGGATCTGGCCGACCTGCATGGTCATGCCATCGAAGTAGGGCGGATTCTTGATGTAAGTCGAGGCCGGATCCCAGGCATACAGATCGCCGTCAGGCGAGTCGATGTTGTTCCAGCGGCTATCGCCCTTGAATACGTCGGCGTAGTTGTTCTTGAACATCTCCGGGCCGACGGTGCGGGCGATGAAGTCGCCGATTTCCTTGTTGCTCGGCCAGATGTCCCGCAGGTAGACCGGCTGGCCATCGCTGCCGGTGCCCAGTGGTTCGCTGCTGAGATCAATGTCGGTGGTGCCGGCGATGGCATAGGCGACTACCAGCGGCGGGCTGGCCAGGTAGTTCATCTTCACTTCGGAATGGATGCGGCCTTCGAAATTGCGGTTGCCAGACAGCACCGAGGTCACCACCAGGTCACCCTCGGCAATGCCGGCGCTGACTTCGGTCGGCAGCGGACCGGAGTTGCCGATACAGGTGGTGCAGCCATAACCGACCACATAGAAGCCGAGTTTTTCCAGATCATCCAGCAGGCCGGCCTTCTTCAGATAGTCGGTGACCACCAGTGAACCTGGGCCGAGCGAGGTCTTGACCCACGGTGCCCGGGTCAGCCCCTTGGCGGCTGCGTTGCGGGCCAGCAGGCCGGCGCCCAGCATCACCGCCGGGTTGGAGGTGTTGGTGCACGAGGTAATGGCGGCGATGACGACGGCACCGTCCTTCAGGCGCACCTTGTTGCCGTCAATCTCGATGTCGGCGTAGCCCTTGTTGGTGGCTTCGTTGCCGACCGCGGCGCCACCGCCTTCGGCAATGAAATCGGCGATTTCGCCGCTGCGCTTGTTGCGCGCTTCGGTAAACACGCTCAGGTTCTGCCGGTAGTTGCTCTTCAGGTCCTGCAGCAACACCCGATCCTGCGGACGCTTGGGCCCGGCCAGCGACGGTTGCACCTGGCCCATGTCCAGTTCCAGGGTGGCACTGTATTCGGCATGCGGGCTGTTGGCGTCGTGCCACAGGCCCTGGGCCTTGGCATAGGCCTCGACCAGTGCGATCTGTTCTTCGCTGCGACCGGACAGGCGCAGATAGGTCAGCGATTCGGCATCAATCGGGAAGATGCCGCAGGTAGCGCCGTATTCGGGCGCCATGTTGCCGATGGTGGCACGGTCGGCCAGCGGCAGGTGCTGCAGGCCATCGCCGTAGAATTCGACGAACTTGCCGACCACGCCATGCTTGCGCAGCATCTGGGTGACAGTCAGGACAAGATCGGTGGCGGTTGCGCCTTCCGGCAGTTTGCCGGTCAGTTTGAAGCCGACCACCTGCGGAATCAGCATTGAGGAAGGCTGGCCGAGCATTGCCGCTTCGGCTTCGATGCCACCAACGCCCCAGCCGAGCACGCCGATGCCATTGATCATTGTGGTGTGCGAATCGGTGCCGAACACGGTATCGGGGTAGGCCAGCATCTGGCCATCGCGCTCGGCGGTCATCATCACCCGGGCCAGGTTTTCCAGATTGACCTGATGGACGATGCCGGTGTTTGGCGGCACCACCTTGAAGTTGTCGAAGGCTTTCTGGCCCCAGCGCAGGAAGCCGTAGCGTTCCTTGTTGCGCTGGAATTCAATCTTGCCATTCAGATCCAGCGCTTCAGGCTTGCCGAACACATCGACCTGGATCGAATGGTCGATGACCAGCTCGGACGGAATCTGCGGGTTGATCTGCTCGGGCTTGCCGCCCAGCTTGACCACTGCGTCGCGCATCGCCGCCAGGTCGACCACGCACGGCACACCGGTGAAATCCTGCAGCACCACCCGTGCCGGCATGAACGCCACTTCGGTATCGGGCTCGGCACTGGCCTGCCATTCGGCAACGGCCTGGATATGCTCCGGCGTCACCGATACACCATCTTCGCAGCGCAGCTGGTTTTCCAGCAGGATCTTCATCGAATAGGGCAGCCGGGCGATGTCGAAGCGCTCGCCGAGTTTGGGCAGGCTGTAATAGGTGTAGGACGTGCCGTTGACATCCAGGGTGGCGCGGGTGGCGAAGGAATCGCTCATCGAAAGAGGCTCCTGTAGCTGATGGGGAGGTCAGACCGAGCCGGCGCGGTCGATTGCGGTGCCGACTTGTTCCATTACCCGTTCATGATAGCGCCTCAAACGTTACGTTTAGTTGAGTATGTATAAAAAAGTACGTATAATTTCCGCATACTCAAGGAGACGCCGATGGAAGCCACCGTTGCCGAACGCGGACAGATCACGCTGCCCAAGGCAGTCCGCGATGCCTTGGGCCTGACCAAGGGCAGCGTGCTCAAGGTCGAGCTGGACGGCAGCCGGATCGTGCTGCGCAAGAGCGTCGACGATGCCATTTCCCGGGCCCGCGGACGTTTCAAGCTGGACGGTTTCGAGTCCACCGACGACGCCATGCGCACCATCCGCGGCCGCGCCCCGGGTGAGCCGCTGGACCCGGCGCAATAAGGCCTTGTGATGATCGCACTCGATTCCTCCGTACTGGTCGACCTGCTGGCCGATGGGCCCCAGGCCGACGCTGCCGAAGCCTGCCTGCGGCAATGCCTGAGCAGCGGGCCGGTGGTGATCAGCGACATTGCCCTGGCCGAGGTCTGCAGCGCGCTGCGCGATGGTTCCGAAGCGCTGGCGGTGTTGGAAGACATGAGCATCCGTTTCAGCCCGCTGGAAGCCAAGTCGGCGTTGCGCGCCGGCGAAATGCAGCGCCGCTACCGCCAGCGCGGCAGTGCCGGGGCGCGTGCCCGCGCGGTGCCGGATTTCCTGATCGGGGCGCATGCGTTGTTGCAATGCAATGGCCTGATCACCCGCGATGACCGTTTCTATCGCGACTATTTCAAGGGTTTGAAGCTGATTGTGCCGAGCGCCGAATAGCCCGTTACCTCCCTTTCGAATCACCACGCCACATCAACACCGGAGTCATCATGTTGGAAGCCTATCGCCACCATCTCGCCGAGCGCGCCGCGCTGGGCATCCCCGCATTGCCGTTGTCCGCGCAGCAGACCGCGGAGGTGATCGAGCTGCTGAAAGCTCCGCCAGCCGGTGAAGAAGCCTTCCTGCTGGATCTGATCAGCAACCGCGTGCCGGCCGGCGTCGATGATGCCGCCCAGGTCAAGGCCAGCTACCTGGCCGCGGTCGCCTTCGGCAGCGAGCAATGCCCGTTGATCAGCCGCGAACACGCCACCGAACTGCTGGGCACCATGCTCGGCGGCTACAACATCCACCCACTGGTCGAATTGCTCGACGACGCCGCACTGGGCAGCATCGCCGCCAATGCGCTGAAGCACACCCTGCTGATGTTTGATGCCTTCCACGACGTCAAGCAGAAAGCCGACCAGGGCAACGCCAACGCCAAGGCGGTGCTGCAGAGCTGGGCCGACGCCGAATGGTTCACCAGCAAGCCGGAAGTACCGGCCAGCCTGACCGTGACCGTGTTCAAGGTGCCGGGCGAAACCAATACCGATGACCTGTCACCGGCCCCGGACGCGACCACCCGTCCCGACATCCCGATGCATGCACTGGCGATGCTGAAGAACAAGCGCGACGGCGCTCCGTTCGAACCGGAAGAAGACGGCAAGCGCGGCCCGATCGCCTTCATTCAGTCATTGAAGGAAAAAGGCCACCCGATCGCCTATGTCGGTGATGTGGTCGGTACCGGTTCCAGCCGCAAGTCGGCGACCAACTCGGTGCAATGGTGGACCGGCGAAGACATTCCGTTCATTCCCAACAAGCGCTTTGGTGGCGTCTGTCTGGGCAACAAGATCGCGCCGATCTTCTACAACACGATGGAAGACGGCGGCGCGCTGCCGATCGAGCTGGACGTCAGCCAGATGGACATGGGCGACGTCATCGAGCTGCGCCCCTACGAAGGCAAGGCGCTGAAGGACGGCAAGGTCATCACCGAGTTCGAGGTCAAGTCGGACGTGCTGTTTGACGAAGTGCGCGCCGGTGGCCGCATCCCGCTGATCATCGGCCGCGGCCTGACTGCCAAGGCGCGTGAGGCGCTGGGCCTGCCGGCCTCGACCTTGTTCCGCCTGCCGATGCAGCCGGCCGACACCGGCAAGGGCTTCACTCTGGCGCAGAAGATGGTCGGTCGCGCCTGCGGTCTGCCTGAAGGGCAGGGCATGCGTCCGGGTACCTATTGCGAACCGAAGATGACCTCGGTCGGCAGCCAGGACACCACCGGCCCGATGACCCGCGACGAGCTGAAAGATCTGGCCTGCCTGGGCTTCAGCGCGGATCTGGTGATGCAGTCGTTCTGCCACACCGCCGCCTATCCGAAGCCGGTCGACGTCAAGACCCACCACGAGCTGCCTGCATTCATCAGCAACCGCGGCGGCATTTCGCTGCGCCCCGGTGATGGCGTGATCCACAGCTGGCTCAATCGCATGCTGCTGCCCGACACCGTCGGTACCGGTGGTGATTCGCACACCCGTTTCCCGGTCGGTATTTCGTTCCCGGCCGGTTCCGGCCTGGTCGCCTTCGCCGCCGCCACCGGGGTGATGCCGCTGGACATGCCGGAAAGCGTGCTGGTCCGCTTCAAGGGCCAGATGCAGCCGGGCGTGACCTTGCGTGACCTGGTCAATGCGATTCCGCTGTACGCAATCAAGTCGGGGCTGCTGACCGTGGCCAAGCAGGGCAAGAAGAACGTGTTCTCCGGCCGCATCCTCGAAATCGAAGGCCTGCCGGACCTGAAGGTGGAGCAGGCATTCGAACTGTCCGACGCCTCCGCCGAGCGTTCCGCCGCTGGCTGCACCGTGCACCTCAACAAGGAGCCGATCATCGAGTACATCAACTCCAACATCACCCTGTTGAAGTGGATGATTGCCGAAGGCTACCAGGATGCCCGCAGCCTGCAGCGCCGGATCACGGCGATGGAGGCCTGGCTGGCCGATCCGCAACTGCTGAAGGCCGATGCCGATGCCGAATACACCGCGGTCATCGAGATCGATCTGGCCGACATCCACGAGCCGATCGTCGCCTGCCCGAACGATCCCGACGACGTGAAGACCCTGAGCGAAGTATCCGGTGCGGTCATCGATGAAGTGTTCATCGGTTCCTGCATGACCAACATCGGTCACTTCCGTGCGGCCTCCAAGCTGCTGGAAGGCAAGCGTGACATCCCGACCAAGTTGTGGGTCGCGCCGCCGACCAAGATGGATGCCGCCGAGCTGACCCGCGAAGGCCATTACGGCACCTTCGGCAGCGCCGGTGCGCGGATGGAGATGCCGGGCTGCAGCCTGTGCATGGGCAACCAGGCGCAGGTCAAGGAGGGCGCCACGGTGTTCTCGACCAGCACCCGCAACTTCCCCAATCGCCTCGGCAAGAACTCCAATGTCTACCTGGGCTCGGCGGAACTGGCGGCGATCTGCTCGCGGCTTGGCCGGATCCCGACCAGGGACGAGTACATGGCCGACATGGGCGTGCTCAGTGCCAACGGTGCCGAGATCTATCGTTACATGAACTTCGATCAGATCCAGGAATACACCGAGGTGGCCGACAAGCTGGCCGCGGCCTGATCAACGGCGTCACGCAATACAGGAAAACCCGGCGAAAGCCGGGTTTTTTCCTGCTGCGATAGACAACTCCCGGTAGAGCGCAGCTCGCTGCGCTGCTTCTGGATTTACTGCGCTACTGTTGAGCATGCGTTGTTGAACGCAGCCACATGCATTCAACCGAGCAAATCGCCCGCCGCCTCGGCCATCGCCTTGCGCGAAAACAGGAAATCCCAGTAGCTGCCGCCGACCTGCCGCCACAGCACCGCCGAGCGCACCGCCGCCAGCAGGATGGCGCGGATTTCGGCAACCACGCCCGGCTGTGCCAGATAGTGCGGATTGCCTTGCACCATCACCCGCGGTCGCAAGGTGCTGATGGTGTCGGCATACAGGCCGCCGAGCGCGGCGATGATGTCCGGGTGCACATGGCTGCCGAGATCGCTGGCCTGCACGGCGATATGGCTGATGCCCTGGCCAACTGCATTCAGGGTGTCGGGCTCGTGGCTGAAGCGGCGCTCCAGTTGCAGCACCGAGGTCACCAGCCGCATCAATGATTCGTCCTGGCCCTGGCGGGTCAGGTAGCTGCTGACCAGCCGCAACCCCGGGGCGACATCGGATATCCGGCCGTAGACCTGCAACGGCGTATCGGCATCGATGCGGAACACGCTGTCGAGCGCGGTTTCGACCACGGACGCGTCGGACTGGCCGGTATCGGCAATCCGGCGCACCTGCTGCAGCGCCTGGGCCATGCCGGCCAGGGCCAGCACGCGATCGGTGTAGGAATTACTGCTCAAACTTTCTGCTCCGCAATTTTCTGCTCCAGTGGTGCGTCGGTACTGGCGATGACCGCACCACCGAGGCATTCGTCTCCGTCATACAGCACCAGGGATTGCCCTGGCGTGACAGCGCGCTGTGCGCGCGTGAATCTGACCGCCACGGTGCCATCATCGTTGACGGTCACCTGGCATGGCTCGTCGGCCTGCCGGTAGCGGGTCTGCGCAGTGCATTCGAACTGCCGCGCCGGCGCGCTGCCGCTGATCCAGTGGGCCGCTTCCGACTGCAGCCGATGTGATTGAAGGTACCGGCTTCCGCTGTCCTGATCGACGTACAGGATGTTGTTGGCCACGTCCTTGCCGACCACGTACCACGGCGCCGCCGGACGACCGCGCACGCCACCGATCTGCAGGCCTTCGCGCTGGCCAAGGGTGAAGTAGAAGACCCCGGGATGCTCGCCAATCCGGACCCCTTGCGGGTCACGCATCTCACCGGCCTTGGCCGGCAGGTAGCGGCCGAGGAACTCACGGAAGTCACGTTCGCCGATGAAGCAGATGCCGGTGGAATCCTTCTTGTCGTGGGTCTGCAGGCCAGCCTCGCGGGCGATCCGGCGCAGATCCGATTTCTGCATGCCGCCGATCGGGAACAGGGTGGCCGACAGCTGTTGTTGCCCCAACTGGTGCAGGAAGTAACTCTGGTCCTTGCTGCGGTCGACGCCGCGCAGCAGTCGCCAATGCCCGTCGCGCAAGGCTACCTGCGCATAATGACCAGTGGCGATCTTGTCGGCGCCCAGTTCGCGGGCGGCATCCAGGAAGTGCTTGAACTTGACCTCGCGGTTGCACAGCACGTCCGGGTTGGGGGTGCGCCCGGCGGCATATTCGGCCAGGAAATGCTCGAACACACCGGCCCAGTACTCCGACGAGAAATCGCGGAAATGGAACGGAATGCCGAGCCGGCCGCAGACCGCCACCGCATCACGGCGATCCTCTTCGGCGCGGCAGTCGCCGCTGCCGTCATCGGCCCAGTTCTGCATGAACAAGCCGGCGCTCGGCACGCCCTGTTCGACCAGCTGCAAGGCGGCGACCGACGAGTCGACGCCCCCTGATACCCCGACGATGACCGCTGGCGCGCTCATGCGATCTGCTGCAACGCCGACAGCGGAAAGCGGCGCCCGGACAGATAGTCCTGCACTGCCTGCCACACCAGCGGACTGCGGTGGCGACCGGCCTGCGCCTGCAGTTCCGCCGGGCTCATCCACAGCGCCCGCACGATGCCTTCGTCCAGCGGTTGTTCCGGGTGATGCCGCAGCGGCCGGGCGGCAAAGGCGAACCGCAGGTAATGGCGACCATCGCTGCCATCGGCGGCGGGCTCGGTCTTCCACTGGTAGGCGCCGACGAAGTGGGTCAGCTCGACCTCCCAGCCGGTTTCCTCGCGGGTCTCGCGCAGGGCCGCCTGCTGCAGGCTCTCGTCCGGTTCCAGATGGCCGGCGGGCTGGTTGAAGACCAGTTGGCCCTGGGCGCGCTCCTCCACCATCAACAGCCGCCCGTCATCGACGACCACGGTGGCGACGGTGACATCGGGTTGCCAGAAACGTCCCTGGCGGTAACTCATGGGCACTTGCTCATTGGCATCTACTCTTCAGAACTCGTCGGTATTGATGTCGGCGGCCAGTTCCAGCTCCATGTCGTCGGCGCTGCTGGCGGCGGCATCCAGCGCATCGCCCAGGGCCTCGGCACGGGCGTCGGCCGGGATTTTGGCGACATAGACGGCGTGGTTGCCCTGTTTGACCCAGCTTCCCAGGATCAACTGGTTGGAGGCCTCAAGCAGGCGGTTGGCGACCAGCGCCGGCAACGCGTCGCCGCTGGACTGGTAGGCGTAAGACCAGATTTCGCGGATCCGGTACTTGCCATAGCTTTCGGTTGCCGAGCGGATGAACACAATCTGGCTGCGCGGGCTGTCGTTGAACCCCATCAGCAGGCGGTAGTCCCCGTCCTGGTCGACCTCGTACTCATAGCCCAGCTGTTTCAGTTGCGCGGCAATCGTCGGGTCCGGCGCACGGCCCGGTGCCGGGGCAGGGCTGCCACCCGCGGTGGGGGTGCTGTCTTCGGCCAAGGCGGGCAGCGCAATGACGAGGGCGGCGGCCAGCAGGACGGCGATGGAACGGTGGGGCATGGGGCGACTCTACGAAATACCGGGGTGAATTGTGCGGGCAGCCGGCCAGCGCGTCCAATCCGTATAATTGACAGCATGCCCCATTCCCACGAAAACGAACGCGACCATGGCGTCATGGTCGAAACCAGCAAGCCCGAGGTGGCGCCGCCGCCGCTGTACCAAGTGCTGCTGCTCAACGACGACTACACCCCGATGGATTTCGTGGTGGTGGTACTGCAGCAGTTCTTTGCGATGGACATCGAGAAAGCCACCCAGGTGATGCTTCACGTGCACACGCGGGGCCGCGGCGTTTGCGGCGTCTTCACTCGCGAAGTGGCTGAATCCAAGGTGGCGCAAGTCAACGAGTTCTCCCGGATCAACCAGCACCCGTTGTTGTGCACCATGGAGAAGTCCTGAGCAGGGCAGTCATGGACCCGGCAAGGGGCAATCACAAGACAACGATTGCTGAACACTGAAATCCATCCGGGAGATGGAAATACCCCATCCAGCCCGCATATTGTTGGCATAGGCCCCGGAGGCACACATGTTCAGCAAAGATCTCGAGCAAACCATCGGCCAGTGCTACAAGCGCGCACGTGAAGCCCGGCATGAATTCATGACCGTCGAACACCTGCTGCTGGCGCTGCTGGAAAATCCCTCGGCGCAGGCCGTGCTCAAAGCATGCAGCGCCGATTCACCCAAGTTGCAGGCGGACCTGGAACAGGCCATCGACGCCTCGGTGTCGAAACTGGCCGAGGATGATGGCCGCGACACCCAGCCCACGCTGGGCTTCCAGCGCGTGCTGCAGCGCGCGGTCTACCACGTGCAATCGTCCGGCAAGAAGGAAGTCACCGGCGCCAACGTGCTGGTCGCCATCTTTGGCGAAAAGGACTCGCACGCGGTGTATTTCCTGACCCAGCAGGACGTGACCCGGCTGGATATCGTCAACTATCTGTCGCATGGCATCGCCAAGCAGGGCGAGGATGGTGAAGGCCATCCCGCGGCCGATGGCGAAGGCCGGGCCGAAGCGGCCGAAGGAGAAGGCAAGGGCGACGCACTCAACGAGTTTGCCAGCAACCTCAATGACATGGCCCAGCAAGGCCGGATCGACCCGCTGGTCGGTCGCGGCGACGAAATCGAGCGGACCATCCAGGTGCTGTGCCGCCGGCGCAAGAACAACCCCCTGTACGTGGGCGAGGCCGGGGTTGGCAAGACCGCGCTGGCCGAGGGCCTGGCCAAGCGCATCGTCGACGGCGACGTCCCCGAGGTGCTGCTGGACGCGACCATCTATTCGCTGGATCTGGGCGCGCTGGTGGCTGGCACCAAGTATCGTGGCGACTTCGAAAAGCGCCTGAAAGGCGTGTTGACCGCGATCAAGAAGCTGCCGGGCGCGATCCTGTTCATCGATGAAATCCACACCATCATCGGCGCCGGTTCGGCCAGCGGCGGGACCATGGATGCCAGCAACCTGATCAAGCCGGCGCTGGCATCGGGCGACCTGCGTTGCATCGGCTCGACCACCTTTCAGGAATACCGCGGCATTTTCGAAAAAGACCGTGCGCTGGCGCGTCGCTTCCAGAAGATCGACATCGTCGAACCCACCGTCGGCGAGACCTTCGAGATCCTGCAGGGGCTGAAGCCGAAATACGAAGCGCACCACAACGTCACCTATGCCGATGAGGCACTGCAGGCGGCGGTGGACCTGTCGGTCAAGCATATTGGCGACCGGCTGCTGCCGGACAAGGCCATCGACGTGATCGACGAGGCCGGTGCGCGCCAGCGGCTGTTGCCGCAGGAACAGCGCAAGGAGCTGATCGACATCGAGGAAATCGAGACCATCGTGGCCAAGATGGCGCGTATCCCGGCCAAACAGGTGTCCTCGTCCGACAAGGACGTGCTGCAGCATCTGGAGCGCAACCTGAAAATGGTGATCTTCGGCCAGGACCCGGCCATCGAGACGCTGTCGTCGGCGATCAAGCTGGCGCGCTCGGGACTGGGCAATCCGGAAAAGCCGATTGGCAATTTCCTGTTCACCGGCCCGACCGGTGTCGGCAAGACCGAGGTCACCAAGCAGCTGGCGTTGCAGCTGGGCATCGAGCTGGTGCGCTTCGACATGAGCGAGTACATGGAGCCGCACTCGGTCAGTCGCCTGATTGGCGCCCCCCCGGGCTACGTCGGCTTTGACCAGGGTGGCCTGCTGACCGAGAAGATCGTCAAGACCCCGCATTGCGTGTTGTTGCTGGACGAGGTGGAAAAGGCCCATCCGGACATCTTCAACATCCTGCTGCAGGTCATGGACCGCGGCGTGCTGACCGATACCAACGGCCGTGAGGCCAATTTCAAGAATGTCATCCTGGTGATGACCACCAACGCCGGTGCCGCCCAGGCATCGCGGCGGACGATTGGATTCACCCAGCAGGATCACTCGACCGATGCAATGGAGGTGCTGCGCAAGAGCTTCACCCCCGAGTTCCGCAACCGGCTGGATGCGATCGTCCAGTTCCAGGGGCTTGGCTTCGAGCACATCCTGCGGGTGGTGGACAAGTTCCTGATCGAGCTGGAAATGCTGCTGCAGGAAAAGCACGTCAGCCTGTCGGCGACCCCGGCAGCCCGCGATTGGCTGGCCCAGCATGGCTTCGACCCGTTGATGGGCGCGCGGCCGATGGCACGGGTCATCCAGGACAAGGTCAAGCGTCCGCTGGCCGACGAGTTGCTGTTCGGCAAACTGGTCGATGGCGGCCGGGTCAGCATCGACGTCAAGGATGGGGAGCTGGTGGTCGATGCCCAGGCCGAACCGGAAAAGCTGTTGCCGGCGACGGTCTGAGCATGTCCGAAGCGCGGCGGCCCGATGGCTGCCGCGCAGGACCAGAAAAAATAAAGCGGCCAATGGCCGCTTTATTTTTCAAACACTTGCCGCAATTATTTCATGCGATAGGTGATTCGACCCTTGGTCAAATCATAGGGGGTCATTTCGACCTTGACCTTGTCGCCGGTGAGGATGCGGATGTAGTTCTTGCGCATGCGACCGGAGATGTGGGCGATGATTTCGTGCCCGTTCTCCAGCTTGACCCGGAACATGGTGTTGGGCAGCGTCTCGGCAACGGTGCCTTCGAATTCAATGGAGTCGTCTTTCGACATGTAGACCTGTTGGTTGCAGCGGGTAATGGCCAAGGCCATAAAGCCGGGTATTGTACGCCAGCGATGGCCTGATTGCAAAAATCGTGTTAACACTCGCGCCTGGCGCCGGCCGCTCCGGCCTGCGCCAGATCCGAGGCCGGCAGCATCCCGAAGCGCCGCGTCCAGGCCCTCGCTGGCTCTGGCAGTGCGGCCTGTTGCTTCACCACCTGCAGGAACCGGCTGCGCGGCCAACGGACCGCGCCCAGTGATAGCAGATGCGGGTTTTCCACCTGCGCGTCCAGCAACGGCCAACCCCATTCATGCAGGCGCAGCGCCAGCGCTGCCAGCGCTACTTTGGACGCCCCGGACGCGGCACTGAACATGCTTTCGCCAAAGAACATCCGCCCCACCGCAACGCCATAGATGCCACCGACCAGGCGGGCGCCGTCGAACACCTCCACCGAGTGCGCGTGTCCCAACTGGTGCAGGCGCAGGTACGCCTGCTGCATGGCCGAGGTAATCCAGGTCCCGTCCTGGCCGGGTCGCGGTGCCATCGCGCAGCCGGCGATGACCTGCTCGAAAGCAGTGTCCGCAGTGACCCGCCAGGCACTTCCACGAAGCGTGCGGCGCATGCGCGAAGACAATCGCACCTGGTCGGTCAGGAACACCATCCGCGGATCCGGCGACCACCACAGGATTGGCTGGCCCTGCGAATACCAGGGAAAGATTCCGTGGCGGTAGGCATTGAGCAGACGTTGCGGCGACAAATCACCGCCGATGGCCAGCAAGCCATCGGGATCGTCCAGCGCCAACGCCGCGGAGGGGAAGGGCGCGTCGGCAGAAGAGGGCAGCGGGAATGGGCGGGAGGGCGGTGACATTGGCGAAGAACGATAACGGGAGCACAGGATATAAGAACCTGCCGCAGGCCGTTGCAAGTACCCGCAGTACCGGCAATGACCCCTGTCCTAGCCAAACCCACAAGCAAACGGCGGGCCGAAGCCCGCCGTTTTCACGCCGACGTTATGGTATTCAGAAGCGGAAGCTCACATTGGTAAAGACAAAACGTCCTGCCTGATCGTAACCGCCAGGAGAATTGCCATTGGTCGCCAGCGTATTACCGACTAACGGCGGTTCTTTGTCGGCGATATTGTTTACACCGATGGTCCAGTCAATGTGGTCGCCCAGTCGTGCGGATGCGGAAAGATCGAAATAATTGTAAGCGTCAATTTTATTGCCATTGTCGCTCACGATTGTGTCTGTCAGATCAACAGTGGTTCCATCGGTATTTTCATAGTCGAGTTCGCCAATGTATCGCCAGCGCAGATTGAAATTATAGCGTCCGATTGAATAGCCAATATTGGCAATGTGACGCCACTCGGGCAGCTGGCAAGACGTATTGATCTTTCCCGCGCAGTCATAGTTCAACTCGGGCAGAGCTGGAAAGGGCTCTTGGCCTTGTTCAAGAACATAGTTGCCATTAAGTGAGGCGCTCATTCTGCCTGCGCCAAGATCAAAAGCATAACGACCAATCAGATCAATGCCGCGAGCAGTCAAAACCCCATTATTTCCTCTTAGATTGCTTATCTGGCCTGCGTCTTCATCTTGGCCGGTCCACAGATCTCCGGTAGCCGCATCGCGCCTAACGAAATTGCAAAGTATCGGATTGCCCGTGGTGGCACAGCCATTGAGAATGACATTGGCTCCGATTGAGCCGATCTGTTTCTCTACCTTGATATCGTAATAGTCGATACTCAGATCGAGATTTCTGATTGGCGTTGCCGCAACGCCGAACGTAAAGGTCTCTGCCTCCTCTGGTTTCAGGTCAGGGTTACCCCCAACGAATTGGTTGTACTGCCCGGCTGGGCTGGGTGTGATATTGCCGTACTGAGCAGCGCTGACGCCTGTGTTGGCGCATTGTTCTGGTGAAAACTTGGGCGTTGGACCGGCGCATCTGTCTTCGCCATTGAATAGTTGAACTGATTGCTGCAGGAACAAGTCGGTGATCGTAGGTGCACGGATAGCCCGATTCCAGCCGGTGCGAATCCGGTATTTGCCATCAGCAAAATCGGCGCCAAGACCCGCCTTGAAAGTATTTACACGCCCGGACGTGCTGTAATCAGAGTTGCGATAACCAAGTTCCGCGCCAAGATTGCTCAACACGCCTACGTCAGTAATGAGTGGTATTGAGGCTTCCATGAACACTTCACTTACACTTACACTGCCAGTGGTTTCATTTGTTTTGCCGCCTGCACCAGCGAAGTTTCCTGCTACGCTATTGGCGTCAGCCGATACTTTGTAGGTGTTTTCACGCCATTCGTAACCAGCGACCAGCTTGATGGTATCGCCTTTGGCTGATGGTAGCCCAAAACCAAGGTCACCACTGACAAAGCCATTGAATGCCTTCAGATAGGTGGTCGTGTTTACATGGCTGACACCCGCCAGTGCCGCCGCCGCTTCGGGAGTGACACCGTTCGGGACCCATACATTGTACGGCAGGCAACCAGCAAAGCTGCCAGGCGGACACTGCAGAACAGCAGACTGAATGCGATCACTCAAGAAGTCATTGCGTCCGGTCGTATTTTCTTCATTGCGTGCGAACTGAAATGAAGCGTCATAAGTCCAATAATCGCTTATTTCACCTTCGGCGCCAGTAACGAGGTTATAGGTGGTGGTGTTGTTCTGGGTGAAGCGAGGTCCACCTTCAACATTCCGCTTGCCGACCAGGACGGTAAGATCGTCAGTATCAATGCCCAGATCATTGCAGAATGAGCCGATGATTGCATCATCACAGCGCACATCGACGCTATTGAAGAACGTCCCGGATTCTGCAATCTGGGTACCGCTGTCGCGATTCAGGAACATAGCCTCCAGATACGGCTTGAAGTGATCATTGACCTCGTACTTGATATGGCTCCCCGCCGTCAGGCGAGTGTCCGGGCGCTGGTAGTAGTTGATGGGAGCGTAATTGTAGAAGCCGCCAAAACCACGTTCCCAACTGCCGTCAGCGTTCTGATGGGCGTTGATCGTGTTGGGCATGCCTGCATACGGCAGGACAATAAAGTTAGGGTCAGGTGCAGTACCTGACCCACCACAAGCGGTCCCTGCATTGTTAAGCGCGCAGGAAGAGTAATCACGATCTCCCTGCAGCAACGCATCATTCTCACGCCAAGTCAGCCATGACAGCATATGGCCACGGTCGCCAATATCACCACCTACCACCAGATCAATGTTCTTGGTGGTCCCGCCGGAGCTGTCCTTGCCAGTCGGGTAGGAATAGCCAGCGTCATCCATCAGCGATTGGATATAGCCATTGCTGTTGTCATGCCGGTAGGTGGAATAGCCGAAATTGGCTTTGACACCCTGGAATTCATCGTCAAGTACAAAATTGACTACGCCGGCAACCGCATCGGCGCCATAGACCGCGGATGCACCGCCAGTCAGCACGTCAGTCCGCTTAAGCGCAGCTGGGGGCACTATGCTGATATCAGGAACCTCGCTGGTGGTTCCCGGCGGTAACCGGCGGCCATTGACCAAGGTCAACGTGCGTAAGGCACCGAGGTCACGCAGGCTTACCGTGGAGTAGCCAGTCGAACCATTGTTCTCAAAGTTGTCGTTCGACAAGGTCAGCTGCGGATACTGGTTGACCAGTTCCTCGACTGTCGTGGCGCCGACTTTCTCGAACTCCTCGGCACTGATCTCGGTGACCGGGCTAGACGCGGTCATCGTCTGGCTCTTGATGCGGGTGCCGGTGACGACGACGGTGTCCAGGTCGGTGGCGCTTTGGGCCTGGGCCTGTTCGGCGGCCAGGCTGCCAGTGGACGCGATCAATGCGAGGACGACGGCGTCCCGCAGTGGATGATTCCTGTAACGCATTGCTTCTCTCTCCCTGATGGCTTGCAGCCGGAATGTGGTGCGCACAGCGGACGTGGAAGTCCGTTAAATGCTGGGCGTGGTCCGAGCCTAGCCAACCTGAAGCGAGAATAAAAATGTGAGCGATTAACTTTTCGCGTTAATGTTTTTCCGCTCTCAATATGAGGTGGCGTGGATTATTTGAAGGGAGAGTTGTTGGCCAACACCTGCATGCGTTGCAACTGCAAGTCTGATTCCTGCGAACACCATGTTTTCAGGGCGTTCCGGAACATCGGGTCCGCAATCCAGTGATGGCTGCGGACCAATGTCGGCAGGAATCCACGGGCGATTTTATGCTCGCCCTGGGCGCCGGGCTCGAATGAAACGAGATTTTCGCGCAGGCAGTATTCGATGCCCTGGTAGTAACACGTCTCAAAATGGAGGCCGGCGAGGGTGACTTCGCTGCCCCAGTAGCGACCGTACAGGGTGGTGTCATCGCGCAGACACAGCGCGCCGGCAATCGCGTGACCGTCGTCCATCGCCAGGAACATCACCAACTGGCGACCGAGCTGGTTTGCCAGGTGCTGGAAGAACGGCAGGGTCAGCGCGGGTGAATTGCCGTATTCGGCGAATGTCTGCAGGTAGAAGCCGTGCATGGCGGCGATGTCCCCGGCAGCTGCCTGGTCGCCGTGGACGACGCGGAAGCTCACGCCAGCTCTGGTTACCTTTTGCCGCTCCTGGCGGATGTTCTTGCGGTGCTTGTGATCCATGCCGGCGAGAAAATCATCGAAATCCACCCAGCCCTGCAGATTGCGCCAGTGATACTGCAGGTCGTGGCGGGGCAGCCAGTCGTCGCTGACCGTGCCAAGCTCGCCCTCGCGATGGAAGTTGATATGCGCTGACGACAGGCCCAGTTGCTGGCCATGCGCGACGATGGCCCGCAGCAGCAGCGCCCTGTGCGCCGGGTCAGGGGCCAGCAGGCGCGGGCCGGTGACCGGCGAGTAGGGCACCGCGCACAGCCACTTCGGGAAGTAATCCATGCCGTGCTGGGCATAGGCATGTGCCCAGGCATGATCGAACACGAACTCGCCGTGGGAATTTGTTTTCAGGTAACCGGGGGCGGCGGCCAGCAATTGCCCGTCTTGCCACAGGGTCAGATGCTGGGGCGTCCAGCCCCAGTCCGGGCGAAGGCAGCCACAGTTTTCCAGCCCGGACAGGAACGCATGCGAAACGAACGGCTGCCCTTCATGCAGCGCGTCCCATTGCGCTGCCGGCACAGCGGATAGATCCGCCAGCACACGTAGCCCGGTCATGACGCTGGCGTGGTGATGCCGTTTACCTGTTCGGCGACGGCGCGCAACGCTTGCCGATCCGGCTCGAAATCCAGCGCCTGCAGGCTGCGCGCCAACGCCAGCCGTGCCTGCTCCCGCGCCGCCTTCACACTGGGTGCGTAGCCGGTTTCAGCCAATGCCGCGAATGCCTTCTGCAGGCGGATGGCGACTTCCAGCATGCCGGCGCCGTCACGCGCGATCTTCGGGAACACGTCCGCGAACATGTCGTCCTCGCGCAACGCTGGGATGTATACCCGCGGGTAGCGGACTTCCGGCGGCTCCTGCTCGGCCATCCGCTGCGACCACTGCACCAGCAGGCGGACCACGCTGCCGATGATGCCGATGCAGGTACCGGGGTCGTTGATCGCCGGCGACAGCGCCCGCTGCGCGATCTCGGTCAACACGATCAGGCCGTAGCGCGGATCGCTTTCGAAGCTGCGTGAATCGGCCAGCTTAAATGCCGAGCGGACCCGCTCGCTGGCGTGCTCGTCCAGCGTGCCGCTGGCCACCACCAGCGGCTGGTCGGGCGAGGCGAAAGTACCGGGCACCGCGACGACATGCAGATCGACGTCGGCCTCTTCGCTGATTTCGTGCAGTTCATGCATGTCCAGGTAGTCAACGTAACCGACCCGGGACGCTTCGATGGCGACGCCGTCGCCTGGCAGCCCGATGGCGGCGGCACCGCCCAGCCACGGCGACTGGGCGCGGGAGCGCATCGCTGCACGGGTCGCGTTCTCGGCCAGGCCGATGGTTTCGGCGATGCGGCCGAAGCGCGACAACTGCTCGATCCAGCGCAGCAGGGTTACCGTGATCAGGACGATGACCAGCACCGTCGCCGCCAACAGGATGACCCGGCCGCTGTCGCCGTACAGCCCGGTGCTGAGCGCAATCAGGCCGACGATGGAAAACAGGAAGGCGCCGATGAAGGTCGCCAGGGCGCCTTGCGCGCTGGTGTCCTCGATCAACAGTTTGGCTGCACGCGGTGTTGCCCCGCTGGACGCCGCGCCGTAGGCGGCCACCATCGTCGACAGCGAAAACGTGGTGACGGCCAGCATCGACGCCGCCAGGATGCTGAGGATGTTGCCGACCGAACCGGCACCGATGCTGCCGGCCAGTCCGGAAGGAATCGCCTGCTTGGCGAATGCGCCGACCAGCGCGGTAATGACGCCCAGTGCGCAGTAGACCGTGGCGCGGAACCACATCCTGCGGGTCAGCCGCAGGGCGACCAGTTTCCAGTTTGAAATCATTGCCTCGCTGTCCTGGCCCGGGCAGGGCAGCTTAGCGCATCGCCGTTGGCCGACCGTGCAGGCAGTGATGCTGCACGGTCATGCCAATCCGCTGACGTGGCCCGGTTCAGCCTTCAGCGTCGAGGTAACGTTCCGCATCCAGCGCCGCCATGCAGCCGAAACCGGCCGAGGTGATCGCCTGCCGGTAATGCTGGTCGGCGACGTCACCGGCGGCGAACACGCCGGGGATGGTGGTTTCGGTGGCGCCACCGTCGAGACCGCTCCTGATGGTCAGGTAGCCGTTGTTCATCGCCAGCTGGCCTTCGAACAGGCTGGTGTTGGGGGTGTGGCCGATGGCGACGAAGAAGCCGTGTACGGTCAGCTCGCGGGTGCTTTCGTCCAGGGTCGACTTGACCCGCAGGCCGGTCACCCCGGCGTCATTGCCCAGCACTTCGTCGACGGTGTGATTCCAGACCATCTCGATCTTGCCGGCGGCGATCTTGGCGTCCAGCTTGCCGAGCATGATCTTCTCGCAGCGCAGGCTGTCACGGCGATGGACCAGATAGACCTTGCGGGCGATGTTGGACAGGTACAATGCTTCCTCGACCGCGGTGTTGCCGCCGCCGACCACGGCCACGTCCTGATCGCGGTAGAAGAAGCCGTCGCAGGTGGCGCAGGCAGAGACGCCACGGCCCTTGAAGGCCTCTTCCGACGGCAGTCCCAGGTAACGGGCGGTGGCGCCGGTGGCGATGATCAGGGCATCGGCGGTGTACTCGCCGTTGTCACCGGTCAGCCGGAACGGACGCCGGGACAGGTCGGCGGTATGGATGTGATCGAAGATGGTCTCGGTCTCGAAGCGCTCGGCATGGGCCTGCATCCGCGCCATCAGATCCGGACCCATCAGACCGTGGGCATCGCCGGGCCAGTTGTCGACTTCGGTGGTGGTCATCAACTGTCCGCCCTGCTGCAGTCCGGTCACCACGACCGGCTTCAGATTGGCGCGGGCGGCGTAGACCGCCGCGGTCCAGCCAGCGGGGCCGGAGCCAAGGATCAACAGGCGGCAGTGCTTCGAAGTGCTCATGTATACTCGCGAAAATGGGTGGGAAGGCGGTGCGAGCCGGTCGTCCGGGCCCGTCACGCAGTCCCATAGAGTGGCCTCGGCGCCGGGCAGGATCAAGGCACGTGAATGGAATGCGTTGATGCAGCCACGGGCCAGACCGTTGTTCCCGCAGTCCGCCTCCGCGCGGCTTTTTTTCTGTGTGGCGCGCGGAGCCGGCAGCGGCACGGGGAACCGGACGATGGCTGATATTTGCTGTCATTTCGTTTACTATCAATAACTAATGACATTTTTTTAAGGTCTGGTTGAAGGTGGCAAAACTGGCTCCAGAGAACGCCAAGAGCAAATCGGGGAAATCCTCCGCACGCAGGACATCGACGCCGCCCAATCCGCGCCGGCAACGGCTGTGGCGCGACCTCGCATTGATTGTGATTGCGCCGGTACTGCTGTACCTGTTCGCCAGCCTGCTGTCGTTTTCGCCCGATGACCCAAGCTGGTCGCAGTCGGGCAGCCTGACCGCACCGATCCATAACTGGGGTGGCCGGGTCGGCGCCTACCTGTCGGACATGCTGCTGTATCTGTGCGGCTATGTGGCGTTCGTATTGCCGGTCATCCTCGGCGCGATCGCCTGGGTGGCGTTGTTCGGCATGGACAGCGATGGCGATGGAGAACCCGATCTCGGTCCGGCGCTGCGCCTGGTCGGCATGGTCGGTTTCCTGATTTCAGCGTCCGGCCTGCTGTATGTGCGCGGGGTGTCGGCAGCCAGTTTCTCGGCCGGCCCGGGCGGCATCCTTGGCACCCTGGTCGGCAAATCGCTGCTGCGTGGCTTTGGCGAGCTCGGTGGCAATCTGTTCCTGTTGGCGTTGTTCCTGGTTTCGGTGACCCTGGCCACCGGCCTGTCGTGGTTCGCGGTGATGGAGCGGGTCGGTGGCTGGGTGCTGAAGATCCCTGAGTGGTTCCGCAAGGGTTCCAAGCAGGCCAATGACTGGCAACAGACCCGGGCCATGCGCGAGGAGCGCGAGGAAGTGCGCAAGGTCGACGCGGTCCAGCGCGCCAGCCGTGAGCCGGTGCGGATCGAGCCACCGGCCGCGCCGATCATCGAAAAAAGCGAACGCGCCAAGCGCGAGCAGCAGATCCCGTTGTTCCATGGCACCGGTGGCGATGGCTCGGGGCTGCCGCCGTTGTCGCTGCTGGATGATCCCAAGCCGCAGACCAAGGGCTATTCCGAGGAAACCCTGGAAACCCTGTCGCGGCAGATCGAATTCAAGCTCAAGGACTTCCGTATCGACGTACAGGTGGTCGGCGCCTATCCGGGGCCGGTCATCACCCGTTTCGAGATGGAACCGGCGCCGGGGGTCAAGGTCAGCCAGATCAGCTCGCTGGACAAGGACATCGCCCGCGGCCTGAGCGTCAAGTCGGTGCGCGTGGTCGACGTGATTCCTGGCAAGTCGGTGGTCGGGCTGGAAATCCCCAACACCAGCCGCGAGATGATCTACCTGTCCGAGCTGCTGCGCTCGAAGGAATACGACAAGTCCAACAGCGTGCTGACGCTGGCGCTGGGCAAGGATATCGGTGGCCGGCCGACCGTGGCCGACCTGGCGCGGATGCCGCATCTGCTGGTCGCCGGTACCACCGGCTCGGGCAAGTCGGTGGCGGTCAATGCGATGGTGCTGAGCCTGCTGTACAAGGCCACCCCGCAGGATCTGCGGATGCTGATGATCGACCCCAAGATGCTGGAACTGTCGGTCTACCAGGACATTCCGCACCTGCTGGCGCCGGTAGTCACCGACATGAAGGAAGCCGCCAACGGCCTGCGCTGGTGCGTGGCTGAAATGGAGCGCCGCTACAAGCTGATGAGCGCGGTCGGCGTGCGCAACCTGGCCGGCTTCAACAAGAAGGTCAAGGACGCGCAGGACGCCGGCCAGCCGCTGATGGATCCGTTGTTCAAGCCCAATGCCGAACTGGGTGAAGCACCGCGGCCACTGGAGCCGCTGCCGTTCATCGTCATCTTCATCGACGAATTCGCCGACATGATGATGATCGTCGGCAAGAAGGTCGAAGAACTGATCGCGCGGCTGGCGCAGAAGGCACGTGCTGCCGGCATCCATTTGATCCTGGCCACCCAGCGTCCGTCGGTCGATGTCATCACCGGTCTGATCAAAGCCAACATCCCGACCCGCGTCGCGTTCCAGGTTTCCAGCAAGATCGACTCGCGCACCATCCTCGATCAGTCCGGTGCCGAAACCCTGCTCGGCAACGGTGACATGCTGTACCTGCCGCCGGGTACGGCGATGCCGGACCGCATCCACGGTGCCTTTGTCAGCGATGATGAGGTGCACCGGGTGGTCGAACAGCTCAAGGCCAGCGGCAAGCCGGAGTACATCGAAGGCGTGCTGGAAGAAGTGCAGACCATGGGCGACGGCGTGGTGGTCGGGCCGACCGGGCTGCCGGAAACCAGCAGTGGTGGCGATGAAAGCGACCCGTTGTATGACGATGCGGTACGGGTGGTCACCGAAAGCCGGCGCGCCTCGATTTCCGGCGTCCAGCGGCGGCTGAAGATTGGCTACAACCGCGCCGCGCGCCTGGTCGAGGCGATGGAAGCCGCCGGCGTGGTCACGCCACCGGAACACAACGGCGATCGCCAGGTACTGGCGCCCCCGCCACCGCGTGATTGATGCCAGCCACGCGGCAAGCTGAACAGGCTGCCGCCGATGGTCCTGTTTCTCGGCGAGCGTTCATTTGCGCGCTTGCACACTCAAACCACTTTCGATCTGGAACCGCCCATGCTTCGCATCGTCCGTCTCGCCGTCGTCACCTCCGGCCTGCTCGCCGGCAGCCTTGTCGCCAGCCACGCGCAGGCCGGCGCCAATGATGATCTCAAGGCCTTCACCCAGGGTTTGAAAGGGCTCGATGGCCAGTTCACCCAGCAGGTGTTCGACGGTGGTGGCAAGCTCAAGGAAACCTCCAGCGGCCGCGTCGCGCTGGCGGTGCCGAACCAGTTCCGCTGGGAATACGCCAAGCCCTTCCCGCAGCTGATCGTTGCCGATGGCAAGAAGGTCTGGTTGTATGACCCCGACCTGCAGCAGGTCACCGTACGCGACCAGGGCAGTGAAGAGCAGAACACGCCACTGGCCGCGTTGCTGGATCCGGGCGCGCTGGCGCGCCAGTTCCATGTCATCGAGGAACCCGCGGCCAAGGGCCTGGAGTGGATGACGCTGGAGCCCAAGGACGAAGGCATGGCCAACTTCCATAGCGCGCGGTTGGGCTTCAAGGGCAACAGCCTGGCGCAGATGGAGGTGGTGGACGTGGTTGGCCAGCGCACCGTGGTCCAGTTCAACAACTGGCAGCGCAACCCGGCCTTTGCCCGTGGCACCTTCAACTACACCCCGGGCAAGGGCGTGGACGTGGTCGGCGACGAGTAAGCGCCGCCGGACTTGCTGCGCAGGCGATTGACGGCGGCGCAGCAGCCAACCGCAACCGCTGTCCGTCGTCACGACTGCCTGCACGGTGTTCTGCTGCGAACACAGGGGCTTGAGTTGAATCGTCCGGGTGATGGAAGCTCGCCCGGCTGTGTCCAGCCACGTTAGAATCGAGCGTGGCCAAGACTCGCAATCCCCTTGCCGAAACCGGCGATCTGCTCAGCGTGGATCGCGACAGCATGCGTCCGCTGGCCGAGCGCATGCGCCCGCGCAGACTGGATGAAATGGTCGGCCAGCGCCGGCTGCTGGCCGAGGGCTCGGCGCTGCGCAAGGCGGTCGAAGCCGGGCATGTCCATTCGATGATCCTGTGGGGGCCACCAGGCTGCGGCAAGACCACCCTGGCATTGTTGCTGGCGCAGTACGCCGATGCCGAATTCAAGGCGATTTCAGCGGTGTTGTCCGGGCTGCCGGAAGTCCGCCAGGTGCTGGCCGAAGCCGCGCAGCGTTTCAGTGGTGGCCGCAAGACGGTGTTGTTCGTCGACGAAGTGCACCGCTTCAACAAGGCCCAGCAGGATGCCTTCCTGCCGCATATCGAGCGCGGCACGATTATTTTTGTCGGTGCCACCACCGAAAATCCCTCGTTTGAGCTCAATTCGGCACTGCTGTCGCGTTGTCGCGTGCATGTGCTGGAACCGGTCTCGGCCGATGACATCGTGCAGGCATTGCAGCGGGCCTTGCAGGATCAAGAGCGCGGACTGGGCGGGCAGGGCATCCGTGTCAGCGATGAGGCGTTGCATGAAATCGCCAGTGCCGCCGATGGCGATGTGCGACGGGCTTTGACCCTGCTGGAAATCGCCGCCGAGCTGGCCAGCACTGATGATGGTGAAATCACCGCGCAGTCGCTGCTGCAGGTATTGGCTGATCGTACTCGTCGTTTCGACAAGGGGGGCGAGCAGTTCTACGACCAGATCTCGGCGCTGCACAAGTCAGTGCGCAGTTCCAATCCCGATGCCGCGCTGTACTGGCTGACGCGGATGCTCGACGGTGGCTGTGATCGTGCCTACCTGGCGCGACGGCTGACCCGGATGGCGATTGAAGACATTGGCCTGGCCGATCCGCGTGCGCAGCAGATGGCGCTGGAAGCCTGGAACATCTACGACCGTCTGGGCAGCCCGGAAGGTGAGCTGGCGTTCGCGCAACTGGTGCTGTACCTGGCCAGCACCGCCAAATCCAATGCCGGTTACGCCGCCTTCAACCAGGCCAAGCGCGACGTTCGCGAACATGGCACCCAGGAGGTGCCGATGCATCTGCGCAACGCGCCGACCAAGCTGATGAAGCAGCTCGGTTATGGCACTGGCTATCAATACGATCATGATGCGGAGGGCGGCATTGCCCTCGACCAGACTGCGTTTCCCGATGCGATGGGCGAGCGGGTGTATTACCAGCCGGTCGAACGCGGCATGGAAATCAAACTGAAGGAAAAGCTGGACCGCCTGCGTGCGGCACGTGAGCAGGCCAGGTCCGGCAACCACAAAGGCAAACGATGATCTCGATCTGGTGGCAGCAATTGTTGTTGGTCATGGCTGGCGGCGCGCTGGGCGCAGCCGGTCGCTTCTGGCTCGGTGGGTTGATGCTGCGGCACGCCGGCAATGCCTTTCCGTGGGGCACGCTGACGGCCAACCTGATCGGCGCATTCGCCGCCGGTTTCCTGGTCGTGTGGCTGCAAGCACGCGGCCCATCGGCACTGTATTGGCGGGCATTCCTGATGGTCGGCATGCTCGGCGCACTGACCACATTCTCGGCGCTGATGGTCGAGTGCCTGATCTTCAGCCGCAGCGAGCGCGGCGGGGCCATGCTGCTGTATCTCGGGGCCAGCATGATGGCCGGGTTGGCGCTGGTCTGGCTGGGTGCACGCCTGGCGACGATGCTGCGGCCTCTGTAAGCACTTGCGGCTCGGCGCGGCTGGGCCGGCGGCGTGCCATCTCCCTGTTCACCTTGCACGTTCACGGCTCTGCCGATGAGCGGTCGTTCGCGCCTGCGTAGCGACCGACTGTGACACTTGTCGCACTATTGCAGACGAGCGGCATATTTCATAACGATTATTTAACCTAATACCACGGCGTTCATAACGTTTTACGTGCAAACGTGACGCGCGTCGTTTCGAACAGTGCCTCCCCTGGGCGCTGGGGACGGCGATCAAGGAGAACACCATGTGCATTCGTAAGACGCTTATTGCTACTGCGGTGCTGGTAGGGCTGGGCTTGACCGGTCAGGCATTCGCACAGGCGACCAATGACAATTCCGGCGATGCCCTGCAAATCGCCGTGGCTCTGGACGACAACAGCGACAATTCGGACAACAGCACCAACACGGACAGCAGCACCCAGGACGGCAACTACGGCGGTGGCGCGGCCAGCGGTGGCATGGGCACGGCAGCGGCCAACAATGGTGGCACCGCTTCCTCGAGCTTCGCCGATTCCTTCAACACCAGTAACGCAGTCGCCGAAACCACGCTCAACGGCAGCGTTTCCGGCCTCAGCGTCAGTGGCGTCGGCAATGTCGCAGCCAATGTCGGCGGTGCCGGCGGTGGCAGCGCCGGTGACGGCGGTGCTGGCCTGGGCGGTATTGCCCTGGGCGGCGATGGGGATGGTGGTACCGGCGGAGACGGTGGCACAGCCTTGAGTGTTGGTGGCAGCGGCGGTGACGCCGGTGCCGGCAGCGGCGACGCCGGCGCGGCCAGTCTGGCCGGCGGTGGCGACGGTGCGGGCGCGGGCTGGGGCGCTGGAGCCAGCGGCAATGGTTCCAATGGCGGCGACTCCGGCAGTGCCGGCAGTGGCCTGCTCGGGCTGGGCAACGATACCAATACCGCGGGTGATGGCGGTGCCGGTGGCAGCACCGGTGACGGCACCGGCAGCGGCAGTGGCACTGGCTCGGGTGCGGGCGGATCGGCTGGCGCCTCGACCGCGACCAGTGGCGACGCTTCGGCGACCGCAGGCAGCAACGGCAACGTGGCCAGCACCGGCGGCGCCGGCGGCAATGGTGCCGGTGGCGATGGTGGCGCGGCCAGTGGCGGCGCAGGTTCCGGTGGTGCAGGTGGCACTGGCGGCGCAGGTGGTTCGGTGGCCAACGATGCGGGCATGTTCGACATGTCCAACAGCATGGGCAGCGCCGGCCAGGCGGCCGCGGGCATCTTCGTCGCAGCGCAGAACAGTGGCGCGGCTTCGTTGATCCAGCAGGGCCTGACCGTGCAGGCCAACCTCACCGTCGGTCCATAAGACCGGGGTCCGCGAGGCAACCGGTGGCCTCGGCTGCCGGTTGCATTCACCGGTCAGCGTGATCCGAACAGGGGGGCGGTTGCGCTGGGCGGTATGCGGACGCATGGCAAAGGAGTTCAACCATGCATCGCCAATCATTATCGCGCCGCATGCCGTGGTGGCTGCTGGGCGCGCTGTTGTGTTCCACCCAGATTCTTGCCGCGGCCGCGCAGACGGCGTCACAGCCAGCACCGCTGCCGGCGGCGGACCCTAACGGAATCGCTGGAGACGTCGCGTCAGCGCCACCTCCACCGCAGACGGCAACGGCGACCTGGCTGGGATCGCCGGCAACCGCCATCGACGAGCTTGGGCCGGCGGTCGGCGCCCAAAGATTGCGGAATCTTCGCGGCGGTACCGACAGCAGCGAGAGCATCGTCGTCGTGGATGGCGACGTCAGCGGCAATACCGCTGAGGGCGTCTTCAGCGGTTCCAATCTGATCGACAACGGCTTCAACCAGGCCAGCGGTATTTCCACCGTCATCCAGAACACCGGCAGCAACGTGCTGATCCAGAACGGGATGGCGCTCAACGTGCAGTTCACGGCGCCGGTGCCGTGAACTCGCCCGCGGCAAACCTTGCCGTTGGCCGCCGCGCCAACGCTGGCCGGCGGCCGGGGTTGGCGTTGCTGGCGGCAGGCCTGTGGCTGGCCAGCGGTCTGGCTGCGGCAGCGGATCTGCAGGTCAGGGCGCCGGGAGGTGCCAACTACGCATTGCGCGTGACCAGCCTGAAAGAAGCGCGGTTCAAGACCACTGTGGCCCAGCAGTACGATTTCAGTTGTGGCTCGGCCGCCACCGCCACGCTGCTGACCTACCAGTACGGCCATCCGGTCAGCGAGGCGGATGTTTTCATGCAGATGTACCGCAACGGCGACCAGCGCAAGATCCGGCAGGAAGGATTTTCGTTACTGGACATGCGCCGCTATCTGGAAACCCTCGGCTTCCGCGCCGATGGTTTCGAACTGCCGCTGGACAAGCTGGCCGACCAGGGAGTGCCGGCGATCGTGCTGCTCAATGATCGCGGTTACCGCCATTTCGTGGTGATCAAGGGCCTGCGCGGGCAACGGGTGCTGCTCGGTGACCCGGCACGCGGCACCCGGGCGATGCCGCGCTCGCGGTTTGAAGCGCTGTGGGACAACCGCGTACTGTTCGTGGTCCACAACCAGCGCCAGCGGGCATTGTTCAACCAGGAACAGGACTGGCGCACGGCGCCGCCGGCACCGATCGACGTCGGCATCCAGCGCGATGGCCTGCGCAACTCGACGTTGCCGCGACGTGGCCCCGGGGATATCTGAAATGGACATCACGACTCGATTGATGCGATCTGG
The DNA here is from genome assembly GCF_001431405.1 of Pseudoxanthomonas dokdonensis. Classification (GTDB taxonomy): domain Bacteria; phylum Pseudomonadota; class Gammaproteobacteria; order Xanthomonadales; family Xanthomonadaceae; genus Pseudoxanthomonas_A; species Pseudoxanthomonas_A dokdonensis. The sequence goes on from NZ_LDJL01000005.1 coordinate 36,557, forward strand.
CGGACTGATGGGCACGGCTGCGCTGGCCCTGCTGGCGGCGCCGGCGTGGGCGCAGTCCGCGTCATCTGGCGATGGGGATTCGTTCCTCGGCGGCGAATGGCAGCCAGTGGACCCGGCTGAACTGGAGCAGATGCGCGGTGGCTTCGAAATGCCATCGGGACTGAACGTGTCGTTCGGCATCGAACGCGCGGTCTACGTCAACGGCGACCTGGTCGCCAACACCGTGCTCAACATCCCCGACATCGCTGCCATCACGCCGGAGCAGGCGGCACAGGTGGCCGATTTCAACCGTGGCCGCGTTGTACAGATAGGCGAGGGCAATGTGGTGATGCCGGCGCAGATGGCCGGTGCTCTGGTGGTCCAGAACACCCTGGACAACCAGACCATCACCACGCTGACCCGCATCGATGTGGCGGTCGACAGCGTGGCCACCCTGCAGGCGATCAATTTCAGCAATCTCATCAGTGATGCGTTGGCCGGCAGTGTGTCGCCGTAGCAGGTCCATCAAGCAGTCAAATCTCCTTCCCAGCTGAGCAGGTGACCCGGATGAAAAGGACGTCGATGTGCTGGACCGCCCCCTTGGCCGGGATGGTTGCGTTGGGGCTGTTGGCGGTGCCGCCGGCGATGGCGCAACAGGCCGGCGGCGAGGACGCGCGGCTGAATGAACTGCAGCGCCAGATCAACGAGCAGACCAGCAAGCTGGCGCAGATGCGGCAATCGCTGCAGGAACAGGAAGCCGGACTGGCGCAGCTGCAGCAGAGCCTCAACGAGGAAATCCTGGCCAGCGCCCGCGCCCGAGGCGCGCCCGCGCCGGTGTTGCTGCCGTCGTTGTCGCAGGGTGTCGGCTACGCGCCGTCGGCGACGGTCGGCGCGGCCACGCCGGCGCCCGCGGCGGTTGCCCAGCAGCAAGCGCCCGAGCCCAATGCGGAGGTGCCCCGGCAACGGGTGGGGCAGGCACCGGAATCGGACAGCCGGCCGCCGGAAGTGGCGCAGATCTTCGATCAGCCCGGGGTGCTGACACCGCCCGGCAAATTCGTGCTCGAGCCATCGCTGCAATACGGCTACTACGCCAATGATCGGGTGGCGCTGGTCGGCTACACGGTGATCCCGGCGATCCTTATCGGGCTGATCGACGTGCGCCAGGTCAAGACCACCACCGGGGTATCGACCCTGACCACCCGCTACGGTGTCGGCAAGCGTTTCGAACTGGAATTGAAGCTGCCCTACGTCTACGTCAACACCGACACCATCAGCCGCGAAGTATTCACGGGTTCGGCCCAGGACCGGGTGTTCAACGTCAATGGCAGCGGCGTTGGCGATGTCGAGATGACCGCGCGCTACCAGATCAACCAGGGCGGGCCGGACAAGCCGTTCTACATCGGCTGGCTGCGTTACAAGAGCCGCACCGGCCGCGATCCGTTCGAAGTGGTGACCGATTGCGTGACCCGCTGCGTGGCCAACACCACCGGCACCGGTCTGCCGCTGGAGTCACCGACCGGCAGTGGCTTCGAGGCGATCCAGCCGGGAGTGACCTGGTTGTTTCCATCCGACCCGGTGGTGTTCTTCGGCAGCCTGAGCTATCTGCACAACTTCAAGCGCAGCAATGTCACCCGCACCCTGCTGCTGGGCGCGGAGGAAAACATCGGTGACATCGAAGCCGGCGACATCATCGGCTTCAATCTCGGCCTGGGCCTGGCGCTGAACGAAAAAGCTTCGATCAGCATGGGCTACGACCAGAGCATCATCGACCGCACCAAACAGAACGGCAAGGACATCCCCGGTTCGGCACGCATCACCCAGGGCACCCTGCTGCTGGGCGGCACCTATCGTTTCAACGACAACGTGTCGTTCAACATGGCGCTGGGGGCCGGGCTGACCCGCGACACCCCCGATCTGACGGTGACCGCGCGGGTGCCGATCACGTTCTAGCGCCCCGCGCAGCCCGCAGCGTGCGGGCTTACATCATTGCCAGCTCGGTGTTGCTGAGGGTGCGGTTGTAGAGATCGCGCAGGCGTACCTTGCGCTCCAGGTCGGAGATGATCAGGCCGCTGAAATCGATCCCGGTCAGGTCTTCCATCATGGTGATGCCGCCGGGCGTGTCGACGTTGATCTCCATCATCTTGTCGCCGACGATGTCCAGTCCGGCCAGGTACATGCCGTCGCGTGACAGCTTGGGGCCGACAATCTCGGCCAGGCGCAGGGCGTCGGCATCGGGCTTGGCCATCTCGAACTTGCCGCCGGCGCTGATGTTGCTGCGTGCGTCGTCGCCATCGTTGTAGCGGCGGATGCAGGCGTACTGGCCATCGACCCGCAAGGCGCGGCCGTTGAGCATGAACAGACGCAGGTCGCCGTCGGCGGCCCTGGGCAGGTATTCCTGGACGATGGCATAGCCGTCGCGGGTGACGGCCTCGATCATCTGGTTGAGATTGCCGCCGCTGTCCGGGGTCACCACGAACACACCCTGGCCGCCGGAGCCCTGCAGCGGCTTGATGACGCCGTAGCCGTCGCGTTCGGCGATGAAGGCCTTGATGATGTCGGCATCGGTGCTGATGCAGGTGGCCGGGCGTACTTCCTCGGGAAAATGCTGGAAATAGGTTTTGTTGGAGGCATCGGTCAGATGCGCCGGATCGTTGAGCACGATCACGTGCTTGAGTACCGCAAGCTGGGCGAACAGCAGCGCGCTGTTGGGGGCCCATGGCCGGTCTTCGATCTCCTCGGCCGGGTCGCTGCGCAGCATCAATACGTCGAGCGCATCGACCGACACCGCCTGCCGCTGGGCATCGGTTGCCTGCAGGTCGGCGAGCAGCTCGGCATCACTGGCATAGGCCTTGTCGCGCGGCAGGAAGGCATGGGCACGGATGGTGCCATCGGCGTCGTAGATGAAATCACTGAGGCCGATGAAGACCACCTGGTGGCCACGCTCGATCGCAGTGCGGGCGAGACGGATGGTGGTGTAGTTGTCCTGCTCGGTGGCCATGTCATTGATGACGAAGCCCAGCGCGATCGCGGCGCCGTTGGATTTGCCGCTGCCGGCACGCGCGCCTGCCGGCTTCTTCGCTTTCGGTTTGCCGCCAGCGCTCCTGGCGGTCGACGGCTTGGCTGGCGATGCCTTGCCGGAAGCGGTCTTGCTGGCCGACGACCGGGTCGATGGCTTGTCTGAACGTGCGGTCATGCGCAGGGTTCCTTGTGGAAAAGTTGTTGTACCGGCCGGCTGCGGCATTCCTGCAGACGTTGTCTGGCGGCAGCATCGGACAGACACCGTGGCAGCATCTGCGCGGGCACCGCCCAGCCTTGCTCGATCAGCTGTTCCAGCACCACCAGATGGGTCAGTGCGAACTTGCCGATGTACAAGGCGGCGAGATCGCCATCCTCATGCAGATAGTCGATGAGGTCGCGCAGGCCGCGCAGATACACCGCGTCCTTGGTCAGGCCGCCGCCACGGCGGGCGCGCACCGCTACGTCAAAGGCGTCGTCGGTGGCCATGCCGTGGACCCGGTGCAGCAGATCGAATATTTCCGGCACGTCTTTGCCATGGATCGCCATGTCGCAGGCAATGACCCGCGCCGCCAGTACCTGCAGGCGTTCGCCCGGCAGATAACCGGCCAGGTATTCGGCCAGCACGCCCAGGCCCTCCTGCAGCGGGTCGTAATGGGCCAGGCCAACCTGCAACTGCTTGAGGGGTTGCCGGCCACCATTGTGGCGGGTCAGCACGTGCGTGCCGATTTCGTGTTGCACCAGCGGTTGGATGCGCGCGCGTGGCAGGCGGATGTTGGCATCGACGTAGAAGCGGCCATGCGAGACCATCATCAGTGAGCCCAGGTCGGGATCGACCACCACCTCGCAATCCAGATCCGGTGCAATCCGCCGGTACCAGGCGAGTTCGTCGTTGACCGCCTGCAGCACTTCGTCGATGCCGGCATCGGCTGGCAGTGGCGCGCCGGGCGGCACGCTTTCCATGATCTCCCGCGCCAGCGCCAGCAACGTCGGTTCGACGCCGCCAAACAGATCCAGGCTGGCATTGATGAAACCCCGGCTGCCGCGCAGCCGTATCAGTTCCAGCTGGCGTTCCAGCTCGCGCTGTTTTTCCGACAGCAGCGCCGACAGCAGGCTGGATTCGACCTCCTGCACCGGCAGTGCATGCAGGCGTTCGCGGGTCGCGGCCAGATCCAGCGGCAGGTCCGGGTAATGCAACTCGGGAATCGCGCTGCGACCGCTGGCCTCGAACGACTGCCACAGCAGATCGTTGTGGATGGGCGACAGCGCCAGCAACCAGTCGATGCGTGCGTCCAGCGCGGCCAGCTCGTTGTCGACATGGGCGGCGATCTCCGGCAGCGGCCTTGGCGCCGGCAGCGTCACCGTCATGCCAGGAACTCCGGGCGAACCGCATCGATGGCGTGCTGGAGGCCGTCGCGGCAGTGCTCCAGTGCCGCGATGTCGAGCTTGCCGGTCCACTCATCCATGAAGATCTTCTTGTACTCCGGCGAAATCGTGCAGACCTTGTCGCCGTAGGTCGCATACACCCATTCCGGGAAATAGCCGCCAGTCGGGAAGCGGATGTTTTCGCGGACATCCGGCTTGGCGTCGTTGATCGGATGGTCGCGCAGCACGTCGGCGAAACGCTTGGCCACCGAACCCCAGCGGGTGCGATCCAGGGTGGTCACGCCCAGCTCGATATCGGGGTTGCCCAGCATGGGCGCCACCGGCCCCTGCGGTCCGTCGCGGCGATGGTTGTAGCTGTGTACATCGACCAGCAGGACCTTGCCCCATTGCTTCAACAACGCATCGATCAGGGCGCGGACCAGGGTATAGAACTGGTCATGTTCGCGCATGGAAGCGTCCAGTTCCGCGCCCGGCAGGCCGGGTTTCCAGATCTGCAGCCCCCATGTGTCGGCGGGATCGCTGGAGATGCACTTGTGCCGCGGCCGGTTGAGGTCAACCTGGAAGCGGGACTGGCGCGCGACCAGGCGAACGTCGCCGGCGCGGGTCAGTGCCGCGGTCATCGGATCTTCTTCGCGTCGCCGCGAAGCCTCGTCGATGGCCAGGTGCGGCAACAAGCTGTTGCGGATGGCATGGCCGTCGTGGATGGCGGTCACCAGCACCGGACCGTGGCCGATGACCAGATCCCAATCGGGCAGTACTTGCGTGCAGTGCAGTCGTGGACCGACGTTGAACAGGGGCGCGTTATCAGTATGGGAAAGCATGCAGCCATGCTCGCATCGCGGATATAAAGCGGCTGTGAGCGCAGACGGCAACGGCGTGCGCGCTGCGTTCACGACCGCCCGATCAGCGTCTGCCAGCGTCAGTATCGCGGCGGTGGATCGACATAGCGCGGCTCTACCCGCGGATCGATGCGGCGGTCATCCACGTCCTCGACCAGCGCTCGCTCGCGGACCACGGTGGTGGACGCGTTGTGCAATTGCTGCGACACGGCGGTGAGCATTTCGTAGTTGCGTCGTTGCTCGGCAATCAGGCTGCGCAGCAGCGGCTTGATGCCGAATACCGCAAACGGCACCAGGATCCACAGGATCGCCAGGATGAAAAGGAATACCGCGGCAATGCTGCCGAGGATGAGGAAACCGTTGGAAAGGTCCTGTGTGTCCATGGAAGATTCCTGCTGATGAAGGGTAGGGCGGCCGTGCCGCCGCACCGAAGCTAGGCGCAGGCCCGGCAAGAGCAGGTGAAAACGCGACTGACAAGCCCGCCCGCTAGCGGCTGGGCGGTGGATATGGCGGCTGGCAGTGCTCGCACCAGAACGTCCTGCGGTTGCGGATGCCGAGGTATCTGCGCACCAGCTTGCGCCCGCACAGCGGACATATCGACTTGTTGTGTACCTGCCAGTGCCTGCGCAACACGTACTGCCGCTTCCACTCAAGGAACTCGAAACTGTACTGGCGCGCCTGGCTTATCATCTGGCCGAGCTTGCGCGGCGGCAACGCAGCGACTTCGCTGGCCGGATGCACGCCAATGCGGAACAGCACCTCGTTCTTGATGATGTTGCCGACGCCGGCGAAGATGTCCTGATCCAGCAACGCATCGCAGACCAGCGTGTGCGGCTGTGCCTTCAACTTCCCGCGCGCCAACGCCGGATTCCAGGCATCGCTCATGACGTCGCCACGCCAGTCATAGCTGTCTTCCAGTGGGCCTTCGATGTACTTGAGCGACGACGCATAGACGTTGAGCACGCCATTGTCGAAAGTCAGCGACATCCGCGGGCTGGCGGGTTTTTCCTCATCGACCAGCCACGAACCGAACATCAGCATGTGCACGCGCATGCTGAAACCACGGAACTCGATCAGGAAATGCTTGCCCCAGGTCCGCAGTGCGATCACCCGCCGGCCTTCCATCCGGGCCAGATCCTGCTTGCTGTTGCCGCTCGCGCTGCGTACGGTTTTGCCGCGGAATTTGGCGGCGGCCTCCCGCATCAGGATCAGTGAGGGTCCTTCAGGCATGATGGCGCTGCGGACGATGGGAAGCGGGTTGCTGAAGCAGGAGCTGCTGCAGTCGCGCCGCATTGGCGATCGCGAAGCCATGTGCGGTGTTGTCGAAGATCACCCACGGCGCGCGGCCGGCCGCGCTGGCGCTGGCACGGGCCGCCTGTGCCAGCTGTTGCAGGGCAGCTTCCGAATAGTCGCTGTAGTACACCCGCGGGTAGCCATGCCAGCGCCAGTACGGCCACGCGGTGCCGGCCAGCGGGGCGACTGCGCCGGTGACGCGCGGCGGGTCGGCGATGACGCGACTGACCGCATGGCGTTGCAGGAACGCCGCCGCCGCGTCACTGAACCAGCTGGGGTGGCGTGGTTCGCAGACCAGATCAGCCGCACTGCGGTTGCGCAGCACGCGGAAGAAGCCGGCCGCAACGCGCATGTCCAGGGCCAGGCTGGGCGGCAACTGCAGCAGCAGGCCGCCGAGCTTGTCGCCGAGGCCATCGACCTGGTCCAGGAAGCGCTGCAACACATCAGCGCACCCGCGCAAGCCAAGTTCATGCGAGATGGTGCGTGGCAGTTTGGCACTGAAGGCGAACCCGGCCGGCACCGATGCTGCCCACCTGGCATAGGTGGCGTGGCGATGCGGCCGATAGAACGAGGAATTGATTTCCACCACATCAAAGCGCGTGGCATAGCGCGCCAGCATGCTGTCGCCGTCATTGAACAGTGCGTGGTAACGGCCCGGCAATGACCAGCCGGCGCATCCGATCCTGACAGGGGCTGGGTGGCGGTTTCGGCTGGGCACGGGAGCAGTATTGCCAGCGCATTGTTAGCAGCTGGCGAAGAGCGTTGTGGTTTTCAAGACGATGACCGGTGCGATTTTCGAAGCGACCGCGTCGCGACCGGAAACGGGCCGCGTACGGCGCGGATACCGCGGATGTCGGCAGCCAGCGTCGTTTCCAGCATCGCCAGTCCCTGCCGCTTGCGTGCCGGGGTGATGGCGGCTACGGCATCGCCAGGCACCCACAACCGATATTCGCGCATGTCGGCATCCAGCGCGGTGGCCAGCACACACGAGTCCAACGCCACGCCGGTCAGTACCAGCCGCCGCACGCCCAGTTTGGCCAGCAGCACCGCCAGTGGCGTGGCCAGAAACGCCGAATGCTTGGGTTTGAGGATGTAATAGTCGCCCGGCCGCGGCGCCAGCAAACGAGCGATGGTCGCCGGCGGACCCGGTGTGGCGCGGCATTCGGCCACCAGATCAGCGAAACCAGCCTGCCACTGGGCGAAGTTGTCATTGACATAGATCACCGGTGCGGCGGCCTGGTCAAAGCGGCGTCGCAGTCGCTCAATGACCCTGGCGCAGGGGACCGCCGCCCGGCCGAGGCGCTCGCCACCCTCGAAGTCGAAACGATTCATCATGTCGATGATGAGCAGGGCACATGCCCCGGCGGCGTGACGGTCGCTCATGGCGGCAACGGCAATGGTGATAGGCGTGTCGCCATCTCGCTCATCCCGCTGTTGTTCCGCCTTCCCGTGCCGGGTCGGCGCCGGCTGTGCGGCGGTGCCGTGTCAGCCATTGGCCGGCGATGGCAGTCAGCAGCAGGCAGCTGTTGGTAACGGTGAATACCCAGTTTTCGAGCAGTACCGAATACACCACGAACAGCACCGATGCACTGGCCTGTCCGATGAACAACCAGTGCGACACGCCATTGGCCTGGGCGCTGCGCGATTGGGTGATGATTTGCCGGATCAGCGTGGCCAGCAGGATGGCCGATGCCGTCCAGCCGATGAGATCGATCATTTCAGGACCGGCTGATGGACGATGCCGATCACGCTAGTCGGCACGCTGCCAACAGCAGGTGAAAGCGTTGGCCCGGCCGGTCGCCGGATCTGCGCCGGCGCCGGCTCAGCTCTTGTAGTTCATCGCCCGGTTGATGCCCAGCGCGGCCAGCGTGCCGATGGCGCCGGACAGCAGATAGGCACCGAGCCATGCCAGTCCGAACTGCGAGCACAGCCCCAGCGCCACCAATGGGGCGAACGCCGCGCCAATCAGCCAGGCCAGGTCGGCGGTCAGCGCCGCGCCGGTGTAGCGGTAACGGCGGCCGAAGTTGGCGGTCACCGCGCCGGCGGCCTGGCCGTAGGACAGGCCGAGCAGGGCGAAGCCAATCAGGATGAATGCCTTTTGACCGGTCGCGCCTCCGGCCATCAGGGTCGGGGCGAAACCGCTGAACATGGCGATGCAGACCGCCAGCCCGCCAAGGGTACGGGCGCGGCCGACGCGGTCGGCGATGATGCCGGAAGCGACGATGCCGGCGGCGGCAATGAAGCCACCGAGAATCTGCACGCTGAGGAAGCCGACGATCGACTGATCCGAATACAGCGTGATCCACGACAGCGGGAAGATGGTCACGATGTGGAACAGCGCATAGCTGGCCAGGGCGGCGAAGGCACCGACCACCACGTGCCGGCCCTTGACCCGGAACAGTTCGCCAATTGGCGTGGGCTCCAGTTCCAGTTCACCCATCTTGCTCTGGTATTCATCGGCGACCACCAGTCGCAGGCGGGCGAACAGCGCGACCACGTTGATCGCGAAAGCAACGAAGAACGGATAACGCCAGCCCCAGCTCAGCAGGTCCTGTTCGCTGAGGTTGGCGTACAGGAACGCGAACACGCTGGCGGCGACGATGAAGCCGACCGGCGCGCCCAACTGGCCCAGCATCGAGTACCAGCCACGGCGTTCCTTGGGCGTGTTGAGTGCCAGCAGCGACGGCAACCCATCCCACGAGCCGCCCATCGCGATGCCCTGCAGGATGCGGAAAAACGCCAGCAGCACGATCGCGAACACGCCCAGCTTGTCGTAGCCGGGCAGGAATGCCATGCCGGCGGTGGCGGTACCCAGCAGGAACAGCGCAATCGTCAGCTTCGCGCCCTGGCCCCAGCGGGTCTGGATCGACATGAACAACACCGTGCCCAGCGGCCGGGCGATGAACGCCAGGGCGAAGATCGCGAAGGCGTACAGGGTGCCGTGCAGGCGGTCCATGAACGGGAAGAACACCGACGGGAACACCAGCGCCGAGGCGATGCCGTAGACGAAGAAATCGAAGTACTCCGAGGCACGGCCGACGACGACACCGACGGCGATTTCGCCCGGGGCGACGTCGGCATGGGCGCGCACGCCATGATCGTGGGAGGATGCGGTGGGGCCGGTCACGGTAGCCATCTGCGGTAGGTGCGAAACGAAGGGAGGGGGAATCTGCCAGCCAAGCCTGACAGAGACCGGCCACGGTTGCGATAGGACAAAATGTCCAATAGTCCGGGCGGACGTGGCGGATTACATTGACCCGGATCAATCAGGATGCAAATTCCCCCATCATGTCCAACCTGAGCAGACTCCTGCGATCCGCCGTGCTGCTGCCCGCGGCAGGTCTATTGTCCGGCTGCAATCTGCTGGTGCTCAACCCGGCCGGTGACATCGCCGCGCGCCAAGGCAACCTGATCGTCGTGGCGACGTTGCTGATGCTGCTGGTCATCGTGCCGGTGATCGGCCTGACCGTGTGGTTCGCCTGGCGCTACCGGGCCGGCAACCGCAGCGCCACCTACACCCCGGACTGGGATCACTCGACCCAGCTGGAACTGGTGATCTGGGGCGTGCCGCTGCTGATCATCATCGCGCTGGGCGCGATCACCTGGATCAGCACCCATCTGCTCGATCCGTACCGGCCGCTGGACCGGATTTCCGAGGGCCGGCCGGTACCGGCGGAGGTCAAGCCGCTGGAAGTGCAGGTGGTCGCACTGGACTGGAAGTGGCTGTTCGTCTACCCGGAGCAGGGCGTGGCGTCGGTCAACGAGCTGGCCATCCCGGTCGATCGCCCGGTCCATTTCAAGATCACCGCCTCGTCGGTGATGAACACCTTCTACGTGCCCGCGCTGGCCGGCATGATCTACGGCATGCCGGGGATGGAAACCCAGCTCAACGCGGTGATCAACGCACCAGGTGAATACGACGGTTTTTCCGCCAACTACAGCGGCGCCGGGTTCTCGCACATGCGCTTCAAGCTGCACGGCGTGTCCGAAGCCGGCTTCGATCGCTGGATTGAACAAGTGCGTGGCAGCCAGGAGCAGTTGAGCCGCGAGGCCTACCTGGAGCTGGAAAAGCCCAGCGAGCGCGAACCGGTGCACCACTATGCCAGCGTCGACAGCGGCCTGTACAACGCCATCCTCAACCGCTGCGTGGACATGGAACGGCTGTGCATGGACCAGATGATGGCCATCGATGCCGCCGGTGGACTGGGCATGAAAGGCCTGGATTCGCTGGCCACCCCGCGCAAGGGCGACCCGCGCCTGGGCACGTATGTGTCGGCCGACGTCTGCGAAGTCAATCCGTCCGCATCCGCCAAACCGCTGTCGCTGCTTGGCGGCATGAAGGCGCCATAAGCGCGCCGATAACCTGATTACCCTGGAACTGCCGATGTCTCCTGAAAGTTTCAATCCGCCGGCGTCGCCGATCTTCGGCCGCATGAGCCTGGACGCGGTGCCGATGCTGCACGAGCCGATCGTCGCGGTGACCTTCATCGCCACCATGCTCGGTGGCCTGGCGCTGGTCGCCCTGATCACCCGGCAGAAGCTGTGGGGCTACCTGTGGAAGGAATGGTTCACCAGCATCGATCACAAGAAGATCGGCATCATGTACATGGTGCTGGGCCTGGTGATGCTGCTGCGCGGCTTCTCCGATGCATTGATGATGCGCCTGCAGCAGGCGATGGCCTTCGGTGACAACCTCGGCTACCTGCCGCCGCACCATTACGACCAGATCTTCACCGCCCACGGCGTGATCATGATCTTCTTCGTCGCCATGCCGCTGGTGACCGGGTTGATGAACTACCTGGTGCCATTGCAGATCGGCGCCCGCGACGTGGCGTTCCCGTTCCTCAACAACTTCAGCTTCTGGATGACCACCGCTGGCGCGGTGCTGGTCATGATCTCGCTGTTCTTCGGTGAGTTCGCCGCCACCGGCTGGCTGGCGTTCCCGCCGCTGTCGGGCAGCGCGTTCAGTCCCGGGGTCGGGGTCGACTACTACATATGGGCATTGCAGATAGCCGGCATAGGCACCTTGCTGTCGGGCGTCAACCTGCTGGTGACCATCATCAAGATGCGCGCACCGGGCATGGGCCTGATGAAGATGCCGGTGTTCACCTGGACCTCGCTGTGCACCAACATCCTGATCGTGGTGTCGTTCCCGGTGTTGACCGCGGTGCTGGCGCTGCTGGCGATGGACCGTTACGTCGGCACTCATTTCTTCACCAGCGATCTTGGCGGCAACGCCATGATGTACGTCAACCTGATCTGGATCTGGGGCCACCCGGAGGTCTACATCCTGATCCTGCCGCTGTTCGGGGTGTTTTCGGAAATCGTCTCGACCTATTCCGGCAAGCGCCTGTTCGGCTACTCGTCGATGGTCTACGCCACCGTCTGCATCACCGTGCTGTCGTACCTGGTCTGGCTGCACCACTTCTTCACCATGGGCTCGGGTGCCAGCGTCAACTCGTTCTTCGGCATCACCACGATGATCATCTCGATCCCGACCGGGGCCAAGATCTTCAACTGGCTGTTCACCATGTATCGTGGCCGGATCCGCTTCGAAGTGCCGATGCTGTGGACGATGGGCTTCATGATCACCTTCGTCGTCGGTGGCATGACCGGGGTGCTGCTGGCGGTGCCGCCGGCCGACTTCGTGCTGCACAACAGCCTGTTCCTGGTCGCCCACTTCCACAACGTGATCATCGGCGGGGTGGTGTTCGGCCTGTTCGCGGCGATGACTCACTGGTTCCCGAAGGCGTTCGGCTTCAAGCTCGATGACTTCTGGGGCAAGGTCTCGTTCTGGTTCTGGCTGGCCGGCTACTGGTTCGCGTTCACCCCGCTGTACGTGCTGGGGCTGATGGGCGTGACCCGGCGCATGAGCCACTTCGACGATCCGTCGTTGCAGATCTGGTTCCAGATTGCCGCCTTTGGTGCGGTGCTGGTGGCGATCGGCATCGGCGCGTTCCTGTTCTGCATCTACATCAGCTTCCGTCGCCGCGAGCAGCTGCGCGATGTCACTGGCGATCCCTGGGATGGCCGTACCCTGGAATGGTCGACCTCGTCACCGCCGCCGGAATACAACTTCGCCTTCACCCCGGTGGTGCATGACACCGACGCCTGGTGGGACATGAAACAGCGCGGCTTCAAGCGCCCGACCAGCGGCTTCCTGCCGGTGCACATGCCGCGCAACACCGGGGCAGGGGTGATCCTGGCGCTGTTCAGCACGGTCTGTGGCTTCGGTTTGATCTGGCACGTCTGGTGGCTGGTGATTGCGGCGTTGCTGGCGACCGTCGCCTACGCCATCTACAACAGCTTCGACTACGACCGCGAGTACTACATCCCGGCCGAGCAGGTGGCCGCCACCGAGCAGGCCCGCACCGCACAACTGGAGGCTGCCCGTGTCTGAGCCGATTGCGATGACGCTTGCCGACGGCAAGCCGGTGTTCCTGGATCAGCAGGGTCAGCACCACCCACAGAACGGCACCCTGTTCGGGTTCTGGCTGTACCTGCTCAGCGATCTGATGATCTTCGCCTGTCTGTTCGCGACCTATGCGGTGCTGGGGCGCAGCTACGCGGCCGGGCCGTCGGGCGCGGATCTGTTCGAGCTGCCGCTGATCGCGGTCAACACCGCGGTGCTGCTGCTGTCCTCGATCACCTATGGCTTTGCGATGATCGCGATGCAGAAGCGCCGCAAGCAGGCGGTGATCGGCTGGCTGCTGGCGACCGGTGTGCTCGGGCTGGCGTTCCTGTCGATCGAAATGTACGAGTTCCATCACCTGATCCATATCGGTGCCGGACCGCAGCGCAGCGCATTCCTGTCCTCGTTCTTCGCCCTGGTCGGCACCCACGGCCTGCACGTGCTGTTTGGCGTGATCTGGCTGCTGGTGCTGTGCGTGCAGGTCGGTCGCGGTGGGCTGACCCGTGCCAACATGCGCCGGGTCGCCTGCCTGTCGCTGTTCTGGCACTTCCTCGACGTGGTCTGGATTGGCGTGTTTACCTTTGTCTACCTGATGGGCGTACTGCCATGAACCATCACCAACACGATCACGACGAACACATCGACGACGGCATCCCGCATGTCTCGGCGCGCGAATACCTGACCGGCTTCGTGATGGCGGTGGTACTGACCGCCATCCCGTTCGGCCTGGTGATGACCAACGTGGTCCACGGCTCGACCGCGATTGCCGGCGTGCTGCTGCTGTTCGCCGCGGTGCAGGTAGTCGTGCACATGGTCTACTTCCTGCACATGAACACCAAGTCGGAGGGCGGCTGGAATGCGTTGGCGCTGATCTTCACCGTGGTCCTGGTGATCATCGTGCTGACCGGTTCGATGTGGGTGATGCACCACATGAATGCCAACATGATGCCGGGCATGCACGATATGCAGGACATGCTTGGCGGTGGTGCCGGCAGCACCGGCCCGGCCAGCCCGACGCCGTGACCGCGGGCGCGCCCCGGCGAGGGCGGCGCCGGGGGCTGCTGGCGCTGTTCGCCAGCGCACTGCTGCTGGCATTTGCCGGGTTCACCGCGCTGGGCGTCTGGCAGCTGCAACGGTTGGCCTGGAAACATGATCTGATCGCCCGCGTCGATGCCCGCATCCACGCGCCCGCCGTCGCTGCGCCGGCCCGGGATCGCTGGGCTGGCATCACTGCGCAAAGGGATGAATACCGTCGGGTCCACCTGTCCGGCCATTGGCTGCAACAGCCGGCCACCCGCACCCTGGCGGTCACCGAACTGGGTGGCGGCAGCTGGGAGTTGTTGCCGCTACGGACCGATGCCGGCGATTACGTACTGATCAACCGCGGCTTCGTCCCCACCGGGCAGGCTGGCGAAGCGCCACCGAGCGGCCGGGTCGAGCTGCAGGGCCTGTTGCGGATCAGCGAACCCGGCGGTGGATTCCTGCGTCGCAACCGGCCGGCCAGTGGCCGCTGGTACTCGCGCGATGTCGCCGCCATCGCCGCTGCCTACGGATTGCCGGCGGGGCAGGTGGCGCCTTACTTCGTCGATGCCGATGCCAGCGCACCGGTCTTCGACGGCCAATGGCCTCGCGCAGGCATGACCGTAGTCAGGTTCCGCGATCACCATCTGCAGTACGCGCTGACCTGGTTCGCGCTGGCGCTGCTGAGCCTGCTCGCCGGTGGCTATCTGTTAGCGTCGGAGCGGCGTTTGCGGCACCATGGCCGGCATGCACGCGGCCACCCGCCCAGATGAGCGCAATCCAGGCACCGGGCGTCAGCGCCCGGCAGTGAAACAGTCACGCGACCACAGCGGCCTGCGCAACATGCAGCAGCTGATCCAGCTGCGCTGGATTGCGGTCATCGGCCAGGTGCTGACCATCCTGATGGTCCGCTACGTGCTGGACATCCAGCTGCCACTGGCCATGATGATGGCGGTACTGGCGGCGCTCGCGGTGTTCAACCTGTTCAGCCAGCTCTGGTGCAAACGGCGCAAGCGGGTCTCGCACGTGGCGCTGCTGGTCGGGCTGCTGGTCGACGTGGCCTCGCTGAGCATCCAGCTGTACCTGAGCGGCGGCATCACCAATCCGTTCGTGTTCCTGTTCCTGCTGCAGGTGGTGCTGGGCACGGTCCTGCTGCCGTCGCCGTGGAGCTGGATCGTCGCCGCCGCCGCCGGTGCCTGTGTCACCGCGCTGGCGTTGCTGCCAACCCCGATCGAACTGGACGCGGTGCCCGGCGACGGCCTGGCCGATCATTACGTCCAGGGCCTGTTGATCTGTTTCCTGCTGGTGGCCGCGCTGCTGGTGGTGTTCATCACCCGCATCGGCCGGATCCTGCGCGAGCGCGATGCGCGGCTGGCCGAATGGCGGCAACGCGCTGCTGAAGAAGAGCACATCGTCCGCATCGGCCTGCTGGCCTCCGGCGCCGCGCACGAGCTGGGCACGCCGTTGTCGACGCTGTCGGTGATCCTCGGCGACTGGCAGCATCTGCCGACGGTCAGTTCGGAAGGCGAGCTGTACCATGACGTGGTCGAGATGCAGGCGCAGGTCGCCCGCTGCAAATCGATCGTCACCAACATCCTGCTGGCGGCCGGCGAAACCCGCGGCGAGGCACCGGTGGAAACCACCCTGCACGCGTTGCTTGATGACATCGCCGGGCAATGGCGCGCGGCGCGCAGCCCGGTCCAGTTCCGTTATCAGCGCGATTGCGACGAGAATCCGCGCATCGTCTCCGATACCGGGCTGCGGCAGATGGTGTTCAACGTGCTGGACAACGCACTGGAAGCCTCGCCGGACTGGCTGGCCATGGAGGTGGATTGCCGCGACGGGCAACTGCTGATGGATATCAGCGATGCCGGCGACGGCTTTGCCAGCGACATCCTGGAGCGGCTGGGTACGCCCTACAACTCCAGCAAGGGACGTGCCGGTGGCGGACTGGGGCTGTTCCTGTCGGTCAACGTCGCGCGTACGCTGGGTGGCAGCCTGCACGCGCGCAACCGGCCTGGCGGCGGCGCGGTGGTGACCCTGAGCCTGCCGCTGGCGGCCATCGCATTGGAGGAACCCGACGATGAGTGATGAACGCCGGCTGCTGATCATCGAAGACGATGCCGCCTTTGCCCGGACCCTGAGCCGTTCGTTCGAACGCCGCGGTTACGCGGTCCGGCACCTGCCGGGCGATGCCGGCCTGGCGGCGCTGCTGGAGGAATTCAACCCGACCCACGCGGTGGTCGACCTCAAACTCAGTGGCGATGTCTCCGGCCTGGCCTGCGTGCAACACCTGCATGATTTCGACCCGGATCTGATCATCGTGGTGCTGACCGGCTATGCCAGCATCGCCACCGCGGTCGAGGCGATCAAACTCGGCGCCCGCCATTACCTGGCCAAGCCCTCCAACACCGACGACATCGAGGCCGCGTTCAAGCGCACCGGCGGCGATGCCGAGGTCGAGCTGACCCACCGCACCACCTCGATCAAGACGCTGGAGTGGGAACACATCCACGAAGCACTGGCCGCCAGCGACTTCAATATTTCCGAAGCCGCCCGCCGGCTCGGCCTGCATCGCCGTACGCTGGCGCGCAAGCTGGAGAAGCGCCGGATCAAGTAGGCAAGCCCATGGCCACGGCCGCTGCCGCCGGCGCGTACACGTTGCGGTGGCAAACGGGCAGGGCGCCATCATCGGCTGCCGATGCGGCATATGTGCGGCAGCCACCACATCTTCACGGCAGCAGACAATGAAACAACACCTGTACCGGATCACGGTCGAGCATCTGCGTGATGCCAGCGGGCACGCCCTTGATGATGCCTCGCCGCTGGTTTTCGAAGCCCGCAACCACGATGACATCCAGCAGGTGGTCGCCAAAGTCCTTGGCAAGCAGCTGTTCGAACCGCAGACCGCCACCGCCTTCGCGGTGGGCCTGAAGTTGTTCAGTGAAGTGCTGCTGGAACATCGCAAGGACGAACTGTTCGCCGACTTGGCCCCGCATTTGGGCGCTTTCATGAAGAAGTTGAAGAGCCGTCCGTCGCCGCCCTGATCCGGTAGCGGTCAGCCCGTGGCACCGGTGACGTGGCCGGTCGAAATTTACATTGACAGCGCTCGACAACCGACTCAATCTGCGTTGCCTTCGCGACCATCTTTTTCATTGATGGTGCCGGCGGCACCCCTTTTATTGCGTTCGACCCTCATGCGCACAAGCAGCATTTCGTTCCATCACCCGATTGCATTCTGGCTCGGCTGCCTGCTGGTCGCGGCCGGGGTGCTGGCACACGTGCCGATGTTCATGATGGGTCGTTACACCCACTGGCAGATGGTCGGCATGCCGATGAGTACCGGCATGTGGATCGGCATGGCGCTGATTCCGCTGGGTCTGGCCTTGTCGATGTACGGACTGATGCCGCGCCTGCAACAGATGCGGCAGACCGCGCAGGGTGCCCGCGATGCACGCTTCTTCCATATTGCCGACGGCGTGCCGCTCAACCGCGAACACTGGACGCTGGTGGTGGTGCTGATCATCGCGTTGGCGGTCGACGTGATGAAGCCGGCCACGCTGGGTTTCGTCATGCCGGGCATGCGTTCGGAGTACGCAATTGGCCAGTCCAAGGCCAGCCTGCTGGCGCTGTTCGCGCTGACCGGCACCACCGTCGGTTCGGTGTTGTGGGGACGGCTTGGCGATTTGATTGGGCGCCGTGCGGCGATCCTGCTGTCGGCGCTGATGTTCATGGGCACTGCCATCTGTGGCGCCATGCCCACGTTCGAATGGAACCTGGCGATGTGTTTCCTGATGGGTGCCTCGGCCGGCGGGCTGCTGCCGATCGCCTTCACCTTGATGGCTGAAACCGTGCCCGCCGCGCACCGAGGCTGGTTGCTGGTGGCGCTGGGCGGTATCGGCACCTCGGTTGGCTACCTGCTGGCGTCGGGGGCGGCGGCGATCCTGGAGCCGATGTTCAGCTGGCGGGTGTTGTGGCTGCTGGGGCTGCCGACCGGTGCGCTGATCATCTTCCTCAATCGCTGGATTCCCGAATCACCGCGTTTCCTGTCCAATGCCGGGCTGGAAAACCAGGCACGCCAGGTACTGCGCCGGTTCTCCGGTGATTCCGGCCATGCCATCGAGGACGACGCCAGCGCGCCGCTCGATCAGATCGAAGTCGACGAACAGCACCCGATTGCCGGCATGCGCCAGTTGCTGCGTGGGCGCCATGCCAGCATCAGCTGGGGCCTGCTGGTCTGCGGGGTCGCATGGGGGCTGGCCAACTTCGGCTTCCTGCTGTGGTTGCCAACCAATCTGGTTGAACTGGGCGTCGACCCCAGGGCCGCCAGCGCACTGCTGGCGCGCTCGGCCATCCTGGCGCTGCCGGGCATCACAGTGGTGGTGTGGCTGTACCACTACTGGAGCAGCTTCAAGGCACTGGTGCTGTTCATTGCATTGAGCACGTTGTCGTTGCTGGCATTCGCACTGATGGGGTGGATGCAGCTGCAATCGGTGACCGCCACCGTCATCACCACCGCCGCACTGCTGGTCAGCGTCAGCGGCGTCATCGCAATGCTGATTCCGTATGCCGCTGAGATCTACCCGGTGCACCTGCGCGCCACCGGTTCGGGCGTTGTTGCCGCGGCTTCCAAGTTCGGCGGCATTCTTGGCGCCGGGCTGGCGTTGTTCGGTTTCTTCAATCATCTGGCGATGTCGGCGCTGCTGATTGCGCTGCCGATGGCGGTATCGGGGGTGATGCTGGCACGCAGCGGCATAGAAACCCGCGGCCATCGGCTGGAGGATATCCAGCGCGCGTTGTCGGGCTGAACGCTGCCTCAGCGATGGCGGGCTCACCCGGTTGACCTTCAAAGCTCTTGGGTGCGCAGCAGCCGGATCCGTGCTGCCACCGCCGCTTGATACAGGTGATGAGCGCTCGCCACCGCCAGAGCGGTGACCGCAACGACAGAGCAGGGTAACGACATGGTTGCTCGGTGCGAGTCTCTGATCGGTAGCGTCAAACAGTTCCATGCGGCGATCCTGACGATCGCACTGGCGAGTGGCATCGGCGGTGCGTTTGCATACGACAATTGCATTCTACAAGGATAGTTGTATAGTCAGCCAATGAATGATGATTCCGCCGTCTCCGCGCTGTCGGCTCTCGCTCACGGCGACCGCCTCGCCGCGTTCCGGATGCTGGTCCGGGCCGGGCCCGAAGGCATGGCCTCGGGCGAAATCGCAGAAGCACTGGCGATTCCGCCAACGCGCATGAGCTTCCATCTTGCGACCCTGGAGCGCGCGAGCCTGCTGCGCTGCTGGCGCGACGGACGGCGCGTGCTGTACGCCGCAAGCTACGAGGACATGCGCCAGCTTCTTGCGTTTCTCACCGAGGACTGCTGCTCCGGCAAGCCGGAAATCTGCGGAACCCTCTTCGACCTGGTAAATCCCTGTAGCGCGGAGACCTGTGCATGAACCCGGATCCCAGCCGCGAAACCCGCGGCGACATGTGGCAACGCGCAGCCTTCCGGCAGGCGCATGTGAACGAAATCGGACGGTTGCAAGGCCGCTCATCGTCGCGTCCCGACGCGGCCTGAGGAGATCATCATGACGCTGACGATTTATCATAACCCGGCCTGCGGCACGTCCCGTAACACGTTGCAGATGATGCGCCAGTCCGGCGAAGACCCGGAGGTCATCGAGTACCTGCAGACCCCACCGACGCGCGCGGAACTGGTCGAGCTGATCGCCGCGATGGCGATCGCGCCGCGCGAACTGCTGCGCCAGAAGGGAACCCCCTACGCGGAGCTGGGCCTGGACAATCCCGCGCTCAGCGATGAGCAACTGGTGGACGCGATGATTGCCTACCCAATCCTCATCAACCGTCCCATCGTGGTTTCCGAACGCGGCGTGGCGCTGTGCCGGCCTTCGGAGAAGGTGCTCGCGCTGCTGGACAACCCGGTGTCGTCCTTCACCAAGGAAGACGGCGAGACGGTGACGGCAGCCGGAGCGCCGAAGTGATCGATCGCATTGCCGCGGACCTGCCGGGCGTCGAACCAACGCAACTTGCCGCAATCGACGTCGACGCACTGGCTGCGCCGGGCGAGCCGAAGCATCCGCCGCGGTTGCTCATTCTGTATGGTTCGCTGCGGCAGCGTTCCTATTCCCGGCTGCTGGCAGAGGAGGCCGGCCGGCTGCTGCGCTGGTATGGCTGCGAGGTACGGATATTCGATCCGCATGACTTGCCACTTCCCGACGGAGCCGCTGCCGATCACCCGAAGGTGACCGAGCTGCGCGAACTCGCATACTGGTCGGAAGGCATGGTCTGGGTCAGCCCGGAACGCCACGGCGCCATGACCGGGATCATGAAGGCGCAGATCGACTGGATACCTCTCGCCGACGGCGCCAAGCGTCCGACACAAGGCAAGACCCTGGCTGTCATGCAGGTTTGCGGCGGTTCGCAGAGCTTCAACGCGGTCAACCAGTTGCGGGTACTCGGCCGCTGGATGCGGATGCTCACGATCCCCAACCAGTCGTCCGTGGCGAAGGCATTCCAGGAGTTCGATGAGGCCGGCCTCATGAAGCCGTCGGCGTACTACCAGCGGCTTGTCGATGTCTGCGAGGAGCTGGTCAAGTTCACCTGGCTGGTCCGTGGCCGCGCGGCCTACCTGACCGATCGCTACTCCGAGCGTGTCGAGAGTGCCCAGGAACTGTCCAAGCGCGTGAACCAGCGCTCGATCTAACCGTTGTCGGAACGCTGCATGCTTGCCCTTGCGATTTTCATCGTTACCCTGGTTTTTGTCATCTGGCAGCCGCGCGGGCTCGGCATAGGCTGGTCGGCACTCGCTGGCGCCGCAGTCGCTTTGGCTACCGGCGTGGTCGGTTGGAATGATGTCGGCACGGTGTGGGCGATTGTCTGGGATGCGACCTTCACGTTCGTCGCACTCATCATCATCTCGCTTATCCTCGATGCAGCCGGGTTCTTCGAATGGGCCGCATTGCACGTGGCCCGCTGGGGCGGCGGCAATGGTCGCAAGCTGTTTCCGCTGATCATCCTGCTGGGCGCTGCGATCGCGGCATTGTTCGCCAATGACGGCGCGGCTCTTCTGCTGACGCCGATCGTTCTGGCCATTCTGCTGCGCTTGAACTTCCCGCCCGCCGCCGCGCTGGCATTCACCATGGCCTGCGGTTTCATCGCCGATACCGCAAGCCTGCCGCTTGTCGTCTCGAATCTGGTCAACATCGTCACCGCGAACTTCTTCGATGTGTCGTTCGGACGCTACGCCGCGGTCATGGTGCCGGTGAACCTGGTCTCGGTCGCGGCAACGCTGATCGTGCTGCGGGTATGGTTCCACCGCGACATTCCCCGCAGCTACCCGGTCGATGATCTGGAACTGCCACGTGATGCGATACGCGACCCTGCGGTGTTCCGCGCCGCCCTGCCGCTTCTCGGATTGCTGCTTGTTGCTTATTTCGTTACCGGGCCGCTCGGCGTTCCCATTGCGGTGGTAACGGGTGCGGCGGCGCTGCTGCTGATGGCGATTGCCGGCCGATGGACGACCGGTGGCCGCGGCGCCACCGTGGCCGTGGGCAGGATCCTGCGCGGCGCGCCCTGGCAGATCGTGTTGTTTTCGGTCGGCATGTATCTGGTGGTCTACGGGCTCGGTAATGCATGGCTGACCGAGGTGGCAAGTGCCGGTCTTGAGTGGTTGGCAGCGCAGGGCACTTTTGTCGCCACGCTCGGTACTGGCCTGGCGGTGGCGACCCTGGCTTCGATCATGAACAACATGCCGGCAACGTTGGTGGGCGCGCTTGCCATCGACGGCGCCAGTGTTCCCGCCGCCACCCGCGAACTGATGATCTACGCCAATGTGGTGGGCAATGACCTGGGCCCGAAACTTACCCCCATCGGCTCACTTGCCACCCTCTTGTGGCTGCATGTCCTTGCCGGCAAGGGGCAGCGGATCACGTGGGGCCAGTACATGAAGGTGGGACTGATGCTGACGCCTCCGGTCCTGTTGATCACGCTCATCGCGCTCTGGATCTGGCTGCCGCTGTCGCGATGATGGTCGCAGCCGAACCGATGAGGTTGGCCACGGCCTGAACCGCGCTGCAGGCCGGCGCCGTCAGCCACATGCCTCAGCGTTGGCGCGAGGCGATCAGCGCCGCGCTGCCGACCGCGATGGCATCCTCGACCACCCCGGCGCTGGCCTGGCCAAAGTGTTCGAGCGCCCGCCTGCGCAGGTGGAACGACAGATACGCCGCGGCAATCGCGGAGCCGGCGCCAAGCAGGGCGCCGATGTGGCGAGATTGCCGCGGGGCGAGCGCGGCGCCGGCCATCGAGCCGCTGGCAGCACGCGCCAGCAGACCGGCGCTGGCGATGCGGTTGGGCGCGGCCTTCATCTTGTCTCCGAGCAACTCGCCGCCGGCCAGTGTCAACATCGCCACGCGGACAAGCTGGTGGTTGCGCAGCAAGCGCGGCGCACCGTTGTCGGCTGGCAGCCTGCCGCTGCACGCGGCCTGGCTGACCGCGGCCAGTGGCGTCAGCGCACGCATGCCGGCGACGGCACCCATCAGGATCGAATGCAGCAATGCCATGCGTTTGCTCCAGGTGGGGAAGGCCTGATCCAGGCTATACCGGCCAACGTCAACATGATGGCAAGGCCCGCTTACCGGCTTGGCGTCGGTTGTCGATCAACGCCGAATGCATGGTCGTTGCAGGAATGCCATCGGCAACGACGCTGCCGGCTATACTTGTAACGGGGTGACTAAAGGTTGCGCGGCGATTGCCGATATGGACGGCTTGAGTGCCGTCCGCCAGCCCAGGCACGGGTCTTGCATCGGGGGGAGTGATGCAGCAGCGGTGCCCATTGCAGGTTTGAATCAACGACATCGGGCGGGATGGTGCCACCCGGGCGGAGCCGTTTGTTCGCGGTCTCGCGGCTGGTGCCGGGCACGACATGACAAGTAATGCCGATGGCAGTCCGCCGCCGGCACCGGAAGGGGAAGCGGTTGGAAATGAGCAACAGGATTCTGATGGCGCTGCGGGCGCTGGCCCTGCTGACGGCGCTCGCATGCGCGTCGGTCGTACATGCCGCGCCGACGGTGCTGCACTTCAGCAGTGCGGCAGGCCTGGGGGATGGCATCGCCTCGGATGGCGATGGTGGCTCGGTCGATATCCCCGGCAGGGAAATCCAGATAGTCAACACCTTCGATACGACAGGCAACAGCATCGGCGTGATCGATTGGCGTGACAACAGCTGGTTGTACAGCAATGATCCGTCATATTCGGCGTTGACCTACGATTCCGAGAATGGCCCCAAGGGCATGGCGATCCGTTCCGCAGACGGTAGCGCCTTCAAGCTGACGTCGTTCCGCTACTACAACTGGGGCGAGACCGAGAGCACCACCATCACCATTGCCGGCTACCGCCACGGCGCACTGGTGGCAAGTACCAGCCTGGACATCTACGACCCCAATTTCGTGCCACGGACGATTCCACTGGGGACCGCGTTCCAGAATGTGGACCGGGTGGTTCTCTACATCTCGGCCGGTGGCTGGTTGCACGACCAGAGCAGCAGTGCGCATTCGATCAACGATATCTTCATCGATGATGCGGTGTCGCCGCTGCCGCCGCGGGTCAGTGACGGCTTCATCGGCATTTCCGGCGCCACCGGCACCGGCGGCAGTTACCGGATCGGCGACACGGTGACTGCGACCTGGGACAACAGTACATCGGCCGACAACATTGGCCTGGACAACAACGTCAGCGGCGTTACCGTTGACTTCAGCCAGTTCGGCGGTGGCACGGCCGTGGCCGCCTCCAACGCGGGGGGCATATGGACGGCCCGATACACACTGACGGCCGGCAGCATCGATGCGATCGGTCGCAATGTCGCGGTCACCGCGTACAACGCCAACGGCCCTACCACCGTGGCCGACACCAGCAATGTGGCGGTCGACAACATCGCGCCGGTAGTGAGCGATGCGAGGATCAGTATTTCCGGGGGCAGCGGCACCGGCGGCGGATACCGGATTGGCGACACCGTGACCGCGACCTGGAACAACACGGCCAGTGGCGACAGCAACAACGACGTGATCGCAGCGGTCAACGTCGACTTCAGCCAGTTCGGTGGCGCTGCCGCTGTCGCAGCCAGCAACAGCGGTGGCGTGTGGACGGCGACTTACACGCTGGCGCCGGGCAGCATCGAAGCTTCCAATCGCAATATCAGCGTGGCTGCCAGTGACAACGCCGGCAACACCACCACCGTGGCCGACACCAGCAATGCGGTGGTCGATCTTCGGCTGCCTTCGGTGCTGGCGATAACACCATCCGGCTCGGCGAGCGCTGCCGATACCACGCTGACCTACAACGCCAACTTCAGCGAACCGGTCTCCCATCTTTCGGTCGATGATTTTTCCCTGACGGCCACCGGCACTGCCTCGGCGTCGATCAGCGGCATCACCATCACCGGTGGCAGCACCGCGGACATCACCGTCAGCGGCGTCAACGGGCAGGGTAGTCTGAGGCTCAACCTCAACAGCGGCAGCGATGTCACTGACATCGCAGGCAACGGTCCGCCAGCGGCATTCGGCAGCGGTGGCGTACACCTGGTCAATGTGCCGACCGCGCCAGGTGCACCGCAGATCGGCAGCGCGACCGCTGGCAACGGGCAAGCGCAAGTGTCCTTCACCGCGCCGGCCAATGATGGTGGCTCCGCCGTGACCGTTTACACAGTGACCTCCAGTCCTGGCGGGATTGCCGCGCAGGGCAGTGCCTCGCCGATCAGCGTGAGCGGACTGAGCAATGGCATCGCATACACCTTCAGCGTGACTGCCAGCAATGCGGTCGGCACCAGCGCGGCATCGGCGGCATCGAATCCGGTCACCCCGAAGGCCAGCCAGGTGCTGACCTTCGACAATCCGGGTACCCAGCTTTTCGGTAGCACGCCAGCATTGGTCGCAAGCTCGGACGCGGGCCTACCGGTTTCCTTCACCTCCTCGACCACAACGGTCTGCACCACGACCAGTGGCGGGGTGCTGACACTGGTCAGTGCGGGCAGTTGTACGATCGTGGCCTCGCAGCCAGGTGATGCGGCGAGACTGCCGGCCAGCGACGTGCAGCAGACCTTCGCCGTGGCCGCGGTAGTGCCGGGGGCTCCGGTGATTGGTACCGCGACTGCAGGCGACGGCCAGGCCACGCTGACCTTCAGCGCACCGGCCTCCAATGGCGGGGCCGGCATCACCGGCTATACCGTGACCTCCAATCCCGCTGGTGGCGTCGCCAGCAGTGCCGGTTCGCCGATTACCGTGCCCGGCCTGGACAACGGCATGGCTTATACCTTTACAGTGACCGCGACCAACAGTGCCGGCACTGGCGCGGCCTCACTGGCGAGCAACACGGTGACGCCCGCCGCGGCACAGACCATCACCTTCAATAATCCCGGTGCGCAGAACTTTGGCACCACGCCGACGCTGACCGCCAGTACCGACTCCGGATTGACGGTATCGTTCTCTTCGGCCACTACCGGCGTCTGCACCATCACCAGTGGTGGCGCGCTGACCCTGGTTGCCGCCGGCAACTGCACCATCCATGCCGATCAGGCCGGTGACAACGGCTATTTGCCAGCCACCCGGGTCAGCCGGACGTTCAGCGTCAATCCGGTGCAGCCCGGGGCACCGGGTTCGGTGGTTGCCACGGCCGGCGATGCCCAGGTGGCCGTCGCGTTCAGCGTGCCCAGCGACAACGGTGGCAGCGCCATCACCGGTTACACGGTCACGGTCAGCCCCGCCGACGTCGCTCCGGTAAATGGCTCGAGTTCGCCGATCATCGTCAGCGGACTGAGCAACGGCCAGGCCTACAGTTTCAGCGTGACCGCCAGCAATGTCGCCGGCACCGGTCCGGCTTCCACTGCATCCAACACCGTCACCCCGGCATCCGGCCAGACCATCACCTTCGACAATCCCGGCCCGCAGGATTTCGGCAGCACGCCGAGCCTGGTTGCCAGCAGCGATTCGGGTTTGCCAGTGGTCTTCAGCACCACCACGCCTGCAGTGTGCAGCGTCAGCAGTGCCGGCGTGCTGGAGACGCTGGGCGTTGGCAGCTGCACGGTCAACGCCGACCAGCCCGGCGACGCTCATGTCCGGCCGGCGATCCAGATCAGCCGTTCATTCGCAATCAATGCAGTAGTGCCGGGCGCTCCGGTTATCGGCAGCACCCGCGTGGTGGGTGCCGGTTCGATTGAAGTCAGCTTCAACGCACCAGCGTTCGGCGGCGGGGCGCCGATCACCGATTACACGGTTAGCTCCAGTCCGGGTGGCATCAGTGTCAGCGGCGATGGCAGCCCGCTGACGGTGACCGGCCTGGACGCAGGCACCGACTACCGCTTCAGCGTGGTCGCCAGCAACAGCGCCGGTTCCGGCAGTGCGTCTGCGTGGTCGGCTCCAATGTCGCCGGCTCCGCAGTTACTGGCCAACGACAGCGCCATCTCGGTGGCTTATGGATCAGCCGCGGTGCCGGTCAGC
Source organism: Pseudoxanthomonas dokdonensis (assembly GCF_001431405.1). Lineage (GTDB taxonomy): Bacteria > Pseudomonadota > Gammaproteobacteria > Xanthomonadales > Xanthomonadaceae > Pseudoxanthomonas_A > Pseudoxanthomonas_A dokdonensis. Next base: position 63,001 of record NZ_LDJL01000005.1, read on the forward strand.
CTGGACATCACCGGTACCGCGAGCGCGGTGACCGTGACCAGCGCACCAAGCCATGGCAGCACCACCATCAGCGGCACCAGTATCAGCTACCAGCCCGCCGCCGGTTATGCCGGTAGCGACAGTTTCAGCTACACCGCCAGTGACGCATACACCACCACCGCACCGGCGACCGTGTCGGTCACGGTGCAAGCAGCCACGCTGACGCTGGATGCGACCGCACCGCCGGCAACCCTGGCTGGCAGTGATTATCGCCATCAGTTCGTCGTCGACGGAGGCAGCGGTCACTACACCTTCGCGCTGGCCGCAGGCGCGTTGCCCAATGGCCTGAAACTCGCCGACACCGGGCTGCTGTCCGGCACCCCGACCGTGGATGGCAGTTTCGCGTTCACCGTCAAAGCCACCGACAGCAGTACCGGCATCGGCCCGTTCAGCGTGCAACAGGCGTACACGCTGACGGTGGCGGCGCCCGAAATCACACTCGACCTGTCCCTGCCGGAGCTGCATTCGGGTGATAACACCGAACAGGTACTCACCGCCAGCGGTGGCAGCGCGCCGTATGCTTTCGCGATAGTCGCCGGCACGCTGCCGCGTGGCCTGTCGTTGGAGGTCAATGGCAGGTTGTCTGGCAGCGCCAGTGAAGCCGGCCGCCACCAGCTGACCATTGAAGTCAAGGACGCCAATGGCTTCAGCGCGCAACAAGTGCTGGTGCTGGTGATCGAGCGCGCCAGCCAGGTGATCAGCGGTTTCATCGCCAATCCGTCGGCGCCGGTCTATGCGGCCGATGCCAGCTTCGAGGTCAGCGCCCAAGGTGGCGGATCAGGCAGTTCAATCGTGTTTGCCAGCCTCACGCCTGCAGTGTGCAGTGTCAGTGGCAGTAGCGTCGCGATGCGCGCCGCTGGCCGTTGCAGTCTGGTCGCCGATCAGGCCGGTGATGCGAATTTCGAACCGGCCGCGCAGGCAAGACTTGATGTCGACATCGCAGCCGCGACCCCCGAGCTGCGCTGGCCTGCCCAGCTGTCCAAGCTGCTGGGCCAGCCGGCATTCGAACTTGATGAGCCGGAAAGCAACAGTCCGGGCAGCTTCAGCTTCAGCAGCAGTGATCCGGACGTGGCCAGCGTCGAGGGCCGGACCGTCACTCTGGCCGGTGCCGGTACTACCGTCATCACCGCGACCCAGGCCGCCGCGGGTAACTTCACCGCCGCCAGCATCGAATTGCAGTTGACCGTTGTCGAGCGTCCGGACCCGACGCGTGACCCGGGCGTGACGGGCTTGCTGCAGGCACAGGTCGATGCCAGCGTGCGCTTTGCCACGACCCAGCAATCCAACATCCGCGATCGCCTGCGCCAGGTGCGTGGCGGCAGCAATGCCACTTCCAGCAACCTGACCCTGGCGTATGCCGGTGGCGATCAAGCGCAGGGCGTTTCGATGCCGGTGGGGCAGGCCGCCAACACGCTGTGGCCTGCGTTGCCGCAGGGCTGGGGCGGATGGCTGTCAGGTACCGCCAGCTTTGGCGGCAGTGGCCGTGGCAACAGCTATGACTTCGATACCGACGGCATTACCCTGGGCTTTGACCGCATCGTCGGTGACAGCCTGCTGTTCGGTATCGCAGGCAGCCTGGCCAGCAACAACAGCCAGCTGGATGGCAACAACGCCTCGCGGATGCAGGCCGAGCAACGTTCGATTGCGTTGTACGGCCTGTGGCGTGCAGGGGACCACCTGTTTGTCGATGCGGTCTCCGGTGCCGGCCAACTGGACTTCGATCTGCGGCGTTGGAGCGATGATGCCGAAGCACTGGGGCGGGCCAACCGCGACGGTGACCAGTGGTTCGCCTCGGTGTCCATGGGTTACGAGTTGCGCGGCCCGCGGTTGAGCCTCACCGGTTACGGACGGCTGGATACCAGTCGTACCACCCTGGACGGCTACCGCGAGCGGGGTCTTGATCTGTACGACCTCGCATACCGCGAACAGACCGTGGAGAACAGCACGGCCGCTCTCGGTATTGAAGGCAGCTGGTTGTCTGGGCAGCAGGGCCGGATGCGCCCGTTCTGGAGCGTCGAATACCGTCAAGCCTTGCAGGACCGCGGCACCGCTGCCATCAACTATGTCGTGGCGCCACGCAGCGGTGACTACCTGCTACGCATGTCCAGCTATAACGACGATGCACTGTCGCTGTCCGCCGGCATCGACATGGAACTGCATCGCGGCTGGGTGCTGTCGCTGCTGCTGGGACATGAGCAGGCACGCCATTCCAGTGAGGCCAACAGCGTCGGTCTGCGTCTGAGCTACGGCGGGCAGGCCGCACCGGTCAGCACGGCCGGGCAGGGCAACAGTGCTTCGGCGGAACCGGGATCCGGCGAGGATTGCCGCGGCGGCGCCTGCCGGCGACAGTCGCGCGGCCACTGACCTGTCAACGCAAAAGCCCGGCCACGCGCCGGGCTTTTTTTTCCGGCACCATGCGAAGGCCGCCGCTGGGCGACCGTTGCCGGCAAGCAGCCATGCCTGGCGATCCTCGTCATGCCGATGATTGTCGATTGCCACCTCTCGCCAGCGTCTACTCTTCATTCCCACCACCGCAACCGACAGGATGAGCGATGAAATACCTGGGCCTGGCTTACTTCACCCCGGAAAAGTTCGCAGCGATGAGCGCCGATGAGGTCAGTGCACTGGTCAGCCAATGTCCGGCGCTGGATGAAAAGATGAATGCCACCGGCAAGCTGCTGGTGTCGGCGTCACTGGGCGATCTGGAACGCTGGAAGACCCTGCGACCGACTGGCGGCAAGCCCCGGATCACCGATGGCCCGTACACAGAGACCAAGGAGGTCATCGGTGGGCTTTTCATCATCGAGGCCGACAACGAAGACGAAGCCCTGCGCATAGCCGCCATGCATCCGGCGGCGATGATCGGTGAAGAGGCCGGCTGGACTGTCGAACTGGTACCGCTGGATTTCTATCTCGGCGATTGAGCAGCGATGGCAGGGGGCATGTCCGAGCGGGGGCAGGGTGTCGTATCTCTTGAGGCAGTAGCGACGGATCACGCCAAAAGTGAAATTCCCGTTGACATCATTCGCCATTCTTCACGCTCCATCCACATCCTGTAATGACAGCTGAAACTGAATTGTGACTACGGCGAAAAGGCCGCTATATTCAGATGCCCCTGACCAAGGAGAACGTCCCATGCTGCTGACCAGACAACATCTGACAATGACCCGCATGCTTGCCGTGGCCATCGCCGCCGCAGGCCTGAGTTCCTGTGCCACCTATGACGACGAGTTCGCGACCATCAACACGCGTCTCGATCGGCTCGACACGCAAGTGCAGGGCGCGGCGCAGAGCGCCGAATCCGCCAACCAGTCCGCCCAGCAGGCAAACCAGCGTCTGGATCAGATTGAAGGCCGCGTGCAGCAGCTGGAAGGATCCCCTGGTCGCCAGCCACGTGGGTAACCGCCGCTGAGCATGTACTGAGAAATCTTCGGCTGAAGGACCGGTGGCCGATGCCGGCCACTGGGTTCCTTTGAGATGCCGTCTCGTTCCAAGGAGCTTTCCCATCCGTACGCTTCTGTTCCCTGCCATGCGAACCTGCCGTGCCAAGCTGGCCATGGCATTGATGCTGAGCGTCGGCGTGGCCCACGCCGGCAATGCTGTGGCGCAATCGCCCACCTCCATCGACGAGTTGCCGCCAGACCAGAAAGTGTCCGAAACCGTGATTGAGCTGGCAGGCTGGGTCGTCGCCAGCAACGACAGCGAAGGTTACCCCTTCGCCGTCATCGACAAGACCGCCGCGCAAGTGCTGGTGTTTGGCGGCGACGGTCGGCTTCGCGGTGCGGCACCGGCACTTCTGGGTTCTGCCATCGGCGACCATTCCGCCCCCGGCGTCGCTGGCCTTGCGCTTCGCGAGATTCCGGGCCGCGACCGAACGACGCCTGCGGGTCGCTACGTGGGCGGTTATGGTCCCTCCATCGACGCGGGGCGGGTGCTATGGGTGGATTACGACTCGGCAGTCTCCATCCATCCGACAGCAACCGGCGTGCCATCCGAGAAGCGCCCCGAACGCCTTGCATCGCCTTCGCCGGATGACAACCGCATCACCCACGGCTGCATCAACGTGTCGCCCACGTTCTATGAGCAGGTCGTCAGTTCCGCGTTCAAGCGCGGCGGGGTGTTTTACATCCTTCCGGAGAAGGCGTCGATAGCAGATACCTTTCCGGAATTCGCCGGATCTCACACTACCTCGCATAGCAGCAGCGCGCAGGATACACGCCACGCCAGCCAGTGAAGGGCCCGGTTGAATGAGCGGTCGACATGCAAGCGCTGGGCGGACGTAACAACTGACCCGCGCGTTGCGCGGGCCGGCCCCAAGGCCATGACATCGAGCATTCAAGTAGACTGACTGCCAGCAAATGCCTGGCCGCCTGGCCATAACAGCTTTGCAGCAGGCAGCCAGCGATGAAGTGCGTTTGCCTGCGTCTTACTGCTTGCTGTCAGCGTCCAAAGCGGGGTAATCGATATAGCCTTCGGCACCACCGCCATACAAGGTGGCCGGGTTGAGCTCGGCCAGCGGCGCGCCGGTCTGCAGGCGTTCGACCAGATCCGGATTGGCGATGAAGGGACGGCCAAACGCAACCAGATCGGTTTTGCCTTCGGCAAGCCGGGCATTGGCCAGTGGCAGGTCATAGCCATTGTTGGCGATGTAGGTGCGGCTGAAACGGCGGCGCAGGCCATCGAAGTCGAACGGCGCGACATCGCGTGGACCACCGGTGGCGCCTTCGACTACGTGCAGGTAGACGATGCCGAGCGCGTCCAGCTGTTCAACGATATGGTCGTACTGCGGCTGCGGATCGCTGCAGGTGATGCCATTGGCTGGGGATACCGGCGAGATGCGTACACCGGTACGGTCGGCGCCGATTTCAGCCGCCACCGCCGCGGTCGCCTCCAGCAGCAGCCGTGCACGGTTTTCGATCGAACCGCCGTAAGCGTCGCTGCGCTGGTTGGCGCCATCCTTGATGAACTGTTCCAGCAGATAGCCGTTGGCGCCATGCAGTTCGACGCCATCGAAGCCGGCGGCGATGGCGTTGGCGGCGGCCTGCCGGAAGTCATCGACAATGCCCGGCAGCTCTTCGATACCCAGGGCACGCGGCTCGGACACATCAACAAATGCATTGTTGACGAAGGTCTTGGTCTGCGCGCGAATCGCCGATGGCGCTACCGGCGCGGCGCCGCCAAGCAGATCGACATGGGAGATGCGGCCGACATGCCACAGCTGGGCAAAGATGCGGCCGCCGCGCTGGTGGACGGCATCGGTGACCTGGCGCCAGCCGTCGATCTGCTGCTGGGTGTAGATACCGGGGGTGTCCTGGTAGCCCTGGGCCTGTGCCGAGACCTGGGTTGCTTCGCTGATGATCAGCCCGGCCGAAGCGCGCTGCGCGTAGTAGGTAGGGGCGAGTTCGCTGGGGACCAGGCCGGCACCGGCGCGATTGCGCGTCAACGGCGCCATGACAATACGGTTGGCCAGGGTTAACGGGCCGAGCGAATAGGGCTGGAAAAGCGTGGCGTCGGTCATGTCATCTCCGGGGGGAAGTGGGGAAGGGAAGCGGCGAGCAGCAGCGGGCAGGAACTAGTGCATGCTTCCGCGTTTGCGCAATGATGATGACCGTCATCATTGATGTCAATGGTTTGATTATGACCATAATCAAAAGTGCTATAGTCGCGGTTCCGCACAGCCAGCACACCGACAACCGCCATGAAGGTCAGCAAGGCCCAGGCGCAGGCCAATCGCGCCCATATCGTCGAGACCGCCGCCACACTGTTCAAGCAACGAGGTTACGACGGTGTCGGCGTCGCTGAACTGATGGCCGCCGCCGGCTTCACCCATGGCGGTTTCTACAAGCACTTCGGTTGCAAGAGCGACTTGATGGCCGAAGCCGCGACCTGCGGCCTGACCGCTTCCAACCACGCCAGCCGCGATCGCGATCCGCTCGACTTGCTCGGCGACTACCTGTCGCGAGCCCACCGCGACAACCCTGGCGGCGGCTGCACCATGGCCGCCCTCTGCGCCGATGCCGCCAGACAGCCGGATTCGGTCAAGGCCGCATTCGCGGCAGGCATCGAACACCGCCTGTCTGCACCGGCGGGCGCGGCCCAGGCATCTGCCAAGCCAGCCAACCGGCAAACGCGCGCCCAGCGCATCGCCCTGATGGCCCAGGCCATCGGCGCACTGGTCATGTCCCGATCCTGCCCCGACGACTCCGCGCTGGCGGACGAGATCCTGGAGGCCTGCCGGGTGGAAGTTCTGCGGCGGGTAACGGATAAAAAGCGAGGATAAGCCAGACCTGGCCCGGCGCACTTGGCGAAACGCTACCTGGCCCGGATCTGGTGGCTTCTGGTCCGGGGCACCCGTTTTTGTTCGTCATCCCGGCGCAAGCCGGAAACCAGCCTTTGCCCGAAGCGCATAGTCAGTCTGCCGGTCTGCGCCGGTCCGCATAGGCGAGCTTCGCATCATCAAAACCAGCGCTCATCGCTTCCGTGCGGTCTCGCTGATCCTCCTCACCGAGAGCAACCAGTTGCTTCGCGATTGATTCCAACGCGATGGTGTCGCTTGCACGAGGCGAAGTTTCATCCAGCTCTTCTGCTGAACTCGCATCGAGTATCAGCATTCCTGAACCCAGGACCATGACGCCAACAAGCAAGTCAGTGGCTGCGAACCGATGTTGATCGTCATCCCGGCGCAAGCCGGGATCCAGCCTTTGTTCGAAGCGGGGAAGAGAAAGGTGGGCGACCGGACATTCGACAGTTTAAAGCCCGGCTTGACTGGTCATCCGGCCATTGAACGCCGCAGGGATGACGGCACGCCCACGGAAATCCAGGAAAAAAGCGACTTGCCGTCAACCAACCTGAGTTCGGAATGGTAAACAGGGCGTGCCACTGCCGCACGGGAGCCAGAGGCTACAATAGCCGGCGGAAGCCATCCCGCGCCTCCAGCAAGCAGAAACGCCGTAGCCCCGCAATACCCCATGACCGAAGCCACCACCAGCCGGACGCTCACCGAGCCTGTCCGCGACAGCATCCGCAGCGCTTATGTCGAACTGCAGGCCAATACGCCTGGCTTTGCCGTGCGTCGTGCACAGACGCAGATGATCGCGGTCGCCTCGCGGGCGTTGGGACGGTCGGACGGGGTGGCATTGATTGAAGCCGGCACCGGGGTCGGCAAGAGCCTGGGCTATCTGACCGCCGGTGTGCCGGTGGCGCTGCAATCCGGGCGCAAGCTGGTGCTCAGCACCGGCACCGTCGCGCTGCAGTCACAGCTTTATGATCGCGATCTGCCGGCGTATCTGAAAGCCACTGGCACCCAGGCAACGGTGGCGCTGCTCAAGGGCAGGGCGCGCTACTTCTGCCCGCAGAAGGCCTCCGGTGCGAGCGGCGGCAGCGAGCAGGATGCGCTGTTCGACGAACTGGGGCCGCTGTATGACGCGCCGCTGTCGAATACCGACGCCCAGGTCGTCAATGAACTGGCTGCCCGGTTCGAGCTCGAACAGTGGGCCGGCGACCTCGACAACCCGCCGATCCCGGTGCCGGCTTCGGTCCGCCCGCACGTCACCACCAACGCCAGTGGCTGCCTGGGCCGGCGCTGCCCGTTCGTTGCTTCGTGCCCGGCACTGAAGGCGCGCAAGCTGGCCCAGGAAGCGCAGATCGTGGTCGTCAACCACGCGCTGCTGCTGTCGGCGCTGGAACTGGCGCAGGTGTCCGAAGAGCCGTTGCTGGGCGACCCGAAGAAAATGCTGGTGGTGCTGGATGAAGGCCACCATCTGCCTTCGATCGCCATTGAAACCGGTGCCGCCACGGTTGCGCTGTCGTCAACGATCCGCAAGCTGGTCAAGCTGCCGCCGCTGATGGCCAAGGTCTACGGCGCACTGCAAGCCGAAAAGCTGGCCAGTACCGAGGCCAGCGAGTTCGTCGAATGCGTGAGCGAGTACGGCCGCCAGCTGAAACTGCTGAAGGCGGAAATCAACCACGCCTGGGCACCTGATCCGGATGAGCACGAACCGATGTGGCGTGCGCCGCACGGAGAGCTGCCGCCGGGCTGGGTCGCGCATTGCGAGCAGTTGGCCGAGGCGGCACGGACCATCCTCAAGGTGCTGGAAGCGGCCGCTGGCAAGTTGCAGGGCTCGAACAAGGTCAGCGATGCCGAGCGCGGCGGTCTGGTGACCACGGTGGCGCTGTTTGCCGAATCGATCAGTGAGCAGGCGCTGTTGTGGAATACCTGGGCCAGGGCCGATGCCGCCGGCGCGGCACCACATGCGCGCTGGATCACGCAGAGCCGGGATGGCAACGACATCCTTTGCCATTGCTCGCCTTCAAGCGCCGCCCAGACCCTGCGCAGCATCCTCTGGGGCAAGGTCGATTCAGTGGTGGTCACATCGGCCACCATCTCCGCCGGCGGCAACTTCGACGGTATCGCCAGCGAGATGGGCGTACCCCGGGATGCCGAGATGGTCAGCCTGCCATCACCGTTTGATCTGCCCAACCAGGCCCGGCTGGTGGTCCCACGCATGCAGTCGACGCCACAGCAGCGCGACGCGCACACCGATGAAGTGGTCCGATACCTGGAACAGCACCTGGACCTGGACGCCGGGTCGCTGGTGTTGTTCACCTCCAAGGCCAAGCTCAAGGCGGTGTTCGACCAGTTGCCGGCGCGGATAACCGCCAAGGTGTTGCTGCAGGGCAAGGAACCGGTGCAGCAGCTAGTCAAGCGGCACGTCGAACGCATCGACAAGGGCGAGGGATCGATCATCCTGGGCCTGCAGAGCGTGGGCGAGGGGCTGGATCTGGCCGGCAAGTACTGCACCAGTGTCATCATCACCCAGCTGCCATTTCCGGTGCCGACCGATCCAATCGTCGCCACGCTCAGCGAATGGTACGAGGCGCGCCAGCTCAACAGTTTCGCGATGCTGTCGGTACCCCACGCGATCCGGGTGCTGACCCAGTTCGCCGGTCGCTTGATCCGCACGACCACCGACACCGGTTCCATCCATCTGCTCGATTCACGGCTGCTGTCGAAAAGCTACGGCAAGCGCATCCTCGGGGCGCTGCCGCCGTTCGGGCGCAGCATCGGCTAGGGCCGTCGGTCCGCGATCCGGGCCGAGCCGCGGCATTCAGCGCGCCGGCGGCACCGAAATACCGGCATCGGTCTGCAACACCGGCTTGATGCTGCCGTCTTCGTTGTAGCGCAGATATTCGACCGTTACCGCACGCCTGCCGGTGGCACCGTTCTGGTCGCCGATGGTCAGGGCCGCATTGTGCAGGAACAGATACCAGTTGCCCTTGAACTGGGCGATGCCGGGATGGATGGTGAAGCTGTATTTGCCGGACCCGGTCAGCTCACCGCGGTAAGTCCAGGGGCCCTGGATCGACGGCGCGGTGGCATAGGACACTTTTTCATCGCGGTGGCGGGAGCGATCCAGCGACGCGTATGTCAGGTAATACAGCGGCCCACGCTTGTGCAGCCATGGGCCTTCTTCGAAGTGCGGCGGGGTGATTTCCGTGATCGGACCGTCGAGCTCGATCATGTTGGGCTTGAGCCTGGCGATGTAGCACTGGCGGTTGCCCCAGGCGATCCAGGTGCTGCCGTCATCGTCGGTGAACACCGTGGGATCAATGTCTTCCCAGCTGTGGGTGCCCTTGGGAGTCATCTCGTTGGTGATCAGCGCCGCCCCCTTGGCGTCGACGAACGGACCGCTGGGACTGTCCGATACCGCGACGCCGATGGCCTTGCCCGGGTGTGTCTGGTCATGCTCGACGGCGGCATAGAACCGGAACCTGCCATCTTTCTCGATTGCCTGCGCCGCCCAGGCGTCGGCCTTCGCCCATTTGAAGTCGGACACCCTCATGATTGGGCCGTGGTACTGCCATGTCGTCATGTCGGCGGTGGAATAGACCAGCCATTCGCGCATGTTGAACATTTCGTCGCGCTGGGCTTCGTCGTGGCCAACGTACAGATACAGCCGGTCACCGACGACCAGCGGCGCCGGATCGGCGGTGAACCGGTCATGGAACAGCGGATTACCCGTTGCCGTGATGACCGACGATGCCTGGCCGAGCGCCGGCCGCGGCAACAGCAGAACCAGGCTCAGCGCCAGCAGCACGCACCACGGGTGGCGGTTTGCCATGTTGCACTCCGGTGTCGATCGGACGGGTCGGGGCAGGATAGTCCAAGCGGGGCGACGACGCAGCGCTGCGGTGCCTCCCCGGCAAAGCACAGGCCGGCGTGCCGGTTGGCAGCGAAGCAGGCGGACGGACGCTGGAGCCTTTGCTGGCTGATCGCCATCTGGTCCGTTTGCATGTCTGGCGGTTCTTCGTGCTGCCCTGTGAAGTAACGGTGGCGGCAGTGCGATGCATGGGCCCGCCGGCAACCCTGATACGGCGGTTCGCTAACCGGTTGATTGCAAAGGTCCTGCATGGCCGCGCGATGGACGATTCATAACTTTTCAGGATTTTTCAGCAGTCGGAAAAGAATCGCCGGCTGCGCTCGTGGTTAGCTTGTGTCGTTGCTGCCAGCGAACTTGCCGGGCGCGACGACGTCCGGCCTGGCGCCGGGCGATCCAGAACTCCAGGGGGAATACGTGAGCGCAAGACAATACAGTGCCTGGCTTTGCCTGGCAGTCGCAGCCCTGTGGCTGTCGGTCGGGGTGGGGCAGGCGCGTGAGCGCACGCTGGACAATCGCAACGGGGTCCAGGCCCGCGATCTGGACCCGGCCGAAAAGGGGCTGGTGACCGGGGTGGGGATCGAGGCCCATGACATCCAGTCGATGACCAACCAGATGGCACGCGACATGTTCGCCAGCGGCTTCCTCAATGGGCTGGCATCGCCGCCGCGGATCCTGATCGACGAACAGGAATTCCGCAATGAAGGATCCCAGATCATCAACCGTCGCATGATTACCCAGCGCCTGATGACCGAGCTCAACCGTGCCGCGCAGGGCCGCATGAGCTTCGTCGGCCAGCGCTACGCCGGCATGGTTGCCAAGCAGCGCGAACTCAAGCGCGAAGGGGTTACCGACGTGGGCACCACCGGCATGACCGGGGGCCAGGCTGGCGTCGATTATTTCCTCGGCGGGGCGATCATGACCCTGGACAGTCGCGACCCGCGCTCGGGCGTGATCCAGCGCTACAACCAGATCGCCTTCGACCTGGTCGATGCCGAGTCCGGGTCGGTCGTCTGGAGCGGCATGTACGAGTTCCAGCGCGCTGCCGCCGACGACATCATCTACCGCTGATCACCATCGCGCTCTTGCCGGCGCACCCACATCAACGTCCATGCCGCTGGCCACGATCCTCCGGCAGCGGGCACTTGCGGCCTGCGTTGCGCACCCGTACAGGCCTCGTCCACGACACCTTCAAGGAGACATCATGAAATCCACTGCATTGTTGCTCGCTCCTGCCGCGCTCATTGCGCTGATGCTGGCAGGCTGCGCGTCCTCGCCCAGCGCCGGTCCGCAGACCCTGCTCAAGTGCGACTACAAAGCGCTCAAGGCCAATGCGTTGACCGGTGGTCCGGCGCTGACCTCGATGGCCTACGGTTCGGTCAGGGACATCCCGGCCGATGCCGTGCTGATCAGTGATGCAGGCCTGTACAACAGCGTCATTGTCCAGCAGTTGAGTACGCAGCGTACCGCCGGCGGCACCATGCAAGCGACGGCCCGGCTGGCCAATTGCACCGGTGTCGGCTTCAGCGTGCGGGCGCGCACCGCCTTCCTCGATGCGAACATGGGCCCGGCCGAACCGGTATCGGCCTGGCGCACGGTATTCCTGCCCGCCGGCGGGATGAGTGTGTACCAGGAATCTTCGTTTTCCGCGGACAAGGCGGCGTATTACTACATCGAACTGGCGCGCAATCCGTGAGTGCACGGAGATGGCCAGCCTGGGTCGCCAGCGGCGGCATCGCGGCGACGCTGGCGTTGTCGTTCGCCGCCAGCGCGCAGATGCGTCCGGGACAACCGCAGGTATTGAGCCCCGCGGCAGCGCCGACCCAGCAGGAAAACACGCCGTGGGCCGCGCTGCGTGGCCGACTGGGTTCGCACAACCGGGTGATGCTGTTCTGGGAATCCACACTGGACGACAGCGTCAGCACCCGCTATCGCGACGTGCAGACGCTGGACCGCCAGGTACACGGCAATGCCGCCCAGGTCGATGGCGTAATTGACAGTGCCGCAGGCCCGCTGGGCGTTGCCGTCGCCGGTGGCAATGCCCATCTGCACCAGCGCAGCGAATCCTTCGTCGAAGGCGAGGGCCCGGCACACGCACGGCTGTCGGCCGATGCGCGGGCGATGCAGTCGGTATTCATGGCCCAGCTCCGCCAGGGCGGTGTGCGCTTCATCGACCGCGCCCTGGCCACGCGCCTGGCCGGTGGCACGGTGGAAGGCGAACGCCCCAACGTGCACGCGATCGAGACCCGCGCGTTGACCGGCCATGCGGACTACCTGATGGAAGTAACCTCGAGCGCCGATGCCGATGCGCGCAGCGGACGCCGCTTTCATGTGTCTTTGCGCTCGGTCAGCGATGGCGAGACCGTGGTCGACTTCGACACATCCGCCGATACGGGCAGCCCCGCCACCATGGCCTACGTCGCCACCGCCAACGGCTTCGAGCGCGGCACGCCGACGCCGGCCAGCGAAGCCGATACGGCGCGTGTGCTGGCGACCGAAACCGGGCGCCGGATGGCCGATGCGATGGTGCGCCGATGAGCGCCCGTGGTGTCCAGCGACGTGTATCGGCTATGCTGTTCACGGTGATGCTGGCCTGGACGTTGCCGGCCCTCGCCCAGACCGCTGATTCAACGCTTCCGCCCAGCCTGCGCCCGTACTACGACACGCTGCTGGAAGAGGGCGAGTGGGGCGCGGTGCTCAATCTGCAGCGGCTCGGCCTGGAAGCCATCGACCAGGGACATCTGCCGATCGCCGAACGCGCCTTCGACAGCGCGCTGGAGCGCATCGAGCTGATCTACGCCGATTCCGACTCGGCCAGGAAAGCGCGCTCGCTGTGGGCGGCCGAAGGCAGCAAGGACTTCAAGGGCGAGCCCTACGAACGGGCGATGACCTATTACTACCGTGGTCTGCTGTTCATGGTCCAGGGCGATTACGAAAACGCCCGCGCCAGTTTCCGTTCGGCCGAATACCAGGACACCATTTCCGGCGATGAGACCTATGCCGGTGATTTCGGGTTGATGTCACTGCTGTCCGGCTGGGCGTCCACGTGTGCGGACGATCCCGGCATGGCGGCGGACTTCTACCAGCGGGCCGGGACCCAACAGCCGCAGGGGCTGGACGCCCCGGCGCCGGATCGCAATACCCTGGTGCTGGTGGAATCGGGTACCGCACCGGTCAAGACCGCGACCGGATCCTACGGCGAGGCATTGCAGCTCAGACGCGGTGACAACCCGTTCGTGTCGGCGTCGCTCGGCGATCAGCCACTTGCCCTGCTTGGCGACCTCGGCTGGCAGGCATCAACGCTGGGCGGCCGCCAGGTCGACGTCATCCTTGGCGGCAAGGCGAGTTTCCGCCAGGGCAGCGAAACCGTGGCCGACATCGGCTTGCAAGGCGCGACGATGGCAATCGGCCTGGACGACGGCGGTGGCGCGGCCGGTGCGCTGGCGGTGGTCGGCATTGCCGCGGTACTGATCAGTTCGGCCAGCAAGCCGAAGGCCGACGTGCGCTACTGGGACAACCTGCCCGACCGCATCTACGGCACGTTCCTGAAAGACGACGTGCAGGCGCTGGCCATCGCCGAGCACACCAGCGACGGCGAGCGTTACCCGCTGGCTGCGCCGGTCATCGACCACACCGCCGGCGCTTGCCGGCTGCTGCTGTATCGCACGCGCCAGCCGGGAACGCTGCGGCCGCAGGCGGTGAGCAACCTGTCCGCCAGCGAGCGCAAGTCACTGCACAAGCGCAACCAGGCGCGTGACCTGGCGTTCCGCGACGACATGCAGCGCCGATTGCTGTCGGCCGATGAAACCCTGGCGGGAGGAGAATGAAATGGGCCGCAAGCTGAAATCCATGATGATGCTGGGCCTGGCGTGGGCTCTGGTTTGGCAGACCACCGCGGCGCAGGAGGTGGTGGCGGCGGATCCGGCCGTGTGGGGGCCTTACGCGAAACTGGTTGGCCGCACGTTTGCCGGCGAGGATGTCAGCGGCTGGCCGAACTATGCCGCCAAGTCGCGCAGCGTGCAGTGGGAAGAGCCGGGCAGGGTAATGGTCGAGAGCGGCGTACAGAGCAATGGCAAGGACCTGCCGACGATGCGCATCCTGCCGGGCAAGCAGCCCGGTGAGTTGCTGTTCGACGTGCCGCGTGCGCCCAATGCCACCGGCCGCGTGGTCGATGCCGACACGCTGGTCTTCGACCAGGCGTTCGGGTACGAAAGCAGCGTGCACCTGGTCGATGCCGGTTTCGAGATGAAAGTCGTCAGGCGTGGCGAAGTGCAGGCGATGGCGATCTATCGCGACACCGCATCGGATGCTTACGCGGCACATGCCGAGGAACAGGTCGAAAAAGCCGCCGCGGACAAGGTCGCAGCGCGTGCGGCACTACGCGAGAAGGGGGTGCCGGCCGGCCCTCTGATCGATGCTCCCAGTGACCGCGTACTGGCCTACCAGGAGCCCGTGCGCGGCCCGTCCGGCACGCTCCAGGTCACCCGCGGCAAGGCATGGGAAGCCGGTGCCTGCTACGCCGCCGTTTACATCAACGGTCGCTGGGCGGCGCGGTTGCAGGGTGACGAAACCGCGCATTTCATCGTCCCGGCCGGCGACGTCGAGGTGGCGGTGGCTTCTGATCCGCAGGGCCGTGGCACCTGCCGTTTTGGACAGTCCACGCAGGAAGTGCACGAGACAGTGCTGGCCAAGGGCGAAAGTGTCCACGTCTATTTCGTTTTCAGCGGCGGCGTACAGTTCAGCGAGGCAGCCGAGGGGCCGGCACCGGCACCCGCACCGCTGGCGCCGTAATCCAGTCCAAGCGCATTCGCACAGCGGGCAGACAGCGCCTAGTCGGCAATGGCGATGTGCGTCCGTCTCCGCTGCCCGCCAAATAAACTGCCGGCAGCTTGCCTTGCTTCCCCAGTGAGGCGAGGCAGCGCTGGCCATCATGCATGTGGAGGACTGCCACTGTCCCCCGCACCGAGGCATCGCGCGGCGGCTTCGTCGCGGTTCGCAGCCTTGTCCCGGGCCAGTTCACAGCGGGCGGCATCAAGCGCCTCGCGCGCTTCCATGGTGAAGTGGCTGTCCTCGCCGAGCTGGCGCTTGTAGGCCGTGTAGGCGTGGCGCAGCAGCGGCACCGCCGCGGCGACCTGTGAACGCAACACGTGCAGCTTCGCCAGACCCATCTGCACTTCAAGCGTATGCGGATTGTCGGCGCCCAGCGCGGCAACCGAACCCTGATAGGCCGCCTGCAGCCTGTGCGCCGCCTGGTCATAGCGTCCCAGCGCCAGCAGGTTCATGCCGTGCAGATAATCGACGCGCAGGCGCATCGGGCTGTCCTGATCATCCAGCGCGGTGAAACTTTCATCCACTTTGACGAACTGTGCTTCGGCTTTGTCGATACGCCCGGCGCGGCTGTGCAGCACCGCCAGGTTGCTACGTGCCTTGATCAAGGCGGCATGGTCATCCGGGTCGAAAGCCAGCTGCGAATCAACCACGCCTTCGCATGCGGCCAGGCCAGCATCGTACTGCGCACGGCGGATGTACCAGTAGCAGCCGGCGCGGTGCGAGAGCAGGGTGGTTTCGACGTCGTCCATGTCCAGCTTGTCGCGCAATGCATCGGTTGCGTCGATCAAGGTTCTGGCCTCGACGAAGCGCGAGTCGTCAGTGAGATCCGTCGCCAGGTGGTAACGGGCCTGCTGGGTACGCCGGTCGCCGGGACCGAGGTGGCGTTCGAACAGATCCACCCCGCGGCGTTCCTGCTCGATCGCCTGGCTGATCTGCATCGCCTCGCCGTAGACACGACCGATGGTCATGCGCACGCTGGCCTCGACAATCGGCTGGTCATGCAGACGATCATCGATGCGCAGCACCGCCTGGTCCAATGCCTCGCGGACGGTGGGCTCGTGCTTGCCGCTGCTGGCATACGGTGAGGCAGCGCCAAGCACGTCCTGGTTGAAAAAGCGGTTGACCGCGTCGGCGATGGCCGCGTTCTCGCGCGCCTCGCGGCCGGCGTCCAGCGCCTTCAGGTACAGCAGCGAACCGACGCCAAGCCCGAGTGCCAGGGTGGCTGCGGTGGCCATCAACCACGGGCGCCGGGCGCGCTGGCGTTCGACCAGCTGCTGCATGAGCAGGCGTTGGCGTTCGCCATCCTTGCGTTGCTGAGCTTGCGCGCGGCGCTCGTCCAGGTGACGCAGGCTGCGGCCGAAACCACGCGCCGGCCTGCGTCGCAAGGGGGTGGCTGCCGCGGCCAGGGCGATGTCGTCACACAGCAGTTCGTCGTCGATCGCCGCTTCCCAGCCCGGCGCCAGCGAACGGCGCATGTCGCCGACCAGCAACTGGTAAACCAGCACTCCCAGCGCGAACACATCGCTGCGCTGGGTAGGCATCTCGCCGGCGATGACTTCCGGGGCCAGATAGAGCAGGCTGCCTGCGCGCTCGCGCAGGTGTTCGGCGGCGATGCTCAGGGTGATGCCCAGATCGATCATGCGTGGTGTCTGTACCGCTTCCGCCGCGCCGAGATCCGACAACACGATGCGCCAGTCGCCTGCGGCGTCGCGGACCGGATACAGGTTCTCCGGTTTAAGATCCTTGTGGATCACGCCTATCTCATGCAGCCCGGCCACGGTGTCGCACAGCTGTGCGCACATATCGACGCGTTGCGCGCGCGACAGGGTCGCCAGGCCGTCCGCCTGCGTCGCCCACTCGCCCAGATGGCCCTGCGCGAAGTAGGGTAGTTCGATGAAGAACGGCGGCGAGCTGAGATTCCAGCTAATGACGCGCGCGATGTTGGGCAAGTCCGCGCGCACGGCGCCTATGTAGCGCGACAGAGCGACTTCCCGCTTCAGTCCGCGCAGGCCGGCTTCACCGGTGGCGAACTTGACCACGCGCTGCTGGCCTTGCGGCCCGACGACCAGATAGGTCACGCCCATGCTGCCTTCGCCCAGCCGGCGCAGCAGCCGCCATCCGGGGCGGTGCGGCAGGGCATCGCCGGCGTGCAGTTCCGGCTCCGTGTCCGGGCGCGTACCGGCGTCGCTGTCGTTGACAGGCAGGTAGCTGACCGGGGTCGCCAGCCGATACCCATAGCCATGGACCGCGCGCAGGCTGGCCCCCTGTGCGCCAAGCGCCTGTCGCAACCGGCTGACCGCCTTGGCCAGCGAGTTTTCCGACACCACGCGGCCCGGCCAACCGGCTTCCAGCAACTCTTCCTTGGTCACCACTTCGCCTGCATGCTTCAGCAGCGCCAGCAGTACGTCGTAACCGCTGCGGTCGAGATCGACGCTGGACCCGCCCAGCCTCAGCGCGGCCTGCTGCTCATCCAGCACCGCATCGCCAAATCGCCATACCCCCAGCAGCGGCGCCCCCGGCGTCGCTGAAGAATCCTGATGTTCCAACACAAATCCCCCTGATGCATCGCTAGAATCGCCCAGCTTCCGCATGAAAACAAGCAAACAGGGCCGCCCTGCGACATGGCAAGCCAGCGTGCCTGGCGTGGCAGCGGCCGATCACCTGGCCAACGCCTCGGCCAGCGCGATCATGTCGAAACGGCTTTCGCCAGATCGCTCACCCGGCTTGTCCGCTCCAGGAAAATGCATGCAAGTTCCGGGCCAGCACGGTGGCGCCGGATTCCATCGACCGATTACGCTTGCTCTTGATTCGCTTCCGGCAGGGCCAGATTTCGTTGCTGCCAAGCCGTGGGTACGCGCCTGCGCGTGTTCAAGCGTTGCCGTGAAAGGCCTGTCCGATTTCCCGGCAGGGGAGGTCGGGCACGCAGACGATGGTATCTGGTCACGGATGACGCGAATACATTGCTGCTCAAGCCAGCAGCGCAAACCGGCTGACAAACCGTCGCTCGACGCCGCTGAGCGGATCAACGAATGACAATTCTTTTGCCAGCAGTTGCATCGGCGCCGAATAGTCCTCGGCGGCGCGCTGACGCAGCGATGGATACAGCGCGTCGTTGACGATAGGCGCCCCCAGCGCTGCCATGTGCACGCGCAGCTGATGCTTGCGCCCGGACACGGGCGCCAGGGCATAACGCCAGTACCGTGGCCCACGCGAGATGACGTCAATCCGGGTTTCGGTGTTGGGCTGGCCCTCGATCTCCTGCATGCGGAAGAAAGGGTGTCCGGTGACCAGGCGGCTGGAGCGGACGCAGGGAAACGCGAGCTCCGGCAACGGCGGGGCAATCGCCTCGTAGCGTTTGTCGATGTGTCTTTCGCGGAACAGCGCCTGATATCGCGCACGACTGCGCGGGTTGGTCGAGAACAACACCAATCCGGCGGTGTCGCGATCAATGCGGTGCAACGGCGCCAGCGCAGCATTGCCGGTGTGCCGGATCAGTCGGCCGAGCAGGGTTTCGTGGACGTGGATGCCGGCAGGGGTGACCGGCAGGAAATGCGGCTTGTCGGCCACCAGCAGGTCATCATCGATATGCAGCAGCGCTTCCTGGAACGGAATAGGGCGTTCGTCTGCCACTTCGCGGTAGTAGTGGACAGGCAGGCCGGTACGATAGGGCGACTCGGAAGTCAGCGGTTGCCCGTCATCAGCCAGGATACGGCCACGTTCCATCCGATCCCGCCATTGCGCAGGCGTGACGGCGGGGAAGTGGTCGCACAAGCATTCCAGCACCGTCAGCCACGGCCCAGGCGGCAGTTGCAGCGTGCTGGCGGCGAGTCCATCAATGCTGGGGGGACGCATGCGCATTCGACGATCCTGGATGCCAGCTGGAGATACGACTTGCCTTGATCCGTCAATGGAATCGAATCGGGGCTGTCTGTTGCAAGGCCTTATGAAAGATATCGGCCACGACCGGGGTCAATCACTGCCAGGCCTTGGATTGTACTCGCCTGGTTTTTTCGGATTCGATGGAGCCACGCTCTTCTTTCCTCTCCCGTTCGAGAATGTAGATGGGTGGAAACCACTCGTTAAGCGTCTTTCCGCCGATACGGGTTCTGATGGATAGGAACGTAATTTCCCCCTGAATGTAGTTATCAAGCTCCTGCGTTATCTCGCGCACTTTTTCGCCAAGGCCATCGTCAAAGTCCATCTGACCTTTTGGCATGAAGCCTAGCCCGAGGTCCACCCAAATAAAGCTTGTACTCAGATCAGGGGTGATTCGGACTGGAATATTCTGGTCCTGGCCAGGCAGTCGCTGCAGTTGATCAACAAACTTCTGCAGGTCAGGCTCGAGCTGCACCAGTACTCGGGCGCCCGCTGGTGTCAACGTCTGCTCGTGATCTGGGACATATGTCTGTGCAATCACCGGCACCGAGAATGTTGAAGCCATCACCATCGATAACGCGATGCCTGTAGTACTTCTTCCGCGTTTCCTACGCATTTGCTGCTCCTTCAAGTTTACTTCCAGAATTCTCGTGGTGATTCGACAGAAAAAGCGGTAGACAAATTTCCCAAGCCATCGAATACGCCGAGGCTACCACTCTTGACTTTCACCTGCTTTAATTTGTCGAAGCTGTGATGTGCGCCGATCGCACGAGGTCGTTGGCAACGTCAGGCAAGGGATCGCGCTCACCATGGCGCGGGGATATCTGTGGGAACCAATTGGTCGGTCACGCGCAGGCAAGGTGCAAGAGATTGCAGATTCATGGCAAAACCTCTGTTGTGCGCAAGCGGTGCAGAAGCCAGTGGAGGAGCATGCCGACGACCATTGCAGCCGCGAAAACGAACGCAAACACTTGACCGGTCGCCAACAGTGCAATGGCCGGGCCCGGGCATACGCCTGCCAGCCCCCACCCAATGCCAAATACTGCCGCGCCGATGACCAGGTTCAGGTCGATCTGACGCTGACTGGGAATATGCAGCGCTGCTGCCAGCACCGGCGTATTGCGTGCGCGGACCCACCAATAGGCGATGGCTGACGGAATCAGAGCCCCGGCCATGACAAGCGCCAGTGAAGGATCCCAGGAGCCTGCGACGTCAAGAAAGGCTAGAACGCGTGCGGGGTTGGCCATGTCTGAGACGACCAGGCCAAGGCCAAACAGCGAACCACACAGCAATGCCGCCAGCCGGATCACGCTCCGCCTCCGATGATCATGCGCACAACCGCCACGGTGGCCATGCCCATGAACATGAAAACGCCAGTGGCCACCATGGAGCGCGGTGACAGCCTGGCCAGGCCGCAAACGCCGTGCCCGCTCGTGCAGCCAGATCCGAGGCGTGTTCCAAAGCCGACCAGCAGCCCTGCCAGGATGAGCAGCGGCGTATTGGAGCTCGCTAAAGAGGGCAGCGGAACCGGTCTGATCGCCAGCGCCACGCCGGACGTCACCAGCAGCCCAGCCAGGAACAGGCTGGACAAGGCGCGGTCGCCCGATCGCGACAGGCCAAGCGTGTTGGCAAGCAAGCCGGAAATGCCGGCAATGCGACCAGTCAGCACCAGAAATCCACCTGCTGCCGTGCCGATCATCAGGCCGCCGAGGAGTGGCCAGTACCACGCCAGGAAGGGCAGGGTCATAGCAGATCCACCGGCAGCTTCAGGTAGCGCACCCCATTGTCATCAGGCTCGGGCAGATGGCCCGCACGCATGTTGACCTGCACAGAGGGCAGAATCAGCCTCGGCATGGGGAGCGTCGCGTCGCGGTTCTCGCGCATCTCCACGAACACGGCCTCCGTCACGCCTTCATGCACATGGACATTCGCAGTTCGTTCCGCGCCTATGGTGGTTTCCCATGCGAACCGATCCCGGCCCGGGGCTTTGTAGTCGTGGCAGAGGAACACCCGGGCTTCATCCGGCAGAGCCAGCAGACGCTTGATGGAGCGATAGAGCTGGCGGGCCGAGCCCCCGGGGAAGTCGCAGCGGGCCGTGCCGTAGTCCGGCATGAACAGAGTGTCGCCCGGAAACACCGCGTCCCCGATGACGTAGGCCATGCATGCAGGGGTGTGCCCCGGCACGTGCAATGCCGTTGCCTGTAGATTTCCAACGGCGAACTCGGCGCCATCGGTAAACAGATGGTCGAATTGGCTTCCGTCGAGTCTGAACTCCGTACCCGCGTTGAACACCTTGCCGAAGGTGTCCTGCACGGTGGTGATGTGCTCACCAATGGCAAGCTTTCCGCCCACCTGTTGCTGCAGCCACGGTGCAGCGGAAAGATGATCGGCGTGGGCATGCGTCTCCAGCAGCCATTGAACCTGCAGGCCTTCATCACGAATGTACTGGACCAGCGCTGCGGCGGAACCGGTCGAGGTGCGTCCAGAGGGCATATCGAAATCAAGAACGGTGTCGATGACGGCGCACGCCGAAGACTGGGGGTCACGTACTACGTGACTGGCCGTAAAGGTAACGGGGTCAAAGAACGTCTTCACGGAAGGCGAAGGCATGAGGCCACCTCGCGCCCTACGCACGATGTCTTGAGCTCTCTCCAGAGCAGAATCGACGATGACAGGCGTATTCACGGCATGCTCCCGGCGTTTGGAAGATGGATATTACTTAAGACTTACATAAAGTGTGTAACTATTGTCTGGTACCTACTTTCCGGTTCAGCTACCGTGCGGATGAACGGGTACGCTCTCGCTGTCCTTTCCGGTGCCTCCGCTCTTGAACGAACGCCTTACTGCAAACAACCTGGCCGACATGAAGGAGCGGGTGCCTGAAGTGGCCGAATTGCTGCGCTTCATGGCCACTCCGTCGCGATTGCTGTTGCTCTGCCAACTGTCCCAAGGGGAGGCGACCGTGGGCGCCCTGGAAGAGGCCACCGGCATTCGGCAGCCGGCCCTTTCCCAGCAGCTTGCCGAACTACGCCAACGGCATCTGGTTGCGACAAGGCGCGAATCACGTTCAGTCTTCTATCGCATCGATGACAGCCGCGTTGAAGCGATGCTGATTGCACTGCATGGAATCTTCTGCGTGGGTCAGGCCGACGGTCTGCTTTGAGCAGACGAACGTGGACTTCAGCGCTGCCGGAACTTATCGGTGGTGTTCACCGCGAAAACCACCGAAAATCATAAGTGACTGAATACATTGCACTTTTGGTTTACCGAGGTTACCGGCTCTACCTCCTTAAGCGTCGAGTATTCCGTAGCTAGATGGACAGCGCTGAGAATTTGGTTGTCGGTTGAACACTACGCTGAAAAAAGCGACGTTCAGCGAACGGCCCCAGTGCCGGGTCTAACCCCATAAGGATATGCCCAACAGAGCACGTAGTCCGAGGGCCGTTGGGCGGGCTGCTATCCAATGGTGAAGCAGGAGGCGCGCCAGATTGTGGCGGTCCCGCTACGCTCGCAACCCATGCTTCAGCCCCGAGCGCGTTGGGGCCCCCGAGTGGTCTTCTTAACATGGCGTGATCCGCCGCGAACCGTCTGTTTGGCCTGATCGGCCACCTCGATGCTGGCCCACGAACGACGCTGCGACCATGCAATTCGCACGCTTGAGGCCCCTTGCTGGTCGCAATTCAGCAGCAGCCACGGTGCACGGTAGCCGGCCCGCAGGCGGTAGTGGTCGTAGAGGGCCGGAAGGTAACGACCCGCTACCACCGTGAATCCGGCCGCGTAGGCCGGCGCCAAGACTTTGCTCATGGCCGCCCCAAGCAGAGCGTGCGACCCACTGGCGCCATGCGCATACGCCGGATCGTTGTTGATCAAGCGGTGGGCCAACAGACTCAGGGTCCGATACGCAGAGCGGGGCAGCATCCTGACGTCGAGATACAACCCGCCAACAACCCGCTGCAACGGCAGCAACAGAAGTTCCTGCCGCGAGCTGCCTATGACTGCGCGCTTGTTGGGCGCAAGCGACCACGCTTCCCGCTCGCGAGAGGTCAGCGCCGAATCCGACAATCCCGCTGCCAATTCACGCGTCACAGCCACCAAGGTGGGCGCAAGGGTTGCCGGAAGCTGGGCCATGCCGGGCAAGCCTGGCCAGAAGCTCTTGGCATACTGGGTAGTGGCTGTGCGAGCGTCTTCCTTGGGAGGCTGTGACGCAGGCCGGCGCAGCAGGTCGCGGCGGTGGGTTTCGTACGAGGCGCGATGCCACATGGATGTCCACGGACGCAAGCTGGCTGGCGCTGTGACCAACGCTGCAATGGCAAGCCTGGCACCGGGATCGGGCTCCTCGGGCCCGATCAGAACCGCCTGGCTACGTTGATCTTGTGCCCATGATAGGTACGTCTCTATCAGCGCTTGGCGCTCGCCTTCCAGCACCAAGGCACTGTCCAGCACCTCATGTTCCTTGACGTAATCCACCCCGCAGGGGCACTGGAGCAGAACGCCGGTGCGCTTGAAACCCTCCGACCATGGCGTGCCGCAGCGACGGCACTGCTCCAACAACGGCACATCATGCCAAGGGCAGCGTTCGATCCAAGGCATCTGAAACAAGTTGGTGTGGTATCCGGTTCGTGCGCAACACGGGCACAGGCGCAGACGCCACGGCAACCATTGCCAAAGGTGTCCTTCGAACGGTTGCCATTCGTGGGGACGCCAGATTTCGGGCACGTCTTCGACGCCAGTGACTACGTGCTTCAGGCGAGCCTGGCGCGCCGCGGAGAAGGCCAGTACCTGCGAGAGATCCTCGCGGTACTGGAAGCCGAAACCAAATGCCGTGGCAAAGTCGCGGGCGCTGAAATGATTCAAGCGGGCCAGATGCAGCACGGTGCCAAACCCGGAAATTCCGGGTTGGCGATCCAGACGCGCATGGACGAAACCATGCGCATGGGAGGGCAGGGTAAGGATCATCGTGCTACTCCTCTTCCTGCCCGCTGCCGCGCGAGCGCTCGAGTTCGATGAAGCCTGCCGCAGCCAACGCCTCATCGATGTCCTCGTCGGAGAAGCCGGCGAAGTCCTGGCGCTTGGCCGCGACGTTGGTGAGCAAGTAGTTCACGCACACCTCGAAGCTCTTCATCGGCCACGTCCATCCCGTCGGCAACGTCGCCTTTTCGCGCAGGCGAGTGGCGCACTGGTAGATCTGCTCGGCATGCGAGCGCAGGCGCCAGCCCGTACTGAAGGCATCCTTGGCGAAGTGAGCGCTGTAACTGCAGCCCGAACCCTCCGGCCATTCGCTGTTGTCATCCATGCGCCCCAGCGCGTGGGCGATCTCTTCCGGACCGTTCAGACCGCCAAACTCGTGCCGACGCACCAGATAGCGTCCGCGCACATGCGGGGGCGGGTTGCCATCGTAGATCTTCTCCATGGCCGTCCCGGTGTAGTCGCTCTGGACGACCAACACCACAAACAACATGTAGCCTGCGTCGGTCAGGTCATTGTCCAACGTGCACAGATGTTCGTAGTCGTCGGGAAACAGTCGCTGCGCTTCGTCAAGAAAGACGATGATCAGATTCCCGCCATACTCCTGACACTTACTGATAAGGAAATTGCGCAACCGGGCTTGCCGCTGCATCGCGCTGCAGCGTTCGGGCAGGACCAAGCTGAAGCGATCCAGCCACAGGCTAAAGAACGCGCCTTCGGTACGCTTGTGACTCTTCGGTACGCTGATGCGCGCCGAGTAGAAGGCATCTTGGAGCCAGGCGCTGGTACTGGTCAGGTACCTCACGGCCCAGGATTTACCGAAGCGGGCCATGCCGTGAATGACAATGCCGCGATACTCGCAGTCGATCGCGCTGAGAATGGCGTTAGTCATGCGTTCGATCGGACGCGTGGCAAACGGCGGCCGCAGCCGCATCAGCAACGGATGGGTGCTCATGAGAGGGACTCCGGATCCGTGGCGATGGCTTCCGAGTCTTCGCCGGGCTCACTGTCAGAGCAGGGCACCAGTGGCCCGAGATGGAACGATTTCGGGTACAGGGGGCCTGTTTCAGCGGTCGCCAATGCCGCGCTCTTGCCGATACGCGACATCCCGTGGATCACCAACTTTCGCGGTTGCTGGCGCATGGCATGAAGGAGCGCGTCCAAGAGACCCATGCGATTGAGGTAGGTGCTCATTTGGTGGGATCCTTGACATAGTCGAAGGTGACCGAGCCGCTGCGCGGTACGAAGGCACGCTCGGATGCAGTGGTCCTGCCAGGCCGGGCCGTTTCCGGCTGAGGGCGCAGGTGTGCCATCTGGGTCGGCGCCAATGGCGATGTGCGGGCATGGGATTTGACGTAGGCCCGATAGGCATCCACGGCATCGTCTACCCCGGCGATGGAGAACAATCCGCGTTTGCTCCAGCGGGAGATCAATTTGCGCAAGTCAAAGTCATGTCGTGTCCGGCTCCAGGGCGGCAGCGCAGTCAGCTTGACGAACAACTCGCCTTTCTTGTCGATCAGATTGATTGTGCGCAGATCGTTGAGGTTGTAGGACGCAAGGAACTTGTCGCCTACCAGATCCCAGCGATCGCGCATCCCGAAACCCCGGTAGCGGGCACGCAGGAAGTTCACATAAGGCTGCCGGCCCTCTTTGATATTTCCCTTGATGGTGACCCATTGCAGGTCCCACATCAGTCGCTCTGCATCATCGACGTTGCGAGAGGATTGGAAACTCCAGCGTCCGGCTTGCACATGCCGACGCACAACATCCAAGGCCGAGTGATCGTGCAGGCTGTCCAATGAGGTGGCGTTGTGACCTGCCATGATGACGTCCAGCAGGTCATGCATGGCCTCCAGGTTGATCGGATAGTCCTTCGGGTTGTACGGCGTGGTCGCGTGCTGAGGAGTGTCCTGGTCCCGTGCAGGCTCGAACCCGCCCGGTAACATGCGAATGGCGCCGTTCTCGATCTGCCGAAACATGGCCTCCAGTATTCCGCGCGTCTCGGGAACGCGAGGCCGCCCCAGATGAATGACGCCGCGGTGATAGCGGGCCAGGTTGGTCGTGGTCAGTTTGGCGTGGTGGGCCATGGCATTGTCTGCCGCCGTCACGATGCCGCGCAGCACCTGTCCCTCTATGCATGAGGTCCCCACACCGGACCCGACCACGTACTTCATCTGAGGGACCAGCAGGTCTCGTGGCTCCCATGGCAGCAGGCTCATGGAGAACACGCGCAGCACATCGATCTGGGTGTACGCACGCCCCATGACCAGCGACCAGCCCAAGATCAGCCGGGAGACCGAATCGATGACCAGCAGCAACCAGACGCAGGGGATCTTGCGCAGGACGCTGCGCCCGCGGGTGCTCTCGACCTCCATGTAGAGTTCGGCGTCCATCTTGTGCGCATCGAACTCCAGGCGCTCCATCACATCGAGCTCGAAGACCTGCTGAAGTTGCTTGGCTTCGGCGGCCTCGTCGGCTTCGCCCTCAGGCTCGGTCTCCACGATGCGCTGGCGTGCTCGTTTCAGGAACTCGAGCAGGGCTCGGCGTCCTTTGTCCGGCGCGTTGAAGGGGTAGCCGCTACTGCCGGTGCGCGTGCGCACGTGCGTCAACACTTTCTCAAAGAACTTTTCGAACTGACTGGAGGCTTTCACCCGCGTGGGCAGAGTCCCCTTGAACCCGCCCAGCAGGTCCTGCAGACCTTCCACATGCCGTACCAGTTGCTTGAAGGCACCGGGCACGGCATTTTCCGGCAACCGTGTCGGGGCCGTGGAGGCGCCGCGCACGCGATGCGGAACGCAGGCGCGCCACCCCCACGGCATGCCGTCGGGGGCCAGTGTCCTTGCCTTCTCAAGCGTGTCGTTGAGCGTGCCTTCGCGTACGCCGTGTTTGTTCGCAGCCGTTTTCAGAGCGAGGCCATCGGCCATGGACAGCAGGGCGCCGCGTCGCTTTTCGTATTGGCTTTGCTTGGCGGCCGACAACGTCGTAACGATCGGTTCGGGCCAGGCCTGGACCTCTTCCAGCGCTAGCGGAATCTGGCTCATGCGCCTTCTCCCTGTTCCAGGGCGCTGTAGCGTTGCAAGCGCGTGCACCAATCCAGCTTGAGGTGACCGGCATGCACCAGGGCACACGCCGTGGCCCTGACATCGCTCGGGTCAAACCCGTCCATCGTCCGCTCAAGCTGGTGGAAGGTTTGTCGGGGATGAAACCGGAAAGCCTCCATAACGCGTGCACTTAGCGTTTCTCGTTGTGCCAGATGGAGAGCGGTCTGCACGTACGGCAGCAGGCGCAGGCGGTTGGCGTTGGCGGTAGCGCGGTGCAGGTATTGGGCCTGCGGTTCCAGACGCAACGCGATCTGCGCGGCCGCGGCGGCCGCGAGCAGGGCGGTCCTGCGCTGCTCGGTCTTGCGATCGCCGGCGGCGCCGTAGGTGATGGAATGAAACTGTTCAAGGCCTGCCTTTGTGCACGACCAGAAGCACAGCTCGATCCGGCCTGCCTGGGTATCCAGCAGCCGAGGACGCGGGACGTAGGTCACCACGGCGGGGTCGAACTCCAGTTCCAGCGCCAACGCCAGCCGGGAGGGCTCCACCACGGTGACCCGTCGGCCTAGCTTGGGGGAGTCGTAGAAGTAGATGTCCTGGCGCTTTAGCTCGCGCAGGCTCAGCTCGCGCGCCTGCAGGCCAGCATCTTGCGTGACTTGGGCGCTCATGGGTTGGCTCCTTCGCTGCGCCGCGAAGGCAGACGCCATTCCAGCCAGCGATCGAGCTCGGGATCGCGCACGAACAGGCCGGTCAACGTGCCGTGGGGATCAAACAGCGCCACGCCGTCCAGCCAAGCCCAGCTGACGTGATCGGCGCACGCCGCGTCGGGCACCACCCGGACACGACGAACGCCCATCCGCTGGAGCACGCCGGTGGTGTCGGGTTCGGCGGGAGTCGGATAGAGATAGAAACGGGGCGACGCCGGCGGCGCCGCGCGGGAGGCGGTTACGTTCATCTGACGGTTCTCCGAGGTCAAAGGCGCCCGTACCCGACCGCCCATCGGGGCGGGGGTAGACAATCGGCCACAGTCAGGAGTACCGTCAGGTCGTAGGTGGAAGTCCTAGCAGTACGCGAGCCCCGACAAGGTCCTACCCTTGCCGGGGCTTCCTGTTTTTGGGCCCCGGGCGTTGCGAAAGGGGCAAGCGGGAGAGAAGGCGGGACACCTCCTGGATCAGGGGGAAGGGGGAGCGAGTTGGGTCAGCCACGCCGCCACGTCGCGCGTGCGCGCAAACCAGCCGTTGCGGCCAGCCAAACGGAACACCGGAACCGGAAAGTCGTCCTTGGAGGCGGCCCGTCCCAAGGCCCGCTCATGGGGGAACTTGAAGAATTCGGTCAATGCCGCGCTGTCCATCAGTTCGCCGTAGCGCTGCACGAGCGCGTGCTCGGCGGCCAAGAGAGGTGAGGCAGGCATCTGGTCGGCCATGGCAGGAATCCGTTGGACCCAGGCCGCCATGGGAGCACACTTTGAGCCGTGTCAGGTCCACCCTTAAAGGGATTAAACATGGCCAGCCGTGGGCGACCCCCGGACACTTTTGGCGACCCTGTTGCCCGACTCAAGAGCTGGGCTTGGGCGTCGCGCCTGTATATCGATACCGGGCTCGAAGCCCCCACAGACCTGGCCCGGCTGTTCAGCACCACGCGCGCATCGCACTTTCGGAAAGTGCAGGATGACGGCGCAGACCCTCAACGGCTACAGGCTGGAGAAGGCTCGTTGGCAGAAGCCGTTGCGGCCTGCGCCCAAGGGCAGGGGGCCTATCAGGACTGCACGCATGCGCTGTGGGATGCGCTGACACGTGCGAAGGTGGAAAGACAACCGCACACAGGCTATAGCGACACCAGCGAGTTGCTGAAAAAGATGCACGCCTTCGGCATTGTGCGCATGAAACTGGAAGACGCCTTCTATTGCATGGCGCTGGGCTTGCCTCGTTCCCATCCCACGGCCGAGTTGCCCGGCGCGGCGGATCTGCGGTTGAAGCCTGAGGACTTTGCCTCGTTGGACGGGTTGTATGTGCTGCTACAGCTGTATCGCAGTGCGATCCATGAAGGCGCGCTGACATTTGCAGGTGTCTTCGGCCAAACGCTGGAAGAAGCTGTATCCCTCTACGTCGAGTCCCGCTGGGCCGACGACATCGAGATTCAGGATACGTGGCACTGGGTCCTGCACTCGCGCATGCTGAGCTGGCGCCCTTACTTAAAGCCGGAGCCGCTGCAACTCGCGCACTGGCGAGATGCTTGGGTGCGTCTTGATGGTGAAGGTGAGGAGCTGAATGCCGCTTCTGATGCACCGCCCTTGCCGCGCCGTGATCGCAGGAAAATTTTCGTGCACGCCTGCGCGGCGATGTTCTCGCAAGAACTACCCGTACATTACGTGCACGGGACGGATCTGCTCTGCTGGTTGACGGCAAACCGAGACCGCATCAGAGAGCAGGTATTCTGGGCCTTGGATAGCCTGCGGTCGCCGGGCAATATGGCGACGGATACACAGCCACACGCCCTGATCATGCCGCCGCACATCTTCTCCACCCGGACTCGTCCGATGGGCAGGGAGATTCCGTCAACCGGCTTCAGGCTCGCGAAACTATTTGAGCTGATTTCGGTGCGGGAGGCCGAATAGTCGCCGCGTCTTAGGTTGCACAACGCATGGTGCGGTTTCCATCAGGAATCGAACCGCAGCATGAACCTTGGCGCGAATACCGGGTAGGCCGGAAGCACGCTTTCAGTGGCTTCCTGTTTCCGCTCAGGTCAGGGGCAGCACCGACTGCAACGCTGCGAGCGAGGGCGGTGCGATCCAGTACTGATCCTCCAAGCCGGTTGCGGTCGTGGAAAAGATCCGGGTCAGTGCACTGTCAGGCAGGGAATGAGATGGTGAGAAGCACAACTTGCCCTCAAAAGATCCCTGTGCAAGCTTGAGCCGGCGTGGGAGTTCGGACGCTAAGGTGTGCTTGAGGATCTCGGGGTTCTACCCCGCAATCACGGACGGTTGTAAAAGGGTTGAGAACTTATTGTCTTGCCGTGCGGCTCTTCGCCGCATCCTCGGGTTGTGGAACCGCTCGATGTATTCGAACACATCTGTCCTGGTGGCATCGAGCGTCGGGTAGGACATGCGGTGAACCCGCTCGCGCTTGAGCAAGCCGAAGAATCCTTCGCAGGCCGCGTTGTCACCGCAATGGCCCACCGCGCTCATCGAACACACCAGCCCGTGGGACGACAGGTAACGCTGATAATCACCGCTTCGGAACTGGCTGCCGCGGTCCGAATGCAATATCACCGTGTCGCTGCCTTGGCGCTGCCAGAGCGCCATCTGCACGGCCCGGATGACCATCTGCCGGTCCTGCCGGTGGTGCATCGACCAGCCCACCACGCGATGGTCGAACAGGTTCAGCACGATGCACAGGAAAAGCTTGCCCTGGCCGGTCTTGAGCTCGGTAATGTCCGTGACCCATTTGGTCTCCGGTTCCAGGGCGGTGAAGTCCCGCTCCAGCAGGTTGCGCACGCCCGGCGGCGGCCATCAGCCGGGCGACCCGGTTCAGGCTGGCGGACTGGCCTTGGTCGACCAGGTCTTCATGCATGCGGCCGGCGCCCAGCGTGTCCCGGCTGTCCTCGTGCAGCTCGCGAATGAGTCCGAGCAGACGCGTGTTGTCGCGCTGTCGTGCGCTGGGCAGGCGCTTGCTCCAGTCGTAGTAGCCACTGGCCGACACCTTCAGGCAGCGGCACATCAGTCGAACCGGAAACTCGTCGCGGCAACGTTCCATCACCTGATACCTCAGGATGATGCCTTGGCAAAGAACGTCGCCGCTTCTCGCAAAAAATCGCGTTCCTTCTTGACCCGGGCCAGCTCGCGCTTCAGGCGGGCCAGCTCCTCGTCCCGGGGTGTCCCGGCACCGCCGAAGGCCACCGCGCCCTGGCTCTGGGCCTCCCGCTTCCAGCGGGTCAGCAGGCTGTCCCGAATCCCCAATTCCCGGGCCACCTGGGCACAGCTGACACCAGGCTGGCTAGCCTGCTCAACCGCACCGCGCTTGAACTCCGCACTGAACTTCCTTCGCTTCGACATGAACACTCCTCATGGCCTGAATCGGCCTTCTTGATAGTGTCCGTGAAAACGGGGGTGAACCCCAATTTCGCTGTAAAGAAAAAGCGTGGCCGGCACCGCGCCCCCCCTGCGTTGTAGCTCGTATATAGGGCTCGGGCGAACCCCGCGGCCTTCCCGGTTAGGAGCAAAGAGGATGGGCCGATGCCGAGTATGGGTGGGGGAGCTCATGAATGGCCATATCTCGCGACAAACGTCCGCGAGAGCGAGTTGGTTGATGTAAACGACTTTGTCGCCCTAGCCTCCGAGGCGAGGATATCCGTGCTCGACAGGTCTGTTACCTACGGCGATGCAATCTACACGACTTTGCGCGTTTGCGGTGGCGAGCCGTTACTTCTAGATAGACATCTCGCGCGGCTCCAGCGGGATGCCGACCGTTTGATGTTTGGCATCGAGGTTGCCAGACTCTCCCTTGTGACTAGGATCAAGAGACTGCTTGCTATCAACAGCGTTCTAGAAGGTTACGTTCGCGCTGAAATAACTAGAGGCACCAGACTTGACTTAGTAACGCTTAAGGCGTTCGACCCCAGCTCGATAATCACGACCTCTAGCGCGACGTTCTCTAGCTCCCCCATTGCAGCAAGAACATGCAGCGATCCGAGAGATGCATTTAGAGACGCCAAGACAACTAATCGAGTGGCTGCGATGTTCTCACTTCGTTCCGCCCTGTTTTCGGGTGCCGACGAAGCAATCTTCGTCAGTGATAGCGAGATTATCGAGGGCACCTGCCACAACATCTTCGAACTCAGGTCAGGAGCACTTGTGACGCCAGATGTTACTGATCGAGGACTGGCCGGTGTCATCAGGCAGGTATTGCTAGAAGAGGCCGATGCAAAGCTGGCCAGCGTTAGCTGGACCACAGAAGGGCCTCTTTACGCGACCAACTGCCTTAGTGGTGTAGTTGAGGTTACAGAACTGAATGGAGGTCCACTTAGAAGAGACCCAGTTTGCTTATCCAGAATGAGGAAGATTCTCAGCTTGCACGGGTATCCGACAAATTAGAATAAAGGAGATGTCGACATGAGTAACTCCACATTGTTCGAAAGTGATGCTGCCAAGTACTTCCCGAAGCCTACTAAGGAGGACGTAGCGTTGTTCGACTCTCTTCCAGAAAGATTCTGTCTCGACGTGCCATATGTAGAGCAGGATTCTATCCAGGGCTCTGGAACGGCATGCCTAAAGATGCTGGCGGAGTTTCAGGGTCTAGACCCGTCGCCAGGGCTTACGATGATCAAGGAGACTGAGGCAGACTGGAAGAGCTTCAATCACGAGACTCTGGCGGAAGACTTTGCCAGAGCCATGATCAAAGTTGGTCTACTTCCCTATGAATACTACCCCGGTAGATTCGTGCTTCCGGCATTCGAAGAAGGCTATCTCGGGGCCGATTTCATCGCCAAGAACTTCGGAGAGATATCGAAGATCGATCAGCTACTCATGAAGTCAGCAATCTTCGGGTCAAAAACGCCGATATTCGCCCGGGTTCACTTTGACACGGACGAGTATGCGATGTCAGACGAGATGGCAAGCGTACTTGACACATCCGGCCACGGGGTCGTCCTGTGCGGTTGGGACGAGGAGGGCTTCATTGTTCACGATCCATGGCCGCGGGATAGGTTTGGTGGATACGGCGGCGGGCGACTTCGCGTGCTTTCCTTTAAGCGATTGAGTGAGATTAATCCTTTCGTAAACTGCTGCGCAGACGGGTCGCACGGCGGAATCGGAATCAAAGGTTTCATCCGAGTCCGTGATCGTGCGGTTCATGAGGGTCGCGACATAGTAATTGAGTTCGAACTTGAGAACTCTGGACTCCCTTCGTTTTACCGCGACTACATCCGCTGGGATTACGAAATGGCGCTCGAAGTGCCTCATTCTTTCACATTGAAGAGTCAGAAGGAGCACGCGGTTACCTACGCCCACGCGATGGGAACGCCCAATGCGCGAGTCCAATGGGACGTACACACTGGCAACGTCCATGGATCTCACGGCATAGAAGTTCATGTCCTTGCGCGAGGAACTTATCCGGTCTTCCCCTGGGAAACCGCCAAACGAGCTCCGCAACCTATCGAGGTAAGGCGCACGTTCAAGACCAGAATCGACGTCAAGCGACTTGAGTGGCTGAACAAGTACGCACGCGTCTAAGCTGCATTGGCCGCAAATGATTCATGGAAGTCCAATCAAGCTAACTCCATGCCGCGCGAGTCGGCAAGGCTCGAGCGATGGCCGAACTCTGCATCTGGCCGGAAGCGGACATCGGCGGGGCAGGGAATTAGGAAGATTTATCGGGGGTAAGAAGGATCAATCGTGCAAATTCCCGGGTTCTCCCATGCACTCGAGGCTTCGCTAGAGGTTGCGCGGTGATGACTTGGCGAGCGCGATGAGGTGGATGTTCACTTCCCCGCCGTGGCGTACCTTGAACACATTGGTAGCATTCTGTATGGCAATGTATACAACGGAGTAGAGGCTATGCCGTGGCAACACGATCTTCGACGCACCTCGCGAGATGTTGAGATCGCCGAGCGCGTGATCGTAGCCGTGGAGAAACTCTTGGTTCGAGACCGCTACCTCTTCGTTCATCGCGTCGGTGAGCGGACCCTCTCGCATCGGCTGGCGATCTACGTGGAGGCACAGTTCCCCGGCTGGGACGTTGACTGCGAGTACGACCGGGATGGCGCGGCGCGAAAGATGATTCCGGATGGAACCGGCAACGATGACGACGAAGGTAGCGCTGTGTTGCCGGACATCATCGTCCACCACCGAGGCCCCGGTGGTAACCACGTCGTATTCGAGCTTAAGAAATCCAGTAATCGCCTGCCCGATGACCGGGACTTGGAGAAACTGCGCGCGTACGGGCGTCACCTGGGATACGCACACGGCGTTTTCATTCGTTTTGTCGTGGGTGAGCCCGATCCCGCCGTCAGCCGGGCGGAGTTCATTTACAGCGACTGATCTCGACCGTCACGAGGCGGGCCGATGCCGCCGTCGCGTCGTCGAGAATAGCGTCGTCGTGCACTGATACTGCGCTAGTGGATCTTGCACGGGACCCTCGCGCGATCACCGTGATGGGGTATCCGAGTCAGCGGCGCGCCGCGCGCGAACCCAGCGACGGATGCGCGTCACCAGATTCTGCCGCGCGCGCGTCAGGAAGGCCCAGGCGCCCTGCGTCGTGGCGAATCCCACCGCGATCAGCAGGACGGTGTAGGCGTAACTCGGGAAGGCCATGCGCGAAGTGAGCGCAATGGTGAGGCCGCCGAACTGCGCAAACATGGCCAGCACCGGCCCGCACACCAACGCGCCGCGCATCAGGCGTTGGCGCTCGTCGGCAGGCACGGGCGTGCGGCGCTCGGCCACGGCCTGAATCACGAGAACGCACATGAGCATCGCGGTCACCATGCCGCCGACGGCGCCGACCACGAGCAGGGACTGGCTCCAGCCCATCTCCAGATAAGCCGGTCGATCGATCAGGAACAAGGCGACGGTCGTCGGCGCGAACACGCCCACGGCCCCGAGCAAATAGGCGACGCCGCGTTCGCCCTCGTACGCCCGCAGGAACATGAGCTTGCGTTCGGCCCAGTTCGTCAGCGCCAGGGTGTTGTCAGCGACCGCAACCTGTCGATTGGAATGGCGGGACTTTTTCATCGTTGTCCTAGGGCAGTGCAATGAACGCGCAGCGCGCATTCGCAGGGGTGGGCTCACCAAGACGATGCGTGAGCGATCGCAGAGCGCAGTCGAGGCTGGCGTGGACGCCGCCGCCATGCAGGGGCCGAACGAGCTCGGCCAAAACCAGGCCCGCGGCGAAAGCGCCCACGAACGGCGTTGCCACGGCCTTGGACGCCAACATCGTCACGCCGCACAGGTCGCCGCTGTCTTGTGCGAGCTGCTGGTAGGCGGTGTTGAGCGCCGTCGACGGCTGACTCGCGGCCTGGGCCGGCCACAGCTCCGTGGCCGGGCGCGGTCCGGGCAGGGTATGCAGGCGCAGGTTGCGAAAGTCGCGATAGCCGCTGCCCAGCCCGGCCTCGACGACCAGGGCAAACGCCGCGGTGTCGAGATCGCGCCGCGCCGCCACGTTGTCCACGCCGAACAGCGCCACGGTCGGTTCCCCGGGCTGCAGCCGGTGCTGCGCGCCGAAGCGGCGATCCACCAGGTCGATGTCGAAGCCGATCGCCTCCAGGCGTCGTGCCATGACGCGCGTCTTGCGCGCCGTGACGTCGTCGGCGCCCACTAGCAGGCAAGTGCTCAAATTCGATTCGGTGACGCGGTCGACATCCTGCAGGACCAGCCGCGGTCGGCGTTGCGCAGGGTAGGGAAGCATCGCCAGACCCCAGGCGTAGGCCTGCCCGAGGTGCCCGAGGCCGATCAACCACAGATCGGTCGGCAGGTACGCCAATGCCGGCCCCCGGTTCTCGGGCGCATGCCAGTCCTCGATCGCCAGCGGGTTCCACAGCGACAAGCCAATCCGGCGATAGCCGGCCTCGGGCGAGTCGCCGCGCACGTGGGAGAACACCTCGCTCACGGCCAACGCACCGGCGCAGACGCCCGCCAACGGGTTGTCGTCGCCGACGGTCAGGTGGTCAGCGCTGTCGGCGGGGGCGATCTGCGCACACCAGCCATCCCAGGACGGGCGCAGGGTGAGCGCAACGCCCTCCGGCGGCGGCCCGTCCCCGATCATCAGCGAAGGCAGCCGTGGCGTCGGCGCCGCCGTCACGGCGCCGCCGAGCGCCGCCACGACGTCCGCGGCCCGCTGACCCGCGAACAGCGGCACCTGCATCACCGGGGTGAGATCGCCGGTCACTTCCACGCCGCCCAGTAGCGCTCGCGAGGCGGTACTGACCGCCGTGACGACACAGGCTTGGCCCGCGAGCGTGTTCGCCCAGCCCACGCCCAGGTGGATGCGCAGCCGGTACTGTAGGAACAGTGCAAGCGCCGCATCCGGTGTGGTGACTTCGCCAGCGTCCAGCGCCAGCTTCGCCAGGCGGTGCATCGCATCGGCATCGAAATGAGTCATCGCTCGCCCTCCGGCGGTGTGAACTTCAAAACCTGCGCCACGACCGCTCCGCGGTAGCGGGCCCAACGATGAGAGCCTTGGTAGACGTAGAGCCCGAGGTGGTCGAGGCCGGTGGGCCCCTGCGCGAAGTCGGGAACGATCAAGGCTACGTGCCCCGCGATCGCCAGCATCGGGTTCTCGCTGTCGCTGCGGCTCTGTCCTGCGCCGTAACGGTGCGTATGCACGTCGGCAACGACTTCGAGGCCATGCGTGGCGCAGTAGTCCCACAGCCGACTGAAGCTGGCGCCGGACAGATGCACGAAGTCCGCCTGCAGCGCGTCCGCCTGCAACTGCTCGTACGGCAGGAAGCCGGTGACCACACGCACGCCGCTGTGGATCTGGCCCAGCAGGAAGCCGCCGCTCTCGCGCACCCCCGCGCCCTGTTGGCGAAGGTGCGCGAGGACCGCCGTCCACAGCGCCGGTGCGACCTCAAGCCGCGGCGCGTTCATGCTCGAACCCTTGCAGCAGGTCGTGCACCACCTCGAGGTAGTGCGAGATCCCCTTCGCGGGGTTCCAGATGAGCTGCGGGTATTGCGCCGGCCAGGCGTCGTGACCGACCAGGCTCTCCCGGTCGCAGGGCACGTACAGCGCCATCCCGCCTTTCCAGTCGGGCCGAAAAGCCATACTCATTCGCTCGCCGCTGCGCGGCCATCGGGCATCCGGCAGACGCACGCCGGCGCCCGGATCCCAGAAAGTGCCGGTGGGCGGCGCGGTCGGGAACCCCTGGCAGTCGAGCCGCAGCACGAACTCCAGTCCGCTACCGGCGAAGACGCCGATGAAGACGAACGGCCAGTCGAGCCGATGCAGCCGCCAGCGCCCACGATCCTGGCCGGACAGGAAGCGCGCCGACGCGAGGTCGGCGCGCAAGGACTGCTCATCCGGCGGCACCTGCGCGGCCATCAGCCGTTGATCCGGTGCGCGGGCACGAGGTCGAACACGATCGCGCAGCGCGGGTGCTGCACCAACGTGCCCACGTGCGTGTCCATGTCCGGCTGCTCGTTGGAGCCCGCGATCTGCAGGACGTGTTCGGCGATGTCGCCCGCCTTCAGGCCGAACCGGCGACCCGCCCACTGGCGAATGCGACCGATCGTCGTCGCCGGGCGGAACGGATGCTCTTCCGTACGCCCGCCGAAGCGGACCGTGACCGCGACCTGCTTGCACCGGTG
Source organism: Pseudoxanthomonas dokdonensis (assembly GCF_001431405.1). Taxonomy (GTDB): domain Bacteria; phylum Pseudomonadota; class Gammaproteobacteria; order Xanthomonadales; family Xanthomonadaceae; genus Pseudoxanthomonas_A; species Pseudoxanthomonas_A dokdonensis. Next base: position 100,200 of record NZ_LDJL01000005.1, read on the forward strand.
CAGGTGCACGCGCACCCCGCGGTCCGGGTTCAGGTCCTTGAGGCGGCGCTTCGACGCGGCCTCGTCGTCATCGACGTCGTCATCCTCGATGGACAGCGACAGGCCGGTCGAATCGGTGCCGGCCGGGAGCAGGGTGAGCGCAGCGCGCTTGAGGTCAGCGACTGTGGCGTGGTCGTCGACCTCCACCAGCTTGATGTCGGAGAAGTGCTCCGACTGCACATAGACGCGAATGGTGGACATGCGGTGTTACTCCTTTTCGGTCCGGGCCGCACGAAATTGTGTGGCCCTTAAGGAGTAAGTCGCGGCGACAAATACGAATCGGAAGTCGAACTGCGGCGAGATTCACGCCGGGCAGTACAGGAAGTGTCGGCATCCAGCACATGCCCATGAGTTGGGCTTAGCCGGAAATCGGCCTTCCATCAGTTCGCGTCCCATTTCGACGAGGTGGTCGAACCCCCGGTCTTGGTACGGGTAAACGTGCTCGGAAACGCGCGAGCTCAATACGTACAGGCTGCCCTGAAAGCGATACTGCCGGTACTGTTGGTTCAAGCACTTGAGCACCCACCGAAGAATCTTGTGCTGCTTGGCATACGGACTGGATGGCTGTGCACGCACAAAATGCAACGTGACGACATTGTCCTGCCGCGTGACGCGATGGGCAATCACGCGCACCGGCAAGCCGTCGCAGACGACGTCGATCGGCGACGCCATCGCCGCGCGGCTGACGCCGGACCACGCGCGTCCGGCATCAAGCAATTGCATGGCGTATGCCGACAGGTGCAGCCTGGCCGGCTCGTACTCTTCCGCCAACATCGCCAGTTCGACCGCGACATCATTGGCCGGCGCGGATACATCCCCGCCCGCCGGCGCAAACAGCTCCCGCATCACAGCCGCTTCGATACGCGCCGCCGGGTGCAGCCCCGCTGCCGGGCTGAGCTGCCTCATCACGTCGTAGTAATAGCGTCGGGGGCAGGTGCGGTAGGTGACAAACTCCCTCAGATCCACGGGCACTTGCGGTGCCAGCGTCGGGGGTGCGGCCGCATGGTGGCCGACTGCGTAAGCCACGGTGCCGACGACGCAGTTGAGCAAGTGTGCGGCGCGCTGCACTGCCGGCGCGCGGGCCGCCTTGAAGTAGCTCTTTTCCTCGTACAAAGTCAGCGACGAACGTGCGCGGGACAGGGCCACATACAGCCTGTTCGCGGCCTCCGACCTCGCCTCATCCACGCCGCCGGCCGATTGGGTCAAGACCTCCGGAAGCCACGTCGCATCGTCCGAGCGCTCGAAGTGGCGCGCGTCGACATCCATCAAGTGAACCGCTTCGAATTCCAAGCCCTTGCTCTGGTGGATGGTCATCACCGCGACCGCGTCCAAGAGATCGGCCTCCGGCGGGGGAATCCGCAAATCGCGATCGTCGGCCAGGCGCAAGCGTCGGCGAAGCCGCGTCAAGAACGTGCCCACAGTCTGGTAGGCGCGCCCTCCGTCGGGAACGCGCAGGTAGTAGATGATTTGCCACAAGGCCAATCGTCGGGTGACGGCCTGCATGTCGCTGCCGTTCGCGTAATCGGCGAGCCATCGTGTCCGCTCAAACAACAGCGAGCAGATCACGTCCCACGGGCTGTCGTGCGAACTTAGTCCACCGAAGGTGTCGCGCCATCGGTGCAACGCCTGCGCGCCGTCGGGCGACAGGGTGGCCGGTGGCGCGTGGAGCCAGGAGAAGGGCGCCGGGCGCGTGTCCCGAAGGTGGTCGATCAGCACGTCGACGTCGGGAGCCGGCAGGGCCAAGCCGGGCAACTGCGCGATCCGCACCAAGGGGCTGCCCGAGCGGTCGACGAACAGTTGCAACAGCGCCAGCAGGTCTTTGACCTCGGGACGTTGGAAGATGTCGCCCAGATGCAGGACCGGGATGCCGAGGGCCACCAGGGCGGCGGCGGCCGCATCGCAGGTATCGTGGCGGTTGGCCAGAATCACCTGTTCGCGAAAGGCGGTGCCTTCGGCCTGCAGCCGGCGCACGCGCGAGACGAGTTCGCCATACGCAATGCTTTCGTTCTCGCAGCTGACCAGCGTCGGGCGTACGCCGCCTTGGCCACGGACCGGCGCGACCCCGCCGAGCGGCAGCACGCCCTGCAGGGGATTGTCATCGCGGCCGGTGTGCTCGACCACGCGCACGATTTCCTCAAAGCTGCGCCAGTTCTCGTTGAGCCGAAACTCGCGATGCTGGGGAAAATCGTCCGCGAATCGGACGATGTTGCGAATTGAGGCGCCCCGGAACCGGTAGATCGCTTGCCGCGGATCACCGACCACCCACAGGCAGTCGGCCTGCGCGGCCATGGCCTTCACCAGTTCCGCGCTGGCGCGATTGACGTCTTGATACTCATCGACGAGCACATGCCGGAAGCGGCCGATGCTGGGCGCGAACTCGGCTCGGTTGGCGCGCAGAGCCTGCGCGGGCAACAGGATGAGGTCGCCGAAGTCCACGAGGCCGCTGTTGCCCCGCAGCAACGCCTCATACGTGCGATACAGCAGGGCCAGGTCGCGGTCCAACGCCAGTCGATCGGCGTCGGCCCGCGCGGCGCCGGCTTCGACGATGCGCGTGAATGCGTCCGCATCTAGCAGCTCGTCCTTGGCGCGCTGCATCGTCTTGACGGCCTGGTCCAGCCACGGTAACGGATCGCCCAGCGGGTTGAACACCCGCAGGGGCAAGCCATAGATGTGCGGCTCGAGCAGGGCGATCTGGGCCATCTTGTCGGCCACGCCGAACCCCGGTCGCAACCCGAAGCGCTCGTGGTTCTTGCGCAAGAACTCCAGGCCGAAGGCGTGGAAGGTACCCACCCACATCTCGTGCGCGTCGGGAACCCCGGTAGCCGCGAGTCGATCGACCAGCTCTCGCGCCGCCCGATTGGAAAAGGTCAGCACCAACAGCTCGGCGGGCTTGGCGCCGTTCGCGAGCAGGTGCTCCATGCGCATGAGCAAGGTGGCCGTCTTACCGGTGCCCGGGCCGGCGACCACGAGCGAGGTGCGCGCGGACGATCGCGCGGCATCGAGCTGTTCGTCGGTCGGTGTCAAGGCCGGCTGCGGCGCATCGTCCGCGAGCCCGTCTTCGGGAAGCAACAGGGCATCGAGCAACTGTTGCCTGACCAGTTCGAGTGGCAACGCCAAATCGGCGGCGATCCGGGATGCGGTGCGGCCGCCCAGGAACAGCGCTCGGGCGAGCGTGCGCGGCAGCAGCAGCTCGCGCGCGAACACGTTGGCCTGCAACTCGGCTCGCTCTCGGGCGCCGTACGCCTCCACGCGCTTGGCCCCGAGGGTGTCGTCCTCGGCGGGATTGAGGGTACTGGCGATGACTTGCCGGCAACCCTCATGCTCTTCCGGGTGCAAGATCCAGTGCCCGAACTCGTGCGCCACCAGGAACGCCCGGTCCGGTGGTTCGACATCGTTGCGCACCAGGATCTGGCGAAAGTCCCGCACGAGCACCGCATCGGCTCCGCACAACGCGGCGTCGTCCGGACGCGTCGCCGAAATGTCGAAATCCTCGGCCTCGGCGGCGGCGATACGGGCGATCAGATCGAACGACCGGAGGCCATCGGCGGCGGCCTCCGGACAGTGCTGCCGGCGCAGTTGCTGCGCCGCCAGTCGCGCTCGCCGAAACGGGGTCACGCAGAATCGCTCCGGTCCTGCATTGCGCGCAACCGTGCCTTCTCGGCCTCGTCGACGGCGAGGGCGGCCACGGCCTGTTCCCAGGACTCTTGTCTGACCATGGTCGGCTTGTCCGCAGCCCTGTAGCTGCGGTGCAAGGCCAGTTGGGGCCCCAAGGCCTCCACGAGCCCGTCCACACCGATTTTCAAGAACTGCGCCAGGCGCACGAACACCACGCGCGGCGTATCGATGATCGCCTGCGTCAGAACCTTGTGGAGGAGCACGGTCGAGCCCAGGTCGACTGCCTGGGCCGCGGTCTGGAGGCGCTGCCCGGCCAACGAACGCACCGCCTGGCGGACGGCGTCGGCATCGGCGCGGGCGGGTGGCGCGCCGTACAGCAAGTTGAGCACGTGGCTTTGCAGGCGCATCACGGACGCGTCGGAAACCTCCAGCTCGGACTCGGCTACGTCGGGCAGCGCGGCTTGTGCCGCCTGCAGGGCCGCGAACTCCAAGATCTCCTCGCGGTACTCCGCATGCGCCTGGCAGGTCTGGACGATCATCTCGGGTGTCGGCGCGTCGTCTCGCAGGAACAGCGCATCCAACACGTCCTCGAGCGAAGGCCTACGGTTGGGCGAAGTCATACATTGAACTCCTTCTTCATCTTGGCTTCGATGCTGCGCTTGTGGTTGTTGACCATGCGCGGGGTGACGCCCAGCGCAGCGGCGATGTCCTTGATCTTCAACTCCTCGCGCCACAGCATCACGAAGACCGAGTATTCGTTACGGGTGAGCAGGACGTGCAGTCGCGCGTGCACCTGGTGGAACTGCAGTGCGTGGCCCAGCGCCCGGTCCGGCGTCGCATCGTCGCGCAAGGTAGCGTCGGTATCCTCGACGTCATTATCCTCGCCCGGTGACGCCATCTCGTCGTCGACCTCGGCGTCGTCGTGCCCGGCCTGATGCCATTCCTCGAGGCTGTCCATCCTCTGGCGGCACTGGGCCAGCAAGGCGCGCAGGAACGAAATTGCCTTGTTCTCGAAGAACACTCCGAACCGACGCGCAGCGAACTCGGCATTCTTTCCACTGAGCAGGCGTTCCCACACATATCCGGCCAAGTCCTGGGCGGCCTCTTCGTAGTCGGAGAAGTGTTGCGGAACCAGCGTGTTCTTCCTGGCGAACGCCAACGCCCGCTTCAGCAGACGTCGGGACAGTTCGCTGCTATACAGGCCGACGCGGGCGGTGTCGCCTGCCGTTCGCGCAGCCACGAACAGCTGTACAAGCCGTTCTTCGCTGACGAACTGCGAGTCGTTCCAGTCGACGCAGCTCAGGCGTTCAACCAGGTCCGGGTCAGCCAAATTTTCTAAATCTTCAGGTTCGGGTGCGTCCATCTTTGGTTTCCATGGTCGGGGGACACTCTCCGCCACCGTGGCGAGCATCCCTCTAGTGCAAGTCGCAACTCCCCACAGAAATCGGAAACAACCATTTGCTCGCCGATTTCGATGCCCCCCAGCAACCGGCAAACGGTCCGAGCGGCCGGGGCGGGCGGGCGGCGCCGCCCACCCGGCGGGGGACTCCGGCTACTTGCGCTTGCCGGGCCGTTGCGTGAGCACGCTGCCGGCCAAGGCCTTGGTGCCGGCGCTGGTGCGTCCGTCATTGAGGGCATTGGCCGCAGTGCGGGCCGTGGTCGCCGAGGAAACCTTGCGGGTGCCGGACTGGGCGAGGGCGCTGCCCGCCAGACTCTTGGCGGTTTTGCTGGCGCTACTGTCGCGCAACACCGAGGACGCCGTGCGCGTCACCTTCGGACCCGAGGACTCGTGCTTCTTGGCCATGCGGCTTCTCCGTCGGGGCGAAGGGGATGCGGCGGGCTGCCCCGGAGGCCCGCGGCATGTGTTTGCGCTAGCGTCGGCCGTCCACCGGCACCAGGACCTCGACCGGCAGCGTCTGCAGGACCGGAAATTCCGCCTGGACCCGCGCCATCAGATCGACCACGCCGGGCGCTTGCAGCGTCACGATCAGGGCGTAGGGCATCGGCACCGCATCCTCCCAACGCACCGCCTCGCTCTCGTCGCGCACCTGGTAGTTGATGTGGAAGTAGGGCGCGTCGAGTTCGGCCGCATCTACCGTGCACGCGTTGTTCAGCACCGTGTCCCAGCGCATCGCGTCCCGGCGCAGTTCCTCCTCGGACTTGTACATGCCGCTACCGAACAGCGGCAGGCTCTGGCCGGGCGCCTTGTAACAGCGCACCCACAACCCCGCTCGGGTGTAGTTGATCGCGTGGGCGGAGTCCACTGGGGCGCGATAACAGAACGTCGCGCCGATGCGCACACGGGTGCCCGCCGGCAGCCCATGAGGCACCGGGATCACCGCCTTTTGCGGATGGCCGGGATGGGTGATGCCTTGGTAGACAACGCGCACAACATCGAGCGGGGTGTGCACGATGGCGTCCGGGTCCAGCGGAATGCGGCCCCAGCCCACATCGGTGCGCTTGTGACCCCGCCGGTATTCGGCGGCATTGATCAGCAGGGCCTGCAACGTAATCGGATCGAAGCGCGATTGGCTCAGCACGTCCACACCGACCGCCGTGCGCAAGGCTAGGGGACTGGCGAAGCTGGTACCACCCACCGCTACCACGCCGCCCGCCAGCGGGCTATACACGGGCATGGGCTCGGCGTGGGAACCGCCGAAGGCGAGCACGTCCGGTTTCACGAATCCAGGGCTGCGGCCGGGTCCGATGGCGCTGTACGGAGCGCGGTTCCACTTGGGGTGGCGCGTATCCGCGGCGCCGATGGCGAACAGATTCACGGCATCGCCGGGCGGCTGGATGCGACCGAGCTCGCCGACCAGCGCGCCATTGTTGCCCACCGCCGCCGTGCACAGTGTGCGTCCGTCCGCCAGTTCGGTGTCCAGCCGCGAAGTCCACTCGTGGATGTCATCGTCGAAGAAGGTCGCCACCGGCCCCAGACTGATGTTGGCGAAGCGATATGGACGGTCGGCTGTGCGCGCAATGCGCAAGGCGGTGACGATGCGGTCGAGCACATCCAAGGCCTGTTCGGGGCTGTCGTTGGTCGGCAACACGCGGTGGTGCTCGACCATCCACGGCGGTGCGGGCAACGCCGTATGCGACGGATCGACGGGGCCGAACAGCAGGGCGGAGGTGACGTTGACCCCATGGGCCAGATCCGCGACCGTCGCCGGCGGCAAGCCGGATGCGGCCAGCTCCACCACATGGGCACCAAAGGCGTTCTGCGTGCCGCCGTCGAACACGGCCACGCGTGGACCCGCTGCGGTGAGCCGCGACGCCGGCAGCCCCAAGGCCGGAAACTTGCGCGTCATCGCCGCGGAGAGGTCGAGCTCCTCGCGTAGGCGCGGCATCGAGCGCAGCAGGCGAACCCGCTCGAAGCGCGCCAGCTCGGGCACGCGGGCCGCCGGCAGCTGGACGGCGACGAAGGCCAAGCCTGGCACGAAACGGAAGCCGCGCGCACTGATCTCGCCGCCCAGCTGCAACGCCAATGTTTGAAAAGCAGTCAGGATGTCGCCATCGTGCTCCCCGGCGTGCAGTGTGACGTGCACGAAATCCGGCCAGGGGGTTTCCGGATCCAAGCGCAACTTGTTCTCACAGGCGTATGCAAGAACCGATTCGATGTGGGTGAACTCTTCCTGGCGGCCCTTGCCGATGGCCGGATCATCGAGCTGGCGATCCATCGCTTCGAACCCTTCCGGCGTGCCCGCCACCAAGATCTCGGCCGTGTCCTGCGGGCCTTGCTTGCCCCTTTGGCTGACACGCGGCGTGACTTGCGTGGCGCGGGAGCCCAGCACGGTTAGGCCCGCGTCGCGCAGGATATGGGCAGGGAAATGGGACTTGGCCAGAAAGGTCGGGTGCAGCATCAGCCGCGCGGTGATCTCGCCCCGGGGCGAGTACTCAGGCGGCACCACCCGCGCGGCCCGGGCCACCGCTGCGAGCTGGGGGCGCAGGGCCTCGCGCGTCTGCGCAATGTCGTACGGGTGCCACTTCGGGCCACCGTTCGTCGGCCACGCCAGGTCGCCAATGAGGGCCTGGCCATTGGCGATCAGTGTGTTGCGCGGAGTAGCGGCCATACATGCGCTCCTATTTGTTCAACCAGCGCGAGACGGTGGCGGCGCTCACCCCGACCTGCTTGGCGATGGCGCGCATGGACAGGCCGTCGGCGTGCAGGCGCATGACCTGCAGCAAACGGTCGCGTTCGGACCGATCAGTCGCGCCGGGCAGGGCCAAGCGCATCAGCACCTCGTCGAGTTCGCCGCCGCCCAAGGCGATTTCACGGCGCGCCCTCATCACCAGACGGCTGGCGTCCGACAGCGGCTTGCCGGCCAGGGCCGGCGCCATCTGCCGAGCTACGGCGTGGCCGGCGCCCAGTTTGGAGAGCAGCGTCTCCACCTGGCGCGCCGTGCTTTCCGGGAACCGAAGCCACAGATCGAAGCGCCGAAACACCGCGCGATCAAGCAACTCCTCGTGATTGGTCGCGGCCACCAGCAACGAGGTTCCCGGCCATTCATCGATGGCTTGCAGCAGCACGTTGACCACGCGCTTGAGCTCGCCCACGTCTTGGCCGTCGTCGCGACGCTTGGCCAAGGCATCAAACTCGTCGAGCAAGAGCACGCACGGCTGTGCCTTGGCATGGGCGAGCACGCGAGTGAGGTTGGCGCCGGTCTTGCCAAGCAGACTGTTGACGGCCGCGGCCAGGTTGAGCGTGATCAGCGGGTAGTGCAGTTGCTCGGCCACGTACGTTGCGGCCAAGGTCTTGCCGACCCCCGGGGGACCGGACAGCAGCAACGTACCCGATGGCGATAAGCCCGCCTCGCGCAGGCGATCGGCGTTCTGCCATTCGCGCACGAGGCCGTCGAGCGACTCTTCCACCGCGGGCGGCCAGACCGGCGTGTGTTCGACGAAAGCGGGAAACTGCACCGTGGACAGGGCTAGGTTGCTGTCCAGGTCGACCGGGCTGACTAGGGCCTGTTGCGCGGCAGCGTCGCGGGCGAGCGTGAGACGGGAGCTGTTCGCTTCGGTCAGCGCCTTGGCCAGCAGCGGGGCCAAGGCGGACTTCTCCCGACGCAAGCGTGCGATCAATCGGCTCAGGCGCAGTTGGAAGGCCGGGGCGTTGCCCGCGCAGCCCTCCCGCACCAGTGCCAACCACTCCGCCTCGGAAGATGGTGCTGTCATGATTGCCCCAATGTTGCACGTGTTGCATAGTGTTGCACAGAAACTTGCAACAGCACAAGTGGGTTCGCGGGCAGGGGGGCTGCGTCCGTACACGCCAGTCGGCCTCTAGGTTTATGGCTTTATGGCTGCGCGAACGACGCGCTGGTGGCTCATGGCGCCGCCCTTGGGGCTTCCTGCCGGCTGGCATCTTCGAATTACGCAGCAGTATCTGTCGCGGCAGCGAGGCTAGGGGGCCTCAACATCCTCAGAAATGAAAATCTGCGTCCAGGAGGCCAACGGTTGCACGAGGTCGCCCGCCTGGACGGAACTGATGTTGCCGTCGGCCTGCAGGTAATGGTGCACGGCCGCCGGAAAATGCTCCGGGTTGAGCGGAATTGCCGCACGTGGGTTGTGAAAAACGTCCAGGCCTTCGGTCCACGATTCGGCATAGTCCGGATCGTCGACGCGCACTGCGAACGGGATCGGTTCGGCCGCGTCTGGGTCGGGGTTCCAGACGGTGCCGTGGCGAATCATCCGTACCCGCCGGGAGCCGAAACCGGCTACGTAGCCTATCCGGTTGAACTTCGGCAGTGTCGCGCCGCTATTGAAGATTACGGCGCTCACATGCTCGGCCCCAGGCAGATCGAAAAATCCTGACGCCGCCCTCCTGTCGCGCCAACGATGCTCTTCCAACTTCGTCGCCACAACGACGAGCCTTCCGTCCGCGTCGTGGTGCGCATTGTGCTCGTATGCGTACAGGTAGTTGATCAGCCCGCCGCGCGCGAATGTCATCGCCGCCGGCGCGTGGAAGTCCTGAATGACGAACACCAACGGCTTGCCGGCGACATGCGGCAGGTCCCAGTAAGCCTTGCGGAGCTTTTTCTTCAGCGCAGCGGCGAACTTGATTGCGATGTAGTGCTTGAGGTAGGCGAGCCGCTCGTCCTCGGTCGTGATTTCCGGTGGTGGCTGCAGATTGCCCTGACTGTCCTGGGTCGGATTGACGCTAGTGACTTCCACCGCGATCGTGCCGAGGATATCCCGGGCGAGGAAGTCGGGCGCCTCATGCTCGCGCGTGAGCAAAAAGCTGTTCTCGACGAGCATTGCGTATGTATAGAGCTCGAGCAGTCGCGCGTCGAAGGCACCGGTCTGAAACTGCTCGATGAAGTTGCCATCGACGTCCTCGTACCAGCGCATCATCGCCTCGACGATGGCGCGTGCCGGGCTGAATCCTTCTTTGTCCAAGAGTGTGGCGAAGCTCGGATGCAGGCGCTCGCGCGCCACCTCGAGCCGGAAGAAATTCACCGGCGCGGGCCCTTCGTCGCCTTGGCCACGTTCGGCCTCAAGGCGGGTCAACAACGCTGGGGCTCCGGCCACGAGCGCGGCAGCGGCGGCCTCGGCGGTATCGAAGAAGGCGTCGGTCTGGCTGATCTGGCGGAACCGCCTGACGCGATCCTGAGCCAAATAAATGCCGAGGAAGTCGCCGTCGGTGCGGTCACGCACTATCACCCCAAGCAGCTGCCCGTCGGCCGATTCGAACCAGGCGACCTCGTCCAGAATCCACATGGTCGGGCCGAAGCGGCACCACGCCGCCAACGCATTGAATCTGGGCAGGGAAATTGGGTGCATGTCACAAGGATACCGGGCGGGAGCGCTGCCGGCGCACGGATCATGCGCCGTGGCACTTCTTGTGCTTCTTGCCTGATCCACAGGGGCACGGTTCATTGCGCCCGACCTTTTTCCTGACGAAAGCCGCCTTCGGCGGAACAAACTGGGTGACTGTCTGTTCGTATTGTTGAAGCTGCGGTGTGTCGAAAAAGCGCCAATCCCTATTGAGCGTCTGGTAGTGATCGCGAAGGTCGTCCGGCCATGGCTCGCAGGGCATGAGGATGAAGTCTTCGGAGTTGGTGCCCCCAGCGAACTTCGGCGCATCCATGCCGATGCCGATCACCTTATGCAGCTGCGGGAACTTGTTGCGCGCCGCGCCGCACGCGATCTCGAGCAACGTGCGTCTCTTGTCGAGATAATCGGGCTGCGCGCGGATCGCCTCGGGCACGCGCAACTGGAAGAAGACGTAGCCGACCTCCGGAAAGAACGACGGCATCAGGGACACGTGACGTGTCGACCCGCCGGTGTCGGGGAAGTTGATGACGGCATCGCGAATCTTGCTCGACAGGGCGCGTCGCACGAACCTAGGTTCCTTCACCATCTCTACGATGGCGCTCTGGCCGCGAAGCAGATCGGCGTTGCCGCCCAGGGTGCCGTCCAGAAGGTTCTGGCAGGTGCGCAGGATCAGCTCGTCCCAGAAGTAGGAGACCTCGTCTTCGCGCTTGGTGTTCTGGTACAGCGCCGAACTCACGAAGCCGTGCCATTCGCCTTCGCCGATCATCACCCCGGTGACCGGCTCGTCGGAGCCGATCCTGTGCAGGTTCGTCGCCTGGTCGAAGTTGAGCAGGTAGTGTCCGAGCAGGTCCTCTTCGCCGCAGTAGGCCAGCACGTCGAATCGTCGGATGGCGCGCACCTTCTCGTCGAGGTAGCGCGAGAAGTCGCTAATTGTATCGAGCTCGCCCAGAACGATCGGGAGGTTGTGGCTGTCGAACAGGTGCACCGGATCCTGCCGATCCAGGTCGACGTGGAAGCGGCGGGGTGCGCAGCCCTTGTCCAGACCGCAGTAGGTGATGGCCAAGCTGCCGTAGATGTTCTGCTCGGAGCTGCGCGCGCAAGCGTCCTTGGCGCCGTGCGCCACCACGATCTTGTGGACGGTGGCCACCGGGTTGACCGACAACGGGAACGGCACGGTCTGCTTGGCATCCAGGTAAATGGGGCGGCCGCTGCGCAGATAGCGCTCGGCGCCGTGGGCCGTGATGATCTGGCGATCGATCGCGCGCCGCTTCCAGCGGTCCCAGGCGATCAGGGGATCGGCGTCGGGGGTCTCCGCATAGGCCTTCTCGCGATCGAAGAAGACAAAGATATGGTCACCAAACACCGCTAGGACGTCGCACAGCTCCTTGCCGTCGTCCTTATACGGGTTGGGGTAGGTCCACAACTTCAGAAAGGAGCGTTCGCAGAAGTCCGCGAGCATGCGCTCGGTGTAAGTAACCCCCGCGGACTTGTGGCCGGCCTCCATGCGAAACACTCCTGGACGGGAACGATGCAGCCTAGCAGGCGGGCACTGCATCGCCGTCGAGCAAGCGGGCCGCGGGGTTGTGGGTGATCTCGCCGGCCTGGAAGTAACCGATCGCCTGCGCCACCGAGCGGTGCTCGGTGAACGCCATCAAGTCGGGAATGGCGACGCCTCGCCTGCCGCCTTCGGTGATAACTACCCGCGCCCATAGTCCGGTCAGGGCAATGAACCCTCCAGCAAGCGAGCTGCGGGATTAGCCGCGGCTCCGCCCGTCTGAAAGTACCCGATCACGCTGGCTACCGCACGGTGTTCGGTCAGTTGCATGATCGCCGGCAGCGCCACGCCTTGGCGACTCGCCTCCGTCACGAACCCGGAGCGCAAGCTGTGCCCGCCAAAATCCCCCTCCAGCCCGGCCAAGCGCGCCCGCCGCTGCACTATCTCACCTACCGCGGCGGGGGACAGGGCAGGGCCAAGGCGCTGTTTCCATAGCCGCCTGAAGATCGCGCCTTCGGTGATCCCGGACGCTTCGAGCCAGTCCTTCAAAGCCAAAGCGGCCCGATCGAGCACCGGCTTGTCCGGCGTCGAGGACGCGCTGACACCGGCCTGCTGGGTCTTGCTGTGCTCGAGGCGATAGATATAGCCCGTGTCGCTGAGCCGGCGCAGATCGCGCAGGTCTGCGGCGGCAATCTCGCTGCGCCGGCGTCCGCCGCTGGCGAATCCGAAGCAGAGTAGGGCGCGGTCGCGCAGGCCTTCCAGGCTGTCGTCACAGGTGCGCAGCATCGCCTCCAGTTCGGCCAAGGTGATGGCGGTCTTCTTACGCGGCCGCTCGCCGCGTTTGACTGCGGCCCGGGCGGCCCGGCTGAGCACGGTGCGGATCGCCGGCTGCTCGCAGGGATTGGTCACTTGCTTGAGCCGGTGCGCCGTGGACAGCACCGCCACCCGGTGCCGAACCGTGGACAGCGTCCAGGGGCCGGGCTTCGCCTTCAGGCCCGCCGCGACCAGCGCCTGGTCGACGGCGGGCGGCAGCTCCCAGGCCAGCTCGCCGTCGGCGTTGCGACGTACGACGTGGTCGACCACGAACTGCAAGACGACGGCCTCGGGCACCGGCAGTCTCAACTCGATCCCGTAGCGCGCCGCGTGCCAGCCGGCCCAATAGCGCAGAGCGCTGGTGTAGCTGCGGGTGGTGTTTGCGGCGGCCGCTTCGGCGAGCAGTTCGCGCACCGCGTCGGCGGCCTGTTCGGCCAGCTGAACGGGCAGGGTCAGGGCGGCAACGGGTTGTGCAAGGCCCGGAATCGCGGGATTATCTTTCATAGTATGTATGTTTTACTACGGATAATGGTCCGTAGCCATGATAATCATCACTTATCGTTAGTACAACACGGATCCTCACCGATTCGAAGTAGGAGACCCACAATGGCCCGCGGCATCACCGAAACCGACGTGCATACCGCTGCCGATGAATTGGTCGTCGCCGGCGAACGGCCCACCGTTGATCGCATCCGCGCGCATCTGGGCACCGGCTCCCCGAACACGGTCACGCGTTGGCTGGAGACTTGGTGGCGAGGGCTGGCGCCGCGTTTGCTCGCTCATAGCGTCCAGCATGCGATACCGGAGTTGCCAGCACCGGTCAGTCGGCTGGCGCAGCAGCTCTGGGAGCAGGCGGTGGGCATTGCCCGAAACGACGCCGAACAGGGCGTGGTGCAGGACCGGCTTCAGCTGGATGCGCAGCGCCGTGACCTAGAGAGCCGGGAAGGGGAGCGGCAGGCGCAGCTACGCGACGCGGCAGCCGCCGCAGACCAAGCGAGCCAGGCACTGGCGGCCACCGAGCAGCGTCTGGCTGACCTGCTGCGGGCGAACGATCTGCAGCAGGAGCAGATCCGAGACCTGAGCGGGCAACGCGCGAGCCTGGAGGCACGCAGTGCGCGTTTGGAGGCTGACCTCCACGCCGCTCAACAGCGCGCAACACAGCGCGAGGAAAGTCTGATCGCCGAACGCGATGCCCAAGCCCAGCACCTGCGGGCGCTGGAGGACCGGGCGCATGGCGAGATAGATCGCGCTCGCCAGGAAACCAAGGGAGTGCGCAGCCAGCTGGCAGCCTTGCAACGCAGTAGCGAGGCCCTTCGACAGGAGCGAGAGGCCGCCCAGGCCGCCTCGGCGGCCGCGCAACGCGAGGCCGGGGTGCAGCGCGGCCGGGCCGACACGCTAGAGCAGCAGTTGGCTGGGTTTGGCGAGTTGCCTGCGGCTTTGCAGGCCACGTTGGCGCGGCTGCAGGCACCCAAGCCGCGTCTACGCAAAGCGAACGCGCCGCCCACGGCCAAAGCAGGCCATGGGCGACGCAAAAGCTCGTCTTAGCATTGCTCGAGGCTAATGGCGGCCTTCCAATTGCTGTCGCTTAGCCATACTGGTGGAGCTCACCTACACACATTCACTAGCGGATTATCGGACCGATTGGTCTGGGCCCGTAGGACTTGAATTGACCTGATCAGCGGCGCAGAATGCATCTAGGGGCACACGGGGTGGGGACATGGATAGCATCGAGCTTGAACTCGACGCGATGTTTTTCGACGTGGACGTTATTGCGCGGACGGCATACCGGTACTCCGGCGACTTCTACGTGCTCGTAAAGAGCGCCGGCGCAAATCACGTGGTTACATTAAGACCACGCACGTCTGACATTGATATGGCCGACTTGGCAGCGCGGTTCCAGACCGACGCGTGTGATGACCGTTTGCGCGCCCAAGTGGCACTACACACCGGCGATCTGCAGCGCCTGCTCATGCGCGAGGCACTGGAGAGTGCCGAACCCAAAGGTGATAACCGACTGTGAAGTTCCAGCCAGCCTCTGCATTCGTTGGCGGACCTGCGTCCTACCAGTTGCTGCCGCTGCGCTTTCGTCGGCTCCCTTGGGATTCAGCACGCGTCTTTGTTAGCTCGGCGGCGGGCGACTGGTTGACCTGTCGCCATGAGGAACTGGCCTCGTTGTTGAAAGGCGAGCTACCCCTCGATTCGGCCTTGATGCAGGACCTGCAGGCGCGCCACATCGTGGCCGGGCCGCTGGATTCCCTTACCTTGGCGCCCTTGCTCTCGCAACTGCGGACGCGCAAAGGTTACATGGAGGGCGGCCCCGCATTGCATATCGTGGTGGTGTCGTTGCGATGCCATCATTCATGTAGCTATTGCCAAGTCTCACGCCAAGACACGCAGCAGCGTCAGTTCGATATGCGTGAGGCGCACAACGCAAAACTGGTGGAGCGCCTGTTCCAGTGGCCCTCGCCGACATTGACGATCGAGTTCCAAGGCGGCGAGCCCTTACTACACTTTGAGCAAGTCAAAGCGCTGACCGAATTGATCCAAGCGCGCAATCGAACGGAAGGAAGGGCACTTCGCTTCGTCATTGCCTCTACGCTTCATGGCGTCACTAACACGCAGTTGGATTTCTTCGGACTGCATCATTTCGAGCTCTCAACCTCACTCGACGGCCCCGCCTGGCTGCATAACGCTAATCGTCCGATACCTTCGCGCGACAGCTATGAGCGCACGGTTGCCGGCATTGGACGCGCGCGCCAGGTCCTCGGCCACGACAGCGTGTCCGCGCTGACCACATTGACCGCAAAAAGCCTGACCGCCCCAGAGGCCATCATCGAAGAGTATCGCCTCCAAGGATTTCACAGCATTTCGCTGCGCCCCCTGAGTCCCTATGGCTTTGCGAGAAAGACCGCCCATCGCATTGGATACAGCATGCGTGACTTCCTAGTTTTCTACCGCAAGGCACTGGACGCGATTATCCAGCTGAACGCGAACGGCTATGCGCTTGAAGAGACGCACGCCAGCCTGCTGCTGACCCAGCTACTGACTCCCTTCAGCCATGGCTATGTAGATCTTCGCTCACCGATGGGCGCGGGCGTTGGCGCGGTGGTCTATGATTACGATGGACGGGTCTACCCCTCGGATGAGGCCCGCATGCTCGCTGCCCAAGGGGAAGACAGGTTCTGCTTGGGCACCCTGGATCAGTCCGTGCATGAGTGGTTGACCTCGCCGGCCATGCAAGAACTTCAGGCCGGTGGCGTGGCAGAGGCGCTGCCAGGCTGCTCCGATTGTGCGTACGTCCCCCTGTGCGGCGCCGATCCTGTAGACCATTTCGCGCGCCAAGGTGATGTCATCGGACATCGACCCAGCTCGGACTTCTGTACCAAGCAAATGGGCTTGTTCGACCTGTTGCTGGAACGCATGGAGCAGGCGAGTTCTACCGAGCGGCGCATCTTGGAAGGGTGGGCGATCGGAGCCAGACAGATCGCCCCTGCTCTTGAGCCTGTGCACTGATGCGCCCACAGCAAGCCAAGGCGGAGTTCCATGGCATGGACTACGGTCACTTCAAAGTGGCTGACCTGAAGGAGTTTGCGGGCGGAGCTTATCCGCTGGAGCAGATGTTGCTGGATGTGCGTACGCTGAGCCTGCGTGAGACGGATACACTATTCAGCCTGCCCTGGGCGGGCTTTCTGGTGGACCACGCCAATCAGGCGCCCATAGGTCGACCTTGGGTGCGATATGAGGCGGATGAAAACTGGGCATCGCCAGGCGATGTTCTAGAACTCCAGCCGTCGTCTGGGCGTGTCGCACTGCGCTATCGCCGCGGCGACAACGGGAACGTGCTGTTTGCGACCGAACAGTGCAACAGCTATTGCCTGATGTGCTCTCAGCCACCGCGCGCAGTGGATGATCTATGGAGGGTCGAACAACTCCATGCCTTGATTGAACTGATCGACAAAGACGAGCCATCGATCGCCATCAGTGGAGGCGAGCCGATGCTCCTGGGAGAAGGCCTGGTTGACGTGATTGCGCATTGCCACGCCGCGCTGCCCCAGACGCACGTCCATGTCCTCTCGAACGGGCGGTTGGCGGGGGATGGCACGTATGCCGCACGGTTCACCGGCTTGCACGAATCGCTGACCTGGGGCATTCCGCTCTATGGGGATACTTCGATGCTGCATGACTACATCGTCCAGCGCCAGGGGGCCTTCGCTCAAACACTTCGCGGGTTATACGCCCTTGAGCAAGCAAAGCAGCGGGTCGAGATACGAGTTGTGCTCGTCAAGGACGTGGTGCACCGCCTTGAGGCGATCGCGCGCTACATTTATCGCAACCTGCCATTTGTGGAACATGTTGCCCTCATGGGCGTGGAGCCCATCGGCTTCGCCAAGGCCCACCGGGAAGCGCTCTGGATGGATCCCATGGACATAACCGATGCGTTGGAAGGGGCCGTAGACTTTCTGAGCTCGCGCAACATTGCCGTCTCGCTCTACAACTTGCCGCTTTGTACGCTGCCGCCACGCCTATGGCCGTTCTCGCGACAAAGCATTTCGCATTGGAAACAGAACTACCGTCCCGAATGCGCACCTTGTCAGGTTCGTGATCGATGCGGGGGGTTCTTTTCCTGGGTGACGCCGGACTGGTTGAGCCGCGGCATCGCACCGATCAATCAACGAGAGCCAGCCTGATGAGCAAGACCCTTGCAGTCGCAACCGCCATTATCAATGGCGCAAGCCCTCTAGGCGGCTTGGCTGACCAGGGCTGGCAGGCCAGTGGCCTTATGGACTTAGTCCTCAACGAGAGCAAGTTCACGACGACGCTAACCGCGCCACTGAACCACGAGCAGTTCAACATGTACGCGCGTCACCGCTCACATAGCTCACACCGCTCGCATAGCTCTCATCGGTCGCACAGTTCTCACTATTCGGGCAGTGGCGGGTCATACCGAGCCCCAACCTATACTCCGCCGCCTCCACCGCCACCGCCACCGCCACCGGCTACGTATCAACCGGCACCGCGATCTTCGTACAACGACAGCAGCACCACGTCTTCGGGATCAAGCTCCGGTTCGAACTCACAACCTCTGACGCTCGAACCGGTACAGCGATCCAAGCAGAATCTCACTCCGCGCCCTAGTTCCGACCAGCTGCAACTCATGATCATGCGCGTGCAAGCAGCTCTCTACGCGCGCGGCTATGATCCGGGCGCGATAGATGGGGTGATGGGGATGCAAACGAAGGCCGCTTTGGCCTCTTTTCAAACAGCCCACGGCCTGCCAGCGACGGGTACCATGACTACGCCCACTTTGAACGCCTTGGGAGTCGCCCTTTCGCCATGATTCGAGCTTCATACGTCGAAGTACTTATCGTGGCAATGCTGGCGACCAATCTGGTTGCATGCGGCGGACCGAGTGGAGGAGGGCGCTACTCAGAGCCGAGCGACGATATTGAGTTGCATTCGGAAGACGCTGGAGACGCTGCACGGCAATCTGTCTATGACGACTACGGCGCCAACAGTGATGGAACCTCTGCCGATGCGATGCGGGTAGATGCCTATGACGTAGAAGACAGCGGGAACTATGTTTGCACGCAGGACTGCTCTGGTCACGAGGCAGGATTTGTCTGGGCGCAGGAGAACGATTTAAGTGATGGCTCCGACTGTGGCGGAAACTCACAATCATTTGTAGAGGGATGCGAAGCGTTCGTGGAGGATCGTCAGCAATTGGCCGATGAGTCCGCGCAAGCTGAGGCTGAGCGTGCGGCTGAAGATGCGCAGTACGCTGACGAGCCGGACTGGGAAGAGGAATGAACACAAGCGAAGAGATCACGATCGATGTCGACAGGGCGCACGAGTTGTTCGACGTGCTTGAGCAGGTAATTGATCACCCTTTTTATGATGACTCCGAAAGACTCGGATTGAGCGTCGTACTGGCCGACGCCTCCCTTGACTTTGCCTTCTCCGTCAGACTGCTATGCGTCAGTGGTCAGTTACTCGGGGCAAGTACCTGCCTGCGTTCCCAGTTCGAGGCGCTGACAAGAAGTGTGTGGGCTTTCCACTGCGCCACCGACAATCAAGTGGCACGTCTCAACCAGACCGATCTGTCGATGGAGACACAACAGGGAGCGAAGAACATCCCGCAGGCAAGTGAGATGCTGAGCGAGCTGGAAAAGCGACCTAACCTTTTTGGCGTGACCGCGGCACTAAGAGAGTTCAGAGACTGCGCCTGGCAACCACTCAATTCTTTTGTACACGCCGGGATTCACGCCATACATCGAATACGATTCGGGTCCCCGCCAAAATTGATGGAGCAGACGTTTAGGATTTCAAACGGCTTCTGCTACCTGGCCTACAACCACTTGGGGACACTGACAGGTGTACCTGGCATCCAAAAAGAGATCATGGCCGCTAGTGTTTGCTTCTCAAGCGTGCTTCCTGACCCTGTCTAGATGCAGAGGGCCCGAACGCCAGACGGGGAAGGGGAAGGGGGGGGAAGAGTGTGACCGACGAACGGATCCCGATTTCAGCAAGCTCATTGGCGAAATTCATCGCCATGTTGTCTGCGCCGTACGGTTTTGCCATCGCGGCGTTCTACTTGTTCGCCTTCTGGAGCAAGGTCGGCATCAATCCCTATCAACATGCCAGTGCGGCTGAGCTGTTGGGTACGGCAATCGGAAGCCTTACATTGCTCGGTGTCTTCTTTGTATTCGGGGTCATCATCGGCCTATGGCTTGGCCAGAAGACACCGAACCTGAGCGAGAAATCGCTTAAGTACCTACCGTTTCTATTCGCAGCGAGCTTGATCGTAGCCATTGGACTCTGGGTCTGGCTATTAGTCATTGGCAACCCGCTGCACTGGATTCTTCTGGGCTTGGGCCTGAACTTCTTTACCGTCTTAGTGCTAGCGCAAAGTAAATGGCTCAAACGCTGGCTCCCGGAACCAAGCTTGGTTCTTGTCTTTGCACTGCTGTTAGCCTACATACCGTGCGCTGTCACGTACTACGGCAAGAGCGAAGTCACCACGCTCACGAGTGTGGAAAAAGGGCTGCACGTTGATCTTGCACTAAGCGAAATTGGTGCAGACGTTCCAGCGCCCGCACTGTATGTGGGGCAGGTAGGGAGCACGAACGTGCTTTACAGCCCTCAGGCTCGACTCACCACACTGGTACCCAAAGACCGGCGGATCGCATACCGAACTCCTATGACCGTACAGGTGAAGCACACAATACCGTCAGCGCAGGCAGACCCCTGACACCGACTCCGTACATAAGGAATGTTATGCGAAGTAAGTTATTGATATTACTATATATTTCACTCAAAAGCAATTGACCTGGCAGCCACATCCACAGTCGTTACCGCAAGCTTGTAAGCTAAGTATTCCTTAGTCATAGATCAGGCAGTCGCATGACCATGCCCAGCGAGCGAACACGGAACGCGCTCCAAGCGGGTGCGTTTCTGAAAGAACTAGCTGCCAACAAGGCGGTGCCTAAAGCGGTTAGGGAAGAGGCGTATCGACTGCTTCGGCACTATCCGACGGTCAGCGACATCGAGGCCATCGCGGAGCACGAAGAGCGGCTGCAGGAGCTGACCAAGTCGGCCTTCGTACGCCCGTATCTGGCGAGCAAAATTGAGGCAGACTGGTTTCGCAGCTATCCCTTGGGCCCCCACCGGATTTGAACTTTGAAACGACCTATCCGCCCACAAGCAGGTGGAACGGCTTCGGCAGAAGCAGACCTGGAAGCCGCTCTGGAGCGCGCCCGCGAAAGCTACGAGGAAGAGCAGGCGTTCTTCCGACGACTGCTGGATGCCCCCGTCTATGTGCACGCACCGGTATCGGACGACTCCAAAACACCCAGGCTCGTCCAGTTCCGCCATCCCGACGGGTTTGATGCCATCCCGTTCTTCCTTTCACTCGCCAAGGCGCAGTTGGCAAGCTCTTCGGCCGTGAAGATACTGGCGGTGATGGGTCGGGACCTTTTGGCTGGCACACGTGGCGCCACCCTCATGTTCAACCCCAATGACGGTGGCTCCGTCCTATACCCGGAAGAAGTCGCGACACTACTGGAAACCGGGTTCTTGGCCAGAGTAGAAAAGCTCCCGACGTCCGCAATGGATGTGAGGCCTGCGCGCAGTGCGCCAGGCTGGCTCGGTCCCGCGATCTCAGCGAGCCTCCAGCAGGCCAGTTTCGTGTCGGCGGCCTATGTTTTGGAGACGGCCCCATCAGCCACGGGCAGTCAGCAACCAGGATTACTCATCTGGCTTGTGGCCGACATGGTCCATGCTGAACGGGCTGCCAGACTGGTCATGACCGCGATCCAACCTCTGTGTCGGGACTTAGACTGCATCATCGACCTAACAATTCACGACATGACAAAGCCATTGCCCGCACCCTTGGAAGACCCCGAGTTCGTACCGGTGTTCACCAGAACAGTTGGCGCGGATTCCCGAGCTACCGGAAGGGGAAAGGAAACAAGGGATCCGTGAGGGCATGGCTGACGCCGACGCCGGTTAGCAAGGCTGGCGTAGCCTCGAATTTCCGCGGGGCGTCCGTGTACTGTCGAACTAGCATCGGAAACTTCTGCGTATCGTCTGACCACATACGCAAACTTCGACCTGTGTTGATTCGGCGACGGAATTTGCCGCGCCCAAACAAGCAGGATCTACCTGGCCGCGACGGAATTATCCGCGGTAGACAGGCGGCATCCGCCGGCCGTATCGACGCCTCCGTGTCCATTACGCTATTTCGCATAATGTCTATTATGTTAAAGTCTGGCGATGCCAGAGCGACCGTCATACCCGTTGGCATGGTTGTTACCGAAAACCGACCCATTAAACTGCTATCAACGACCGCGGATGCGGCCAGGACCCGTGCCTTGCCCAGCCAACGGTGCCGAGGCATGTTCAAACACTCCTCGTCAAATCGGGCGACTGGATCGCCGGGTCTGACCAATGTCCGCTTTCGTCACCGGACACTATCGCTCGATACCGAATCCAGAGAGAGTACGAATCCCTGGTAATAGGTCGCCTTGGGCGTATTCCTAGCCTTGCTGGCGCATAGCATCGCGTTGGGCATCTATGCCCGATACGAAGCGCGGGCGGCGAGCGAACAGCTAAACAAGAACATGAAGCTACTCGGGCACAATGTCCAGGCACCTGTTGCAGCCATTCAACAGCAGCCTGTGTACCCAGCAAAGCACCCTGCACGCCCGGCGCCCCTGGGAGAAGGTCAGCGCTGCATCGAGGGACGACGTTTCCAGCGCATGGAGAATGGCTGGTCCCACTTGCTCGGCAAACAGACCCAGCCCTACTCCCGTTTCGCCCCCGCATGTCGTTGCCCGGACGCGCTAGCATATACGCCGGGCTCATGGGGATGCCCAACTATCCATCGAATTGTCCGGGCCCGCGGAGGGCGGCATGTTGCGTTGTCTGTCAACGATCCTGTTGAGCATATTGGGTCTGATCGCAGTCGCCTTGCCGGCCTGCGCGCTGGACCCTGCTGCCAGCATCACCCAGCTCAAACACAGCCGCTGGATGGCCGACGATGGGGTGCCGCTGGGAATCTATGCGCTGGCGCAGACCCCCGATGGTTTCCTGTGGATTGGCAGCGATGCGGGCTTGCACCGATTCGACGGTATCCGCTTTGAACCGCTGGCAGTAACCGGCGCTGGCGACGAGCCGGTATCCGCGTTGATGGCATCACGCAACGGTGACCTGTGGATTGGATACCAGTCGGGACGCGTGGCGGTCCTGCGCAATGGCAGGCTGCTGGAACGCACGCCACCGTACAGTGATCGCTGGATACACCGGTTCCACCAGGATCGCAGCGGCGCGGTGTGGACCATGACCGGCAATATCAAGCATCCGCTCATGCGCTACCAGGATGGCCGATGGCAGGATATCGGAACGCCCTGGGGGTTCGACAGCAACTACGCGTCGTCGATCGCCGAAGATGGTGAAGGCGGCTTGTGGCTGGGCAAAGAGAAAAGCGTCGCCTATCTGCCGCCAGGACAACGGCACTTCCGCAACGTCGATGTCAGGGCCCTCGAACACTCGGCCGATAATTTTGCCGTGGCCACCGATCCCCATGGGCGTGTGTGGTTGTCCAGCGCAATGATCGGCACGTGGCGCTTGCCCGCTTACCCGGCCAACGAACGCGCGCCCGACGTTCCAGCGACGATAGCTCCCGCGGTCGGCGGCCACTCCTATCGTGCCGCCTTGTTCGATCGGGATGGTGCCCTGTGGGGGGTTACCTACGCGGCCGGGATCTACCGCATCGCCCAGCCGGGTAGCCTGTACGGCGGGCAGCAGCCCATAGAAGAAAGCTATACCACCCGCGACGGGCTGAGCTCCGACCGGGCCCAAGCTGTCCTGGAAGACCGCGAAGGCAATATCTGGATAGGGACGAGTGCTGGCCTGGATCGCTTCCGGTCCGCGGCTGTCCAGCCTGCGGGCGGAATACCGCCCCACTCTCGATTCGGCTATGTGCTGATGAGTGCGCGCGACGGCAGTGTCTACGTGGCGGATTCGGACAGCCTTTTCCGCGCCCCCCCCGGTGGCGATGCCATCCGCGTACTCGACGGGCTGGATAACCCGCAGGCCATGTGCGAAGACGCGACCGGCACCGCCTGGTTGAAGACCCGAAGCCAACTCTTCCGCGGCGTCCAGGGCCGGTTCCAAGCCGTTGAGACACCCGCAAAACCCCGTTCGGTACTGGATTGCGTGGTGACTTCCGATGGCCGGATGTTGTTCAGTCGCTACAGTGGTGGCTTGATCCAGTACAGCCGCGAAGAATGGAAGGACAGCCTGCCCGACGGCAGCGACGGTCCGCAACGGATATCAGCCATGCTGGCCGGGCCTGGAGATGGCTTGTTGGCCTACATACGAGCACGTGGCGTCGCACGGATCGATCCGCCTGCGGTGCAGCTGCTGTGGCCGCAGAAAGCTATTCCAGGCGGCGAGGTAACCCTGCTGCACCGGATGGGCGATGACGTGATCATCGCCAGCCTCGGCGGCATCGCCAGGCTTCGTAATGACACGATCACGCCATTCAGAAGTCCGCAAAGCTGGTTGAAGGGCATCACCGGCATCGCTGAAACCGCTGATGGTTACCTTTATCTGTTGTCACGCGCCAGTATAGTTCGAGTGCCGCGAGCGGATTTCCTGCGGGGCTTCGACCACCCTGCCCCGGAGCTGCCTGTCGAAATTCTGGATTTCGAAGATGGCCTGCAGGCACCCGCGGCACCGGGCTATGCGCGCAATGCCGTGGCCGGCGGCGACGGCGCGCTCTGGTTCATGACCACGGACGGCATCGTGCGGATAGATCCGACACGCATCAGCCGCAACCCGCTGCCGCCACCGGTCAGGATTGTCGGCGTGGCATACGGTTCGCAACGACTCCGTGACCCGGTGTCGGCAACATTGCCGGCTGGCGTGTCGCGGCTTGAGATCGACTACACGGCATTGAGCCTTAGCGTGCCCAAGCGGGTCCGCTTCCGGTATCGGCTGGAAGGCGTTGATCAGGATTGGATCGAAGCAGGCAGCCGGCGCCAGGCGTTCTATACCAATCTGCGGCCCGGCGACTATCGCTTTCATGTGATCGCAGCGAACAACGATGGCGTCTGGAACCAGGAAGGCGCAACGTTTGACTTCAAGCTGCCGCCCACCTTCGTCCAGTCGATGTGGTTCAAGGCAATGATGGTGACGGCAGTGGCGCTGATATTGTGGGGCTTCTACCTGCTCAGGCTGCGGCACGCCACGGCGCGCTTGCGGGATCGTTTCGACGGTCAGGTCGCCGAGCGTGCGCGTATCGCCCGCGAGCTGCATGACACGCTGCTGCAGGAGTTCCAGGCGCTGACGCTACGTTTCCAAGGCACCGTCAACAAGCTGCCCGTCGATGCAGGCATGCGCGCTGACCTCACCAAAGCCCTGGACCGGGCGGACGAGGCGCTCAAGACAGGACGCGATCGTGTCCAGGATCTGCGTAATCCGCGGATGGGCGACGACCTGCCGGAAGCCTTACAGGGCATCGCCAGCCAGGTAGTCGAAGCACGGCCGCTGGTGTTGCACTTGTCCTTCGAAGGCAAGCGTCAACCCATCACTGACACGGCGACCGAAGAAATGCAGCGCATCGCCGAGGAAGCACTGCGCAACGTGGTCAAACACGCGAATGCATGCAACGTGTGGTTGCTTCTGGACTACCGCGAACAGGGGTTGACGATGTCGATCCGCGATGACGGCACTGGATTGGATGCGGCCGCTGACCGCAGTGACGGCCATTTCGGGTGTCTTGGCATGCGCGAACGCGCACAGCGGATTGGTGGACGACTGACGATACGGGCCGCCGCCGAAGGCGGCACCATTGTCGAGCTGGTGGTGCCTGGACGCTATGTCTATCGTCGCAGTCGACCGGGTCTATGGCATTGGCCTGGGCGACGCTCCGAGCAGGCTCAATCAAGGCCTTGGCGATAGCGCCGGGTTGACCGCCGGCGCGGCGATGACATGGCGCTTTGGTGGCGCCGTCAAGGCGCGGTTGCAACGGCCCTCCCCCGCATGGGGGAATCACCTCACCTCCCGATGAGGCACGGCGGTCGCCTGGTGCATGGACGATGATGCAGCTACGTCCCCGTTTGGCCAAACGCCATGAACAAACGCCTCAGTCACGCCAACGGCGCTCCTGTCGTAGACAACCTCAACACGCTGACCGCGGGCGCACGCGGGCCTGCGCTGCTGCAGGATATCTGGCTGCTGGAGAAGCTGGCGCACTTCGATCGCGAAGTGATTCCCGAACGACGAATGCACGCCAAAGGCTCGGGCGCCTATGGCAGCTTCACCGTGACCCACGACATCAGTCGCTACACCTGCGCCCACCTGTTTGCTGAAATCGGTCGCAGGACACCAGTGTTCGTTCGATTCTCGACGGTGGCTGGCGAGCGAGGCGCGGCCGATGCCGAGCGTGACATCCGCGGCTTCGCGGTCAAGTTCTACAGCGAGCAAGGCAACTGGGACCTGGTCGGCAACAACACGCCGGTGTTCTTCTTCCGGGATCCGCTGCGTTTCCCGGATCTCAATCATGCGGTCAAGCGGGATCCGCGTACCGGCCTTCGCAGCGCCACCAGCAACTGGGACTTCTGGACATTGCTTCCCGAAGCGCTGCACCAGGTCACGATACTGATGAGCGACCGCGGCATTCCGCGCAGTTATCGGCACATGCATGGCTTCGGCAGTCATACCTTCAGCCTGGTCAATGCGCAGGACGAGCGGGTCTGGGTCAAATTCCACCTGCGTTGTGTCCAGGGTATCGAGAACCTGGACGACGCACAGGCAGCAGCACTGATTGGCGTCGATCGGGAAAGCCACCATCGCGACTTGTTCTATGCGATCGAGCGTGGCGATTTTCCGCGCTGGACGCTGCATGTCCAGATCATGACGGAAGCACAGGCCGCCCGCCATCCGCACAACCCATTCGACGTCACCAAAGTCTGGCCCAAGGCCGATTATCCGTTGCTTGAGGTCGGCGTGCTGGAGTTGGACCGCAACCCGGAAAACTATTTCGCAGAAGTCGAACAAGCGGCATTTTCACCTGCCAACGTCGTTCCCGGCATTGGTTTCTCACCCGACCGGATGCTGCAGGCGCGGCTGTTCTCGTATGGAGACGCACAACGGTATCGGCTGGGGGTGAATTTCAACCATATTCCGGTCAACGCGCCGCAGTGCCCGTTCCATAGCTACCACCGCGACGGCGCCATGCGTACCGACGGCAACCTAGGGCGCACCCTCAGCTATTTCCCCAACAGCCACGGCGAGTGGGACGACAGCCAGGAGCGGGCGGAACCGCCCCTGCCCTTGCATGGCGATGCGGCGCATTGGGATCACCGCATCGATGACGACCATTACCAGCAGCCCGGGGAGTTATACCGGTCGCTGCAGCCGGAACAACGTGAGCGCCTGATCTTGAATACCGTGCGTGCGCTTGCCGATGCCCCGATTGAGGTCAAGTTGCGCCATGCGCGGAATTGCTGGCTTGCTGACCCCCGTTACGGCGAAAGCCTGGCGCAGGCGTTGGGACTGGAATTGCCACATCCCGAGCCGGCTTGACGTTCGCACCCGTTCCACCAGTGGCTTGCCAGCGAGCAAGTCCTACACGCGAAAGAAGGATAGCCATGACACGTCACCTGTTGCACGCACTGTTGATCGGTTTGGCCTGCCTGCCGCCAGACGTGGTTGCGCAAAGCGCCCCGCTGCGTGTTCCGGTCCAACTGTTGAGCAACCTGCCGGAGGGCTTCCGCCATCCCGAGAGCCTGGCGGTGGATCCGACCACTGGGCAGATCTATGTCGGTTCCTTCGACGCCCGGATACCGGAGGCCAGCCGCAACAACATGATGCTGCGATTGTCGGCCGAGGGCACGTTGCTGGCGGCCAAGTCCCTCGGCGACACGCCGATTACCGGCGTGTCGCTCCACGATGGCCACGTTTACTTCCTCAACTTTGGCAGCTCTCGACTGCAGCGCATGCGGGCCGATTTCACGGCAGACTCGCTGGTGGAGGAACTGGCCAGCTTCCAGGCATTGTCACCATCCGCACCGCCGCAACGGCACATCAACAACCCCGACGGTAGCCAGGACACGGTGAATTTCGGTTCCGCCGGATTTGCAGCCATCAACGGCATGGTCTTCGACCGTTCCGGCAACCTGTTTGTCTCCGATTCGTTCCAGGGCGCCATTTACAGAATCGCCGATGCTGCTGCGTGCAAACCATGCCGGGTCGAGGTTTTGACTCGCGACGGCCTGCTGGCCACGACCGGCTCGTTGCCATTCGGCGCCAATGGGCTCGCGTTCAATGCCGACGAAAGCAGGCTGTATGTCAACAACGCAGGCGATGGACGCGTGTTGTGGATGGCACCCTCGGGGGGCCCGCTGCACGTCCTTGCTGAAAGCATCCATGGCGCCGACGGCCTGTTATTCCACGATGGATTGCTGTGGGTCTCGGCCAACCAGGACGACGCGGTGATTGGGCTGGACGAGCACGGCCGCGAAAGGATTCGCGCCGGTGCGTTCCTCGGTATTGCCGAGGATGGCTCACCGCGTGGCCTGTTGTTTCCCGCTGCTTCAGCGGTCCAGGGCAACCGCATGATCGTTGCCAATCTTGCGCTTCCCCTTACCGAAGCCAGCGGTGACGAGTGGGAAGAAGACGTCACGCGGTGGAACCTGATGCAGTTCGAACTGCCCATGCTCAGATAGACGCCCTCGCCAGAGCCAGCTTGAAGGCCTGAATGCCCCCAGGTGTACGGCGCTCCGGCAATGGCGGCTGCACGTGTTGATTGCAACGTGGAAAAGCAAGACCACTGGAGGATTACCGTGATGAAACTCATGCCAACCTGGTTGTCGCAGTCGCTTGTCTCCATCAATGCGAACGAAGTCGCCACCGCTACCCGCTCGGTGGATTCGTCAACGCAATATGTGCAGGTCGGCAATGATCGCATCGCCTATCGCAGCACAGGCCAGGGACGGCCACTGCTGCTGGCCAACCGCTTGCGAGGCACCCTCGATACCTGGGATCCGTTGTTCCTGGATGAGCTGGCGCGCCAGCACAGGGTGGTGACGTTCGACTTTCCCGGCATCGGCTATTCCGACGGGACGTTGCCCGACGACATGTCACAGGTCGCGGCTTTCATTGACGCGCTTGCCGACGCGCTGCGCCTGGCGCAGTTTGCATTGCTGGGCTGGTCCTGGGGCGGTCTTGCCGCACAGGCTTACCTGCTGGACTATCCGCAGCGGCCGAGCCATGTGGTCCTGCTCGCCACCAATCCGCCGGGACCGGTGGAGGTGCCGTTGCAGCCCGAGTTCCTGCAGCGGGCGACCAAGCCGGTCAATGACCTGGCGGACGAGGAAGTGCTGTTCTTCGAGCCAGCCTCCAGCCTCAGTCGCCAGCGCGCACGACAATCACACGACAGGATTTATGCGCGCCCCGGCGTTGTCGACAGAATCCCTGCCAGCGCTGAGCTGCTTCAACGCTATTTCACTGCTGCCCAGGGCTACCACGCAGACCATGAGGGGCGCCGTGGCCGCTTGGCTCAGGTGAACATCCCCCTGCTGGTCATCGCCGGTGATCATGACATCAGCACCGCTGGCCAGAACTGGTTTCCGCTGATAGGACAGTTGCGCGACGCGGAGTTCGTCTTCTATTCGCAAACCGGCCATGCGCCACAGCACCAGCATCCAGAGCGGGTGGCAGCGCATGTCGCCGCGTTCCTGGCGCGCCCGCATGCCTGAGCGCGCGCGCCAGTATGGATCGGCCAGGCATGGCTGGCCTCACCTGATCGAGGGGTGGGCGCTCACGGCTTTTCAGGGTGCCGCCGCCATTCCAATCCCATCACCATGAGCTGCAAGCAATCCTGTCTCCCCATCGTGTCCCCCGAGGAAACGCCATGACCGTTGCCAAAGTCGCCGCCGCCAGCAGACTGCTCTGTCCGGACGACCACACCCTCATTCTGATCGACCACCAATCACAGATGGCATTTCCGTTGCGCTCGATTGATGTCGGCGCGCTGCGCAACAACGTTTCGCTTCTGGCCCGGACAGCGGTAGGATTTTCGGTCGCCACCATCGTCACCACGGTCGCCTCGAAGAGTTTTTCCGGTCCATTGTTCCCGGAAATAAGCGCGGAATTCGACGAGGCCGCGGCCATTGATCGGACCACGATGAATGCCTGGGAAGACGAGCAGGTCATTGCAGCCGTCAATGCCATCGGCAAATCGCGGTTGGTGGTTGCCGGTCTGTGGACCAGCGTCTGCATTGTCGGTCCGGTGTTGTCGGCGTTGGAACAGGGCTTCGATGTCTACGTCATCTCCGATGCCTGCGGCGATGTATCCGACGAGGCCCATGAACGGGCGATGCAGCGCATGATTCAAGCCGGTGCAGAACCGATGACCAGCCTGCAGTATCTGCTCGAACTGCAACGCGACTGGGCCCGTGGCGTGACCTATGCGTTGACCACCGGCATCGCCCGTGACAAGGCTGGCGGCTATGGCATCGGCATCCAGTATGCAAAAGCCATGTTCGACGGCCAGGAAGGCGGCCATTAGGCACCGCCATGTCCAGCTCGCACCCGGCATCCACGCACAAAACCGCTTCGCGGTCGGTTGCCGCTGAAGGTGTGGCCGTGCCTGTCCCAGCCGACGCCCAACTGCTGCTGGACGTAGCGTTGCTGGTACAGCGCATCGTCGCCGGTGGCTTCATGCTGCCCCACGGGCTGGCCAAGTTGCTGGGTTGGTTCGGCGGCCCGGGCCTGGCGGGGTTTGCCAGTGAACTGCAGGCCTTCGACCTGCCCTCCTCGGCGCCGGTCGCGTTGCTGCTGGCCGTACTGCAGACCACGTTGGGTGCACTGGTGCTGCTGGGCGCATGGACGCGCCTGAGCGCACTGCTGGCGATGGCGTTCATCGCCGTGACCGCGACCCTTTCAGTATCAGCGGGTTGGTTCTGGAACCATCATGGCGCCGAGTATCCGCTGTTCTGGGCAGCCATCCTGTTCGCACTGATGCTGACTGGCGGCGGGCGTTTTGCGCTGGACGTTCATATCATCCGCCGATACCGCCTGCCGGGATACGAGGATCCCTGCTGTGACTGAAGCCCAGCATGACCCTGGCCGGCGTCGCGTGGTGGCCATGGGCGCAGCTGGCATGGCCGCTGCATGGACCCTGCGTGCTACCGGCGGCACCCCTTCCACCAAGGCAGCCCGCATGGCCGATCTGATCATCCATAACGCCAGGGTCACGACGTTGGTCCCCGCCGCCAGACAGACCGAGGCCATCGCCGTGGCTGATGGCCGGGTGCTGGCGACAGGCACCAATGCCGAAGTGATGGCATACCGCACACCGGCCACCACGGTTATCGATGCATGTAAAAAGCGCCTGATTCCCGGCCTCAACGACAGTCACACCCATCTCATCCGTGGCGGCCTCAACTACAACATGGAGCTGCGCTGGGAGGGCTTGGGTTCGCTGGCCGACGCGATGGCCCTGCTCAAGGCCCAGGCACTGCGTACGCCACCGCCACAATGGGTGCGCGTGGTCGGCGGTTTCAGCCAGTACCAGTTCAAGGAAAAGCGGCTGCCGACGCTGCAGGAAATCAATACTGCGGCGCCGGATACACCCGTGTTCATTCTGCATCTGTATGGCAGCGCGTTACTCAACGCAGCGGCGCTGCGCGCGGTCGGTTACACCCGGGATACTCCGGATCCGCCAGGCGGCCGCATCGAGCGCGACAAGGCAGGCAACCCGACCGGGTTGCTGCTGGCCAAGCCAAATGCGCTGATCCTGTATGCGACGCTGGCCAAAGGCCCGCGGTTGCCGCCGGAATACCAGCTCAACTCAACCCGTCACTACATGCGCGAGCTCAATCGCCTGGGCATCACCTCGGTGATCGACGCCGGCGGCGGCTTCCAGGCCTGGCCGGATGACTACGCGATCATCCGCAAGCTGCACGCCGACAACGAGCTCACCGTGCGCATCGCCTACAACCTGTTCACCCAGAACAACGGTGGTGAATACAACGACTTCCAGCGCTGGACGGAAATGCTGCAACCACGCCAGGGCGATGACTGGCTTCGGCATAACGGCGCTGGCGAAATGCTGGTGTTTTCCGCCGCGGATTTCGAATTGTTCAACGAGCCGCGCCCGGACCTGCCGGCGCGGATGGAGCCGGACCTGGACAGCGTGGTGCGGTTGCTGGTCGAGAAGCGTTGGCCATTCCGTATCCATGCCACCTACGACGAAACCATCAGCCGCATCCTGGATGTCTACGAGCGCATCGATCGCGAGCTGCCGTTCGCAGGCCTGCACTGGATCATCGACCACGCCGAGACCATTTCGCCGCGCAACATCGAACGGGTGCGTGCATTGGGTGGCGGCATCGCCGTGCAGCACCGGATGGCATTCCAGGGCGAGGCATTCGTCGAACGTTACGGCGCCGCCGCGGCCGCCCACACGCCGCCGATCCGGCGCATGCTGGATGCCGGCATACCGGTAGGCGCAGGCACCGACGCCACCCGTGTTGCCAGTTACAACCCGTGGACCGCATTGCACTGGCTGGTCAGTGGGCGCACGGTTGGCGGTATGCCGTTGTACGGCGATGACAATCTGCTCGAGCGTGAGGAAGCCCTGCGGACATGGACGCAGGGCAGCGCCTGGTTTTCCGACGAGCAGGCAGTCAAGGGCACGCTGGCAGTCGGTCAGTATGCCGATCTGGCGCTGCTGTCGGCCGATTACATGCAGGTGCCAGTTGCCGACATCGCCGATATCCACAGCGTATTGACGGTGGTCGGTGGTCGCATCGTGCATGCTGACGACGACTACGCCCCGTTGGCCCCGGCGCTGCCGCCGGCAATGCCCGACTGGTCGCCGCGCAACCTGCCTGCGCGCGCGCGGCATCTGCCGCCGGCCAACACCATCGCTTCTGGCCGGGGCCATGGCTGCCGCGCTCATCGCCATGGTCACGCCGCCCACCATCCAGTGCCCAGCGGGGATGCGGGTTTCTGGGGTGCGCTGGGCTGCTCGTGTTTCGCCTTCTGACCATGCAGCCCGGTGATGCCAGCGCCGTGGATGCCGACCCGTGGTCTCCACTGCGCCAGACCACGTTCCGGGCACTATGGCTGGCGGTACTGGTCGGCAACATAGGCACCTGGGTCCATGATGTCGCCGCTGCCTGGGTCATGGCCGAGACCACGTCATCGCCATTGATGGTGGCGGCGGTACAATCGGCGACCACCTTGCCGGTGGTGCTGTTTGCCCTGGTCGCCGGTACCCTGGCCGACAGCATCGACCGCAGGCGCTATCTGATCCTGGCCCAGCTGTGGATGTTGTCGGTGGCGACGTTGTTGGCGCTGTTGGCACAACTCGACATGCTTGGGCCCTGGTCGTTGCTGGCGCTGACCTTCGCTCTCGGCACCGGGGCGGCGATGGCAATGCCGGCGCAGGCCGCGATCATGCCCGAACTGGTGCCACGCCCACAGTTGGCGTCGGCGATCTCGCTCAACTCGGCCGGCATGAACATCGCCCGCTCGATAGGGCCGGCCATCGGCGGAGTCATCCTCGCCCAGGCCGGTCCTGCGCTGGCGTTTGCGCTCAATGCACTGTCCTTCGTCGGTGTGATCCTGGTGTTGTGGCGATGGCAGCCGGTAAAGATCGCGCCGGATTTGCCACGCGAGTCGTTCGTTGTCGGCTTGCGGGCCGGCATCCGCTTCGCCTGGCAGGCACCGGTTTTCCAGTCGGTGCTGGCCAAGGCGATCACGTTCTTCTTGTTTGCCAGCGCCATACCGGCGCTGTTGCCGGTGCTGGTGCGCAGCGAACTGGCCGCGGGTCCGGGCACCTTCGGCCTGCTGCTGGGTTGCATTGGCATCGGCGCGGTCGGCGGAACCCTGCTGCTGCCACGCTTGCGCCGCAACCATGACGGCGATGCGCTGGTGCTGGTCGCCACCTTGGCCTGCGCGCTGGCGACGATCGGCGTTGCCTGCACCCGCTCGACGCTGCTGATCGGCCTATTGCTGCTGGTATTCGGCAGCGGATGGATCACCGTCCTTTCCTCATTGCAGGTAGCTGCTCAGCTGTCGGTGCCGGGATGGGTGCGGGCGCGTGCGTTGTCGCTCTACATCATGGTGTTTGCACTGGGCATGGCGCTGGGCAGCCTGGCATGGGGGGCGCTGGCACAACGCATGGGCGTGACCATCGCATTGGCGACGGCGGCACTGGGGGCGGCCAACATGGCGTTGGTGGCACGGAGATTCCGGCTGGGTGCCAGCGAACTGCTCGACTTCACACCATCGGCGCATTGGCCACAGCCGCTGGCCGTCGAGCCGCCAGCACATGAGCGCGGGCCGGTGATGGTGATCATCGAATACAACATCGCCAATGAGGACCGGTCGCGCTTCCTTGCCCTCGGCCGCGAGCTGGGCCGGACACGACGTCGCGACGGTGCCATCGACTGGCATCTGGTGGAAGACATCAGTCAGCCGGGCATCTGGCTGGAGTACTTCCTGGTGCCGACATGGTTACAGCACCTGCGCCAGCACCACCGGACCACGGCCGATGACCAGCGTCTGCAGCAGCAACTGCGCGATCTACATCGAGGCCAGCGGGCACCGCGCGTCCGTCACTTCATCGGCGACGGCAAACATGCTGCCGCCATGGCGCCGCATGAGCATCCGGAGCCAGCCGCATGAACATCAGATTCGCCATCGGCCTGCTGCTGGGATTCGTGATTGGCTTCGCCTGCCGATGGTTCGGCATCCCGGTGCCGGCGCCACCGGCGCTGGTCGGCGCCCTTTTGGTCGTGTCCATGAGTGCTGGCTATCAGTTCGCTGACCTTTTCGTTACCGCACGCAAGGCGCGCCATGTCCGTGATTGCGGTGGACCGGACGGCCTGACCGGTGTCGGTGACCAGGCATGATGGTGCTGGCTGGCGTCCTGCTGGCGCTTGCCATCGGCACAGCTTGCCGGATGCTGGACATCCCACTACCTGCGCCGCCGCGATTGCAGGGTGCGTTGCTGGTGGTGGCGATGACTGCCGGATTCCTGCTGGCGGATCATCTGTTGCGATGAGAAAGTCGCGATGCAACGTCGCGACGCTGCTTGATGAGGGACTACCCGAACGCAGTCAGTAGCAGCGAGTTCGACGTCCATGCCGGGGCAACGGCCACCTTTCAATCCGTCGCTTAGCGAGCGTGGAAAAAACTCTTCCGCGGCGGCGCTGGGGGGGGAGCGCGCCGCGGAAGAGTGACAAAGGGAATGTGGGTAGTCGAGTTAACGCAGGAATAGTCCAGTCCTTCCCGCACGCATCGTCCAATCACGATTACAAGCGAACCATCGGCAACGGATTGAGTGGGTGACGCATGAATCGCATCAGTACCAGCTTTGTCAGCCGTCGATGGAAACCGGCATCGGGAAACACAGCCCTCACCTGCTTGACCGCACGGCGCGGCAATCCAAACCGGCGGGCGCCCATCGTCACGTCTATCCAGTCGGCACGCCGGAACAGCTCCACCTCCCTCGCCACGCTGGCAGGACAAGCGCTCAGTTGGTGATGGTGCTGGATCATTGCACCCACTTCGGTCTTCCAGCTTTGCAGGCCCGCTCTTTCCAGGTAGGCCGCTGCCAACGCAATCGATGGTCCCACATAATCGAGCGTGCCGGCGGTCCAGATGCCGAGGTCGTGATGTGCAGCGGCGATGGCCAGTCTGTCGAGGTCGGGGCTCCTGCCGTCAGACAGCAGCAGATGGAAATTGAGCACCCTGTAAACGTGGTTGCGATAGCCCTCGAAGCTGGTACCCAACGCGTCGGCATGGTCTCCGAGAATCGCCTCCAGCCGCGGGACGTTGATGACCATTCGTGGGACTCCCATTGCTGCCGTGGCCAGCTGATCCCGCACGGGCCCAGTGACTGCAGGCTACTTCCGCAGCGGCCTGCCGGCGTCGCAGTTAAGGGCCTCCACAAGCTCACCCGTTTGGGTGAAAACGCGCCGCGCAGGAATTGCTCCACTATACTGGCCTCCGTAACGCGGCCTGGACTCCGGACGGTAGCGGGATATCCGATGTGCGCCACTTGGTGCGGGTTGCAGCCACGCTCATCGGCAGACGAGCCGCCGAACCCCGTAGATCAAGCGACTTTCCCCGTAGATGCTGTAGCTGGCCGCCAAGGCCCCGCCTTGATTGGCGCCCCCCGAGGAATTCACCCGGCATGACAATCCGCATCCTCACCGTCGACGATCATCCAGTCCTGCGTGAAGGCATCGCCGCCATGCTGTCCGCCGACGATGACCTGGACGTGGTCGCTGGTGCGGGCAGCGCCGAATCCGGGCTTGAGGCATTCCGGCAGTACCTGCCGGACATCACCCTGATGGATCTGCAGATGCCTGGCATGGGCGGGCTGTTGGGAGTGCGTGCATTGCGGGCCGAGTTCCCCCATGCGCGGGTCGTTGTCCTGACAACGTACCGCGGCGACGGCAATGCGCGTGAAGCAATGGCGGCCGGCGCCTGTGGTTACCTGCTGAAGAATGCGTTGCGCAGCGAACTGGTCGATTGCATCCGTAAAGTCCACGCCGGCAGACGCTACGTCTCGGCCGAAGTCTGTGCCGACATCGCCGAGCATGTCGGCGAAGAGACACTGACCGCCCGCGAACAGCACATCCTGCAGCTGCTCGCCGCCGGCCTGGCCAACAAGCAGATGGCCAATCAGCTGGATATCTCGGCCGAAACCATCAAGTCGCACCTTGCCCGCATCTTCGAGAAGCTCGGTGCCCGCAATCGCACGGAAGCCATCCACATCGCCATGCGCCGCGGAATGCTGAATCAGCCCGTGCTTTGACGTCGTTCTCCGCAGCTACTCGACCAGCAGGTCTTGATCCGGCGTCCCCGGCGGCACAGATCCTTTGGAAGATTGGATTCCAACTCGCTTCGCTGCTCAGAACCCGCCGGAAGTTGATGCCTATGACGCCCTGCAGTAGCGGTCTATGTAGGCCTGGTGCGCCGGCATGGCAGCCGCGCCATCGGCGATTGAACGGTGCACGCGGGCGACGTGTTCGATGAGGGCCGGTTCGGGCATGTCGTCGACGATCGGATGGTAGCCTTCGGGGATGATGCCCTGCCCCAGCATCACCTGCACCCAGCTCGGCAGCGCGAAGAACTCGTCGCCGGTGCGGAAATAGCGCCCGCCGCTGCGGAACATGTCGATCTTGCGCCGCAGGGTGTCGGGGATCGACATCGTCCGGCAGTAGTCCCAGAACGCGCTGTCGCTGCGGCGGGTGGCGCAGTAGTGGAGGATCAGGAAGTCGCGCGTGCTTTCGTATTCGAATGCGGATTCCTCGTTGAACTGGCGCTCCAGGATGGGGTCGAAACCACGGTCGGGGAACAGGCCGAGGAGTCGCTGGATACCGGATTGGACGAGGTAGATGCTGGTCGATTCCAGTGGCTCCATGAAGCCGCTGGCGAGCCCCAGGGCGACGACGTTCCTGTTCCACAGCTTGCGGCGCATGCCGGTGGTGAAGCGCAGCGGGCGCGGGTCGGCAAGCGCGGGTCCGTCGAGGTTGGCCAGCAGCGTGGCGGCGGCTTCGTCGTCGCTGATGTGTTCGCTCGAATACACGTAGCCGTTGCCGATCCGGTTCTGCAGGGGGATGCGCCATTGCCATCCCGCCGTGCGGGCTGTGGCCCGGGTGTAGGGCGTTGGCGCGCCGGCGGTGGCGCACGGCACGGCCATGGCCCGGTTGCAGGGCAACCAGTGGGTCCAGTCGATGTAACCGGTGTCCAGCGTCTGTTCGATCAACAGGCCACGGAAGCCGGAGCAGTCGATGAACAGATCGCCGGCGACTTGCTCCCCGCTCTCGAGTACCACGGCTTCGATGAAGCCATCTTCGCCGCGCTGCAGGGCATGGCTGATCTTGCCCTCGATGCGCTGCACGCCGCGCCGCTCTGCCAGCTCACGCAGGTAGCGTGCGTACAGCCCCGCATCGAAGTGATACGCGTAGGCGATGTCGGCCAGTGGCGAATCCTGCGGCACGTTGCCCGGGCTGGACATGAACTTTCCCAGCGGGGCCGCCAGGGTTGGCAGCGAATATTCGCCGATCGGCCGCGCCCGGCCGGCCAGGAACAACTTGAGCCAGAACTGATGGAACGGCAGCGGCCCGATGCCCTGGCCGATCCTGCCGAAGCCGTGCAGGTAGGAATCGCCAATCTGGCCCCAGTCATTGAACTGGATGCCGAGCTTGAAGGTACCCTGGGTGCGGGCAACGAAATCAAACTCGTCGATGCCCAGCACGCCTGCGTTGAACTGCTTCATGTAAGGGACGCTGGCCTCCCCTACCCCGACGATGCCGATTTCCTCGGATTCGACCAGACGGACCGATGCCTGCCTGCCTAGGTACGTGGCCAGTGCGGTCGCCGCCATCCAGCCCGCACTGCCACCGCCGACGACGACGATGGATCCGATGGGGTTGCCGCTAGCCGTCATGGTCGATCCTCATCCTGGTTGGTCGGGTTCGCCGCATCACGTGCGCGGCACGATCACGACAGCAGCTGGTTGACTTCCTGCTCGGTTGGCATGGCGGCGAACGCGCCTTTGCGGGTGACCGCCAGGGCACCCACGGCGGCGGCAAAGCGCATCGCGGTGGCGATGTCGTCGTGACACGAGACGAACGCGGCGAGGCCTTCGCCAAGCCTGTCGTGCCGGGTCAGATGGAACAGCAGCCCGCCCACGAATGCGTCTCCGGCCGCGGTGGAATCCAGCGTCGTGACCTGGAAAGTATCCACCTTCCCGCTCGCCGCACGCGTATGCCATGCGATGGGCCCTGCACCGTCCGTCACGACCAGCAGTTGCGCACGCTGCTGCCAGAGGCGATGCAGGACCGCCTGCTCGCCTCCCAGTGGTTGTGCCAGGTACTCGAGTTCCTCCCGCGACAGCTTCACCAGGTCAGCCTCGGCCAGCGCCTTCCACAGCCGTGGCGTGGGGTCTTCGCCTTGCGGCCACAGGGCCGGACGCAGATTCATGTCGATGCTGACCATGGCGCCGCCAGCGCGTGCAAGACGCATGCCCTGGTAGGTGGCATCGGCGATGTCCGCCTCGGTCAGGCTGTTCGAGCAGACATGGAACACGCCCGTCCCCTCGAAACACGCCGGTTTGAAATGCGCGGCGCGGAACAGCAGGTCGGCGGCCGGTGGCCGGTAGAAACTGAAACTGCGCTCGCCATGTTCGTCCAGCGCCACGAACGCCAGCGCGGTCTTCGCATCGCCGGTGCGCACGATGCAGTCGGTGGATACACCCGCCGATGCCAGGCTGTCGAACAGGAAGTCGCCGAACATGTCCTCGCCGAGCATGCCGGCGAAGTGCGCATCGGCACCGAGTCGCGCCGCCGCCACCGCCACGTTCGCAGGCGCACCGCCGGCGTACTGCAGGAAACTGCGCGGAGCTTCGGGCGATGCCGGCGGCTGCGCCAGCATATCGATCAGGGCCTCGCCGAAGCAGACGATCCTGCGCGCCGGAGAACTCATGCGAGCCCACTCTGCGGGAAGGCACACGGAGCCCGCACGATGTCGGCGCGGCGAGGAAGAGCGGCAAATAGCGCGATGGGTTTCATGGCAAAGGTGATATTGGAGGAGGAACTTGGAGGAGATGCAAAGGTCGGATGCCGGCGCCCGCGGGCACGACACGCCGATGCGATGCAGGTCGGCGGCACGCTCATTTCAGCGCCGCCCCGCTGCTCTCGCGCACGGACAGGGTGACCGGTGCGATGGTCCTGTCGGGCGCGGTGCCTTCAGCCAGCTGTGCGAGCACGAGCTGCGCTGCCTGCCGCCCGCGTTCGCGTGGGTTGACGGCCAGCGTGGTCAACGGCGGTGTGGTCACCGCCGCCTCGGGGATATCGTCGAAGCCGGTGACGGCGAAGCCCTTGCCCGGCTGGATGCCACGCGCCAGCAGGCCCAGCATCAGTCCCAGCGCGACCGTGTCGTTGTAGCAGACCGCTGCCGTCGGCGGCGCCTGGTCTCCGAACAGCTTCGCGGTCCCCGCGGCCGCTTCCAGGCGGTTGGGCGCGGATTCGATCAGCCAGGACGGATCGACCGGCAGGCCCGCCCGTTTCATTGCCCGCGCATGGCCCGCGCGTCGCTGCCGGCACGAGCTTGAATCGGCATGTCCACCATAGAACGCGATGCGGCGATGGCCCAGGGCGATCAAGTGTTCGGTGGCCAACTGTGCGCCACGCTGGTTGTCCAGTCCGAGAAAGCCCCAGTCGTCGGCGCCGGCGAGTTCGCGGTTGAACAGCAGCACGTTCGCGCGCGTATCCAGCACCTTGTGCAGCTGGGCCGCATCGCTGCCCTCCGCCGGCGACAGGATCACCCCCGCCGGCGTGTGCTCCATCAGCGAGGCCAGCACGGCCTGCTGCCGTTCGGGCGATTCGCCGGTACTGCCGAGCAGCGTCACGTACCCCTTCTCGCCCAGGGCTTCGTCGACGCCGGCTGCGAATTCGGCGAAGAACGGATTGGACAGGTCGTTGATGACCAGTGCGACGCTGGACGACGTGCGTCGACGCAGGTTGGCCGCGCCGCGGTTGTAGACATACCGTTGCCGCTTCAGTTCGGCTTCCACGCGGGCGCGCGTGTCGGCGTGAACCAGCGGACTGTCGCGCAGCACCAGCGATACCGTGGCGCGTGAAACACCGATGGCATTGGCGATATCGGTGACGGTCACCACCCGCTGCGGATCGCGCGCGCGCACCGCCGGCGCCGCCTTGCCCGTCCTCGTCTGGGCAACAGCGCCTGCGTCCGCCTTCGCAGCCTTTGCAGACCTGGCGGTGGGCGTTCGCGCGGAAGCTGCCTTGGGCGGGCGTTTCTTACTCATATGTATCGATCCATGACGACAATGCAGCAAGCGTAAACCATCATGCGGACTCCGATGGGTGGAACCGGCACGGACTCAACGGCCGGCCCCTGCCGTCGACGCCGTTTCGACCGCGCATGGCGACAGCGGCAGGTCCTGCGCCTGCGTGCCCCAGCCTTGCGATGGCGGCGCATCAGCCAGGTCGAAGTGCAGGCGACCGCCTTGCCGCAGGCGCTCCCAATCCAGCCACACCGGCGCATGGTTGCTGCCGTCCAGCGTTACGTTGCGGATGTAGCGCGGCTTGCCGTCGCCAGCCTGCGGCGCTTCAATCCGCAGCGTGCGGCCCTGCCCCATGTCCACGTCGATGCGGGAAAAGCGCGGCGCGTGCAGCACGAACTGCCCGGTGCCGGGCACCACCGGATACAGGCCCATGGCACTGAACAGGTACCAGGCCGACATCGTGCCCAGGTCGTCGTTGCCGGTCACGCCATTGGGCGCGTTGGTGAACAGCTGCTGCGCCGCATGCAGCACCGTGGAGGTCTTCCACGGCTGGCCTATCAGCGTGTACATCCACGGCACGTGCAGGTCGGGCTCGTTATTCGGGTTGTAACGAAACTGGTTGTAATAGCTGTACGGTCCGACCACCCATTGCTTGCGCGCCGCGCCATCCGGATCGGCGACCAGTGCATCGTAGGCAAAGAAGTCGTCCAGGCGTCGCGCGGCTTCCTGTGGCCCGTGCATCGCTTCCACCAGGCCTGGCACGTCCTGCTGCACCAGCCACTGGTATTGCCAGGCCGTGCCCTCGTGGAAGCCGTGGTGGGAACGCGGGCTGTAATGACCGTCCGACGGCGTGTACCACTCCCCGTCCGCGGTGCGCGGACGCGGAAAGCCGATGAAGCCGGCTGCCTCGTCACGCACCGACGCATCCCACAGCGTGCGCCAGTTGCGTCCGCGGCGCTTCAGCACGGCGGCATCGTCGTCATGTCCCAGCGCATCGGCCATCAGCGACAGCGAGCAGTCGGCGAGCGCGTATTCCAGGGTCGCGGAGCCGCCATGGTGGGGATCCACGTCCATGCCTTTGGAAGGGTATGCACGATCGTACTGGACGAAGCCCTGCGCCAGATAATTGGGATTGCCCGAACGGCCGGCATGACGTGAATTCAACGGTGGCACGCCGAACGCATTCCTGCGCAGGGCCGCGTACGCCTCCGCCTCGCGTCCCCGCAGCGCGCCGAAGCGCCACAGATCCACCAGGAACGGGGTGACCGGATCGCCTGTCATGATGTTGGTATCGAAGTTGGCATAACCCCAGCGCGGCAGCCAGCCGCCCTGCTGGTCGATGGCCAGCAGCGAACGTGCGATGTCCATGGCCCGCTGTGGCCGCAACAGCGCAATCAGCTGGTTCTGCGAGCGGTATGTGTCCCACAGCGAGAAATATTCGTAATAGGTCCATCCATCGGCGCGATGGATGAGATCGTCGTAGCCCCGGTAACGGCCGTCGGCGTCGCTGCCAGCCATCGGCTGCAGCAGCGCGTGGTACAAGGCGGTGTAGAAGACCGCACGATCATCATGTCCGCCGCCGTGCACGCGCACGCTGGACAGCTCGGCGTCCCATGCCTTCTGCGCACGCGCGCGCATCTCGTCAAAGCCGAGCAAGCTGTCGCCGGCCATGCCCTCGCTACGCAGGTTGTTGCGCGCACCTTCGGCATCGACATGCGAGATCGCCGACACCGCGGTCACGCTGCGATCGCCGTCCAGGTCAAAGGTCAGCCACGCACCGCTGGGCTTGCCCTCGCCCTCCATCCCGTGGCGCGATCCCGGCACACCACCGGCTTCACCCCAGGTGCCGAAGGCCTTGAACGGGCGATCGAACTCGAGGCGGAACCACGTGGTGTACTGATGGCCACCGCAGAAGCTCTTGGTCACCAGCTTGCCTTCGACGGCGTGGTCACCGACCACGGTCAGGCTGCTGCCGATCACCGCGTGGCGTTCGTTGGCCTGGCCGATATTGACCAGTACATGGCCTTCCCCCGCCGCGGTGAAGGTGTAACGCTCCGCTGCCGCGCGGGTCAGTGCGGTGGCTTCCGCATCGATCCCGCCATAATCGGTCAGCCGCACTTTGTAGTAACCGGCCTGGCCGCTTTCGCCGTCGTGGCGGTAGCGTGATCCGTAACGCTTGTGGTCGAACGCCTGTGGATCGGTCGTGTCGAAGTCACCGTCAGGACCGATGCGTCCGCTCACTGGCAACACCGACACCTGCCCACCCTGCTCCCAGCAGCCCGCGCCGGACAGGAAGGAATGGCCAAAGCCACGGATCCGCGGGTCGTCGTAGCGCCAGCCCGAGTAGTGCGAACCGATCGGGCTGACCTGGATCATCCCGAAGGGGGCGGACGCGCCGGGAAACGTGTTGCCGTCGTCCTTGCTGCCGATGAAGGTGTTGACCTCGGCACTCAGGCCTTGCGTTGCCGCGGGGCTGGAGGCGGCGGCAGAGACAGCCAGCGCGAACAGCAGTGGCATGGTGCTGAGCAGTGAAAGCGGGAGGTTTGGCTTCATCCGTTCCTGTCCTGTGGTTCAGCGTGCGGAATCCGGACAGATGGCCGCGCGCGGGGAGATAAGTGGCCCGGCCATGGCCGGGCCATGGACCCCATGCAGCCCGTTGCCGGGCGGGAGAGGAAGCATGGGGCCCAAAGACCAGACAGGCTCAGAACTTGTAGGTCAGGCCAAGATACGCGACGCGACCGGCATAACCGTTGGTGTAGAAGCGGTCCTTGGTGTCGTTGCCCAGGTGCGAGCGCGTCTCCTCCTCGGTCAGATTGAGTACCGAGGCGCTGACGCTGAGCGCCGGCGTGATGTTGTAAGCCGCATTCAGATCGACCTGGTAGTACGGCTCCTGGTAGACATTCAGCCCGTTGACGAGGCCCTGCACCACTTCACCGCGACGGTTGTACGAGGCGCGCAACAACAGAGCCTCGGTTTCGTAGAAGACGGTGAAGTTGGCCTGGTTCTTCGCGCTGCCGGGCATCGAGGTCTTGCCGGCTTCGGTTCCGTCCTCCAGTGTCACCGCCGCCTTGCTGGCGTCGTTGTAGGTGTAGTTGGCCTGGAAGCCGAGGCCGAAATCCAGCGTGTGCTGTGCGTACAGTTCGACGCCCTGCGAAACCGCGTCCTGGCCACCGGCCTGGGTGCTGTAGTTCTGCACGGTGACCGTCTCGCCACCGACCAGCAGGTTGACGTCGGTGATCACATCCACCGCGAAGTTCTCGATGTTCTTGCGGAACAGGCCAACGCCGGCGACCGAGCCCGGGTGGAAATACCACTCCAGGCCCAGGTCGTACTGGTTGGCCTGGTACGGCTCCAGCCCCTTGTTGCTGCCCGAACCGTACCAGCCCAGCTCGCCCGCGCCACCGGTCAGGCGTCGATCGTCGACGTATTCCTCGCTGTAGTACTCCAGGCTGCCCGGCGAAGCGATATCGCCATAGCTCGGACGCGACATGACCTTGGACGCCGCAGCGCGCAGCACCAGGTCGTCGGTCAGATCGTAGGCCAGGTTGAAGCTGGGCAGTACGTCGGTGTAGGTGCGGTCGAGCGCGGCGATTTCATAGGATTCCGGACGCGCCACCCGTTCGTGCAGTCGCCAGTAGCCCTCGCTGCCACAGAATGTATCGGCGGGCGCGCCGGCAGGCGTCGTGTCGCCCTGGATGCAGGCCAGCGGATTGCCGTCGGCGCCGTCGAAGAAGTAGTCGTTGTAGGAGGTGATCTTGTCGGTCGAGTCGGCATGCTGCTTCGTGCGTGCGACGCGCACGCCGACGTTGCCGCGCAGACGGTCGGTACGGAAGTTGGCCTGCAGGTAGGTGGAATAGATCTTCTCGTCTACATTGTAGACGAAATTGTCCTCCTGGCGGGTCTGCATCGGGCCGTAGGTGCTGTTGAGGTAGCCGATATAGCCGGGGAAATTGATCGCCGGGTACGCGCTGGCATTGATGCCACCCGGCAGATTGCCCAGCGAGTTGATCAGGTCCGGCGAGAACTGGGTGGCGACGCTGTTGCAGCGGCCTGCCCAGTAGCGGTTGTCATAATCGCTCGGGTCGGTGCCCGGGCATACCCAGTAGCTGTTGCCGGTGTTGCGGTGGATGCCACCGTCGCGCCCCTTGATTCCGAACTGCAGCGAGTCGAAGACATCGCCATCGAAGTGCCAGGTGCCGTCGACCTGGGCGTACTTCTGCTCGGTTTCGTTGCGGGTCCAGGAGGAGCCGGTCGAACCCAGGTCAACCTGCAGGATGCCGCTCTGCAGATTCTGCAGCAGCTCCGGCGAGAACGTCATCGACGGCGTGCCGGTCAGGTCCCACGCACTGGCGTAGTTGCCGTTGGTCCAGCTGCCGTCCGCATTCTGCAGGCGCGGTTTGATCGGCAACGAGAACTGCAGCGAAGGCCCGCCCTCGGCCC
Organism: Pseudoxanthomonas dokdonensis; assembly: GCF_001431405.1. Taxonomy (GTDB): domain Bacteria; phylum Pseudomonadota; class Gammaproteobacteria; order Xanthomonadales; family Xanthomonadaceae; genus Pseudoxanthomonas_A; species Pseudoxanthomonas_A dokdonensis. Next base: position 144,716 of record NZ_LDJL01000005.1, read on the forward strand.
AGGTGCGGCCGAGCTTGAAGGACATGTCCAGCTTCTCGCCGCGCCATTCGCCGCCGAAATCGGCGGTCTGCGAAAGCGACTCTTCGATGTTGTAGCTGCCGGTGATCTGCGGCGTCGGCACGGTGCAGTCGTCCGACCCCCAGCCGCCCGGGGCCATGCCGGCGGCGGCGGCCTCTTCCTCGCTGCAGTAATACGCCTTGCCCGGATGCAGGCTGTAGCCGGCTCCGGTGACGATGGTCCCGCTGGGGTCGAACGTCAGCCCGTCGAGCAGACGGCCGCCAGGCCAGTTGCCATCACCGTAATAGCGGGCGATGTTCCATTCCGGGATCTTCAACGAGTTGGTCTGCGAATTCTGCGACAGGTCGAAGCGGAAGTAGTTTGCCGTCAGGGTCAGGTTGTCGGTCGGCTTGAACTGCAGGGTCAGCTGCCCGCCCTTGCGCTCGCGCTCTTCTTCCTTGACGTTGAAGTTGACCGAGGTCGGCATCATGAAACCGGTGTAGTAGTTGCCGTTCTGGTCCCAGAAGCCGGTACCGCCCCACCAGTTGGAGTTGAAGTCCGATGGCTTGCCATTGACGTCGACGGCGCTGCCGCCTTCGTCACGGCCGTACCACTGCCAACTTTCGGTGCTGGCGCCCATGGTGCGGGTGGTGCGCTTCTGCTGGGTGTAGCCGACGAAGACGCCGAACCGCTCTTCCTTGTCGTGCCAGGAATACGAGCCGGAGAACTGCCCATCGATCTTGTCGGTGGTGTCGGCCCAGGTGCCTTCCACATTGACGAAGCCCGAGTTGGACTCCAGCTCCAGCGGACGGCGCGTGTGCAGGATAACGGTGCCGCCGATGCCGCCTTCGTCGATGCGCGCCTCCGGCGTCTTGAACAGCTCGGCGCTGCCCAGCATGTTGGACGGCAGCAAGGTGTAATTGAACGAACGGGTCGGGTCACCGTTGGATTCGGCGCTGGCGATGTAGTTGCCATTCAACTCGGTCAACACCAGTTCCGGCGACAGGCCGCGCACGCTGACGTTTTTGCCTTCGCCGCCATCACGGGTGATCAGCACGCCCGGCACGCGTTGCAGCGCGTCGGCGACATTCTTGTCAGGGAACTTGCCGACGTCCTCGGCGGTGATCACTTCCACCACGGCGTTCGCGTTGCGCTTCTGCTCCAGGCTCTGCTCGATCGAGTAGCGATAGCCCTTGACCGTCACCGCATCCAGGTCCGTGGCCTGGACCTCGGTCTGGGCCGGTGTGGCCGGTGCGCTGTCGGCCTGCTGGGCCAGCGCGTTGGCGGATGCGACCGTCGCGGACAACGCGATGGCAATCCCTACATACAGTGTGCTGCGGTTGCGTGCGTTTGGCGTGCATTTCATTTCAATCACCCTCTCCCAAGATTGAACAGCTGACGACACGATTCGGTTTTGTATCGATCTAAATAGTTGGCAAACAAAGTCTGCCGCTACAGGACCCATGCGCCATGCGGCGCCCCGGTTCCCTCCCTGCCCCTCCGCGAAAGACCGGTTTAGATCGGTCTAATTCACGCGGCATACAATTATCACAGCGCTTTGCAGGTTGCATGCTGCCGCGCAACAAGCGGGCGACGGCAGGCCGTCCGGCGCCGCCGCCCCGAGCTCATGGCACAGCCTGCCGCGTCACCGGTTGCAACAGCTCAAGCTCGGCCAGCGCTGCCGCTGCCGGTGCATCGAGCCGCAACCGGTACGCGGCATAGTCGCCCGGATGTTCGACCCGGAAAGGACGCAGCTGCCGGCGCGACGGGAACGCCTGCCCACGCCGCTGGTCAAGCAGGGTCCAGGCGCCATTGCCGGAACGACCTTCCAGCGTCCATGACAGGCCTGCCAGTGCGGCGTCGGCGCTGGTAAGCGTGTAGTGGGTGACGTGGGCCGGGGCCGCGAAGCGGAACTCGAGCTCCGCATCTGCAGGCAACGGCAGCGTGGTGGACGCGTCATCGTCGACCAGCGCCTCCGCCCTGCCCCGTCCACCCAGCGACACGCTGAGGGCTTTCGAGGTCATGTCAGCCAGTCCACGAGGCGCTTCGCCCGGCGGCGTCAGCGACGGCGGCAATGCATCGCTGCCGCTGCCCCATGCCGATGGCGCTGGGCCCATGACGAACTCCAGCGTGGCGCCGTTGGCGATGTCCTGATGGCGGATCCACGGCCGCGGCCAGGGCTTGCCGTTGACCTTCAGCGATTGCACGTACACGTTGTCTGCGTTGTTGTTGCGGGCGATCACGGTCAGTGTCCGTCCGCCCCTCAGATCAACCTCGGTGTACGGGAATGCGGGCGAGCCGATGACGTACTCCGGCGCGCCCATCCTCAGCGGATACAGGCCCAGCATGCCGAACAGGTACCACGCCGACATCTCGCCGTTGTCCTCGTCGCCGGGATAGCCCTGCCCGATCTCGCTGCCCAGATACAGCCTGCCGATGATGTCGCGGGTGATGCGCTGCGTTTTCCACGGCTGCCCCGCCGCCACGTACATCCAGGGAATGTGGTGCGAGGGCTGGTTGCTGTGCGCATACATGCCCATGCGCACGTCGCGTGCCTCGGTCATCTCGTGGATGATGTCGCCGTAGGAGCCGGCGAATTCCTGCTCCGCGGTCTCGGGCGTGGCGAAGAACTCATCCAGCCGCTGCGCCAACACATCATCTCCGCCGAGCAGGCTGGCCAGGCCGGCGGCATCGTGCGGCACGGTGAAGGCGAAGGTCCATGCATTGGCCTCGGTGTAATCGCCACCCCAGATGCGGGGATCGAATCCCGCTGCCGGTGAGTCCCACCGGCCATCCGGCGAACGTCCGCGGAAGAACCGGGTGGCGGGATCGAACAGGTGTACATAGTCGGTCGCACGGGCGCGGAAGTATTCCGCTTCCTCCGCATAGCGCCGGGCGCGCTCGGAATCCTTTTCCGCGGCCGCCAGTCCGCTGGCCATCTGCGCCAGGCCGAAATCATTGACCGCACCCTCCAGTGTCCACGACAGGCCTTCATGCACGCTGTTGTCCGCATAGCCGCGATACATCGACCGTGCCAACCCCTTGCGGCCAACGTTCGAGACCGGCGGCACCACCGTGGCATTGCGCAGCGCCGCCTCGTACGCCTCGTGGGCATCGAATCCGGTCACGCCCTTCAACCACGCATCGGCGAACGCCACGTCGGAACTGGTGCCAACCATCAGATCGGCATAGCCGGGCGATGACCAGCGTGCGACCCAGCCACCATCGCGGTACTGCTGCAGGAAGCCATCGATCATTTCACCGGCCCGTTGCGGGGTGAACAGGGCGTAGGCCGGCCAGGTTGTGCGGAAGGTATCCCAGAAGCCGTTGTTGACGTAGATCCTGCCGGGCTTGACCGCCGCCGACGTCAGCTGGTCATCGCCACCGCTGTTGTCTTTGGACCAGCTGTTCTGGTCGGCATGGCGCCATTCGGGCTGGCCGGCAGTGCCGGTGTTCTCGTAGGCGATGTTGGGATACAGGAAAAGACGGTACAGGTTGGAGTACACCGTGACCCGCTGGTCGTAGCTGGCACCCTCCACTTTCACCCGACCCAACAGGGCGTCCCAGGCATCCTGCGCGCGCGAGCGGACCAGATCGAAGCTGGCATCGCCGATCTCCTGCTCCAGATTGCGCTGCGCCTGCTCCACCGAGAGCAGCGAAGTCGCGATGCGCATTATCACTTCGCCCGACGGATCCGGCGCGAACTTGACGTAACCGGTCGCTCGTCCGCTCTCGATCTTGCCGCTGTCCCGCCATGGCCGGTCGAAGCGGGCATAGACGAACATGCGCGTGGCGCCATTGGACAGGCCGCTGCGGGTATCGGAATAGCCACGCACGGTCTGTGTCGCCGCATCCAGCGCCAGACCTGCGCGGGCATCGACATTGTCGAACAGCAGGTTGGCATCGCCGCCTTGCGGGAAACGGAAGCGGAAGATCGCCGCTCGCTCGCTCGGTGCGATCTCGGCGCGGATGCCGTTGTCGAAGTCGACGCGGTAGGCCTGCGGCCTGGCCTCCTCGTGGTCGTGGGAGAAAGAGAGCGCACGCTTGCCGCGGTCGGCCTCCGGCACACCGCGGGTCGACGACGGCATGACCTGGAAGGTCTGGCGATCGCCCATCCACGGACTCGGTTCATGGCTGATCGACAGCGCCTGCAGGCGCGGCCGGTTGTCATCGCCGTTCTGTTCGCTCCACCGGTACAGCCAGCCAAGCGAGCCGGCATCGGTTACCGGCACCCAGAAGTTGAAGCCATGCGGCATGGCCGTGGCGGGAATGTTGTTGCCCCGCGAGAACGTACCGTTGGACTGGGTGCCGCGGGTGGTGACCACGTAATCGCTGGGACGGTCAATCCGCGGCTGCGCCTGGCGCCGCACGGCGATGTCGTCGATCCAGCCGCTCGCGGCCGCGTCCTGACCGGGCTGGACCTGCAGCTCGATGGCACGGATGTGTTTGCCGCGCAGGGCCACCAGATCGCCCACGCGGACCTGCTTGTGCGCCCACTGCTGCGGATACAGCGTCTTCGATGCAGCCTGTCCCGCTGCGTTGGCCGCTGCGCCGTGCTGGTCCATCAGTCCCAGCTGGGAAAGCCTGCGTCCGTCGTCGAACAGGAGATCGACGGATACGCCAGTGGATGCATCGGCGTGGCCGTCGACGATCTCCGGAAGCACCATCCACGACAGGACCGTGTCCTTCTGCACCTCGATATCGACATCGAACATGCGCGCGCTACCCGCCGCATCCGCCCGGTAGTTAAGGGCCCGCTGTCCGCTGTAGCCCATTTTCGCCTTGGCCGCATACGGCCGCTGCGGACCGTCGCCGACGGCGATGCGGACAGCTGCCGGCTGCGCCTGGGCGGGTACCGGCTCTGCCTGCTCGAAGGAAGTCGCGAAGTCCAGATCGCGCGCCTGTGCCGGCAACGCTGCCGCCAGCAGGAGCAGCGTCGCGGCAATGGGCACCCGGTGCCTGCGCGGGGACTCAGTCATTCGCACGGAATACGGATAGAACGTCATGGCAGGCTCCCATGGTGTGGTAGTCGGTCTTGCCCGCCGGGCTCTTGTCATCGTCGTACTTCCGGTTGTGCCGGTCGAGGATGCGGAACCAGGCGCCGTGGTCGTGGTCGATCATGTGGGTCCAGGCGTACTCCCACAGCCGCTCGTACCACTGCCAGTAGCGGTCGTCGCCGGTCACCGTCGCCAACCGGGCGGCGCAGGCCATGGTTTCGGCCTGCACCCAGAAGTATTTGTCGTCGTCGCAGATGAAGTGCCGGCCATCGGCCAGCGAGGGTCCGGCGATGTCCTTTCTCAGCGACTCGGGCGCGAAGCCATACACCAGCCCACCGCACTCCCCGTCCCACGATGCCTCCACCGAACGGTCGAACAGTTCCCGGGCACGTGGCACCAGCCACGCCACATCATGGCCGGCATCACCCAGGTGTCGATCCAGGATCAGCAGCAGCTTGGCCCATTCGGTCTGGTGCCCGGGCTGGAATCCCCAGGGACGGAACAGGTGCCTGGGGTCGTCACGGTGGTAGTCGGTGTCGACCTGCCATTGCGCATCGTAATGCTCCCAGATCAGTCCCTCGGTCTGCCCGGCCTGGCGGCGTGTCATGTGGTTGGCCAGCAACAGCGCACGTTCCAGGTAGCGCGTGTGGCCGCTGGCCTCGTACGCGGCCAGCATCGCCTCGCACATGTGCATGTTGGCGTTCTGGCCGCGGTAGTCGCTGAACTGCCAGTCGCGCGTGGCCTCGTCGCGGTAGAGGCCGTATTGCGGATCCCAGTAGCGCGTTTCCAGCAGGTTCCAGTGCACGTCCATCCACGCGCGGCAGCTTTCAACCCCGGCCTTCAATGCGATGGAGTACGCCAGCAGCACGAAAGCCGCACCGTAACAGTGCTGGGTGGTGTCTTCGGGTTCGCCGTCGCGCAAGGTCCAGAAATAGCCGCCGCTGACCGGATCAAGATGCCGATCGCGCAGGAACTTCAATCCATGCTGTACCGCATCGATGTAGGCGCTAGCCAGCGCCGGGTCGTCGTCGCCGAACTCCAGCGCCGCGGTTGCATAGTTGAAGACGAACCGCGTGCTGCTGACCAGATGGCGGTGCGACGTGTCATAGATGCGTCCGTCGTCCTTGAAGTAATGGAAGAACCCGCCCTGCGGATCGATGCAGCGCGGATGGTAGAAGGCCATCGTCTGGCGGATGTGATCGCGAAGGAAGGATTCGCTGCGGAACGCGGCGTGCGGAGGAACGGTGTGACTCATGGGATAGCGGTACTCCGGGAAGATGGCGGCACGGACAGGACGTCCGCCAGGGTGGTGATGTGCAGCGCCCGGCGCAGCGCATCCGGGGTGGCGTCGGACGAAATACGCAGCACCCTGCGCTCGCCGGGGAGCAAGGTCAGCGCATTGTCGGATACTTCGGCATCGAGCTCGCCGAAGTCGATCCAGACCGCACGCGCCAACGCTTCGGCCGAGAGTTCCAGGGTCGCGCCCCGGCGGTCAGCTCGCAGCTGCGCATGGACGGCGGATGCGGGCCAAGCGATGTTGCGGGCCTCAGTGAAATAGACCAGCTGCCGCGAGACCGGCTCGCCCTCGACGTGCAGCTCGAACACCGCCACGGTCCGGGCGGGATCGGCGCCCGCCAGCAGATCGGCATCGTCATAGGTAGCCAAGCGGATGGCCGACAGTGGCGCCAACGCGACTGCATCGCGCTCGTCGCGCAACACCTGCCCGCGCAGATCCATTACCTTCAATCGCCACTCGCCGCGACGCGGCACGGTGCGGTCCGACACCGCGGACACCGTCGTGCGCCCGTCCTTGCGCAGCGCCGTCACCGCCACCGGTGCGAAGAAGCGGCGCGCATGGAACTGCAGCGCCTTCCAGCGTCCAAACCAATCGATGCCCGACCATGACGCACCTGGCCATACGTCGTTGAGTTGCCAGTACAGCGAGCCCATCGTGTGCGGCCGGCTGGCGCGATGATGGCGCGCGGCCAGTCCGATGCCTTCGGCCTGCATCACCTGGCTGAGATAGACGAAACCGGCGAAGTCGCGTGGCTCGCCGAATTCCATGCGGACATAGTGCAGGAGCCGTTCATTGCCTTTGCCGGCGAGGAACTTCTGGTGCGCTTCGACCGTCGGCGAATCGATGCGCTGCTGGTCGCCAGCGATGACCTGATCAATCGTCCTGGGCACGGGCCAGGCCTGCAGGCCGTACTCGGACATGAAGCGCGGCGTGACATCCAGGTATGCCGAGGGTGGGCGAGCCGGATTGCCCCACACTTCCCAGTAATGCATGTCGCCACTGGCGGGCGTGTTGGCCGTTTCAGCCATGTCGTCACTGGGCGAACTGGGCCAATAAGCGATGCCGCCCGCCTCTTCGGCCACGACGCGGCGCAGGTCACGGTCGAACAACTGCACGTAACCGTCCCAGACCCGTGCGGCGAAGGCGGGATCGGCATCGGTCAGCGTCTTGCCATGTCCCCAGTACTTCCAGGCGATCTCTTCTTCATTGTTGCCACACCACAGCACGATGCTCGGATGGTTGCGCAGGCGCCGCAGCTGGTCTTGCGCCTCTGCCACCACGTTGGCCCGGAATGCAGGATCGTAGGCCGGCTGCATGCCGCCGCCGAACATGAAGTCCTGCCACACCAGCAGCCCGAGTTCGTCGGCGATGTCATAGAACGCATCGCTTTCGTAATATCCCCCACCCCAGCTGCGCACCATGTTCATGTTGGCGTCCACCGCCGACTGCAGCACGCGCCGCAGCTGCGCAGGCGTCACCCGCGAGGGGAACATGTCGAAGGGGATCGAATTCGCGCCCTTGGCGAAGATCGGGATGCCATTGACGACGAATGCGAAACCGCGTCCCGCCGCATCCCGATCGCGGCGCAGCTCTACGCTGCGCAGGCCGGTACGCACGCTGCGCGAATCGACCACTTCCCCGCCCTGCGCAAGCTCCAGCTCGAACCGGTACAGCGGCTGCGCACCGTAGCCGACCGGATACCAGCGCTGCGGGTGGTGGACGCTGAAGGACAGCGGTACCCGGCCGATACCCTGCGGCAGCGACACCCGGGTTTCCTTCGCCAGCGTCCTGTGGCCGCCGGGTACGGTCTGCCACACACGCACCAGGTAAGCGCTTGGGCTGGCGATGTCCACGGTCGCGATGGCGGTCAGTTCGGCGACATCCTCGGCCACATGGTCCTGGCGCAGCTGCAGGTCCTGGACACGGGCGACGTCCCAGCTGGTCAGTCGCACCGGCCGCCAGATGCCGGCGGTGACGTAGCGCGGACCCCAGTCCCAGCCATAGTGGTAGCCGGGCTTGCGGACGAAGTTCGCCGTCATGGCGTCTTTCGGCTCGTCGCCGTAGGGCGAGGGGTAGTTGCCGGCGATCCGGTGCGGCATGGCCTGCACGCCCGGCAGCAGGCGCCGGATGGGCGAATGCAGGACCACGCGCAGCTCGTTGCCGCCTTCGCGCAGTCGCCCTTGCACGGGGATGCGCCAGGTACGGAAGGCATTGTCCGCGTCCAGCACTTTCTCGTCGTTGAGGAATACCTCGGCAATCGTGTCGAGCCCGTCGAATGCCAGCTCGCTGCGCGCGGCCTCGCGCATGCCGGCGCTTACTTCGAAAGTGGTGCGGTATTCCCAGTCGGCCAGGCCGATCCATTGCAATCCCGCTTCTGGCGCACCGACATACGGGTCAGGAATCAGGCCATGGGCCAACAGGTCGGTGTGCACCGTGCCGGGCATCAAAGCCTTCCGCCATGCAGACCCGACCCCGGCCGGATCCTGGTCCCCTGCCCGCACCGGCAGCTGGCGGAATTCCCAGCCCTGATCCAATTGTCGTTGCTCCACCGCCTGCGCACCGGACAGCACGGCGCACAGCGCGATGAAGCACAAGGCACGCAGCACGATCAGGCGGTGCGTTGCCTGGACTGGCGTGGCGGCAATGAAGCAGGTGGGCATGCAGGTTCCAGTGGCGGGGGCCGACAAGCGCGGGGATCGCTCCTTCCATGCCCCGCTCCGGACCGGTGCGGCAGCATAATTGGATCGATCCAATAAAGTCATGTTTATCACGCCCATCCCTCGCTTGCATGCTGCTGCGCAGCAGCCGCCACGCCGAATCAGCAAGGCCGTTGCAGGCATCCTTTGGTCACGTCGGGTGGCGCGGCGCTAGCCTGCATCCAGCGCGTCCAGCGCATCGCGCAGCACACGCACCCGGACTGCATCGGTCTCGCTCCAGCTGGTGGACAGGCCGGGCAGCACCACCGATGGCGCGCGCATCGCCGACGTGCGCCGTACTTTCGCCGACGCATGGAATTCGCGTGCCCGGGTGAGCGAGGCCACCCGCGCGATGTTGCCCTCGTCGAGGCCGCCACCCGGCATGACCTGCAGACGACCCTGCACCTGCTCCACGCAGGCCGCGATCAGCGCGCTTCCTTGCTCGGCGCTGGCGCGCCCGCCGGAGGTCAACAGTCGCGAGAATCCCAGCGCGGCGATCCGCTCAAGCGCCGCCGCCGGGTTGCTGACCACGTCGAACGCCCGGTGGAACGTCACCGGCAGCAATCCCGCCGCTGCCAGCAGCTGTCGGCACAGCGGCTCGTCGATGTCGCCGTCGGCATCCAGTGCCCCGGCCACGATGCCGTCGCAGCCGATGCGCACGCAGGTTTCAATGTCACGCAGCATGACTTCGGCCTCGTGCGCGTCGTAGACGAAATCCCCCGGGCGGGGGCGGATCAGCACGAACAAGGGGATGCGCAGGCGCTCACGGGCAAGCGCCAGCGTTCCATACGAGGGCGTGGTGCCGCCGATCTCAAGCGCCTCGCACAACTCCACGCGGTCGGCGCCTCCCTGTTGTGCTGCCAGCGCCGACACCAGCGACCCGGCCGCGATCTCGAGCACCCGAGCTGTGGGTCGACTCATGTCGCCGCCCCGTCGTACACGGCATCGGACGCGTGCAGCGCGTCCTGCCTGCCAGCATCGCAGACGGCATAGACGAAGCCCGGATGCAGGGCGAAGGCGCCGACTTCGCCATCCCGGCTCATGGCCAGGAAGCACACCTGCAGCGATTTGCTGGCCTCGGGTCGCTTGCGGACGACACGCGCGATGGCCGCGCGGCAGGCCTGCATCGGCGTCATTCCCTGCCGCATCAATTCCACGACCAGGAAACTCGCCGCATTGCGGATCATTTCCTCACCCACGCCCGACGCGGTCGCCGCCCCGACCTCGTTGTCGACGTACAGGCCCGCCCCGATCAGGGGACTGTCGCCGACGCGACCGTGCATCTTCCACGCCATGCCGCTGGTGGTGCAGGCCCCGGCCAGCCGCCCGTTGCCGTCGATCGCCAGCATTCCCAGCGTGTCGTGGTTTTCCTTGTTGCCCGGTTTCAGGTTGCGCTCGACATTGATCCGCGGCTGGTACTCCGCCCGTTCGCGCCATTCCTGCCACGCCTGCTCCGCTTCCGGGGTCAGCAGGCGCTGTTTGTGGAAACCCTGGGCCATTGCGAACTGCTGCGCCCCCTCGCCCACCAGCATCACGTGCGGCGTGTCTTCCATCACGCGGCGCGCAACGCTGACCGGATGGTCGATATCCTCGAGCGCGGCCACGGCACCACAACGGCCGTCTCCATCCATGATGCTCGCATCCAGCGTCAGTACGCCGTCCCGGTCGGGATTGCCGCAACGTCCAACGGTGGGATTGCACAGCTCGCTTTCCGCCCATCGCGCGCCCTGCTCGACCGCGTCCAATGCGCTCCCTCCCGCGGACAGTTTCCGCCATGCCGCCTGGTTGGCGCCAACACCGAAGTCCCAGGTGGATACCACACGCCCGCCGCTGGCGACAGCGCTCTGTGCAGGCCCGGCCATGACGCCACGGGCCAGTGACGCCGCAGCGGCGGTCAGCGCCATATCGCCCAGGAACTTTCTTCTGCCTTTCATGCGTGCTCCTCGATGGTTCAAACGGGACAGGAATCCCCGGTCCCGTCAGCGGATGCGGCATCGGCCAGACCACGTTGCCCATGCTCGATGCGCCAGACGGGTGCGCCCGTGGCGGTTCGAATCTTACGCAATAGCGTTACCGGAATGGCCTCTTGCCTACAGCAAGGGGCTGGCGTGCATGGTGCGACGACAGTATCCGCCACGTCAGCGCTCGCCGCGCGCCATGTCACATATGGCACGGCACACTGTATAAATGCAGCTGTCGACCCTCTGGAGCCGTGCATGCTGCCGCCTCGCCCGCAGAATCGTAGCGACTTTCCCTTCTACGCAGGCATGCCAGTTTCATTGTCCGGGCGGCAATGGCTGGTGGTGCTGGCAGGCGTGGTGCTCGCCTTCTATCTGCTGACGGCGCCGTGGACGCATCCATTATCGCCCTGGGGAAGGTGGCTGCCGGCACTGCTGTTCTGTACGGTGCCGCTGGTGGCGCTGTCGTTGGTCGCCGGCCGTCACTGGACCGCCCCGTTCCATCGCCTGACCGGTCGCGACGCACTGCTGATGTTCGGCATCGCCGTGTTGAACATGGTGGTCACGCTGCCGCTGGGCGCGCTGGTAAACGGCCTGCACCACGGCTCGGTCAATCCGTTGTTCCAGTCCATGGGACAAGCGGACGCGACGACGCGGTGGATGACGTTCGCGGCGATGGTGCCGCAACTGCTGGGCGAGGAATTGCTGACCATCCTTCCCTTCCTCGCCCTGCTCTGGTGCCTGGCCACACGCCTGAAGCTGCAGCGGCGTACTAGCGTGGTGCTGGCCTGGATACTGTCGGCCATCCCGTTTGCGCTGGTGCACCTGCCGACTTACCAATGGGATCTGATGCAGTGCCTGCTGACCATCGGCAGCGCCCGCCTGGTGCTCAGCCTGGCCTACATCTTCTCGCGCAACCTGTGGGTATCCACCGGCGCTCACGTGATAAACGACTGGACCTTGTTCGGTGCGGGGCTGTGGATGGCTTCCCTCGCCGATTGACGGCTTCAGTCAAGCCGATACGCAACGCGTGACCGGGACAACTCCTGACCCGCGATACTTTCACGTGCGGCAATACGTTCGACCAGGCGGTTGATTGCAGCCTCCATCGCATGTGCTGTTCTGTCACCACTTTGGTTGGTGATGACGAAAATGCCCAGATCGTATTTCGGAATGATGTAGACGTAGCACTGCGAGCGAGGAACACCGCCATGATGCGCGAGTAAGTACCCTTCACCGGGTCGCCGGTGACGATATTCCAGAAGTAGCCGATGCTGAACTCTGAATCGAATCTTGCAAGCGGACGATGCGATTCCTTCACCGCTGATTCATCGGCCAGCTGGAATTCAAGATATTTCACTAATTCCGGGACAGTTGCCTTCACGTTCCCCGATGCGCCCCATGGCAGCTGCGGCATCGGCGTGGTCGGTACCGGGTTGTCGCTGTGATAGCCGAGCGCAAGTTGCGGTGTCTCGGCCTCACTTAGTTTGATTTTGACTCCCGTCATCCCCGCAGACTTATCGAAAAATCCGCGTAGTAGCGACTCATAGTCGCTCTTGTAGACCGTCTCCAGGATATGCGCTGCCAGCTCGGTACCCGTGCTTGAGTAAGCGTAGTCCTTTCCGGGTGCCTGGTGAATCTCGACAGCGTGCAAATCACTGAAGAAATCCGCTTTGCTGTAGCGTGCGTAGATAGCGTTGAGTTCGCGTGGCGTGCGTTGATCGGTGAAGTCCGCAAGTACCGTGTTCGCCCGTTCCGGCAACATGTTCGGCAGTCCGCTGGTGTGCGACAGAAGGTGGCGGATGCGAACCGGCTCGCCCTCGTACTGCAGGTTCGGATAGTCGCCCTGCAGATACATTCGCACATCATCGTCCAAAGCAAGCCTGCGCTGCAGGACGGCATCGGCCATCAGGGTTCCTGCCATGGTCTTGCTCAGCGAACCGATTTCATAGAGGGTCGCATCGGTCGGCGGACCTGGCCTGTCTGTCACCATGTCGCCGCGATGGCGGATGAACTTCTGGCCCCGGTATACCACTGCGATCGAGGTCGAGTGCAGCAACGGCTGCTCCAGAAGCGTTGCTGCCACCTCTTCGATGTCAGCTCCCAGATCCCTGCCAGGTACATTCGCCTCCTCAACCGTGCAGCCCGCGGTCAACAGCGCGACAGACCATACCCAGTAGTTGAACCACCGCATGTGTAGAACCATCGCCGAAATCGCTTGCATGCGTCAGTGCTGAGAGGGCCATGAAAAGGACGCCAAAGATAACCTATCGACATGCACTGCGCCTGCCTTTCCCGCAGCGGCCCATGCAGCTGCCAAGCAGACGCTGCATGGCGGTCTACCCCGGGTTGGAAGCTGCGCTAGCGGCAGCCGATCAAAATCCCTGATCACCATCACCGTCCCTATCCACCACGGCACCGCTGCCAGCCCCCGTTCGGCGAGCTGACCTGCTCCCAGCCGTTGGCCAGTTTGCGCATGGCCTGTCCGCCAATGCATGCCAGGCCTGTGCGGATGGCGGCGGCGGAGCCCATGGCGGGCAGGTCGATGACGTCGCTGGATGGACCCGGACGGCCTTGTCGCCGGGCTTCGTCCTGCAAAGTCCGGCTTTCGGTGTTTTCGCAGAAAGGCTGCATGCCGGGATGCGGGTGCAGTCGATACTGTTCGCAGTTGAATGGCGTGGTGTCCTTGGCCATCGCGTTGTACGGCTGCAGCGGGCGCTGGGGTGGTGCCTTGTATTTTTGCGGGGGGCGATAGCTGTGCACGGTTTGTGCGGACGCCACCGCCATCTGGGTCAACAGGATCAGCAACAGCCATCTACGCATGAATCCCCCTGTGTATGGTGCCCTGGCGGGTCGACGCTACGGCCGCCAATGCCGGTTCAATGCCGGCGACGGCGCCGGCGTGATGCTGGTGGTCGGCTGCGCTGGTTCGACCGGATGCAATGCGGCGTGGATTGCCTGTTCGTCCGGCATGGCCGAGACCTGCCAGCGGATCAGGCGCACGCCGGCAGCGGCCAGTGCCTTGTTCTTGCGCTCGTCGGCGGCCCGGCGCTCGGGCTTCAGATGGGTGGCATCGTCCAGTTCAATCGCGGCCAGCACCTTGCCGTCCATGCCGCAGATGACGAAATCGGCGCTCAGTCGATTGATCCGGTTATTCCACTCATGGAAGCGGAAGCCTTTCCTGACCCCGAGGAAACGCGACAGCTGCACCTGCGCGAATACCACTTCCGCAGGCAGCGCCTTGACCAGCCGCCAGTACAGCGTCTGCTCCGGTGGAGTCAGCAGTTTTTTCGAATAGAACGGCCACGGGCCGGAGAACGCCCGTGACGTACCCAGCCTGGCAAGCACTACGATCAACAGCAGAAAACAGATGAAACCGATCCAGCCGATTGTCATTGAAGCCCCCTGAAGCATCCTGCGTGGGCACACTGTAACCGCTGGATGCTGGACTTGGCAGCCGCTTGCCGACAGGCTGCTGCGACATGGGTGCCCTGCCCTGGTTATCCATCTTCGCCCAGCACCCGTGCAATGGTCTGCCGCAGCACTGCGCGCAGCGTGTCCGCGGATAGATCCGGATCCCGGATCGCGCGCATCGCCAGGCCTTCGACCACTATCCGCAGCAGCAGGGTGCGCTGGCACAGCGCCGCTTCGTCAATGTCCCGGCCACGTGCCTGATCATGTTGCCGCAGCCAGTCGCGGACGTTGTCGCTGGTCAGTTGATCATGGCGTCGCAGGACGCTGGCGACCATCGGGTCGCGCTGGGCTTCGGCGGTGATTTCCGCATACAGGGTGACGTTGGCGATGGCGGTGTCATGGCCGGCGATGGTTTGTCCCTGCGCCCACTGCCGATAACAGGCCAGCAGTCCATCGACCATGTCCAGCGATGGTGGCCCCTGGCTGATCGAATCCTGCCCTTCCCGCAGCTGGTGTTCGATCAAGGCCAGGATCATCGCCCGCTTGTTGTCGAAGTAGCGATACATCAGCCCTTGGCTGATGCCGGCTTCGGCGGCGATTTCGCTGACCGCGGCGGCGTGGAAACCGTGGGCAATGAAGCATCGGCGCGCCGCATCCAGAATGCGCCCGCGTTGTGCATCGGCACGCTGGCTGGCACTGCTGCCAGTAGCGGAAGAACGGGCAGCGGGAGACGTCATATGCGGTCCGGGATCATCCTGAAACCGCGGATGGTAGTACATACGCACCGAGAATGAACCGTCATTCATTTGTCATGGGGCACGCCTACATTGCCCGGGTTCCTTCCACCTCCCCGTACGGATCCCATGCGTCCTTCCCTATCCCGCGCCATCCTGCGCCCGCAGGTGCTTGCCGTTTCCATCGCCATGTTGCTGCCCGCACTGGCATTCGCCGAAGAAGCCGAAACCGCCGATACCGGAGTACCCGACGCGGTCTCGCTGGACCAGGTAGTGGTGACCGCGCAGAAGCGCGCCACCAACCTGCAGGAAACACCGATATCGGTATCGGTGGTCGATGCCGAAGCGCTGAAGGATCGCAGCGCGATTTCGCTGGCCAGTTTCGCCGATGGCTCGGTACCGTCGCTGCGGGTGACCCCGTTCGCCACCCGCAGCTCGGCCTTGAACATCGGCATCCGCGGCATCGGCGCATCCGGTGATGCCAACCAGCCGGCACGCGATGCCGGCGTCGGCATCTATGTCGATGGCGTGTTCCTGGGCCGTGCCCAGGGCCTGGGCACGATGCTGTACGACGTCGAACGGATCGAAGTGCTGAAAGGGCCGCAGGGCACGCTGTTTGGCCGCAACACCGAAGGCGGCGCGGTCAGCATCGTTACCCGCCAGCCGAGCGGTGAGTTCGGTGGCTCGTTCAACGCCGGTGTCTCCAACTACAGCGGTTACAACAGTGGACTGCACCTGGATCTGCCGAAAGTCGGCGACGTCAGCTTCAAGATTGATGCGGTGCAGGCCAAGCGTGGCGGCACCACCGACAATCCGATGCGCGGCGAGCAGGATTTCAACAGCTACGACAAGCGCGGCGCGCGGCTGAGTGCGTTGTGGCAGCCGGGCGAGAATTTTTCCGCGCTGTACGCCTATGACCGTTCCTACGATGGCACCACCCCGTACCACACCCAGGTGCTGGTGGCCGGGCCTTACCTCAGCCCGTTGCAACAGGCCGGCGCCAGCGATGACCGCCGCGACAGCTCGATCATCGGCGGTCCGCAGGAAGAAAACATCGGCCGGACCTGGGGTCATTTACTCAATCTGGACTGGACGCTGTCGGACAACCTGACCCTGAAATCGATCAGTTCCTACCGCGAACTGGAACAGGGCCAGTTCGACATGGGCCTGGTCGATGCGATTTCCACCTACTCCGGGGCGGGTACACCGTTCGCGCGTTACAGCCTGGCGCAGGTCTACCAGCACCAGTACAGCCAGGAATTCCAGCTGATTGGCAACACCTCGCAGGTGCAGTACATGGCTGGCGCGTTCTATTACCACGAGACCGCCGGTGATAACGCGCAGACCCCCAACATGCTGCTGTGGGGACCGGGCGGCAACAGTTATACGCTGAACCCCGCGACCAATCCGCTGGACCTGTCCAACGTGCGCATCGACCGCGCCAGCAAGGCATGGACCGACAGCCTGGGCATCTTCGGCCAGGCCACCTGGACACCGGCCTCGCTGGAACGGCTGCACCTGACCGCCGGCGGCCGCTACACCCGCGACGACAAGAACGGCATCCTCTACACCGTCAATGGCGCCGGCACCGATCTGGCCTTCGACGATTCCTGGCGCCGCTTCGATCCGATGCTCAACATCGCCTATGACCTGGGCCAGGACACCCTGCTGTACGCCCGCTACAGCACCGGTTTCAAGGCCGGTGGCGCCAACTCGCGCTCGACCACCTACACCGCGTTTGACCCGGAAGAAGTGACCGCGTTCGAGCTGGGCCTGAAAACGCAGTTCTGGAACAACCGGGCCCGTCTGAACCTTGCCCTGTTCGATTCGAAGATCAAGGACAAGCAAATGGACTTCACCCTGCCCTTCGATCCCAACAGCGGTGAAACGCGGACCACGATGGTCACCACCAACGCACTGAACGAAGGCGAGTCACGCGGCGCCGAGCTTGAATTCAACATCATGCCGCTGGACAACCTGTCCTTCAGCTTCAATCACGCCTACACCGACATCGACGCGCTGACCGCCAACGACCCCTTCGGTGCCGGCGTCGAAGTCACCGTGCAACCGCTGCTGGCACCGAAAAACGCCAGCAGCGCCGCCATCGATTACTGGATTCCGTTCTCCAACATGTCGTCACTGAAGTTCCACATCGACGGCAACTGGTCCGACGGTTTCTACACCAGCGAGTACGACCAGACCCTCACCGACAGTTCGTTCGTGGTCAATGCGCGCATCGCACTGGTCGATGTGCCGCTGGCCAGCGACGGCGCCACCCTCGACCTGTCGCTGTGGTCGCGCAACCTGCTGGATGAGGAACACCTGTTCTACAAGCTCAACAACGCCGCTCTGGGCCAGACCGGCATCTTCAACGACCCGCGCACGTACGGTCTGGACCTGACCGTTCACTTCTGAACAACCGGAGCACAAAATGATCACCCACACCAGCAAACTGACCCAGGCCATCAGCCTGACCCTGGCACTGGGCCTGCCGCTGCTTGGCGGTTGCGCCAGCGCGCAGCTCGCCGACAAGCCGGCAACCGCGCCGGCGACAACCACCGCGCCCAGCGCGGCCACGGCCGTCGCCGCCAATAGCAGCAACGTCGCCCCGACCGCCGATGATGCCCAGCGGGTGATGCCGTTGCAGGGGGCGTGGAATGTCCGCACGTTCGCCGGCCTGCAAGGCAGTCACGGGCCGATCCCGGCCACCGCATTCGTGCGTACCGCCGACCTGAGCGGGTTGACGGACGCGGACCGCGATGCACTGGCCGCGGCCGGGGTCAACCTCGACATCGATCTGCGTACCGGCGACGAGGAAACCCACTCGCCGGATCGGCTGGCCGACGATGCCCGCTTCGACTACAAGCGCATTTCGCTGATGGGCACCGAGAAGATGGACCTGCGGCAGATGATGACCTCGTTCCCGGACTCGCTGGGCGAAGCCTACGTGCAATGGCTGTCGGGCAACCAGGCGCAGTTCAAGCAGGTGTTCGAGCTGATCGCCGCGCATGACCAGGGCACCGTGCTGTTCCATTGCACGGCAGGCAAGGACCGCACCGGCGTGATCTCGGCACTGCTGCTGGATCTGGCCGGCGTGCCAGCCAGCGACATCGTCCACAACTATGCGATTTCAGCGCACTACCTGCAGGACCAGCCCAGGGACAACGCGATGATGGCCGAGGTGATGGCGCTGATGCGCGAGCACCCTGAAATCGCCAGCAAGATGGCCGGCATGAACGGCACCGCGCCGGAGAACATGCAGATGTTCCTGGATGCGCTGTACCAGCAGTACGGCGATGCCGCCGGCTACCTGAAAACGATTGGCCTCAGCGATGGCGACATCCAGCGGCTGCGCGTGCGTCTGGGCCAGGCTGGTTGAGTGGCCGGCGTTGCAGTCAGCGACGGCAACCCAGCGCCGCTGACCGCAACCAAGCTGTACGGATGAGGCCTGCGCGGCGATTGCCGCGCGGGCTTGTGGCCGTTGGCGCTACAGCTTGACGAAGCGCTGGATCCTGCGCGCCAGCCAGCCGCTGAAGCGCAGCGGTGCATCCAGCGCGGACACGCAGATGCAGGCCGCACCGGGGGCTGTGACCGGCTGGTGTTCGACGTCCTGATCCAGATCCGCCACGTCACCCGGCGCGAACAACCCCAGCGCGTCGTTGTACGAGCCACGCAGGATCTGGGTCAGTTCGCTGCTGCCATGGCTGTGCATCGGCAGGCATTTACCGGGGGCGATCCGCAGCATGATCAGGGTCGGCATGTCGGCCGCGCGGATGCAGTGGACGCCGGGGGCAATCCAGCGCCAGCGCAGCGACCGCAACGAATCGCCGAAATACGGATGCAGCGATGCCGGCAGGTAATCCGGATCCGCCTGCGGGCATTCGCGTGGCGGTTGCCGCAATGCCGGTGCCGGTTCCCGTGACCGCCCTTCGCCACCGGGCTCGGCCTGCTCAAGCTGCGCCAGCATCGCCTGGCGCAATACCTCGCGACGCGGGCTGGGGACGTCGGGCTGGGTGCGATCGATCAGCGCGGCGCCGACAGTCTCGGCCAGGTGCAGGCGCTGGCGGCAATGCGGGCAGCTCTCCAGATGGGCACCGGCGACCACGCTCAACGCGGCCGGCAAGGCGCCAGCGGCGAAGCTCATCAGGGTTGATTCGTGCAGGTGGTGGCGTGGACTCATTTCGCGCCCCCGACCTTGGATTGCAGTTGCAGGAACGCGCGGCGCAGGTGCGACTTGACCGTTCCCAGCGGCATCTGCAGCGCCAGCGCGATTTCGCCATGGCTCTTGGCTTCGAAATACGACATCCGCACCAGCCGCGCCTGCACCGCCGGCAGCTCGCTGACCCGCTGGTGCAGTCTTGCCTGATCGGCGTACTGCTCGGCACTGCTGCTAGCGGCCATGTCGTCGGTCGCGGCCTGTTCGATGGCGGCCTGCACCTGCAGCCAGCCACGTTCGCGGCGTACCCGATCGATATGCAGGTTGCGCGCGATCCGATACAGCCAGGTGCTGAGCGCGCCCCTGGCAGGATCGAATTCACCGGCGCGCAGCCACAGCCGCAGCAGACAGTCCTGGGCCAGTTCCTCGGCCACCGCCTCGCTGGCGCCCAGTCCACGCAGATAGGTGCACAGCCGCGGCATGAAATGATCGTAGATGCGCATGAAGCAGCCGCGATCACGCAGGCGCGCGACGGCGTCCATGTCCGGCGCCCAGTCCAACGGCTCGGTTGTCGGTTGCAGTGAACTGGACACGGTGCGGGCGCTGTCGAGGCAGGAAGGTGGCTTGCGCGGGTCAGGATACATCTGCGGCAGGGGCTCGGGTGAAGGTGGCCTGCTGTATCTACGTGCCAGCGTCCGGTTTGGATGCAGGCCCGGTGCTGCATCCAAAGCACTGCCTGCTGCGTAAGGAACAGCAACCCATCCGCGGAATAACACATGCGTACCCGACGTTCCGGCCGCTGGCTTGCCTGCCTGGTCCTGGCCTGGCCGCTGACACTGGCGGCGACGGAGTTGCAACGCAGCGAGGGTGTGGCCAGCAACGCCGACGGTCGGCCGCTGTACCGGGAAATCCACTGGCAACGCGGCGGCGATGCCGGCGAGCACTGGGTGCTGTACACCTGCCCCGACGGCGCACCATTCGCGCGCAAATGGCTGCCAGCGGCAACCTCCGCGCTGGCGCGCGGCTACCGGCTGGAGGACCGCCGCAGCGGCCAGCAGGCTACCGTCACGGTGTCCGCCGACAACGTGGCAATCGACTGGACGGAACAGCGCGGCGCCAGCGCACGGCAGCGGCAGCTGCCCTTGCCGGCGCAGGCAGTAATCGATACCGGTTTCGATGCCGCGGTGCGCAGGCACTGGTCGGAACTGATGGACGGCAAGGCAATCACCCTGCCGTTCCTGGTCCCCGGCCGGCAGCGCTTCTACCCGGTGCAGGTGCAACGCCAACGTGCGCTCGACTGGCGCGGGCAACCGGCACAGGCCATCCAGGTGGAGCTGGACACCTGGTATGGCGCGGTCGCACCGCGGCTGGCACTGGTGTATGCGGACAGCGACCGGCGCCTGCTGGAGTTCAATGGCACCAGCAACCTGCGCGATGAGGCCGGCGATTATCCGCAGGTGGTGGTCCGTTTCGCGGCGCCACCTGCCACCGCCAGCGATCAGCAGCGGCAGCGCGACTGGCAGCGCCCGCTGGTGGCGCAGTGTGCAGCGTCGAAAAAATGATGAACTGCCTGCATCCAAACGCCACCCGGCTGCGTAGATCCAGACAAGCGAGACACAGGGAGCCTTGCATGCAGAGCGCAGCGTCACCGAACGGCACCAGACAGCGCCTGCTGCCTACCTTGCGGCGCTGGTTCGATACCGGGGTAGCCAGTGATGCCGGTCTGGAGCCGGCTGCGGCCCGGCGTATTGACTGGCTGCGGGCGCTGCCGTTCGCCGGGCTGCACCTGGGCTGCCTGGGGGTGATCTGGGTCGGCGCTTCCTGGACGGCAGTGACGGTGGCCTTGCTGTTGTATGCAGTGCGGATGTTCGCGATCACCGGCTTCTACCACCGCTATTTTTCCCACCGCACCTTCCAGGCGTCACGGCCGGTGCAGTTCGCCTTCGCGGTGATTGGCGCGGCCAGCGTGCAGCGTGGCCCGCTGTGGTGGGCTGCCCATCATCGACATCACCACCGGCATGCCGATCAGGCGCTGGACCCGCACTCGCCACGTGAAGCCGGCTTCTGGCGCAGCCACATGGGCTGGTTCCTGACCCGCGGCGCCTTCGCCACCGACTTTGCGCGGATACCGGATCTGGCGCGTTTCGCCGAGCTGCGCTGGCTTGATCGCTACGATACGGTGGTGCCCCTATTGCTGGCCGCCGGACTGTACGGGCTGGGTGAAGCGTTGCAGGCGTTCGCACCCGCGCTCGGTACCGATGGACCGCAGCTGCTGGTCTGGGGCTTCTTCATCTCCACTGTGGTGCTGTTCCATGCGACCGTGACCATCAATTCGCTGGCCCATCAGTACGGCACGCGCCGCTTCGAGACCGCCGACGACAGCCGTAACAATCCATGGCTGGCGCTGCTGACCTTTGGCGAAGGCTGGCACAACAACCATCACTTCTTCCCGGGCACGGTGCGACAGGGCTTTCGCTGGTGGGAAATCGACATGACCTGGTACGGCTTGCGGATGCTGGCGGCGCTGCGGCTGGTGCATGGGCTGAAACCGATCCCGGCCTGGGTGCTGGCCAAGGCAAGGAGCTGAGATGCGCATCGCGG
Source organism: Pseudoxanthomonas dokdonensis (assembly GCF_001431405.1). Taxonomy (GTDB): domain Bacteria; phylum Pseudomonadota; class Gammaproteobacteria; order Xanthomonadales; family Xanthomonadaceae; genus Pseudoxanthomonas_A; species Pseudoxanthomonas_A dokdonensis. Next base: position 166,566 of record NZ_LDJL01000005.1, read on the forward strand.
TCATCGGTTCGGGTATCGCCGGCTTGTCCTGTGCATGGTGGCTGGACAGTGAGCACGAGGTCACCCTGTTCGAAGCCAACGATTACCTGGGCGGGCACACCCACACCCACGCGCTGCAGGTCGACGGCCAGGCGCTGGCGGTGGATACCGGCTTCATCGTCTTCAACCAGTCGCACTATCCGCTGCTGACCGCCCTGTTCGATGAACTGGGCGTGGCCAGCCAGCCGACCACCATGGGTTTCTCGGTCCACAGCCAGCGCAGTGGCGTGGAGTACAACGCCAGCACTCTGGACGGCCTGTTCTGCCAGCGCCGCAACCTGCTGTCACCGCGCTTCTGGGGAATGCTGGCGGATCTGCGTCGTTTCTATCGTGACGCACCCTCGTTGCTGCGGGATGCGGATAGCCCGACCCTGGGCCAGTACCTGCAGGAGCAGCAGTTCGGTGACGCCTTCGTCGAAGAGCACCTGCTGCCGATGGCGTCGGCGCTGTGGTCTTCACCCACCGCGCAGGTCAGGGAATTCCCGGCACGCTATCTGGTCCAGTTCATGGCCAACCACCAGATGTTGCAGATGAGCGGACGCACGCCCTGGCGGGTGGTCAGCGGCGGCTCGGCACGCTATGTCGATGCGCTGCGCGCACGCTGGCGGGTACGCGAACGGCTGGAGTGCCCGGTCTACGGCATCGAGCGCCTGGCCTGGGGTGCGCGGGTGCGCAGTGCCGCCGGCATTGAGGGTTTCGACAAGGTGATCCTGGCCTGCCACAGCGATCAGGCGCTGCGCCTGCTGGAAGATGCCGACGCCAGCGAGCGCGCCGTGCTGGGCGCGATACGCTATCAGCCCAATGAGGTGGTGTTGCATACCGATGCCTCGCTGCTGCCACGCAACCGCAAGGCGTGGGCGGCGTGGAACGCGCACGTGCCGCGGGACCCGCGGGCGCCCTGCACGGTCAGCTACTGCATGAACCTGCTGCAGGGTCTGCCGGTCAGTACGCCGCTGGTGGTCACCCTCAACCGCAGCGAAGCGATCAACCCGGACAAAATCCTGCGCCGCTTGCAGTACGCCCATCCGGTGCACGATCACGCCGCCGTGCGCGCGCAACGCCGCTGGCGTGAAATCCAGGGACGCCGCCATACCTGGTTTGCTGGTGCTTACTGGGGCTGGGGTTTCCACGAGGACGGCATCCGCAGCGCCCGCAACGTGGTCGATGCATTACGCGAAACCCTGCCCGGCCTGCAGCCGGCACCGCCGCCGATGGTGCCGGCATGAGCGCCAGTGCGATCTATTTCGGCAAGGTCTTGCACCGGCGCCACCATCCGCATGCGCATGCCTTCCGCTATCCGGTCGCGCAACTACTGCTGGATCTGGATGAGCTTGAGCAGGTATTCGACAGGCGCTGGCTGTGGTCGATCAACCGGCCAAACCTAGCCGAGTTCCGTCGCAGCGACTATCTGGGCGATCCGGAGATCCCATTGGCCGACGCAGTGCGTGACCGCGCCGCCGCGGTAATGGGGCGACGTCCGACCGGACCGGTGCGGCTGCTGACCCATCTGCGCTACGCCGGCCATGTCTTCAATCCGGTCAGCTTCTACTACTGCTACCGCGCCGATGGACAGCAGCTGGATTGCATTGTCGCCGAGATCACCAATACGCCTTGGAAAGAACGCCATGCTTACGTGTTGCCAGTTGAAGATGGTGTTCGCCACGGCAACGGCTGGCGCTGGCAGTTCGACAAGTGCTTCCACGTCTCTCCATTCATGGCGATGGACTGCCGCTACGACTGGCGCCTGAATGCACCCGGCGAGAACCTGCGCGTACACATGCAGGTCTGGCGCGACGGCGTACGCCAGTTCGATGCGACTCAGCTGATGCAGCGCCGACCGCTGGACGCACGCGGGCTGGCGCGGGTGCTACTGCATTACCCGTTGATGACCACGCAGGTGGTCGCCGCCATTCACTGGCATGCATTGCGCCTGTGGCTGAAGCGCAATCCCGTGCACACCCACCCTGCCCTGGCCAAGGAGCAAAGATGACCGAAATGACGCCATCCCTGTCGCTACCCCACCCCGGCGCGCTCGATGCTTTCCTGCGTGGCCGATTGCTGGCACAGCTGGCGCCACTGCGTGCCGGATGCCTGCGCGTATGCGATGCGCTGGGTGAGGCCGTGCTGGGTGACCCGGCCGCCGCGACCGTGGTCAAGGTGACCATCACTGACCCGGCGTTCTATCGCAAGGTCGCCGCCCAGGGTAGCGTCGGCGCCGGCGAAGCCTATATCAACGGTGACTGGCGCTGCGACGATCTGGTCGCGCTGGTGCGGCTGCTGGTACGCAACCGCGACCTGCTGGATGGCATGGAACGCGGTCCGGCGCGGCTGGGCGGCTGGCTGCTGCGTGGCTGGAACCGGCTGCGCCGCAACAGCCGGCGTGGCAGCCGTCGCAACATCGCCGCCCACTATGATCTCGGCAACGCGTTCTTCTCGCTGTTCCTGTCGCCGGACATGATGTATTCGTCGGCACTGTTCGCCAGCGAAGACGAAACGCTGGAACAGGCATCCACGCGCAAGCTCGATCGCATCTGCCAGCAACTGGACCTGCAGCCGGGTGATCGCGTGGTCGAGATCGGTACCGGCTGGGGCGGTTTTGCCCTGCATGCGGCACGCCATTACGGCTGCCACGTGACCACCACCACCATCTCGGCCGAGCAGCACGCACTGGCGCAGGCACGCGTCGAGCAGGCCGGGTTGAACCAGCGCGTCAGCGTGCTGATGCAGGATTACCGGGATCTGGATGGCCAGTTCGACAAACTGGTGTCGATCGAAATGATCGAAGCGATCGGCGCTGAATTCCTCGACACTTATTTCGCCACCCTGCAACGCCTGCTCAAGCCCGATGGCCTGGCCATGCTGCAGGCGATCACCATCGAGGACCATCGCTATCGGCAGGCCCTGCGCAGCGTCGATTACATCAAGCGCTTCGTATTCCCGGGCAGCTTCATCCCTTCGCTCAATGCGATCATGGCGGCCAAGACCCGGGCCAGCGATCTGCAATTGATCGGCCAGCTGGACTTCGGCCAGTCGTATGCGCTGACCCTGCGTGCCTGGCGCCAGCGTTTCCTGGCCCAGCATGTGGCGGTGCGCGCACAAGGTTTCGATGACCGCTTCGCGCGGTTGTGGGAGTTCTATCTGGCGTATTGCGAAGGCGGTTTCCTTGAACGCTCGATCGGCGTGTCGCAGTTGTTGCTGGCACGCCCCGGCCATCGACCGGCACTGGCGGGCTGACATGCACCGGTTCTGGATCAACCTGCTCGGCAACCAGTTGGTCTGGTTGTGCGCGGTAATTGGCGCCGGACGCGGCCTGCAATGGCCGGCATTGCTGGCCGCCGCGCTGTATATCGCCAGCCAGCTAGCCGGTGCGCCCAGGCCACGGGTCGAACTGCGGCTGTTGTGGCTGGCGTTGGCCTGCGGCGCGGTGGTCGATGGCGTCGCCGCCGGCAGCGGTCTTGTCGTCTATGCGGCAAGCGTGCCGGGGCCGTTGCCACCGCCATGGATCCTGGCGCTGTGGGCGGCATTCGCGATGACACTGACCACCTCGATGGCGTTCCTGCAGCGGCGTGCGTGGCTGGCCAGCCTGTTCGGTCTGCTGCTGGCGCCGCTGGCCTATCTGTCGGCGGCGCGCGGCTGGGATGCGGTGCAGTTCGCGGCACCGACATGGCGAGGAATACTGCTGCTTGGCATTGGTTGGGCGCTGGTACTGCCATTGCTGGCGGCCGCCGCGCGACGCTGGTCGCGCACGGCCCCGCCCGCACTCGACACAGCGGATGCACACCCATGATCGCGCTGGCCTGGGTTGCGTTGTATGCGCTGCTGTCGATGGCCTGGGGTTGGCACTGGCAGCAGCGTCATCAGAATATCGGCATCGTCGATGTGCTGTGGGCGGCAGGACTGGGGGTGGCGGCGCTGTTGCTGGCCATCTTCGGCGAAGGCGCGGTGCTGCCGCGGGTCGCGCTGGCGCTGATGGCCGGCAGCTGGAGTACGCGCCTGGCCCTGCATCTGTGGCGACGGGTGAGCCATGAAGACGAAGATGGCCGTTACCAGTACCTGCGCCAGCACTGGCACGGCCATCAGGGAAAGATCTTCGCGTTCTTCCAGGCCCAGGCGCTGTTGATCGTGCTGTTCGCGCTGCCATTTGCCGCGGTTGCCGCCAATCCCGACGACGACGGCTGGGGCTGGCTGGTGGCAGCGATATTGGTATGGCTGGCCAGCGTGATCGGCGAAGCGGTCGCCGACCGCCAGCTGGCGCGCTTCCGCAACAACCCGGCCAATCGCGGCCGTACCTGTCGGACCGGGTTATGGCGCTACTCGCGCCATCCCAATTACTTCTTTGAATGGCTGCACTGGTTTACCTACGTGCTGCTGGCGGCGGGGTCGCCGTGGTGGTGGCTGGCGTGGAGCGGCCCGCTGCTGATGTACCTGTTCCTGCGCTACCTCAGTGGCGTGCCCTACACCGAAAAACAGGCCCTGCGCAGCCGCGGCGAGGATTATCGGCGCTACCAGCGCAGCACCTCGATGTTGTTCCCGTGGTTTCCACGCACACCTTCCGAACCAGGAGCTGATCCATGAGCACCGCAATCCCGACGACGGCCGTGCCGGCCACCGAACCCGGCCTGCTCGGCGCTGCCGAACGCGGCTGGATTCCCGATGCCGTGCTGCGCTGGGGTATCCGTCGCCTGTGTGCGCAGCGATTGCGCGAAGAGTCCGACGGCGGCCTGGCCCGGCAGTCGCGGATCTTCAGCGAACGCATTGCCGAACTGGCCGGCAGTCCGCTGGCGTTGCACGTCGATGCCGCCAATCGCCAGCATTACGAAGTACCGGCGGCGTTCTTCCAGGCCTGCCTGGGACCGCGGATGAAATACAGCAGCTGCTATTACCGCAGCGGCCACGAGACCCTGGCCGAGGCCGAACTGGCGATGCTTGAGTTGTACGCGCAGCGCGCCGAACTGGCCGACGGCCAGGACATCCTCGAGCTGGGGTGCGGCTGGGGTTCGCTGACGCTGTGGATGGCCGAGCGATTCCCGCGCGCCAACATCACCGCGGTGTCCAATTCCAGCAGCCAGCGCCAGCATATCCAGGCCCAGTGCCTGGCACGTGGTCTGGTCAACGTCCAGGTCATCACCCGCGACGTCAATCAGCTGGATCTGCCGGCGCAGGCCTTCGACCGCTGCGTGTCGGTGGAGATGTTCGAGCACATGCGCAACTACGGCCGCCTGCTGCGCAACATTGCCGGCTGGCTGCGCCCGCAAGGCGCGCTGTTCGTGCACATCTTTGCTCATCGCACGTTGATGTATCCGTTCGACAGCGATGGCGAGGACAACTGGATGGGCCGGCACTTCTTCACCGGCGGACTGATGCCGGCCGCCGACACCCTGCTGCATTTCCAGCACGACCTGCAGCTGCAGCAGCGCTGGCTGCTGGAAGGCAGCCACTACCAGCGCACCGCCAACCACTGGCTGGCCAACCAGGACCGCCAACGCGATCAGCTGATGCCGGTCCTGCAGGCCACCTATGGCGATGCCGCCGATATCTGGTGGCAGCGTTGGCGCATGTTCTGGATGGCCTGCGCCGAACTGTTTGGTTACGACGATGGCCAGCAGTGGCTGGTCGCCCATTACCTGTTCCGTCCACGCTGATGGAGGCCCCATGCGCACTGTCCACCTGCTGTCCCTGCTCGCCCTGACCTTGCTCGCCAGCGCCTGCAGCAGCCACTCGACCCGCCCGCTGCCGCGTCCGCCGGCGGTCGATGTGCCACGCTTCATGGGCGACTGGTATGTCATCGCGCACATCCCGTCGTGGCCGGAACGCGAGGCTTACGACGCGCTGGAGTCCTACCGGCAACGCCCGGATGGCCGCATCCAGACCACCTTCAGCTATCGCAAGGGCAGCTTCGACGCCCCGCTCAAAACGATGCATCCGATTGGCCGGGTCGAGCAACAAGGCAACGGCGCGTTGTGGAGCATGCAGTTCGTCTGGCCGATCCAGGCCGAATACGTGATTGCCTGGGTCGACGCGGACTATTCACAGACCATCGTCGGCCGCAGCAAGCGCGATTACGTCTGGTACATGGCGCGCACCCCGCAGGTCTCTGATGCCGATTACCAGCAGGCGGTCGAACGCATCGCCGCCCTCGGTTACGACATCCGCCAGCTGCGCAAGGTGCCGCAGTCGCCACGTTGAGCGAACTTTGCGGCCGCACCGCCGGCGGTCGCGCTTCCTCTTCTGTACAACGGCGGCGTCAGCAGGTCACAGTCACGGTTGCCTGGCGCGAGCCATCGACATCATCTCGTCGTTGCCGCGCCATGCACGGCCTGATTGCTGCTGCCATGCGCGCACATCGCAACAGCTGGCAGCTTCAGTTGGATGGAGGGCAGTAAGCCGTGAGTTAACATGCCGCCACTCAACTGACTGGAATATGCATGCTCAATTATGCTCGCCTACCGCTTGCCGCCGCAGCCTGCCTGCTGCCGTTCTCGATGGCACTGGCGGCATCGTCGACACCGGCTGCCTCCAACGCCCCGGGCAGCAGTTGCATAGGCGATGCATCCCAATGTCCGGCGTGGATGCCCTCACAGGCCGAGATGCGTTCCAGCATCGCGGACTATTTCTGCGAATTGGCCGACCAAGGACTCTTCCAGCCCAGGGTCAAGCAGCTGATCCGCGCCGAATCCTCACCATTGAACTGTGGCGCACTGCAACCGGAGCCCGGCTCCAATTTCGTCTGCGGCGGTGAAATGCGTTTCATCGGCAAGGGCGGCGAAATCCACCGCATCCAGTTCAGCCCCACACTCCGTCGCGAGCAGGACGGGCGCATTGCGTTCTATGTCGGTGATGACGAGCATGCCGAGCATCTCTGGCGGGTGCCTGCCCCGCGATCCAGCTCACCCACGTGCGCGCCGCATGGTTGAACACGGAATGTTGCCGGCGCAGTGAGGCGTAGATCTCTATGCGAATTGATCAACATCCAGGGCGGCACTGCTGCAATTAGTCCGCGCGCACCTGCCCGGCGAGCCGGCCGAAGGGGTCCATAACCTGCACTACCACGTGTTCGAGCCGCGCAGCGTGCGGCTGCGCTGGAGCTACCGGTTCTGACCACGCTGGCTGGCCGCGGCCTCTGCATCATCCGGATACGGAGGCCGTGAGCACGCCACCTGCGTCAACCGCGCGGTCCGCCCATCACCGGCAGCACCACGCCATTGACGTAGGACGACATCACCGGCGAGGCCAGGAACACGTACGCCGGTGACAGTTCCTCCGGTTGCGCCGGCCGGCCCATGTCGCTGTCGGCGCCGAACCTGGCCACGTCCCTGGCCTTGCGGTCAGCGGGATTGAGCGGGGTCCATACCGGCCCCGGTGCCACTGCGTTGACCCGGATCCCGCGCGGCAGCAGCTGGCTGGCCAGCGATTTGGTGAAGGCGTGGATGGCGCCCTTGGTCGCCGAGTAATCCAGCAGTTCCTTGCTGCCGAACAGCGCCGTCTCCGAGCCGGTATTGATGATGCAGTCGCCCTGCTCCAGGTGCGGCAGCACCGCGCGCGCCATGTGCAGGTAGCCGCCGATGTTGGTCAGCAGGGTTTCCTCGATCTGGTCATCGTGCAGGTCTTCCAGCCGGGCGACGTGCTGCTGGAAGGCGGCGTTGTTGACCAGGATGTCGACGCCGCCGAACTGCTTGACGGTCTGCTTGACCGCGCGATCGCAGAACGCCGAGTCGCGCACGTCGCCGGCGATCAGCAGGCAGCGCCCACCTTCCTTCTCGACCTGGGCGGCGGTCTGGCGGGCGTCTTCATCCTCATCCAGATAGACGATGGCGACATCGGCGCCTTCGCGCGCGAACAGCACCGCCACCGCGCGGCCGATGCCCGAGTCGCCGCCAGTGATGATCGCGCGCCTGCCTTCCAGCTTGCCGCTGCCGGCATAGTCCGCGGCCAGGTAGCGCGGCGCCAGGTCCAGATCCTTTTCCTTGCCGGGCTTGGCCAGGTGCTGGGCCGACATCGGTGGCTCGGGCTGCCTGCGGGCACCCGCCTGCACCGGCTTCTTCTTCGGCGGCGTCGGCTTGGCGGCCTTGGCGTTGGCGGTTCCAGCCTGGTCCTGCAGCTGCTTCTGGCGGGCGCTGGTGCGCTTGGCGGACGGCTTGCCGGCTGCCTTGGCCGGCGGTTTGCGCGTGGTTGCCACGGAACGCTCCTTTACATGGGGAATGCAAGGATGCTGGTACAGATACGGTCATGAGCGGGTGAAGCATCGGGCCGGATTTCACCCGCCACTGGCACCGACAGTGCCATGATGCACTGCACCACACCTCTACAGGACAGGATGGCGAATGCCTAACGCGTGGCGGATTCTGAGTCGTTGGTTGAGATTGCGTCGTCGATTGTGGCGATGGGGGCGCGCCGCCATGCGCAAGGCGCCGGCGCTGGAAGCCCCGTTGCGGGCGACCCTGCTGAGCAGCGAGCAGATGGAGGACCGCGGCCGGGCACTGGCCCGTGCCCACACCATCGCCGCCCGGCCCTGCCCCGACCAGTTGCTGGGGCGGTTGAAGGAAAACGAGGTGCTGCTGGATTCGGCCTGCAGCCTGCTCACCTCGCTGGTGCGCCAGGACCTGCGCATCGCCCCGGCCGGCGAATGGCTGCTGGACAACTTCTATCTGGTTGAAGAACAGATCCGCACCGCCCGCCGCTATCTGCCCAAGCATTACAGCCGCGAGCTGCCCTGCCTGGACAGCGGCCCGTTTGCCGGCCTGCCGCGGGTCTACGACCTCGCCCAGGAAGTGATTGCCCACGGCGATGGCCGTATCGACGCGCAGAGCATCAGCCGTTTCGTCTCCGCCTACCAGGACGTCAGCCCGCTGCGGCTGGGTGAACTGTGGGCGATCCCGATCATGTTGCGACTGGCCTTGATCGACAACCTGCGCCGGGTCGCCTCGCGGGTGATGCGTGACGCCGGTGAGCAGCGCTCGGCGATGGAATGGGCGCGCGCGCTCAATCGCGCCGCCCTCGACAGCCCACGCGACATGGTCCTGGTGGTCGCCGACATGGCGCGTTCCAATCCGCCACTGTCGGGCACGTTCGTCGCCGAACTGACCCGCAACCTGCAGGGCGGCGGCGCGGTGCTGTCGATGCCGCTGGCCTGGGTTGAACATTGGGTCACCGAAAGCGGCCACAGCATCAAGGATCTGGTCTACGCGGAAAACCAGCAGCAGGCCGCCGACCAGGTCTCGATCAGCAACAGCATCCACAGCATGCGTTTCCTGGCCAACATGGACTGGCGCGAGTTTGTCGAAACCATGAGCCAGGTCGATGCCGAACTGCGCCAGGATCCGGCCGGCACCTATTCGCTGATGGACTTCAACACCCGCGATGTCTACCGGCACATGGTCGAAAAACTGGCCAAGCGCAGCGGCGTGGCCGAACCCGAAGTGGCGGCACTGGCCCGGCAACTGGCCGGGCAGCACCGGTCCGACCCGCTGCACGCACATGTCGGCTATTACCTGATCGATGACGGCTTGAAGCAGCTCAAGCAGGCGGTTGCCGCTGCATCTCCACAAGGCAGGGTCGCCCATACCAGCCCGCAGCGCTTGCCGCTATGGGCGTACCTGACGCCGATCGCCATGCTGACCGTGGCTGCCAGCGCGATCCTGCTGGCGCAGCTGGCCGGGCTGGGCTGGCCGCTGTGGGCTTTTGCGCTGGCGGCGCTGTTGTCGGTGGTGACGTTCAGCGAGCTGGCGATCGCCCTGGTCAACTGGCTGGCAACCATCCTGGTTACCCCGCGTCCACTGCCGCGGCTGGATTACAGCAAAGGCATCCCGGCGCAATCGCGTTCGCTGGTGGCGGTACCGTGCATGCTCGGCAGCACCGATGGCATCGACGCGCTGGTCGAGGGGCTGGAGGTACGTTATCTGGCCAACCGCGATGCGCACCTGCATTTCGCCCTGCTCAGTGATTTCCTCGATGCCAGCGAGGAGACCATGCCCGGCGACGACGCCCTGCTGGACTACGCCAGCCGCCAGATCGCCAACCTCAACACCCGCTATGACCCCGAGCACGGCCAGCGCTTCTTCCTGCTGCACCGGCCACGGCGCTGGAACCCGCGGGAACGGGCCTGGATGGGCCACGAACGCAAGCGCGGCAAGCTGGCGGCGCTGAACGCGCTGCTGCGCCAGCACCGGCAGCGCAATGCCGCCGCCGGTGACGACTTCATGCGCGTGGTCGGCAACACCGAAGTGCTGGCCAACGTGCGTTACGTGATCACCCTCGACAGCGACACCCGGCTGCCGCGTGACGCCGCCCGCGAATTCGTCGGCACCCTGGCGCATCCGCTCAACCACGCCCGCTTCGATGAGACCCGCAACGTGGTCACCCGCGGCTACGGCATCCTGCAGCCGGGCATCGGCAGCAGCATGAGCGGCGGCCGGCTGACCCGCTTCGCCCGCCTGTTCGGCAGCGAACCGGGGATTGATCCGTACACCCGCACGGTCTCGGACGTGTACCAGGATCTGTTCCGCGAAGGATCGTTCATCGGCAAGGGCATCTACGATGTCGACGCCTTCGAACACGCGCTGGACAACCGCTTCCCGGAAAACGCCATCCTCAGCCATGATCTGCTGGAAGGCTGTTATGCGCGCGCCGGGCTGGTCAGCGATGTCCGCCTGTTCGAGGACTATCCCTCGCGCTATGCCACCGACGTCAAGCGCCGCTCGCGCTGGATTCGCGGCGACTGGCAGTTGCTGCCGTGGTTGTTGCCGTGGGTACCGATGGCCGGCAACGGCTGGCAGGCCAATCCGCTGTCGTGGCTGTCGCGCGGCAAGCTGCTGGACAACCTGCGCCGCAGCCTGGTGCCGTCGGCGACGCTGATCCTGTTGCTGGCCGGCTGGCTGGTGTTGCCGCATCCACTGACCTGGACCTTGTGGCTGTTGAGCCTGTTGTTGCTGCCGGCGATCGTGCCGGCGCTGCGCAACACCTTCGTCAAGCCCGAAGACATGACCCTGGAAACCCACCTGCTGCAGGTGGGCAAGGCAGTCGCGCGGCAATTGCAGCAGGCGTTGATCAACCTCGCCTGCCTGCCGTACGAAGCACTGTTCAGTGCCGCCGCGATCACGCGCACCCTGTGGCGACTGCTGGTCAGTCGCCGCCACCTGTTGCAATGGGATCCTTCCAGCGAGGTCGAACGACGGCTTGGCCAGCGCGGCAACATCGAGCTGGTCGGGATGCTGCCTTCGGCATTGCTGGCGGTGCTGGCACTGGTCGCGGTGGCGCACTTCAATCCGCAGGCGCTGGCAGTGGCCGCACCATTGACCCTGGCGTGGATGCTGGCGCCGTGGCTGATGGCCTGGCTGGGCCAGCCACCGCAGGCGCGCACCGCCGATCTGTCCGAACAGCAGACCGCATTTCTCGGCCGGCTGGCGCGACGGACCTGGGCGTTCTTCGAGGTCTACCTGCGCGATGAGGATCACTGGCTGCCGCCGGACAACATCCAGGAACACCCTTCGCTGGTCGTCGCCCGCCGCACCTCGCCCACCAATATCGGCCTGTCGCTGCTGGCCAACCTGTCGGCGTATGACTTCGGCTACCTGCAGGTGGATGGGGTCATGCAGCGCACCAGCGCGACGCTGGCGACGATGGAGGCCCTGCCCCGCCACCGCGGCCATTTCTATAACTGGTACGACACCGAAACCCTGGCGCCGTTGCCGCCGCGCTACATCTCCACCGTCGACAGCGGCAATCTGGCCGGCCATCTGCTGACCCTGCGCCAGGGTCTACTGGCGCTGGTCGACGCGCCGGTGCTGGCGGCGAGCACCATGACCGGGCTGGCCCACGCCTGTGGCCTGCTGCGCGAAACCGTGCACAACAGCGACTGGCTGGACCAGACCATGCGCCAGGCGCTGGAGGCAATAGCCGCGCGGATTGATGACGCCGCCGTGCAACCGCCACAGACGCTGGGCCAGGCTCTGGCCGTGCTGTCGGCGATCGAACTGCAATGCGCCCGGTTGCAGGAAAGTTTCCCGCCCAGCCTGCTGCACGACGATGCCAGCAGCCCGCATTACTGGCTGCGCGCGCTGCGCGAACAGGCGCAGCACGCGCTGCGTGAAATCCGCCATCTGGCCCCGTGGCTGGAAGACACCGCCACCGACGCGGCCGCCGAGAGCGTGGCCGAATCACGCATCCCCAGCCTGCGCCAGATCAAGGACCTGGCCGGGCATCCGCTGGCACGGACCCGCGCCCGCGAACGCATCCACCAGTTGGAGCGGCTGGCGCACCTGGCCGGGCAGATGTCGCTGATGGAGTATGGGTTCCTGTATGACCGCGGCCGCAAGCTGTTGTCGATCGGCTACAACGTCGACGAGCGGCGCCTGGACGAAGCCCACTACGATCTGCTGGCTTCCGAGGCCCGCCTGTGCAGTTTCGTCGCCATCGCCCAAGGCCAGTTGCCGCAGGACACCTGGTTTGCACTGGGCCGGTTGCTGACCGAGGTCAACGGCGATGCCACGCTGTTGTCGTGGAGCGGCTCGATGTTCGAGTACCTGATGCCGCAACTGGTGATGCCCAGCTATCCGGACACGCTGCTGGACCAGACCTCGCAGCATGCGGTCGAAGCGCAGATCGCGCACGGCGAACGCCAGGGCATCCCGTGGGGCGTATCCGAGTCCGGCTACAACACCGTCGACAGCCGCCTCAACTACCAGTACCGCGCCTTCGGCACGCCCGGACTGGGCCTGAAGCGCGGCCTGAGCCAGGACGTGGTGATAGCGCCGTACGCGACGATGATGGCGTTGATGGTCGCGCCGCGCGCAGCCTGCGAGAACCTGCAACGGCTGCACACGCTGGGCTTCAGTGGCCGCTATGGCATGTATGAAGCAGTCGATTACACCCCGGCGCGGGTGCCGCCGGGACAGGAATACGCGTTGATCCGTTCGTTCATGGCCCATCACCAGGGCATGGGCTTCCTGGCCCTGGATTACCTGCTGTGCCAGCAGCCGATGCAGAAGCGCTTCACCGCCGACGCCGAATTCCAGGCCACCCTGCTGCTGTTGCAGGAACGCATTCCGCACACCGGCGTGTTCCATCCGCACGAGACCGAAGCACAGGCGCCCAACCTGGCCCAGAACGAATCGGAAATGCAGCTGCGGGTGATGCGCTCGCCCAGCCCCAGCCGGCCAGCGGTGCAGTTGCTGTCCAATGGCCGCTACCACGGCATGCTGACCAGTGCCGGTGGCGGCTACAGCCGCATCCATGAGATGGCGCTGACCCGCTGGCGCGAAGACAGCACCCGCGACCCGTGGGGCATCTGGTGCTATCTGCGCGACGTGTACAGCGGCGACAGCTGGTCGGCGGCCTATCAGCCCACCTGCGTCGACACCGACGAGTACGAAGCCATCTTCACCGATGCCAAGGCCGAGTTCCGCTGCAAGAACCGCGCCTTCGACAGCCATCTGGAGATCGCCATCTCGCCCGAGGACGACATCGAGCTGCGCCGCTTGCGGATCAGCAACCGTTCGCGGCGCACGCGGGTGATCGAGATCACCACCTACGCCGAAGTGGTGCTGGCCCCGGCCATCGCCGACGAGCTGCATCCGGCTTTCAGCAATCTTTTCGTGCAGACCGAGATCGTCGCCGCCAAACAGGCACTGATGTGCACCCGGCGGCCGCGTTCGCATGACGAAGTGCCGCCATGGATGTTCCACCTGGTGGCGGTGCACGATGCCGACGTGCAGTCGATGTCCTATGAAACCGATCGCGCGCGCTTCCTCGGCCGCGGCCGCACCCCGCGCAATCCGCTGGCACTGGATGAACTGGAGGCGCTGTCCAATACCAGCGGTTCGGTGCTCGACCCGATTGTCGCCATCCGCACCCGGATCGAGCTCAAGCCGGAGCAGACCGCGACCATCGACATGGTCTACGGCACTGGTCCTGACCGCGCCGCCTGCAGCGCCCTGGTCGACAAATACCGCGACCGCCGCCTCGCCGACCGGGTGTTCGATCTGGCCTGGACCCACAGTCAGGTAATTCGTCGCCAGATCAATGCCAGCCAGACCGATGCCCAGATCTACGAGCAACTGGCCAGCCTGATGCTGTACACGCATCCGTCGATGCGCGCCGACAGCGAGATCCTGCTGCAGAACCGGCGTGGCCAGTCCGGGCTGTGGGGCCATGCGATCTCCGGCGATCTGCCGATCCTGCTGTTGCAGATCTCCGATGCCGAGAACATCGAACTGGTGCGCCAGCTGGTGCAGGCACACGCCTATTGGCGATTGAAGGGCCTGCGCGTGGATCTGGTGATCTGGAACGAAAGCCAGACCGGCTATCGCCAGCAGTTGCAGGATCAGATCCTGGGCATGATCGCCACGGATCCCGAAGCCACCCTGCTGGATCGTCCGGGCGGCATCTTCGTGCGCCCGGCGCAGCAGCTGACCCAGGAAGATCGCATCCTGCTCAGCACCGTCGCCCGCGCCATCATCAGCGACAAGCAGGGCAGCCTGGCCAGCCAGGTCGGCAAGCGGCTGGCACCGGAACGCGATCTGCCGCCATTGCTGGAGGTGGCCGAGACACCCCGCATCAGCGTTGCCGACAACGTGGACACGGTCGATGCCGGCAGCGCGCCAGCCGAGGATCCGCTGCTGGGCCTGCCGCCAGCGGTCGCACTGGGCGAAGACCAGGACCCGTGGCCATTCGAACCGGTCGAAACGCAGCAGTTGTTCGACAACGGCATCGGTGCGTTCGCCGCCAGCGGTCGCGAATACATCGCCGTATCGCGGCCCGGCCAGCCGACCCCGGCACCGTGGTCCAACATACTGGCCAACCCGATGCTCGGCAGCGTGGTCAGCGAGAGCTCGACCGGCTATACCTGGTTCGAGAACGCACACGAGCTGCGGCTGACACCGTGGCACAACGACCCGGTCAGCGACACCAGCGGCGAAGCGTTCTACCTGCGCGATGAGGAGACCGGCAAGGTCTGGTCACCGCTGCCACTGCCCTGCCCCGGCAGCGGCGCCTACCGCACCCGCCACGGCTTCGGTTACAGCGTCTACGAACACATCGAAGATGGCATCGCCAGCGAGCTGTGGGTCTATGTCGGGCTGGAAGACCCGGTCAAGTATTCGGCGCTGCGGCTGCGCAACCATTCCGGCCGCGCCCGCCGCATCAGTGCCACCGGCTACGTCGAATGGGTGCTGGGTGATCTGCGCGCGAAAAACCAGATGCACGTGCTGACCGAATGCGACAGCCAGACCGGGCTGCTGACCGCGCGCAATCCGTACAACATCGAGTTCGAAGGCCGCACCGCGTTCTTCGACGTCGATGCCGGCAGCCGCAGCTTCACCTGCGACCGCGCCGAGTTCATCGGCCGCAATGGCAGCCTGGCGCAACCGGCGGCGTTGCGCCGGCAGAAGTTGTCCGGGCGCTGCGGGGTGGCGATGGACCCGTGCGCGGCAATCCAGGTGCCGCTGGAGCTGGCCGCCGACAACGGCCAGCGCTGCCACGAGCTGGTGTTCCGCCTGGGCATGGCCACCAATGCCGGCGAGGCCCAGCGCCTTGCGCTGCGCAGCCGCGGCGTGCAGCTGGCCCACGACGCACTGGACAGCGTGCGCATCCACTGGCTGCACGTGCTCGGCAAGATCAAGGTCAGCACCCCGGAGCCGAGCGTCGACATGCTGGTCAACGGCTGGCTGATGTACCAGACCCTGGCCTGCCGCTACATCGCCCGCAGTGGTTATTACCAGTCCGGCGGCGCGTTCGGTTTCCGCGATCAACTGCAGGACACCATGGCCAGCGTGCACGCCGCGCCGGAGCTGACCCGCGAACACCTGCTGGCCAGCGCCGCGCACCAGTTCCCGCAGGGCGACGTGATGCACTGGTGGCATCCGCCGCAGGGCCGCGGCGTGCGTACCCGCTGCTCCGACGATTACCTGTGGCTGCCGCTGGCGACCAGTCGCTACCTGCAGGTGACCGCCGACCGCTCGGTGCTGGGCGAAAGCGTGCGCTTTGTCGAAGGCCGCCCGGTCAATGCCGACGAAGAGTCGTATTACGACATGCCAACCACCTCGCACCAGCAGGCCACGCTGTACCGGCACTGCGTGCTGGCGCTGCAACGCGGCACCGAGCTGCTCGGGCAGCAGGGACTGCCGTTGATGGGCAGCGGCGACTGGAACGACGGCATGAACCGGGTTGGCGATGCCGGCAAGGGCGAAAGCGTCTGGCTCGGTTTCTTCCTGTACCAGACCCTGACCCAGTTCATCGCCGTGGCCGAGGCACAAGGCGACGCTGAAGTGGCCGACTATTGCCGCAGCAGCGCCGCCACCCTGCGCGACAACCTGCACCAGCATGCCTGGGATGGCGAATGGTACCGGCGCGCCTGGTTCGACGACGGCACGCCGGTCGGCTCGCACCTCAGCGACGAGTGCCGCATCGACTCCATTTCGCAGAGCTGGGCGGTGCTGTCGGGCGCCGGTGATCCGCAACGGGTGCGTACCGCGATGGCCTCGCTCGACAAGTACCTGGTCAAGCGCGACGCCGGCCTGATCCAGCTGCTGGATCCACCATTCGACAAGACCCCCAAGGACCCCGGCTACATCCGTGGCTATGTCCCGGGCGTGCGCGAGAACGGCGGCCAGTACACCCATGCCGCGGTGTGGACGGCGATGGCCTTCGCCGAGATGGGCGACAGCGCCACCGCATGGGAACTGACCCGCATGATCAATCCGGTCAACCATGGCGACGACGCCGACCGGCTTGCCACCTACAAGGTCGAGCCCTACGTCATGGCCGCCGACGTCTATGGGGTGGCCCCGCATGTCGGACGCGGTGGCTGGACCTGGTACACCGGCTCGGCCGGCTGGATGTATCGCCTGCTGACAGAATCACTGCTGGGTCTGGAGCGCATCGGCGATCGCCTGCGGGTGCGACCGCGGGTGCCGGCTGCATGGCGCGACGGCTATCAGTTGCAGTATCGCCACGGCCAGGCGGTGTACCTGATCGAGCTGCGTCCCGGTGACCATGCCACGCAGCAGGTCTGGGTGGATGAACAAGCCAGCGCCGACGGCGACATCCCATTGCTCGATGACGGCCACGTCCACCACGTCCGCATCGAGTATCCGGCGGTCGATTGATGCCCGGCCGCCGGCCATTGGCGGATCAGCTGGCGCAGCTGGAAGCCGCGCTGGTGCCATGGCTGGCCAGCGCGCCGCATCCGGCCGCGTTCTGGCCGCAGTTCCAGGCGTTGGCCGACGAGATACGTCTACGGGCGGCACCCGCCGAGCGGCCATGGGTGGACGCGCGGATCGAACGGATGCTGCAGGCACGCGCGGCGGAGCTGCCGTTGCCGCTGGAGGCCGGACCGGCCAGCCGGCCGCCATCGCCTGCGTCATGAGCGGGCGTAGCGCCCTGCGGTGGTTACTGCACGCGATATCGCGCCATGCCGTGGTTACCCCAGCCTGCCCGGTGTCGGCCCCCGCTGCGCGCGGAACCATTCAAAGCGCTGCGCATGAAATGTCGATCCAGGCGTGGCTGGTGCGTCATTGCATCAGGGCATGGACGCCTGCCCGCCATCCAGTCCAACCGATCCAGCGAACACCCATAGAGGCTACGCCATGAACAGGAAAATCTTCATCAACCTTCCCGTCACCGACGTGGCCAGGTCAGCGACCTTCTTCGAAGCATTGGGTTTTTCCCGCAATCCACGGTTCAGCGGTGAAGGTGGCGCCTGCATCGTCGTCAGCGACACGGTCATCGTCATGCTGCTGTCGCATGCCCGCTTCCGCGACTTCACCCCCAAGCAGGTATGCGATACGCGCCAGGCGGTCGAAGTCCTGCTGACCCTGACCTGCCAGAGCCGCGACGAGGTGGATGAACTGGTCGCCAGGGCACTCGCGGCCGGCGGTTCCAGCTACGACCAGTCCGAAGACGATGGCTTCATGTATTCGCACAGTTTTGTCGATCCGGATGGCCACGGCTGGGGGCTGGTGCATATGCGTGATGCGTCGGCGTAGCCGCCAACGGCGGCATCTTCCTGGTTACCGGAGCACGTCGTCAGTATACTAAGCTCATCTTCGGCTGACGGGCAGCCATACGAATGTGGTCGACCATGGACAAGCCCACGCGCGGTACGCAATGGATGCTCCTGTTCGGAGGATGTCTGCTTTTCCTGATGGGAGGTTCAGCGTCGCTGCGCTGGCTGGCAACAGGTATCCCGCTATTCAAGCTGAGGGGTATCACCTACACAGGCATGTATGCGGCGATCCCGATCATCGGCTTCACCCTGCTCGGAGGCGCACTGATCGTGACCAGCACATGCAACCTGCGGCCTTGGCGATAATCATCATTCCAATCAGGATTCGATTCACAGATGCTCATCATCATCGGACGATACATCGATCCTTGGGAGGCCTACATACTGCGCGGGCTGCTGCTTGCCGAGGGGATTCCCGCCAGCGTCGCCGGCGATCAGCACGTGGTCGCCAACTGGCCGATGTCGATGGCGTTGGGCGGGGTCGCACTGCAGGTGCCATTGGCATTCCGGGAACAGGCCGCGGCATTGATCGACGACTACCATGCCGGTGTCCTGGAACAGGCATTCCTGGCAGATGACCCCAGCCGGGCCGATACCTGCCCGGCCTGCGGCTCGTTGCAGATTGCCGCTGCGGTGCCGCTGACGCAGAAGCTGCTCGCGGTCGCCACCTGTCTGGTCGCTTCAGCGCCTTTCCCTGCCCGCGCCAGCCGGATGTCCTGTCGTGCCTGTGGCAACCATTGGCATTGATCCCTGGCGCAACGGCCTGTCAGCGCTTTTCCGCTGCCTGCGTCGCAGTCTGGCGCTGGTCTTCGAGATCGGCGATCAATGCTTCCATCCTGGCTATCTCGCGCTCCTGGGTAGCGATGATGCCGTCGGCCAGTTCACGCACGCGCGGATCCACGATCCGCGCCCGGCGACTGGTCAGGATGGCAATGGAATGATGCGGAATCATCGCTTTCATGTACGCCACGTCGTCGACGGTGCGTTGGCTTCTCACCAGCCATAGCGCAACCCCGAACGTCAGCAGGCAGACCACGACAATCAGCAGATTGGCGCGGCCGTTGCTGTACATGCCGTGCATGAAGGCCAGCATCAGCAAGGCCATCGCCGCACCCATCAGCAGCGCCATCCACATCCGGGTCTGGCTGAAGAACAGGTGCGAGGCCGCATAGGTGTTGAGGTACATCAGGCCGAACATCAACAACGTGGACACCAGCACCATCACGATGAAGCGGCGATAGCGCTGGCCGGCCTGTGCCTGTCCGGTGCTCACGGCGCCTGCACCGGCCGCGCCTCGGCCGGGGCCACGCTGGTGTCGGTCGGGCCATCAGCGTAGCTGCCATGCTGCCGCGCCACGTCGTTGTCGGCCAGCAGGGTCTTCAGCTCATTGATCCGTTGCAGGGTGTCCTGGCGCGACTGCCGGACCATGCGTAGCCCTGGTTCCGAGCTCACCGCCGGCAGCACCTGCTGGTCGATGACCGCCAGCGCGTGCTGGTTGCACTTGAGCGCTGCCTGCAGATAGGCACCATCGCGATCACCTTCGTCCTGCATGCCAATCACCGCTTCCTCACTGGCGGCGGTCAGCCACAGGTCGCGGGTCGCATCCGAATCCAGATCGACCGGCAGCGTCTCCAGCTCCTGCATGTGCTGCTGGTGCTGTTGCATGTGGCGGGCGACCGTCTGCTGCAATTGCGGGTTGTGGCTGGCGCTGATGGCCTGGGCCACTTCGCGTTCGTGGTGGCTCAGGGCCAGCATGATGCCCAGTGCCTGTGATTCGGAACGGCGCAGTTCCGGCGGCGTCGGCAGCCCGGCGTCCTGGCTGGCTACCCGGGGTGCGTTCACCCCATCCAGCTGGCCGCCATTCCAGCCGTCAGCGGCGGTGGCCGACAACGAAGATATGACCGAGCCGATACCCAGCCCCAGCGTGATGAAGAATCCTGAAAACAACGTGTTCATCGGCTTGCCCCCGCTCCTTCTGCGTGCGGCCAGCTTCGACCCGGCGATGTGGTCTTGATGTGTGCAAGCGGCGCCAAGCTGAACAGATCTGGTGTTTCGCGTCAGCGTCGTCGCCGGGCCGTGAAGGCCGGTGGTGGGCATCCACCACCTTCACGCCTTCATCACGCCAGCGAGGCCGCCAGCGGAGCAAAACATGAATGTCCAGTTCTCACAGAAAATGTGATTGAGAGTAATATGACCATGTCACATTCGATGGGGGCGGCGACGCACCCGGACGCGCCACTTTTGGGGAAGCCATGCCGGAAGCGTTACTGAAAGCCCTGGGCAAGCGTTGGTACCTGCCAACCGTCGTTGTCGCACTGTTCCTGATCGTCATCCTGCCGCATCTGTTGTCGATGAACCTGGCCCGGGACACCCTGGATGCCGCCAAGGCGGTCTCGCACACCTATCAGGTTGAAGCAGCGGTCAAGACCCTGGCGATGGATGTACGCGATGTCGAGGCCGCGCTGCTGCAACAGGCGCTGCAGCGCGACGCCGACAATCCACTGTTGAACAAGCGCATCAGCGAAGGCAGTCGCAACATCAAACCGGGGCTGGCAACGATTACCCGGCTGACGGTCGACAACCCCAACCAGCAGCGGCGACTGGGCCAGTTGCAGGAAGTGGTCGAGCGCCGGCTGGCGCTGTTCCGCAGCCTGTCCACCGCGCCGGCCGGGCAACAGGCCGAGCTGTTCGAACAGATCAAAGGCGTGCAGATTGCCGGCCTGCTGGACCAGGTGCTGGCCGACGAACATGCGCTGCTGGCCGAACGTACCCGCATCGCCGCCACCAGCCAGAAGCGCGCCACCTATCTGAGCTGGACCTCGATGCTGCTGCAGCTGGTGGTGCTGGGCACGCTGGCGTTCCTGCTCAGCCGGCAGGTCGAGCGGCGGTTGAATGCCGAACGCGACATGCAGGCCGCCAGCGGCCGCGCGCTGGCGGTACTGCAGACCGTGCGCGAGCCGATTGCGCTGCTCGACGCCGAACAGACCATCCTGCTCAGCAACACCGCGTTCGACGAGTTCTACGGTCGCGAGAACGACAACCGTGCCCTGTCCGAACTGCCCGGCGCCTCATGGGACGACCCGGTGGTGTTGCAGAAGCTCACCGACGTGCTGGCGCGTGGCCGCGAGTTGTGGGATTTCGAGGTCCGCCAGCAGACCCAGGACGAGGTCTCGCGGGTGGTACTGATCAATTCGCGGCGCATGCATCTGCCCGACTCCGAAGAGCCGGTGGCGTTGCTGACCGTCAGCGACGTGACCGCGCAGAAGGTCCATGAGCAGCGCGTGGCCGACCTCAACGAACAACTGCAGACCAAGGTCCAGCAGGTCACCGAGGTCAACCGCGAACTGGAGGCGTTCAGCTATTCGGTATCGCATGACCTGCGTGCGCCGCTGCGCCACGTCGCCGGCTTCGCCGACAAGCTGTCCCGCCATCTCGGCGAGGCCGCCGACGAGAAGTCGCTGCATTACCTGGGCATCATCGGTTCGTCGGCCAAGCGCATGTCGCGGCTGATCGACGATCTGCTGGTGTATTCGCGACTGGGCAAGACCGCGCTGCGGCACCAGGCGGTGGACATGCATTCGCTGGTCGAGGAAACCCGCGGCATGCTGTCCTCCGGTGAAGGCAATGCCGATGTCGAATGGCAGATTCCGGCGCTGCCGGTGGTGCCTGGCGACGAGAACATGCTGCGCCAGGTGTGGTCCAACCTGCTCGGCAACGCGGTCAAGTACAGCAGCAAGCGCGCGCATCCCAAGGTCACCGTCGGCTACGAGCAACAGGCCGACGGCAGCCACCATTTCAGCGTCAGCGACAATGGCACAGGCTTCGACATGAACTACGCGTCCAAGCTGTTCGGCGTGTTCCAGCGGCTGCACAAGGCCGACGAATTTCCGGGTAGTGGCGTCGGGTTGGCCACTGTCCGTCGCGTACTGACCCGCCATAACGGGCAGATCTGGGCCGAAGCCGTACCGGACCAGGGTGCCACCTTCCACTTCACCCTGCCGGCCAACGCCCAACACTGAGAAACGACATGACCGAAATGCGCACCATCCTATTGGCCGAAGACAGCGCCCCCGACGCCGAAATGGCGATCGACGCGCTGCGCGAGGCCCACCTCGCCAACCCCATCGTCCACGTCGAGGACGGCGTCGAAGCGATGGATTACCTGCTCCGCGCCGGCAAGTACGCCGACCGCAAGGAAGGCCTGCCGGCGGTGCTGCTGCTGGACATCAAGATGCCGCGCATGGACGGCCTTGAAGTGCTGCAGAAGATCCGCGGCGACGCCCAGCTGAAGAAGCTGCCGGTGGTGATCCTGTCGTCCTCGCGCGAGGAAAGCGACCTGGCCCGCAGCTGGGATCTGGGCGTCAATGCCTACGTGGTCAAGCCGGTCGACGTCGACCAGTTCTTCCAGGCGGTCAAGACCCTGGGCAAGTTCTGGGCGGTCATCAACCAGGCCCCTGACGAGGATTGATGACCGTGCCGCAGGGATTGCCCGCACTGGGCCCGCTCCGGGTCCTGATGATTGAAGATTCCGCCGAGGACGCGGAACTGCTGCAGGACCAGTTGCTGGTGTCCGGGCTGGAGGCGGAGTTCGAGCGCGTGGACAGCGAGCTGGAGCTGCGCCGCACGCTCGATGGCACGCCTTACGATCTGGTGCTGTCCGACTACCAGATGCCCGGCTTCTCCGGCGACGTGGCACTGAAGATCGTGCGCAGCAAACGCCCGGAACTGCCCTTCATCTTCGTCTCCGGCACGATTGGCGAAGACATCGCGGTGCAGGCCCTGCAGAACGGCGCGATCGACTACATCCTCAAGCACAACCCCGTACGGCTGCCGGCCGCGGCCGCGCGCGCGGTGCGCGAGGCCCGACTGGAGCAGGAACGGGCGATGGTCGAGAAGGAGCTGCTGCGCTCGCAGCGGATGGACTGCCTGGCGATGCTGGCGGCCGGCCTCAGCCACGATCTGCGCAACGTGCTGCAACCGTTGTTGATCGTGCCGGACCTGCTGTCGACCTATTCCGAAGACGCACGCGTGCACAAGCTCGGCAAGATCATCGCCGAAAGCGTCCGCCGCGGCCA
Organism: Pseudoxanthomonas dokdonensis; assembly: GCF_001431405.1. Classification (GTDB taxonomy): domain Bacteria; phylum Pseudomonadota; class Gammaproteobacteria; order Xanthomonadales; family Xanthomonadaceae; genus Pseudoxanthomonas_A; species Pseudoxanthomonas_A dokdonensis. The sequence goes on from NZ_LDJL01000005.1 coordinate 189,678, forward strand.
TGACATGACCGAATCGATGCTGTCGTTCGTCAAGGGCTCGCGCAACGTCGGCAGCGAAGTGGTCAAGATCCACGAACTGCTGGACGCCATCGAGATGCTGATGCAGGGCACCCTGCGCCGCGGCGTGACCCTGCGCCTGCAGGTGCCGGACGAGGAGTTCAGCGTTCGCGCCAACTTCACCGAGTTCCAGCAGTGCGTGCTCAACCTGTGCATCAACGCGGTGCATGCGATGCAGGGCCGCGGCGGCGAAATCCTGCTGTCGGTCGAAGCGCATCCCGACTCCCCCGACACCCACCTGCTGCTGCGGGTCAGCGATCAGGGCGTGGGCATGAGCGATGAAGTCAAACAGCGCCTGTTCACTCCGTTCTACACCACCAAGCCCAACGGCACCGGGCTGGGCCTGATGTCGTGCAAGCGTTTCATTGATGGTGTCGGCGGCGGCGTGCGGGTCGAAAGCACGCTCGGCGAAGGCAGCGAGTTCATCCTCACCCTGCCCCGCTACATGGCCGATGCCGAACCGGCGCTGGCCGATCGCTTCGTCGACGGTGGTGGTCGCCTGGTGATGGTGGTCGACGAAGACGCCACCCGCCTGCCGCTGATTGCCAATGCGCTGTCGGCGCAGGGCTACCTGCCGTTGAGCGTCGCCGACGGTGCCGCGGCCCTGCGCTCGTCGGCCGAAGTCAGCCAGATCGATCTGATCATCGTCGACTCGGACCTGTCGCTGATGTCGGCGGCGACCTTGTTGACCGCCCTGCGTAACCGTGGCGTCAGCGCCCCGGTCATCGCCCTGCAGGAAATGGAAGAAGCGCTGCCCCACCAGGTCCTGCCGGAGACGCTGGTCAATGGCGTGGTCGCCAAGCCACCGGAGATACCGGCGCTGTTCCGCGCGATCCAGAACGTGCTGGACGTCGACCCGCCACGCTGAACCATGACAACGCGGGTTGACCGGCGATTTGACCGGCGATCCCGCTGGCCAGCAAAAAAGCCCGGTGCAAGCCGGGCTTTTTTCTTTGGCTCTCGAGCCAGCTGTCGCTTACATCCAGCGACCCGCGCGCTGGCTGGCCTGCGACTGTGCCGGTTCGCCTTTCAAGCGCTGCCAGATCGCCTGCATCACCGGTTGCGCGTTCTGCCAGGCAATCAGGTCGTCGGCGCGATATTTGTGGTAACGGGCCTGCAAAGTCGGCTGGACTTCGTCAAAGCTCTGCCGGTGATTGAGCAGGTAGGTGTCGTAACCAATCTTGATGCAGTTCTCCAGCGCGTCGCGGGTGGCGCCCAGCAGTTGCAGCTTGCCGTCGCTCTGCTGGCTCTGCCAGTACTTGAGCTCGGACTCGATGTCGACCACCTGGGCCAGGGGATTTTCCTGCGACTGACGCGTCCTGGTGCTGTGCCACATATGAGCCTCCGTTGATGTGCGTGGGAGACAAGTCTGGATCAGAAACATGAACAATTTACGGCGTGGTCGGCAGCGTTCACGTTGCAGGTTCATGTTTGCCGATTCGAGGTGAAGAACAACACCGTCGATACAATCCGTGCACGCCGTCTTGACACTTTCCGGCGGAAAAAACACCGCCACCACCTCGCCGCCGCGCTGGCAACCGCTTGTTCAGAGGGCGACGCTGTCCAGTAGCGCCAGGAATGCGCGAAGCGCCGGTGAGGGCGGGCGATGGGCCAGCGTCAACTGGTACAGCGAACGCTGCAGCGACGATGCCGAAGACGATGGCCATGCAACCACGTGCACCCGTTGCAGCTGCAACAGATCGGCAACCACCACCCGCGGCAACAATGACACCCCGTCGCCGGCTGCCACCGCTTGGGCAATCGCTTCGTTGCTGCCCATCCTCAGCTGGCGTTCGGGCAGCAGCGACTGTTGTGCTAGCCATGCCTCGATCATCTGCCCAGTGCCGGAACCGGCTTCGCGGGTCAGCCAGAGACAGGACGTCAGCATCGCCGCGGTCACCGTCGCCGTGCCTGCCAGGGGGTGCTGGCTGCCACAGACCAGCACCAGCGGTTCCTCTCGCCACGGTACCGCCTGGATGCCGGTTTCGCTGACCTGTCCTTCAACCCAGCCGATGTCGAGCCGGTAGTCCAGCAGCGCCTGGGCGATATCGCAGGTGTTGCCGATGCGCAGTTCGACATCAATGGCCGGATGCAGGGTTTTGTAGCGCGCCACCCACCGCGGCAGCCAGTAGCCGCCGATGGTGGTGCTGGCACCCAGGCGCAGGGCACCCGCCTTGATCTGGGCGCGATCGGCCATGTCGTCGCTGGCGGCCTGCTCCAGCGCGAAGATGACCCGCGCATGCTGGTGCAAGGCCTCACCGTGGCCGGTCAGCTGCACGCCGCGCAGGCTCTTGCCGTCCAGCGGGCTGCGTTCCAGCAATGGCAGGCCGAGCTGGTGTTCGAGCTGCTTGAGCGCCTTGGACACCGCCGATTGGGTCAGGCACAACGCCTGCGCGGCGCGGCTGACGCCACCGTGTTCGACCACCGCCAGGAAAACGCGCAACCGGTGCAGATTCATCGCTGCATGAGCCAGATTCATGTATTGATGAAGTATATGCGTTTGATTCCATCAGGCCAGCCAGCCACGCTTGTCGCTGGCAACGATGGAACTGGCGACATGGCAACCCTGGCACCCACAACGCAGCCGCGACCGGCACTGGGCCTGATGCTCTGTCTCGCAGTCGCCCTGGCCGGCATGGCCCTGGGCCAGCTGCCATGGCTGCAGGCGCATGGGCTGGGCGCGCTGACCCTGGCGATCATCACCGGCATCGTGCTGGGCAACACCGTGTTTCCGCGCTGGGCAGCGGCCATCGGCAGCGGCGTGGATATCGGCAAGGGCCGGTTGTTGCGCTGGGGCATCGTGCTGTACGGGTTCCGGGTCAGCCTGGCCGATATCGTCGCGGTTGGGCCGACCGGCCTGGCCATCGACGCGCTGATGCTGGCCTCGGTATTCCTGCTGGCGGTGTGGGTCGGCACCCGCTGGCTGAAGCTGGACCGCGACACCGCGATGCTGATTGGCGCCGGCAGCGCCATCTGCGGCGCCGCGGCGGTGCTGGCCACCGAGCCGGTGCTGCGCGCGCCGGCGCACAAGGTCTCGGTGGCGGTGGCGACAGTGGTGGTGTTCGGCACCGTGGCGATGTTCCTCTACCCGCTGCTGTATCCACTGATGGGGATCAGCGCGCACGGCTACGGCCTGTATGTCGGATCGACCGTCCACGAAGTCGCCCAGGTGGTGGTCGCCGGGCAGGCCATCGGCAGCGACGCCGGCCATGTCGCGGTCATCGAGAAAATGTTGCGGGTGATGCTGCTGGCACCGTTCCTGATGCTGCTGTCGGCGTGGCTCACCCGCGGTACCGCTCAGCCGGGCGGTCATGCTGGCCGGCGCATCAGCGTGCCGTGGTTCGCGCTGGGGTTCATCGCGGTCAGTGCATTCAATTCACTGTCGTGGTTGCCGTCGACGACGCTGGCCTGGATCAACCTGCTGGACACGGTGCTGCTGGCCACCGCGATGGCCGGGCTCGGCCTGCGCACCTCGCTGGACGCCATCCGCCAGGCCGGCGTGCGGCCGCTGCTGCTGGCGGCAGTGCTGTTCGGCTGGCTGCTGGTCGGTGGCTTCGCCGTCAATCAAACGCTGCAGGCGTTGCTGGCTGGCTGAAAGGCAACGCCTGCGACGGTAATCACGGCATTGCGCGCCGCGTGGGCCCGGCCTGGTCCACAACCTTCCGCTGTTCAGCGGGCATGCCTCGACTGACCCGTCTTGCGTTGCAGCAACCGGCGCAGCAACCGTTGTCTTTCATCCACGACCGCCGTTGATCTCAATCAAATACAGCGGCGCCGGCACCGGGTAATATTGACTCGAGTAACACCTTATGCTCTTTTGGTGTCGGTAATGACAGCATCAACGTGCCGACCTCGATGACGGATCCGGTCGGTTGGCAATACTTGCATCGGAGCCACTTTTGCCTCCTCCGCCAGGGGCAAGCCGCCACGCTGGAACACTTCGTCCGCCGCCCTGCCCGCCCCGGTCGCGTCGCCAGCCAGCCCAGAACGAACCCATCAACTTGACACAAACACCACCAGACGGCGCTTGCCGTTTCCCTGCCGATGGATAGCAGGCCGTTGGTGCACCGCGTTCCCCCGAGCAGCGACTCATTGATCTCTACACAGGAAAGTTGGAGTCTGAAATGAAAAACACCCATAGCAAATTGTTCCTCGCCTGCACCGCGCTGATGTTCGGCGTGGCCGGCTGCAAGGACGGCACCCCTGCCGCCAATGGCGATACGGCCAGCGCGCCAACCGCCTCGGCCAATGCCGCCGGCAATACTTCCAGCGGCGATTACCAGTTCAGCGATGCACAGAAGGACGCCACCGACTACACCCGCGACGCCAACCAGAAGGTACTCGGCGAGCTCGACTTCGCCGACAAGACCGCATTCGCCGACGTCGACCGTGGCTTCATCGCCCCGCTGCCCAACAACGGCGACATCGAGGGTGTGTTCAGCGCCACCAAGATGAACTTCATGCAGGACAAGGACGCACCGGCCACGGTCAATCCCAGCCTGTGGCGGCACGCACAGCTGGTCAATCGCGGCGGCCTGTACCAGGTCACCGATCACATCTACCAGGTGCGCGGCCAGGATCTGGTCAACCTGAGCATCATCGAAACCGACAACGGCATCATCCTCTACGACATCGAGTACTTCGCCGACACCCTGGCGGCCTCGATCAAACTGTACGAGGAACATCGCGGCAAGAAGCCGCTGAAAGGCGTGATCATCTCGCATAGCCACGCCGACCATTTCGGTGGTTTCGACGGCATCTACAAAGCAGGCCTGGCAACCAGGGAAGACTTCAGCAGTGGCAGGATCCCGCTGATCGCACCGGAAGGTTTCGTCAAGGAATCGGTCAGTGAAAACGTCATGGCCGGCAACATCATGGCCCGTCGCGCCGGTTACCAGTACGGCAACGTGCTGGAACCCGGTCCCAAGGGCTCGATCACCGCGGCGCTGGGCGCTGCGCTGGCCAATGGCGCCTCTTCGCTGCCGATCCCCAACAAGAGCATTACCAAGGATGGCGAAAAGGTCACCATCGATGGCGTGACCTTCGAGTTCTACCTGACCCCGCATGCCGAAGCCCCGGCCGAGATGGTGTTCTACATCCCGCAGTGGAAGGCGCTGTCGATGGCCGAGGAGCTCAACCACCTGCAGCACAACATCTACACCCTGCGTGGCGCGCAGACCCGTGATGCCAGCGTCTGGGCCTCGTACCTGGGCGCGGCGCTGGCACGCTGGGGCAAGGACGTGGAGGTCAACTTCGGTCCGCATACCTGGCCGGTGTGGGGCAACGAAAACGTCACCAAGTACCTGGCCGACCAGCGCGACCTCTACCAGTCGATCTACAACACCACCCTGCGCTACGCCAACTACGGCTACCGCCCGGATGACATCGCCGAATCGGCGGCGCTGCCGAAGTCGGTGTTCAACGAGTGGAACAACCGTCCGTATTACGGCAGCACCAAGAACAACCTCAAGGCGACCTATGTCCGCAACCTGGGCTGGTTCAACGGCAACTCGACCGAGCTGGCCAAGTACCCGGACGGCGAACGTGGCAAACGCTACGTCGAAGCCATGGGCGGCGAAGGCAAGGTGCTGGATGCGGCGCTGGCCAGCTACAAGAAGGGCGACTACCGCTTCACCGTCGACCTGCTCAACAACATCGTCGCCTATGACGGCAGCAACAAGAACGTCAACCTGCTGATGGCCGATGCCTTCGAGCAACTCGGTTACCAGGAGGAAAACGCGCTCTATCGCAACCTGTACCTGTCCAGCGCCAAGGAACTGCGCATGGGTGGCAGCGTGCCGAATGCGCTGAGCACGATTTCGCCGGAAGTGATTGCGGCGTTGCCCGCGGATCTGTTCATGTCCTACATCAGCATGACCGTGGATCAGACCAAGGCCGAGGCACTGGGCGATTACACCGTCAACGTCGACCTGCGTGGCGAAGGCAAGTTCCGCCTGGACCTGCACAACGGTGTGCTCAATTACCTGCAGGGCTATTCGGCCGACAAGCCTGATGCGGCGCTGAGCATCGGCAAGACTGATCTGATCGCGGTCGCCGCCGGCAAGGCCAAGCTCGACGATCTGGCCGGCAACGGCAAGGCCGCCATCACCGGTGACAAGGAAGTGCTGAACAAGATTGCCAGCGTGTTCGACAACGGGATGAAGAACAACATGAACCTGGTACTGCCGCTGCAACCGGAAAACCAGATCAAGTAAGCGTTGCCGACAACCCTGCGGGCCGTCATCAACGGTCCGCGGGCCACAAAGAAAAAAGCGCCCTGTCCGGGCGCTTTTTTTCATGCTCCAGGCAATTGCCGGTCAGTTGGCAAACTGCATGTTGAAGCCGACGAACACCTGCCATTCCGGCCAGCCCGGGCCCTTGTCGGCGACCGACCACTGCGGCTCGATGAAGATGTTGTAGACCGTGCCCGGGGTCTGGATGACCTTGCCGATGCCCAAACCCAGCGGAACGCTGTAACCATCGTTCTCGAAGTTGTAGGCCATGATCCCGGTCGAACGCAGGTACGCGCCATTGCCGAGCTGGTACATCGCGAACGGCTGGAACGCGCCCAGGTTGACGTTGGCGCGGTCATCATCGCCGGCAAAACTGTGCTGCCAGGTCAACAGATAGCCGTACTGGAACTTCGCCGACTCCGCATTGAACAGCACGTTGGCGAAACCGGCCGACCACTTGCCGCTGCCGACCTCGTCCTTGCCGCTGGGCGCATTGACCAGCGGTCCGATACCGAAGCTGACCGCCGGGTTGCCGGTGTCGATCAGGTAGGCGGCAAACGCATTGATGTCGCCAAAGCCGGTGACCGTGCTCAGGTTGGTGCCGACCGGCGAGCTGTTGACCGGCAGCGACGCACGCAGCAGCCAGTTGCTTTCGCCAATCTTGAATGGCTTGGCGAAGCGGACCCAGAACTGGTTGGCGCTCTTGTCTTCCGGCGCGGTCAGTTCCCCGATGTAGTAGTCATGGAAGTTGAGCGCGGTGAAGTTGGCCAGCGGGTTGTTGGCCTGCGCGGCGGCGGCACCGGCGTCCTGGGCCATCGCGGGCAGACAGGCGGCGAGTGCCAGGACGGGACTGGCGAGCAGATATTTCATGGACACGATCACGCTCCTTGATAAAGGTTTTCCACGACGGCGGATCGGCAGATCCGCGACTGCCGACACTATAGTTCAATCAAATGCGCGGCGTGTGATATCCGGCTGATCAGGCGGGGCAGCGCGCTTATAACTCCGTGATGCCCCGCTTCGTTGCACTGCCGTGTGCGGTGGCGCCATCCGCCGCGCACCGCACGCCGCCAGCGCGCTCAGCCCTGGCCCTTGGCGCGGGCGAACGCCGCGGCCAATGCGCTGTCGGCCGGCGCCGCCGAGGGCTTGGCCGGGCCGCCGCTTCTGCGCGCGTCAGCACGGTCGCCACGGGCGGCCGGATTGCCGCGCCCGGCTGGCGCGCGATCCTCGCGCGGGCCAGCGGCCGGCGGCGCATCGTCGAGGCGCCGGGTCAGCGCGATGCGCTTGCGCGCCACGTCGACCTCCAGCACCTTGACCTTGACGATGTCACCGGCCTTGACCACCTCGCGCGGATCCTTGACGTAGCGATCGGCCAGCGCCGAAATATGGATCAGGCCGTCCTGGTGGACGCCGATGTCGACGAAGGCACCAAAGGCGGCGACATTGCTGATCACGCCTTCCAGGATCATTCCTTCGCGCAGATCCTTGATGTCCTCGACGCCATCGGCGAAACGCGCGGCCTTGAACTCCGGGCGCGGGTCACGGCCCGGCTTTTCCAGTTCCTTGAGGATGTCGCGGATGGTCGGCACGCCGAACTTGTCGTCGGTGTACTGCTCGGGCTTGATCGCGCGCAGGAAGCTGGTGTCGCCAATGATCTGCTTCACGTCGCGCTGGCTGCCGGCGAGGATCCGCTCGACCACCGGATACGCTTCCGGATGCACCGACGATGCGTCCAGCGGATGATCGCCGTCGGCGATGCGCAGGAAGCCGGCGCACTGCTCGAAGGTCTTCTCGCCCAGCCGCGGCACCTCCAGCAAGGCCTTGCGGCTGCGGAACGCGCCATGCTGGTCGCGGAAGCGGACGATGTTGTCGGCGACGCTGGCCGACAGGCCCGAGACCCGGGTCAGCAGCGCGGCCGAGGCGGTGTTGACGTCGACGCCGACCGCGTTGACGCAGTCCTCGACCCGCGCATCCAGCGCCCGCGCCAGCCGGAAACCATCGACATCGTGCTGGTACTGGCCGACGCCAATGGCCTTGGGTTCAATCTTGACCAGCTCGGCCAGTGGGTCCTGCAGGCGGCGCGCGATCGACACCGCGCCACGCAGGCTGACGTCCAGATCCGGGAACTCCCTGGCCGCGAATTCGGAGGCCGAATAGACCGAGGCGCCGGCCTCGCTGACCACTACTTTCTGCAGCTTCAACTGCGGCGCCAGCTTGATCAGATCGCCAGCCAGCTTGTCGGTCTCACGGCTGGCGGTGCCGTTGCCGATCGCGATCAGCTGCACCTGGTGGGCCACGCACAACCTGTTCAACACCTGCAGCGACTGGTCCCACTGCCGGCGGGGTTCATGCGGGTAGATGGTCTCGGTGGCCAGCAGCTTGCCGGTGGCATCGACCACCGCTACCTTGACCCCCGTGCGCAGGCCCGGGTCCAGGCCCAGCACCGCACGCGGGCCGGCCGGTGCGGCCAGCAGCAGGTCCTTGAGGTTGTCACCGAACACGGCGATGGCTTCGGCTTCGGCTTTCTCGCGTGCCTGGCTGAACAGATCCAGCAGCAGGTGCATATGCAGTTTGGCCCGCCAGGTCAGCCGGCAGGCATCCAGCAGCCATTTGTCCGCGGGCCGGCCCTGGGCGCTGATGCCAGCGTGCACCGCGACCCGGCCTTCGCCCTGCAGATGGCCGGCTTCGGCATCGCTGCCCGGGTCCAGGTCCAGGTGCAGGATTTCCTCACGGCGCGCGCGGAACAGCGCCAGCAGGCGGTGCGAGGGAATCCGGGCCAGGTTTTCGGCGTGATCGAAGTAATCGCGGTACTTGGCGCCTTCGGTTTTCTTGCCGCTGGCTACCCGCGCGCGGATTACCCCGACCTCACCCAGCCAGTTGCGCAGCTCGCCGACCAGGCTCGCGTCTTCGCCCCAGCGCTCCATCAGGATCGCGCGCGCGCCATCCAGCGCCGCCTTGGCATCGGCCACGCCCTTGTCGGCGTCGACATAGCTCTGGGCAACGGTTTCCGGCACCTGTTGCGGATCTGCCAGCAGGCTGTCGGCCAGCGGTTCCAGCCCGGCCTCACGCGCGATCTGTGCCTTGGTCCGGCGCTTCTGCTTGTACGGCAGGTACAGATCTTCCAACCGAGACTTGCTGTCGGCGGCTTCGATATCGGCGCGCAGCTCGTCGCTCAGCTTGCCCTGCTCTTCGATGCTGGCCAGCACCGCGGCGCGGCGGTCTTCCAGCTCGCGCAGGTAGCCCAGCCGGCTTTCCAGATTGCGCAGCTGGGTATCGTCGAGGCCGCCGGTGACTTCCTTGCGGTAGCGGGCGATGAACGGCACCGTCGCGCCTTCGTCCAGCAGGGTGATCGCGGACAACGCCTGCGAGGTGTCGGCGCCGATTTCGGCGGCAATGGTACGGGCGATGTGCAGGGCGAGTTTGGACGAGGTGTCTTGCATGATCTCTTGCTGGTTCCGTTGCGTGTGATTTGCGGTTGCCCGGCATCCCGGGCAGGAGCCCGATTGTGGCAAGCTAGCCGCTGCAGCGGAACCCGTTGACAGGCTGCGGATTTTGCCCGCCCGAAACTGTCACAACCGCGCCAATGCTGGCGCGTCCGCGCTGCAACCTGCTTCCTGGAACTTCAACACACGGCCATGCCACGTCATTTCAAGACGCTCAGCGACAGCACCCTGATCGAGTTCGACCGAGGCATGTTCGACCCTTGGTGTGTCTACGTCACCCCGCCGGGCGGACGCCGGTTCGCGCCGCGCGATGGCTGGTATTTCGCTGAGCTGGTCCGACTGGGCGAACGCCATGGTCATTGGCGCATCTATCTCGACTTTGTGCAGGTGTTCATGCGTACCAGCGACCAGCTGGATGCTGAATTGAACCAGGACATTTCGCGGATGGCCGCGGCCTATGCTGAAGACGCACTGTTGATGGATGTGCTGTTGACGGTGCTGTACGCCGGCATGCTGGCCGAGGAAAACAAGGCGCGGGGGCCGCTCGGCAAGCGGATCAAGCGGCTGGGCCTGCATCAATGCCTGATTGAAGGCATGCCGGCCGAGGCCGCGGCCGCCTACAGCCGCGGCCGCGATGCGACATCGCTGGCCGCCGAGTGCAGCGCCCGCGGCTTCTAACCCCACGTAGAGCGGAGCTTGCTCCGCTGCAGTGCCTGCTCCAACTGCAATGCCGCTCCGCTGCAATGCTTGCTCCAACTGCATTGCCCGCTCCGTTGCAGTGCCTGCGAGCGGAATACTTCAGCCGAGCAAGCTCGGCTCTACCGCAAAAAAAGGGGCCGTATCGCTACGGCCCCGGCGTTTCTGCAAGCGTGTATCAGCCGCCAGCCTGGACCGGCAGCAGGCGGATCTCGACCCGGCGGTTGGCGGCGCGGCCAGCGTCGGTGTCATTGCTGGCAATCGGCATGCGTTCGCCCATGCCGATGACTTCCAGGCGCTCGCGGATCACGCCCTGGCCGACCAGATAGCTGGCCACGGCATTGGCACGCTGCTCGGACAGGGTCTGGTTGCTGGCATCGCTGCCGACGCTGTCGGTGTGGCCGCTGACTTCGACAATGGTCTGGTTGTACTGGGCCAGGGTCTTGGCGACGTTGTTGAGCGCGCCATAGAACTCGGGCTTGAGATCGGCCTTGGCGAAATCGAAGGTCACGCCATTGGGCAGGTTGAGCTTGATCACATCGCCATCACGGCTGACGTCGATGCCGGTGCCAGCGGTCTGGCGGCGCAGTTCGGCTTCCTGGCGGTCCTGGTAGGCACCGATGGAACCGCCGGCCAGGCCGCCGATGCCGGCGCCGACCATTGCATGCTGGCGGCGCTCGGTAGCGTCGTCGCCGGTCAGCAGGCCGGCCAGCACGCCGATGCCGGCGCCAATCAGCGCGCCGTTGCGGGTACGGTTGGGATCGTTCGGGTCGCTGGTCTGGCCGGTGTAGCTGGCGCAGGACACCATCAGCATGCTGGTGGCCAAAGCAATCAAACTGGTCTTCAAAGCGGTGTTCTTCATCAGTGTCTCCTCGTCGTCGGCATCGGCCGGGGCTGTTCAGCGTCGTCAAGATACGCGAGGCAGTGGCTAACGATCCGTGAACGATACAGCGGCGGCGCCAACGTCGTTCAGGTTTGTCCCGGCGGTGTCGTCACCGCGACCGCCACGCCCTGCCCGCTCACACCTTGCTGTCGCGATAAGCCGCCAGTGCCGCGTCACGGCCCTGCTCGAGATCGACGATCGGATTGGCCGGATAACCGGGCGGCCGCGCGTCAGCCGGCAGTTGCCAGGGTGCGAACCGCGCCGGCACCGGCAACGACGCCAGCTCGGGTACCCAACGGGCGATGTACTGCCCGTTCGGATCGAACTTGCGCGCCTGCAGCACTGGATTGAACACCCGGAAGTACGGCGCGGCATCGGCGCCGGTGCCGGCGGTCCACTGCCAGCCCAGGCTGTTGTTGGCCAGGTCGGCATCGACCAAAGTGTCCCAGAACCACTGCGCACCGTGCCGCCAGTGCATGCGCAGGTGCTTGCACAGGAAGCTGGCGACGATCATCCGCACCCGGTTGTGCATGTAGCCGGTCGCCCACAGCTCGCGCATGCCGGCATCGACAATCGGCACCCCGGTCTGGCCGCGCTGCCAGGCCTGCAACAGCGCCGGTGCCGGTTCGGCCCAGCGGAAGCCAGCGAAGCGCGGATTGAAGTCCTGCTGGGCGCTGTCGGGGAAATGGTGCAGCAGGTGATGGGCAAAATCGCGCCAGCCCAGTTCACGCAGATAGGCGTCGATATCGGCACTGCTGCCTGCATTGCGTTGCTGCTGCAACCGGTGGGCGATACGCCAGGGCGCGACTTCACCGAAATGCAGATGCGGTGACAGCAACGAGGTGCCGACCCGGTCCGGGCGATCGCGGTCACTGCGGTAACCGTTCAGAGCGCCTTCGATGAACACCTGCAAGGCCTCGCGCGCGCCCGCTTCGCCCGGCTGCCAGTGCTGCCAGAAGCCGGCGTCCCAGGCCAGCGCGGAGCTCAAGCGCAAGGCCGGCAACGGCAACGACGACGGAGGCATCGGCAGTTGCGGCAGCGTCGCCGGTGCATCCCAGGGCGCCGGCAATTGATCCAGCCGGGTCTGCAGGTTGCGCCAGTACGGAGTGAACACCCGGTACGGACCCTGCTGGCCGGTCTGCACGGTCCACGGTTCGAACAGCAGGCTGCCATTGAAGCTGCGCGCCAGATGACCGGCTGCGCGCAATGCCTGCTTGATCCGCGCATCGCGGGCCTGCACCGCCGGCTCGTAGCGCCGGTTCCAGAACACCGCTTCGGCGCCGGTTTGCTGCAGCAGGCTCAGCAGCGCCGGCAGCGACGGACCATGGCGCAGGCACAGCTGCGCGCCGCGTTGGCGCAGATCCAGATCCAGCGCCTGCAGGGAGCGCTGGCGCCAGCGTTCGGACGCCTGTCCCGGCTGCCAAGGCGCTTCTTCCCCGGGTGCGTGGATGTAGACTGGTACCGGCGTGTAGCCGGCTTCCAGCGCGGCCCGTAGCGCCGGGTGGTCATCCAGGCGCAGGTCGTTGCGGAACCAGACCAGGGCTGTGGCCATGCGCGGTCGCTTATTCGAAACTGCCGATCGAATCGTGGGCCAGGTTGTCGAAGCGGGTGTATTCGCCGAAGAACTTGAGCTTGATCGAACCGGTCGGGCCGGAACGCTGCTTGCCGATGATCACCTCGGCCAGGCCCTTGTCCGGCGAATTTTCCTTGTTGTAGTAGTCATCGCGATAGATGAAGACGATGACGTCGGCGTCCTGCTCGATGGCGCCTGATTCGCGCAGGTCGGCCATCACCGGTCGCTTGTCGGTACGGGTTTCCAGCGAGCGGTTGAGCTGCGACAGCGCGATCACCGGCACGTTGAGTTCCTTGGCCAGGCCTTTCAGCGAGCGCGAGATCTCGGAGATTTCGGTGGCGCGATTTTCGCTGTTGCCCGGCACCGACATCAGCTGCAGGTAATCGATGACGATCAGGCCCAGGTCGTGTTCGCGCTTGAGCCGGCGCGCCTTGGAGCGCAGCACGTCGGGCGACAGGCCGGGGGTGTCGTCGATGAAGATCTTGGTTTCCTTGAGCATGCGGATGGCGCTGGTGACCCGGCTCCAGTCCTCGTCTTCCAGCTGGCCGGTGCGCAGACGGGTGGCGTTGACCCGGCCATTGGAGGAAATCAGGCGCAGCGCCAGCTGCGCGGCCGACATTTCCATCGAGAACACCGCCACTGCCTTCTTCGACTTGATCGCCGCGTATTCGGCCATGTTCAGTGCCAGCGTGGTCTTGCCCATCGCCGGACGCGCGGCCAGGATCAGCAGGTCGGTCGGCTGCAGGCCGGCGGTCATTTCATCGAACTCGGTGTAGCCGGTCGGCAGGCCGGTGACGCTGCCGCCGTTCTCGAAGCGGCTCTGCAGCACTTCGAACGCGTCCTTCAATGCATTGTTCATCGGCACGAAATCGGTGCGGCCGCGGGCGCCGGCCTCGGCGATGGCGAACACCTTCTGCTCGGCGATGGCCAGCATCTCGGCGCTTTCCTTGCCCTCGGGCTGGAAGGCGTCGTTGACGATGCCGGTACCGACATCGATCAGCTGGCGCATCACCGCCTTGTCGCGGACGATGTCGGCATAGGCGGTGATGTTGGCTGCCGACGGCGTGGTGCTGGCCAGCTCGATCAGGTAGCTGCCACCGGCGACCATCTCGGTCTGGCCCTGCGATTCGAACCATTCGCCCAGGGTCACCGCGTCGTAGGGGCGGCTTTTTTCCGCCAGCTCGCAGATGGCGCGGTAGATCAGCTGGTGATCGCGGCGATAGAAGTCGCGCTCGGTCAGCTTGTCGTTGATGCGGTCGTAGGCTTCCGGCGCCAGCATCAGGCCGCCCAGCACCGCCTGTTCGGCTTCAATCGAGTGCGGTGGTATCCGCAGTTGTTCGATGCGTGCTTCGTGTGGATCGGGGCGGAAACCTTGGGTGGCGGGCATGATGCGGGGAAGCTCCTGCGGCCGGGATGCGGCGTGCGATGGATGAAACGACCGGTCATGGTAGTCGGCCCACGGGGTCGTGCGTTGCAGATAACCCTGTGGATAAGGCTGGAATAACCGGTGGGCATCTCAGCAGCTGAGATTTGCCCGACGCAAACGAAACAGGCGCCCCGAAAGGCGCCTGTCCGTCAAACCTGTACTGAAAGCTCGGCTTATCAGGCCTCGGCTTCGACGATCACCTTGATGGTGGTCTCGACGTCGGCATGCAGCTTGGCGATGGCTTCGTACTCGCCGATGTTGCGGAACGCGCCTTCGCCCAGCACCACTTCGCTCTTTTCCAGCGGCAGGCCAGCGGCGGTGAAGGCATCGGCGATATCGCGCGGGCCGACTGAACCGAACAGCTTGCCTTCGGCCGATGCATTGGCCTTGATGGTCACGCTGGCGCCTTCCAGCTTGGCGCGACGGCTTTCGGCGTCGTCGTGGATGGACTTGGCCTTGGCTTCGTATTCGGCGCGCTTGGCTTCGAACTCGGCGACGTTGGCGGCGGTGGCCGGCACGGCCTTGCCGGTCGGCACCAGGTAGTTGCGGCCGTAGCCGGGCTTGACGCTGACCTTGTCACCCAGGGCGCCGAGGTTGGTCACTTTCTGCAGAAGAATCAGATCCATTTTATTGCTCCGTATTCGTTAGCAGGTGGGTGGATGGCCACCCTGCCCTGCAACGCATGCTGTCCGAATGGACGGGAATGAAGAACCGGCAATCGCGGCCGCCTTGCGACGGGCGCGATGCCGACACGCCTGACCGGGATCAGACGTCGTGGTTGTCGGTGTACGGGATCAGGGCCAGGAAACGGGCGCGCTTGACGGCCGTCGACAGCTGGCGCTGGTAACGCGACTTGGTGCCGGTCACGCGGCTGGGGACGATCTTGCCGGTTTCGGTCAGGTACTGGCGCAGGGTGTTGAGATCCTTGTAGTCGATCTCTTTCACGCCTTCGGCGGTGAACTTGCAGAACTTGCGGCGACGGAAGAACTTGGACATGTGTCGTGCTCCTAGAAGGCGCGCTTACGCGGCTTCGGCGTTGTCGGAATCGGAATCGGCGGCGTCGGACTTGGATGCTTCAGCGTTGTCGCTGCTGTCATCGTCGTCACGGCGGCGGCGTTCGCCACGCTCGGGCTTGTCGCCCTTCTCGTCCTTGTTCTTCATGATCAGGGACTGCTCGGTGTCGGCGTCGTCGCGCTTGATGACCAGGTGGCGCAGCACCGCGTCATTGAAGCGGAAGCCTTCCACCAGTTCGTTCAGGACCGACTGGTCGACTTCGATGTTGAGCATGACGTAGTGAGCCTTGACCAGATTCTGGATCGGATAGGCCAACTGGCGGCGACCCCAGTCTTCCAGGCGGTGGATCTTGCCGTTACCGGCTTCGATCAGGCCCTTGTAGCGCTCGACCATGGCCGGCACCTGCTCGCTCTGGTCCGGATGGACCAGGAACACGATTTCATAATGACGCATCGTTTTTACCTTTCGGATGTGGGCCCGGCACGGGATGCGTGCGGGGCGGGACAGCTCCCCGGCCATTCAGTTTGAAGGCGGTGGAGCAAGGATCCCGCAGGCGGATGCCCGCAGGAAGCCGGCAATTATCGCGCTTGATGTGATTTCATGCAAGCCCGTCCGGCATGGCGTTCAGGCCGCCGTGGCTTGCGTGGCGCGGCTTTGCAGCGACGGCGGTCAGGCCAGATCGGCCTGGGTGGTGAAGCTTTCGCCACAGCCGCATTCGGCGGTGGCGTTGGGATTGTCGAACATGAACACTTCGCTCAGGCCCTGCTTGCCGAAATCGATGCGGGTGCCGTCGACCAGGGCCAGGCTGTCGGCATCGACATAGATGCGGATGCCGTCCTGTTCGAACACGGTGTCGCCGTCCTTCCGTTCACGGGCGATATCGGTGACATGGCCCCAGCCCGAGCAGCCGGTGCGGGTCACGCCAAAGCGAAGGCCGAGCGCGCCGGGGGTTTCGTTGACGAAGCGCTGGACACGCTGGAAGGCAACCGGGGTCAGTGAAATAGCCATGATCAATTACTCGCAGGATGCGTGGATTATAAGGGGCTGCGGGCAGTCGCGGTGGCGGCAGCGGCGGGATGCGCCGTTGCAGCGCTGGCGCCTGGCCGAACGCGGACGCCATCTGCCAGGACATCGCCTGCTCTATCGCAAGCAGGCGCTCGCACCCGTTAAACTCCCTGCTCCTGAAATGGTTCTGTTCTCAAAGGATTCAAGTCATGACGGTGGTAAGCGTCGAACATGCGCTGGCGGGCAAGATCCCGGTAGGTGGCGAAGTCACGGTACGCGGCTGGGTGCGCACCCGGCGTGATTCCAAAGCGGGCCTGTCGTTCGTCAACGTCAGCGATGGCTCGTGCTTCGCACCGATCCAGGTCGTCGCCCCGGCCGCGCTGGCCAACTATGAATCCGAAATCCGCCACCTGACCGCTGGCTGCTCGGTGATCGCCACCGGCACCCTGGTGGCCTCGCAGGGCCAGGGCCAGAGTTTCGAAATCCAGGCCGAACAGCTGCAGGTGGTGGGCTGGGTCGAGGACCCGGAAACCTACCCGATCCAGCCCAAGCCACACTCGCTGGAGTTCCTGCGCGAGGTCGCCCACCTGCGCCCGCGCACCAACCTGTTCGGCGCCGTGACCCGGATCCGCAACTGCCTGGCACAGGCAGTGCACCGCTACTTCCACAGCCACGGCTACGCCTGGATCAGCACCCCGATCGTGACCACATCCGATGCCGAGGGCGCCGGCCAGATGTTCCGGGTCTCGACCCTGGACATGGCCAACCTGCCCCGCAACAGCAAGGGTGAGGTTGATTTCAGCCGTGATTTCTTCGGCAAGGAAACCTTCCTGACCGTGTCCGGCCAGCTCAATGTCGAGGCCTACTGCCTGTCGTTGAGCAAGGTCTACACCTTCGGCCCGACCTTCCGCGCCGAAAACAGCAACACCACCCGCCACCTGGCCGAGTTCTGGATGATCGAGCCGGAGATTGCCTTCGCCGATCTGGCCGAAGACGCCGACGTCGCCGAGGACTTCCTCAAGTATCTGTTCCGCGCGGTGCTGGATGAGCGCGGCGACGACATGGCATTCATCGCCGAACGGGTGCAGAAGGATGCGATCACCCGGCTGGAGGCTTTCATCAATGCGCCGTTCGAGCGGATCGACTACAGCGATGCGATCGGGCTGCTGCAGAAGGCCGGCAAGAAGTTCGAGTTCCCGGTCGAATGGGGCCTGGACCTGCAGACCGAACACGAGCGCTGGCTGACCGAGGAACATGTCGGCCGGCCGGTGGTGGTGATGAACTACCCCGAGCACATCAAGGCGTTCTACATGCGCCTGAACGACGACGGCAAGACCGTGGCGGCGATGGACGTGCTGGCGCCGGGCATCGGTGAAATCATCGGCGGCAGCCAGCGTGAAGAACGCCTGGACGTGCTCGACAGCCGCATGGCCCAGTTCGGACTGGATGCCGAACACTACGGCTGGTATCGCGATTTCCGTCGCTACGGCAGCGTCCCGCATGCCGGTTTCGGGCTCGGCTTCGAGCGCCTGGTGGTGTACGTCTGCGGCCTCAGCAACATCCGCGACGCCATCCCCTACCCGCGTGCGCCCGGCAATGCGGAATTCTGAGTCGTGATCCTGTTTTTCGCCCTGCTGTTCGTCGCCACCGCGGTGGCCGGTTTCTGCGCCTTCGTGATCTTCTGGCCGCTGACCCTGGTCCATGTCCGCGATCGTCACCTGGATCTGTCCAGCGACTGGGGCGAAGGCGCGTTCCTGCGCCCGGCCGCGCTGGGCTGGTTGCTGGCCGGCGGGTATCGGGCCAAGGCCGACAGCTCGCTGACCGGGCTGGCGTTGCCGGCGCGGATTTCGTTGATCGTCATTTTCGCCGCGCTGGCGATGGCCGGCCTGCTATGGCTGCTTTCCGAGGTGGTGTCATGAACAATCCTTCGCACGCCGACCAGTGGTGGCTGGCATCACTGGGTCGCACGCTGATCTGGGCACGGCTGCGACTGCTGGAAGCCGGCACCGCCGAGGTCCTGGACAGCGACGGCAACACGCTGCCCTATGACAGCGAAGACAGCGCCCGCGCGGCCTTGTTCGATGCCGAATTCGTGGCCTACGACGGCCTCGACGAAGAGGACGCATTGAGCCGCGGATTCTCGCTGGCGGAAGTGTCACCGCCGCAGGGCGGCAACGATGACCTGTTGCGCGCGCGCATGGTCCAGCAGCTCGGCGCGCGCGCCTGAGCCCGGCAAGCGTGTACCGTCCGCGCGCCTTCGTCGAGACTGAACTGGAGCAACTGGATGCATTGCTGGCACGCGATGCCTTCATCACCCTGTTGACCTGCCGCGACAATCTGCCGACGGTCAGCCATGTGCCGGTGCTGTACCAGCGCGACGGCGAACACATCGTCCTGACCGGTCACTGGGCCAGGCCCAATCCGCAGGCTGGCCATGCCGGCCAGGCACTGGCCATCGTGCATGGCCCGCATGCCTACCTGTCGCCGTCCTGGTATCCGGACAAGGACAGCGCTGCGCGGGTGCCGACCTGGAACTATGCGGTCGCCCACCTGCACGGCGATCTGCAGACCACCGACGACCATGAGCAATTGGCCGATATCGTCGGCCGGCTGAGCCGGCATTACGAGGCCACGGTTGGCAGCGACTGGCTGTTCGATGCCGGGCGCGGGCAGAACGCACGCCAGCTGGGTGGCATCATCGGCTTCCGCCTGCACGTGCAACAGGTGGAAATGAAATTCAAGCTGAGCCAGAACCACCCGCCGGCCAATATCGAGGCCGCGGCTTCGCAGCTTTCCCGCCAGGCCCATCCCGATGGCCCGCTGCTGGCGTCGATGATGCGCGCGCGTTTGCCGACTGGATGAACAAGCGGGGACGCCGGCTCAATACTTCACCTCACAGGATTGAATGATGGATCTGGATCTGACTGGCAAACATGCATTGGTCTGTGGTGGTTCGGTCGGCATCGGCCGCGCCGCCGCCATCGAGCTGGCCCTGCTCGGCGCCGATGTCACCGTGCTGGCGCGGCATGAGGCCGCGTTGCGCGAAGTGGCCGACGCCCTGCCACGTCCAGGTGACGCGCAGCGCCATGGCTGGCTGGTCGCCGATGGCAACGACATCGCCGCGCTGCGCCAGCAGGTCGCCGCACTGGCCGCACAACGACCGCTGCAGATCCTGGTCAACAACAGCGGCGGGCCTCCGGGCGGTCGCGCCATCGACGCCGACGCCAGTCAATACCTGGCGGCATTCCAGCAACATCTGCTGGCCAACCAGAGCCTGGCCCAATGCGTGGTGCCGGGCATGCAGGCCGCCGGCTGGGGCCGCATCATCAACGTGGTGTCGACCTCGGTCAAGGAGCCGATTGCCAACCTCGGCGTTTCCAACAGCATCCGCGGCGCGGTAGCCAGCTGGGCCAAGACCCTGTCGCGCGAACTCGGTGGCGATGGCATCACCGTCAACAACGTGTTGCCCGGCTACACCCTGACCCGGCGCCTGCAGCAGATACTCGACGACCGCGTGGCCAGCAGTGGCGACAGCGCCGACCAGGTCAGCGCCCGGATGCTGGCCAGCGTGCCAGCCGGCCGCTTTGCCGATGCACGCGAAGTCGCCGCCGCGATTGCCTTCCTCGCCAGTCCCGCCGCCGCCTACATCAATGGCGTCAGCCTGGCAGTGGATGGCGGGCGCATGCAGTCGATCTGAGCGACGGCCAAACCGCCACCGTGCACGTTCACCTGCCCCGCCGTGGGCTATCCTGTTGCCGATTCGAGCCTTCCACCGACAATGCAATTACTGACCCACTGGATTGATGGCCATGCCTGCCCCGCTGCGAGCGGCGACGCATTGCCGGTGTTCAATCCCACCGATGGCAGCCAGTACGCCCAGGTCGCGCGCGGCGATGCACAGGACGTGGAGGCGGCGATCCGCGCCGCCCACCGCGCGTTCCCGGCATGGTCGGCGCTGCGCAATTCGCAACGTGCTGGCTGGCTGGAAAAGCTGGCGCAGGCGCTGGAAAACCACCTGGAGGAATTCGCCCGCGCCGAGTCACTGGACGGCGGCAAGCCCTACCGGCTGGCGCGCGATATCGAAATCCCACGCGCCATCGCCAACCTGCGTTTCTTCTCGCACGCGGCAACCCAGTTCGCCAGCCAATCGCATCATGGCGAAGCCGGCCTCAACTACACCTTGCGGGTACCACTGGGGGTGGTGGCGACGATCTCGCCCTGGAACCTGCCGCTGTACCTGTTTACCTGGAAAATCGCCCCGGCCCTTGCCGCCGGCAACACGGTGGTGGCCAAGCCATCCGAGGTCACGCCACTGACCGCGACCATGCTCGGCCAGTTGGCCGCCGAAATCGAGCTGCCGGCCGGCGTCCTCAACATCGTCCACGGGCGTGGTGACGAAGCCGGCCAGGCGCTGGTCGAACATCCGCAGGTGCGCGCGGTGTCGTTCACCGGCAGCACCGCCGTCGGTCGCCGCATCGCCGCGGTGGCGGCGCCACAGCTGAAGAAGGTTTCGCTGGAGCTGGGCGGCAAGAACCCGACCCTCGTGTTCGCCGACAGCGATTGGCGCGCACAGCTGCCGACCCTGGTCCGCTCGGCATTCCAGAACGCCGGCCAGATCTGCCTGTGCGGCTCGCGCCTGCTGGTCGAGGCCAGCATCTACCAGCAATTCCGCGACGCGTTCGTGGCCCGGGTGGCTGAACTGCGGGTGGGCGCGCCCGATGACCAATACACCGACATCGGCCCGCTGGTATCGCAAGCCCATTTCGACAAGGTCAGCCAGTGTCTGCGGATTGCCCACGATGAAGGCGCGCGGGTGCTGCTGGGCGGCGAACCCCTGGATCGCAATGGCTGGTACATCGCGCCAACAGTGCTGGAGGGGCTGGGCCCGGACTGTCGCAGCAACCGTGAGGAAATCTTCGGCCCGGTGGTCACCCTGCAGCCGTTCGAGGATGAAGCCCACGCACTGGCGTTGGCCAACGCCAGCGACTACGGCCTGGCGGCGATGCTGTGGACCAGCGATCTGTCGCGCGCCCATCGGCTGGCAGCGCGACTGAACACCGGCATCGTCTGGATCAATAGCTGGTTGCTGCGCGATCTGCGCACACCGTTCGGCGGCAGTGCGGCCTCCGGACTCGGCCGCGAGGGCGGCATGGAAGCCATGCGTTTCTTCACCGAAGCGCGCAACGTCTGTCTGGATATAGGAGAAGCCCAATGAACAAGCACAACGTCATCAATTTCCTGATCACCCTGCGCTGCATCGGCGACGCCGCCGTGATACTGGGCATGGTGCTGGCGATCACCACCCTGGTATTGGCATCGACCAACGTCTTCGGCGGCTTCAACTCGGCCATACCGATGCTCGCTGGCCGGTTGCTGGCGGTGACCCTGATTCCAGGCGCACTGTTGGCCATCCTGTCACGCCTCAGCCAGTTTTTCGTTCGCCGCGCGCGTTTTGAACACGCGCCGGCAACCACCTGAAACGAAGGAGTCTTAGCTTGAACTCACTCAGCGACCTGCTTGAGAAAAACCGCGAATGGGCCGACCGCATCCATGCCGAGGATCCACACTTCTTCGAGCGCCTGTCGCAGCAGCAGGCGCCTGAATTCCTGTGGATTGGCTGCTCGGATTCGCGGGTGCCGGCCAATCAGATCATCGACATGGCACCGGGCGAGGTATTCGTCCACCGCAACATCGCCAACGTGGTCGTGCACAGTGACCTGAACTGCCTGTCGGTGATCCAGTTCGCCGTCGACGTGCTCAAGGTCAAGCATATCCTGGTGGTTGGCCATTACGGTTGTGGTGGCGTCCACGCGGCGCTGCGCAACCAGCGCGTCGGCCTGGCCGACAACTGGCTGCGGCACGTGGCCGACGTCGCCGACAAGCACGCTGGCTGCGTCGAACACGCACACGACAACGAGCGCCATGACCGCCTGTGCGAACTCAACGTCATCGAACAGGTACAGAACGTGTGCCTGACCAACATCGTGCGTGATGCCTGGGCGCGTGGCCAGCCAGTGGCCGTGCATGGCTGGGTCTACAGCCTGAAGAATGGACGCGTCAACGACCTGGGCATCAACGTCGCGGATCCCGACACCCTGGCGTCGGCCTATGCCGAAGCGCTGGCCAGGGTCAACCAGGCCGGTG
Source organism: Pseudoxanthomonas dokdonensis (assembly GCF_001431405.1). Classification (GTDB taxonomy): domain Bacteria; phylum Pseudomonadota; class Gammaproteobacteria; order Xanthomonadales; family Xanthomonadaceae; genus Pseudoxanthomonas_A; species Pseudoxanthomonas_A dokdonensis. The sequence goes on from NZ_LDJL01000005.1 coordinate 212,152, forward strand.
GGGATTCGCCGCGATGAAGGCGGGCATCCACGCGTCGACGGCGCCGGTGGCGGTGGGTCGCTACCCCCACGCACGACGGGTGGGCAACCTGCTGTTCCTGTCCGGCATCGGCCCACGCGACCCGCTCGACAACCATGTTCCCGGCCAGCAGCTGGACAGCGACGGACGCGTGCTCGGCTACGACATCGGCGCACAGACCCATGCGGTCATGGCCAACGTGCGCGCAGTGCTCGACGCCAGCGGCGCGCGCTGGCAGCAACTGGTCGACGTGACCGTGTTCCTGACCGACATGCAACGCGATTTCAGCGCTTACAACCAGGTCTGGGCCGAGTATTTCCCGGATCCGGCCAGCGCGCCCTGCCGCACCACCGTGGGCATCGATGCACTGCCCACGCCGATTGCCATCGAACTCAAGTGCATTGCCGTGCTCGACGAGGCCAACTGACATGCTGCCAGCTCCGATCAACCTGCAGGCCTGGATCGAGGAACACCGCCACCTGCTCAAGCCGCCGGTCGGCAACAAGGTCATCTACGCCGGCGATTTTATCGTGATGGTGGTCGGCGGGCCCAACTCGCGTACCGACTATCACTGGGATGAAGGCCCGGAATGGTTCTACCAGCTGGAAGGCGAAATGATCCTGCGGGTGCAGGAACCGGATGACCAGCAAGGCAGTACCGTGGTCCGCGACATCCCGATCCGCGCCGGCGAGATCTTCCTGCTGCCACCACGGGTGCCGCATTCACCGCAACGCCTGCCCGATTCGATTGGACTGGTGGTCGAGCGCAAGCGCCTGCCGCATGAGAATGACGGCCTGCTGTGGTTCTGCGAGCAGTGCAACCACAAGATCTACGAAGAGTATTTCCCGTTGCAGAACATCGAAAAGGATTTCCCGCCAGTGTTCGAACGGTTCTACTCCTCGCGCGAGCACCGGACCTGCGGGAATTGTGGCTTCCTCAATCCGGCGCCCGATCACTACGTGATGCCGGACACCTGAGCAGCCCGCGCCCGACGTGCTACGGACCCTGCTAAGACTCAAACCGCGCGAAGTGCCGGTCCGCGTGGCCCTGCGCAACACCGCCGCGGTCATGCTGCCGCTGGTGCTGGGCATCGCCCTGGACCAGACCTCGGCCGGACTGGCGGTGGCCAGCGGCGCGCTCAACACCATGTTCACCGATCTGCCGGGCCCATACGCGCTGCGGATGCGGCGAATGGCCGCCGCCGCGCTGGCGGCCGGGCTGGCCGCCAGTCTTGGCATCCTGATTGGCCTGAACACCTTGCCGCTGTTGCTGGCAGTCTTCGTGATGGGTTGCGCCGGCGGCCTGCTGGTGGCACTGGGGCCGATTGCCGCCCGGGTCGGCCTGACCAGCATCATCATGTTCCTGATCTGTGCGCACATGCAGTTGCCTGCCAGCCGGGCGCTGCCGGTGGCGCTGCTGATCGCCAGCGGTGGCCTGCTGCAGATGCTGATGGCGGTTGCCGCCTGGCCGTTGCAGCGCTATCGGCCGGAACGTTTCGCGATGGCCGACCTGTTGCAGCAACTGGCGCTGACCGCACGCACCCGCCCCGAAGGCAGTGCGCCCTCGCCCAGCCTGCAGGCCGCGCAGGACACCCTGGTGATGCTGCATGGCGAACATCGCGCCAGCGGCATGGCGGTGGATGCGTTCCGGATCATGGCCCAGGTCTGCGAGCGCCTGCGCATCGACCTGCTGTCATTGATCGACGTGCACGAGCGCTTGTCCGACAACCGCGCCCGCGAAACCATCGAACTGCTGCTCAAGCAATCGGCGCTGGTGCTGGACGATCTGGCCGACGCTTTGCGCGCACCACACGCACCGGCGCAGGCCAAGCTGGCGCTGGAAAAACTGCCGGTGATCAGCCAGGCACTGGCCGAGGCTGCCGCCGCCGCCCGCCAGCCACGGGACGTGCGCCTGCTGCGTATCGCCCAGGCCCGCGTGGTCGGCCTGTCGGCGCAACTGCGCGCGCTGCTGCGCAACAGCTACTGGGCCGGCAGCCGCGGCGAACTACGTGCGCAGAAAGCCGAGGCGCGCCTGCCGAAAGCGCTGCGTCCGGGTGCACCGTGGCAGACCCTGCGCGCCAACATCAAATTGTCCTCTGTCGCATTCCGCCATGCGCTGCGTTGCGGTGTCTGCCTGGTCATCGCCACCGCGCTCGAACGCAGCCTGGCGATTCCACACGGATACTGGATACCGATGACCGCGGCCATCGTGCTCAAGCCCGACTTCGGCGGCACTCTGAGCTTTGGCGCACTGCGCGTGGCCGGTACCTTCGCCGGTCTGCTGATCACCACCGTGCTGGCGCACTACGCGATGGACGGGGTGCTGGTGCGATTGCTGCTGATGGCGGCGTTGTGCGTGGGCTTCCGGCTGACCGCGCAGATCAACTATGGCATTGGCGTGGCCCTGCTGACCGGCATGCTGGTGCTGCTGCTGTCGTTCGAAGGCATGGCGCCGGGCGAAGCGGTGCAGGCACGCGTCATCGCCACCACCGCCGGCAGCGCGCTGGCGATGATTGCCTATGCGTTGTGGCCGACCTGGGAGGGCAAAGGCGCGCGCTTCGCCCTGGCCAGCCTGGTCCAGGCCTACCAGACCCATCTGGATGCGCTGTTCGCCGGCCGCGTCGACGCACTGGACGAAACCCGCAGCGCCTCGCGCGTGGCCCGTACCAACACCCAGGCCTCGCTGGAACGCCTGCGCAACGAGCCGCGGCGCCGCAACAACCGTAGCGAGGCAGAATTCGGCGAGTCACTGCTGGCCAACGTCAGCCGGCTGATGCGGGCGCCGTTGTCACTGGAGGCGATGATGCGCGAAGGGGCGCGGTTGCCGGCACAGCCAGCGCTGCTGGACTTCGCCGAAGCCACCCATCGCTCGCTCGCCGCCATTGCCGCGGTCCTGCAGGGCCAGGCCAAAGCGGCCGACATCCCGGCAGTGCGACCGCACGAAACCCGGTTGGCTGCTGAAATGAACAGCGAAGACGCGGATGAGGAACTGCTGGCAACGCTGCTTGATACCTGTGACCGGATCGCCAACAGTTGTGACACATTGCGCCATTTGCTGCGACGCGGAAATGCCCAGCCCGGTTCGCCGGCCGTGGCCACGCCCGCCGATGCGGCCGACGGCCGCGTGGTCGAAGCGTGATCGTGCTTCGCCCCGCTCCGGCCCAGCCACTACACTGTCGCCATGCTCAAGATTGATACCCACGCCCACTTCCTGCCCCGCGACTGGCCGGACCTGGCGACCAAGTACGGCGAGAACCGTTTCCCGGTCATCCATCACGGTGATGATGGCCGCCATCGCATCTACAAGGACGGCAAGTTCTTCCGCGAGATCTGGCCCAAGACCTGGGATGCCGAAGTCCGCATCGAGGACTACGCCCGCTTTGGTGTGCAGGTGCAGGTGCTGAGCACAGTGCCGGTGATGTTCAGTTACTGGGCCAAGCCGCAGCATGCGCTGGAACTGCACCAGTCGCTCAACGATCACACCGCGCAGGCCTGCCGCAAGTACCCGCGCCATTACGCCGGCATCGGCACAGTGCCATTGCAGTCACCGCGGCTGGCGGTGCAGGAACTGGAACGCTGCATGGATCAGCTGGGCCTGCAGGGCGTTCAGATCGGTTCCCATGTCAACGACTGGAATCTGGACGCGCCGGAGCTGTTCGAGTTTTTCCAGGCCGCCGCCGAACTGGGCGCGGCCATCCTGGTCCACCCGTGGGACATGATGGGCGCGGCCAGCATGCCCAAGTACTGGTTGCCGTGGCTGGTCGGCATGCCGGCCGAACAATCGCGCGCGGCCTGCTGCCTGATTTTCGGCGGCGTGCTGGAACGGCTGCCGGATCTGAAGGTCTGTTTCGCTCACGGCGGCGGCAGTTTCCCTTACACCCTGGGCCGCATCGAGCATGGCTTCAACATGCGCCCGGATCTGGTCGCCACCGACAATCATCGCAATCCGCGCGAATACATCCGCCGGCTGTATTTCGACTCGTGGGTCGCCGATGCCCACGCGTTGCGTTTCCTGCTCGAGACCGTTGGCCACGATCGGGTGATGCTGGGCACCGACTACCCGTTCCCGCTCGGCGAGCAGGAGCCCGGCGCCGCGATTGCCGCGCAGGGCCTGGACCAGGCGCAACTGGCGCGCCTGTACCATGGCACCGCGCTGGAATGGCTGGGCTTGCCGGCCTCGCGTTTCGCCTGATGCCGGCACCACGCACACTATTCGTATTATTTCCCGGAAGACTGAAAACGCATGACTGACTCGCTATCCCGTACCCACGCCATGGCCCTGGACGCCGCCGATCCGCTGCGCCAGCTGCGCAGTGAATTCATCATCCCCCGGCATGGGCACAATGATCAGATTTATTTCGTCGGCAACTCGCTGGGCCTGCAACCGAAAGCGGCCAAGGCACATCTGCAGGACGTGCTCGACAAGTGGGCCGATCACGCGGTCGAAGGCCACTTCCGCGGCGATACCGCCTGGATGACCTATCACGAACTGCTGCGCGAGCCACTGGCCCGCATCGTCGGCGCGCAGCCGTCGGAAGTGGTGGCGATGAATTCACTGACCGCCAACCTGCACTTCATGATGGTCAGCTTCTACCGCCCGACCGCGGAGCGGCCGGCGATCCTGATCGAAGCCGGCGCGTTCCCGTCGGACCGGCACGCGGTCGAATCGCAGATCCGCTTCCACGGCTTCAACCCCGACACCGATCTGATCGAAGTGCAGCCTGACACCGCGCAGGGAACACTGTCGATGCAGGCCATCGAACGCGCCATCGCCGAACATGGCCCGCGCCTGGCGCTGGTGTTGTGGCCCGGCATCCAGTACCGCACCGGCCAGGCTTTCGACATCCGTCGCATCGTCGAACTGGGCCATGCCCAGGGCGCGATGGTCGGCATCGACCTGGCCCATGCCGCCGGCAACCTGCCGCTGCAGCTGCACGATGACAACGTCGATTTCGCGGTCTGGTGTCACTACAAATACCTCAACGCCGGCCCCGGCGCGGTGGCCGGTTGCTTTGTCCATGAACGCCACGCCGACAGCGACTGCCCGCGCTTTGCCGGCTGGTGGGGCCATGAGAAGGAAACCCGCTTCCAGATGGCACCGGAGTTCGTGCCGACCCGTGGTGCCGAGGGCTGGCAGCTGAGCAATCCGCCGGTATTGGGGCTGGCGCCGTTGCGCGCCTCGGTCGAGCTGTTCGAAAAAGCCGGCGGCGTGGCAGCACTGCATGCCAAGTCGCGCAAGCTGACCGGCTACCTGGAAGAACTGATCCAGGCGCGGGTCAGCGACGTGCTGGAAATCGTCACCCCGGCCGACCCGGCCGAGCGTGGCGCGCAGTTGTCGCTGCGGGTGGTCGGTGGTCGCCAGCGCGGCCGCGATCTGTTCGAGTACCTGGCCTCGGTCGGCATCCTCGGCGACTGGCGCGAACCCGACGTCATCCGCATTTCCCCCGCCCCGCTCTACAACCGCTACATGGACGTCTATCGCTTCGTCGAAGAAGTCGAGAACTGGCGTGGCGTCTGACAAGGACCGGCATTGACCCAGCGCAACGAAAAATCCCTGACCATCATCGGCGCCGGCCTGGCCGGTGCCCTGCTCGCCACCCTGATGGCCCGCCAGGGCTGGCAGGTCGCGGTCTACGAGAAACGTGGCGACCCACGGGTCAAGGGCTACGAAGGTGGCCGTTCGATCAACCTGGCGCTGGCCGAACGCGGTCGTCATGCCTTGCGCCAGGCCAACGCCGACGACGCGGTGATGGCGCAGGCGGTGATGATGCGCGGGCGCATGGTCCATTCGCTGGATGGCCGCACCCAGCTGCAACGCTACGGCCGCGACGACTCGGAAGTGATCTGGTCGGTGCACCGCGGCGACCTCAACATCACCCTGCTCAATCTTGCCGAACAGGCTGGCGCCTCGCTGTGCTTCCACCGCCGTCTTGACGATGTCGATTTCGACGCCGGCGTGGCCCGCTTCGTCGATGATCGCGACGATGGTCATCACGACATCGGCTTCGAATCGCTGATCGGTGCCGATGGCGCCGGTTCCTCGCTGCGCGCGGCGATGATGCGCAACACCGACCTCGGTGAGCGCACCGACTTCCTCGATCATTCCTACAAGGAACTGGAAATCCCGCCGGCCGCCGACGGTGATTTCATGATCGAGCCCAACGCGCTGCACATCTGGCCACGCGGCCACTACATGTGCATCGCACTGCCGAATGACGAAAAGACCTTCACCGTCACCTTGTTCCTGCCCAACCACGGCGATCCCGGCTTCGACAGCATCCGCAGCGGTGATGACGCGATGGCCCTGTTCCAGCGCGACTTTGCCGATGCGGTGCCATTGATACCGCGCCTGCGCAGTGACTGGGAAAGCAATCCGCCCGGACTGCTGGCCACCCTGTACCTGGATCGCTGGCATATCGACAGTCGCGCGGTGCTGCTCGGCGATGCCGCGCATGCGATGGTGCCATTCCACGGCCAGGGCATGAACTGCGCGTTCGAGGACTGCGTGGCGCTGGCCAATCACCTGCTGGCCGGCACCGATCGCGCACAGGCGTTCGCCGCGTTCGAACGGCAGCGGCAGCCGGATGCGCGCGCGATCCAGCACATGGCGCTGGAAAACTATCTGGAGATGCGCGACAAGGTCGACAATCCTGACTTCCTCTTGCAGCGCGAGCTGGAACGCAGCCTGCAGGAACGGCATCCGGGGCGTTTCATCCCGCACTACACGATGGTCAGTTTCATGCGTATTCCGTACTCGCTGGCCCTGCAGCGCAGTGAGATTCAACGCGAGATCCTGGTCGAGTCCACCCGCGGGCTGAGCAGCCTGCACCAAGTGGACTGGCAAGCCACCGACGCACGCGTGCGCGAACGGCTGTCGCCACTGGCGGATGGTGCCTGATGGCCGCCAGCTTCCTGTTCTACGACCTGGAGACCTTTGGCACCGATCCCCGCCGCAGCCGCATTGCCCAGTTCGCCGCGATCCGTACCGACGCGCAGCTGCAAATCATCGAAGAGCCGATCAGTTTCTTCGTCAAGCCGGCCGATGACCTGCTGCCATCGCCGATGGCCACGCTGATCACCGGCATCACTCCGCAGCAGGCCTTGCAGGATGGTGTCAGCGAAGCCGAAGCGTTCGCCCGTATCAATGAGGAAATGGCGCGGCCGGAAACCTGCACCCTGGGTTACAACTCGCTGCGTTTCGATGATGAATTCATCCGCCACGGCCTGTTCCGCAACTTCCATGATGCCTACGAGCGCGAATGGCGCAGCGGCAACTCACGCTGGGATCTGCTGGACGTGATGCGGCTGATGCACGCTTTGCGTCCGCAGGGAATCCACTGGCCACAACGCGAAGACGGTGCTACATCATTCAAGCTGGAACAGCTGGCGTTGGCCAACGACGTGCGCCAGGGTGATGCCCACGAAGCCTTGTCGGACGTCCATGCCACTATTGGCATGGCCCGGCTGATGCGCCAGGCCCAGCCACGGCTGTGGGATTACGCGCTGAAGCTGCGTGACAAGCGCTTTGCCGCCAGCCTGCTCGACACCACCCACATGACCCCGTTGCTGCATGTGTCGCAGCGCTACCCCGCCGCCCGCCTGTGCGCGGCGCTGGTGCTGCCGCTGGCGCGCCATCCGCAGTTCGACAACCGGGTCATCGTCTTCGATCTGGATGGCGACCCGGCGCAACTGCTGGATCTGTCGGTCAGCGAGATCACCGATCGCCTGTACACGCCAGCCGCTGATTTGCCGGAAGGCGTGCAGCGGGTGCCGTTGAAAGAAATCCATCTGAACAAGGCGCCGGCGCTGGTCGCGCTGGCGCACCTGCGCGAGCCGGACCTGCAACGGTTGTCGATCGATCTGCCGCAGGCGCAGGCCAAAGCCGCGCGGTTGCAGGCGGCGGCTGCGCCGCTGGCGGAAAAAGTCCGCCAGGTGTTCGCCAGCGAGCGCGCGTTCGACACCCCGGATGCCGATGCCTCGCTGTATGCCGGCTTCCTGGCTGACGCCGACAAACGTCGTTTCAGCGAGCTGCGCAGCACCGCGCCACAGGCGTTGGGTCAGGTCGATTTCGGCTTCCGCGATGCGCGTCTGCCGGAGCTGTTGTTCCGCTACCGTGCACGCAATCATGCCGACACCTTGACCACGGCCGAACGCCAGCGCTGGGATGATTACCGGCGCATCCGACTTGGCCAGGACAGCGGCCTGTCCGAATACAGCTTCGACCATTACTACCAGGAGATTGACAGCCTGCGCCAGCAGCATGCCAACGATGGTGCGCGACTGCGCCTGCTTGACCAGCTGCAGGTCTGGGGCAGGCAACTGGAATCCACGCTATGAGCCAATATTTTTCCGACGCCAGTTTCAAGTTCCTGAAAGGCCTGGCCCGCCACAACGACAAAAGCTGGTTCAACCAGCACAAGCACCAGTACGAGGAACATGTGCGGCAGCCGTTCCTGCGCCTGCTGGCGGATCTGCAGCCGGATCTGGCCGCGGTCAGCCTGCATTTCCGCTCGGACCCGAAGACTGTCGGCGGTTCGCTGTTCCGAATCTACCGCGATGCGCGTTTTTCCAACGACAAGTCGCCGTACAAATCCTGGCAGGGCGCGCGGCTTTATCACGAGCGGCGCAAGCAGGTGCCGGCGCCGTCGTTCTACATCCACCTGCAGCCCGGCGAGAGCTTTGTCGGTGCCGGCCTGTGGCATCCGGAAACACCGACTCAGCGCAAGGTCCGGCAGTTCATCTTCGACAATCCCGGCAACTGGAAGACCACCACGCATGCGCCGGCACTGCGCAGGCGGTTCCAGTTCGACACCAGCGAAGTGCTCACCCGGCCACCGCGTGGATTTCCGGCCGACTTCGAGTTCATCGACGACCTCAAGCACAAGAATTTCATCTTCTGGCGCGCACTGGACGACGAAGCGATGACCAGCACGCGGCTGCGCCAGACCCTGTCCAGGGATTTGGCGGTGCTGGGGCCGTTCGTCGATTATCTGTGCGCCGCTCTTGACCTGGAATTCTGATGAAGCAATTTTTCGGCCTGATATCGCTGGTGGTACGAGACTACGACGAGGCGCTGGCGTTCTACGTCGACACGCTCGGCTTCCGTCTGGTCGAGGACATTCCGGTGCCCGAGCAGGCAAAGCGCTGGGTGGTGGTGTCGCCGCCGGGTGCCAGCGAGACCCAACTGCTGCTGGCGCGGGCATCGACACCGGAACAGGAGTTGCACATCGGCGCCCAGACCGGCGGCCGGGTGTTCCTGTTCCTGTATACCGACGACTTCTGGCGCGACTACCACGCGTACCGGGAAAAAGGCGTGGTCTTCGTCCGCGAACCCAAGCAGGAGGCTTACGGCACCGTCGCCGTGTTCCTCGATCTTTACGGCAACATGTGGGACTTGCTGCAGCCCTCGGCAGCCCATCTCGAACAACGCGCGGCGGGTGGATGATGAAGAAGTGGCTGGCGCTGGCGCTGTTGATCGTGGTGGCACTGTTCGGCTATGTCGCCGCCGGGCCATACATCGCCATCCACGGCATCCGCCAGGCATTGATTGAACAGGATACCGCCAGGCTGGAGCGCTACGTTGATTTCCCCGCGCTACGGGTTAACCTCCGCGCCCAGCTGCAGGATCGACTGGCACGTGAGGCCGGCAGTGAGGTGCAATCAAGCCTGCTCGGTGCCTTCGGTCTGTCAGTGGCCAATCAGCTGGTCGCCAGTGGCGTCGATGCGGCGGTGACGCCGCTGGGCATCGGCGCCCTGCTGCAGGGCCGGGCGATGTGGAAGAAGGCCATTGGCGACACCATCAACGGCGACACCTACGCCGCAGCGGTACCCGCCGACCCGCTGAAGGATGCCGAGCATCATTACCAGTCCACCTCGCGTTTCACTGCCAGCATCCGCGGCGACGACGGCCAGCCGATCGTCGCCGTGTTCAGCCGCGATGGCCTGCGCTGGAAGTTGACCAATATCGAATTGCCGCGCTGAGCGGCGCATCAGCCGGCCCCGGTTTCCTGCTTCAGGGATCGTTGGCCACACCGTGCGGCACATGGCCGGCGGCGACGTGATGACGGGCGCTCTCGATGTTGTGCTGGGAGTCGTCGAAGAAGATGTCGGCACCGAAGGCTTCCAGGAACGGGCCTTTGTGGCGGCCACCGAGGAACAGCGCCTCGTCCAGACGCACGCCCCATTCGCGCAGGGTGCGGATGACCCGTTCGTGCGCCGGTGCCGAGCGCGCGGTCACCAGCGCGGTGCGGATCGGCGCCGCCTCGCCGCTGGGGAATGCCGCCTGCAACAGATGCAGCGCCGACAGGAAATTCTTGAACGGGCCGCCCGACAATGGCTCCCTGGCGCGCTCACGCTCATGCCGTCCGAATGCCTCGACCCCCTGCTCGCGCGAGATGCGTTCGCTCTCGTCGCCAAAAATCACCGCGTCGCCATCGAAGGCAATCCGCAGCTGGTCATGCCGCTGCTGTGGTGCACTGGCCGGCAGGATGGTCGCTGCGGCGACGCCGTGCTCCAGGCTGCGCCGCACCGATTCCGGATTGGCTGACAGGAACAGATCGGTGCCGAACGGCCGCACGTATGGCCAGGTCGGTTCGCCGGCGGTGAAGGTCGCCCGGCTGATCGCCAGTTCGTAATGCTGGATCGAATTGAAGATGCGCAGACCGGTATCAGCGGAGTTGCGTGACAGCAGGATGACCTCGACCCGTGGCGCATCCGCCGGCGCACCGACGTTGAGCGCCAGCAGCTTGCGTACCACCGGGAAGGCGATGCCGGGGGCCAGCACATCGTCCTCGTGCTGGCGCTGGTAATCGCTGTAGGCGGTAATGCCCTCGGCTTCGAACAGCCGATGGCTTTCTTCCAGATCGAACAGGGCGCGCGATGTCACCGCGACGGTCAGCAAGCGGGGGGTGTTGTCAGCCATGCGTACAGTATGGCGGTGCGGCCGCGCCGGCGCGAGCGGCCGCCCGGCGCAACCGTATCCTGCCGCGCCGCCGTGGTCGGATCCGCCGCTACGCTTGCGCACGCAGCGGGCCTACCGCGCCTCAGCCCTGGCCGCGCGAATCGACGATGAAGCGCGTGGCAGGCCCCAAGCGGTTGTCGTGGGTGACCGCGCGAGCCTCCACTTCCAGCCGGAACGGCTTCTGCTGTGATGGTGCGCTGTCGTTCCACATGAACAGGATGTTGTTGCGACGACTGTTGCCGACCACCGCGACCGGGCTGTCGGGAAACATCTCGGACGGCGCTTCACCCGATACCACCTTGAACACGAAGCCGACTTCGTCAACCTTGAAATCGCCACGTGGCCACAACAGGCGCACGCTCAGCAGGCCGACGTCATCACAGCGGCCGATGCCCGCGCCAATGCCACGGGTGACGTTGGTGACTTCTATTTCCGGCGCCTCCAGCTCGCCGTCGCCGCTGTCCTGACTGTTGTCGACAATGGCAAACGGCTGCAGGCCCGTCTCCAATCCACACGCAGTCGCTTCCAGCACCGGTGCCAGCAGGCACAGTGCGGTCAGTATCAACCGTTTCATCTGCAACTCCCCTCTCCCGGCTGGCAAGGCCCTCCCCCGGCCAGTCCGCAGCCGGTTATAGCATCATCGGCCGGCGCATGCCGTGCGCCGCGTGGCAGGCTCGCGAATGCGTCTGCGTGGTTGGCGGCTGCAGTGGCAGCGGGTGACTGTGGAACAGAAGGCAGGACGGGCGCGATCCAGCGGCGTGGGCCGCTAGACCATGAACTGCTCGCTGAGGATGCGCTCTTCCAGATTGTGTTCCGGATCGAACAGCAGCGTGACCATGCGGTCCTGCGATTCGCGAATGGTCACCTCGACTACGTCGCGCACTTCATGCGAATCGGCGGTGGCGCTGACCGGACGCTTGTACGGATCCAGCACCCGGAACTTGATCTCGGTGTTGGCCTTGAGGATCGCGCCACGCCAGCGGCGCGGGCGGAACGGCGCAATCGGGGTCAATGCAATCGTGCGCGAACCCAATGGCAGGATCGGGCCATGCGCGGAGAAGTTGTAGGCGGTGCTGCCGGCGGGGGTCGCGGTCAGCACCCCGTCGCAGATCAATTCATCCAGCCGGGTCTGGCCATTGAGATCGATGCTGATGTGCGCGGCCTGCCGGGTCTGCCGCAGCAGCGACACTTCGTTGTAGGCCAGCGATGAAGTGCTGGTCCCCGACTCGGTCGATGCCAGCATTTCCAGCGGGCGCAGGTTGGCCGGTTCAGCGCCGGCAATGCGCTCGAGCAGATCGGCGTCACGGTACTGGTTCATCAGGAACCCGACCGTGCCCAGCTTCATCCCGTACACCGGCTTGCCGAGGTTGGCATGCCGGTGCAATGTCTGCAGCATGAAACCGTCGCCACCCAGCGCGCACAACACGTCGGCCTGTTCCGGTTGATGACTGCCGTAACGCTCGGTCAGCAACTGCAGCGCCCGCTGCGCTTCCTCGGCGGGGCTGGCAAAAAAAGCGATGTGCGGCGTCGTGCTCATCCGGTTCTCCGTGCGATGGATACAGCATAGCGGTTGCCATGGCGAGGTGTCGCTTGCCGGCGGATGCCAGCCGCGGATGTGCAGATACCGCCGTCAGCTTCACAGACAGGACGGCCCGCATCATGCGGGCCGTTGACTGCAGGCTCGCCAGCCACGGACACCCGTGGCTGGCGACGACGCGCCCAGGCCGCTGGCTCAGGCCTTGCTGGCCAGCTGGGCCAGGCGCTGCACGGCCACCGATGCGGTCGGATAGTCCAGGCTCTTCTGCGCGGCCACTTCATCCAGCATCTGCAGGGTAAAGCGCAGGCCAGGCTCGTCGCGTTGCATCCACTGGTGGACCTTGGCTTCGGCGCTGTTACCGGGCATCTTCAACACCTGTCCGGTCAGCGTGCGCTGGTGGCTGGCCAGTTCATCGCGCAACACGCCACGTGCCACCGCATGCCAGCGGCCATCCACCTGCAAGGCCTCGATCTGAGCCAGCAACCACGGCAGGTGCAGCGCCTCGCCCAGACGATAGTGGACCTTCGACACTTCGACCGGCTTGAGCTTGCGCTCGCGTGCCAGTTCGATGATGTCGCAGGAAGGCTCCAGGTACGGTAGCGCCGCCAGTTGTCCAGCCAGGCCGACCGGCAGGCCCTTGCGCTTCCAGGTCGCCAGGCTGGCGTCGTAGGTCGGGCGCAGCGAGTCCGGCAGCACGCCTTCGGCGGCACGGATTTCATTGAAACCGTCGTGATAACGGTCGACCGCGGTGGCAATCGCCGGAATCGGCCCCTGCCGGGTCAGCAGCCAGCGGGTGAAGGTGCGCTGGACCTGCCAGATGGTCTGCAAGGCATCGATCTGCACCGACTCGGGCACCTTGCCATCAAGCGCATCGATCTGCGTCCACAGCTCGCGTGCATCCAGCGTTTCGCGGGTGATGGTGAAAGCCTTGGCCACTTCGGCCGGGGTCCGGCCGGTGTCTTCCTGCATGCGCAGCAGGAAGGTCGCGCCCATCCGGTTGATGGTGGTGTTGGTCACCGCCGTGGCGATGATCTCGCGCTTCAGCCGGTGATTCTCCATTTCATTGGCGTACTTCTTCTGCAACGGCTTGGGGAAATAGCGCTGCAGTTCCTTGGACAGGTACGGATCTTCCGGAATGTCCGATTCCAGCAGTTGCTGGAACGCCACCAGCTTGGAGTACGACAACAGCACCGACAGCTCCGGCCGGGTCATGCCGAGGCCACGCGACTTGCGTTCGGCCAGTTCGGTGTCCGAAGGCAGGAATTCGATCTGCCGGTCCAGCAGCCCCTGTGATTCCAGGGTCTGGATGAAGTGCTGCTTGGAGCCCAGTCGCGATGCACTCATCCGCTCCATCAGGCTCAGCGCCTGGTTCTGGCGGTAGTTGTCCCACAGCACCAGTTCGCCGACTTCATTGGTCATGTCGGCGAGCAGCTTGTTGCGTGCCGGCTGGGTCAGCTTTTTCGCCTGGACCACGCCATTCAGCAGGATCTTGATGTTGACCTCGTGATCCGAGGTGTCGACACCGGCCGAGTTGTCGATGAAGTCGGTGTTGAGCAGCACGCCCTGCTGGGCGGCCTCGATGCGACCCAGCTGGGTCAGGCCGAGATTGCCACCCTCGCCTACCACCTTGCAGCGCAGGTCACGGCCATTGACGCGCAGACCGTTGTTGGCGCGGTCGCCGACATCGGCATGGCTCTCGCCGACAGCCTTGACGTAGGTGCCGATGCCACCGTTCCACAACAGGTCGACCGGCGACTTGAGGATTGCACTCATCAGTTCGTTCGGGGTCATCGTGCTGACGCCTTCGGCGATATCCAGCGCCTCGCGGATCTGCGGGGTGATGTCGATCGATTTCAGCGAGCGCGGATAGACGCCACCGCCCTTGGAAATCAGCTTGCTGTCGTAGTCGGCCCAGCTGGAGCGCGGCAGCGCGAACAGGCGCTGGCGTTCCTTGAAGGTACGCGCGGCATCCGGATTCGGATCCAGGAAGATGTGGCGATGATCGAAGGCCGCCACCAGGCGGATGTGTTCGGACAGCAGCATGCCGTTGCCGAACACGTCGCCGGACATGTCGCCGATGCCGACCGCGGTGAAATCCTGGCTCTGGCTGTCACGGCCCATGGCCCGGAAATGCCGCTTGACCGACTCCCACGCACCGCGTGCGGTAATGCCCATGCCCTTGTGGTCGTAACCGACCGAACCGCCGGAGGCGAAGGCATCGCCGAGCCAGAAGTTGTGATCAATGGCCAGGCCATTGGCGATGTCGGAGAAAGTGGCGGTGCCCTTGTCGGCCGCGACCACCAGGTACGGGTCGTCCTGATCGTGGCGGACCACGTTCTGCGGCGGCACGATCTTGCCGTCGACGATGTTGTCGGTGATGTCCAGCAGGCCCTGGATGAACAATTTGTAGCAGGCGATGCCTTCGGCCAGCACCGCGTCGCGGTCGCCGGTCAGCGGTGGTCGCTTGACGAAGAAGCCGCCCTTGGCACCGACCGGCACGATCACCGTGTTCTTGACCATCTGCGCCTTGACCAGGCCCAGCACTTCGGTGCGGAAGTCTTCGCGGCGATCCGACCAGCGCAGGCCGCCACGGGCGACCGGACCGAAGCGCAGGTGCACGCCTTCGACCCGTGGCCCGTAGACGAAGATTTCGCGGTAGGGACGTGGCTTGGGCAGGTCCGGCACCTGAGCCGAATCGAACTTGAAACTGATCGTCTGCGCCGGCTGGCCGTGTGCGTCGCGCTGGTAGTAGCTGGTCCGCAGGGTTGCTTCCATCGCGCCCATGAACCCGCGCAGGATGCGGTCGTCGTCCAGGCTCGATACCCGATCCATCAGTTTCAGCAGCACCCGGTGGGTGACGCTGGCCTGCTGTTCGCGGCTGCCTTCACGTGCGTCCAGCACTTCCTGCAGGGCCTTGCGGGTGACGTCGTCACCATCGGCCAACGCGCGCAGCTGCTGCGCGAAGCGTTCGCGTCCGGCCTGGATCTCGGCCTTGCTTTCGCGCCCGACGGCCGGGTCGAAGCGTGCCTCGAACAGCTCGATCAACAGCCGCGCCAGCAACGGATAACGGTTGAGGGTTTCCTCGATATAGCTCTGCGAGAACGGCACCCCGGTCTGCAGCAGGTACTTGCAGTAGCCACGCAACAGCGCGATCTGGCGCCAGCTCAGGCCAGCGGCCAGCACCAGCCGGTTGAAACCATCGTTCTCGGCATTGCCGTGCCAGATGTTGGCGAATGCTTCCTCGAAAATGCCGCTGATGCGCTCGACGTCGAACTCGCCGTTGGCCGCCTGCACCTCGAACTGCTGGATGTAGGCCACTTCGCCGTTGGCTTCCAGCCGGTACGGATGTTCGGAAATGACCCGCAGGCCCATGTTCTCCATCATCGGCAACGCATCGGACAGGGCGATGTCGGCTGCCTGGCGGTACAGGTTGAGGCGCAGGTTGCCTTCGCCGGCGCGCGGCCGCGAGGCGCTGTGCAGGCTCAGGCGCAGATCCTCGGGCCCGCTCAGGGCGCTCAGATTCTGGACATCGTTGGCCGCCAGTTCGGCGGACACGGTTTCGATGTAGCCAGCCGGCAGGGCGCGACCGAAATGGTTGGTCAGCTTCAGCCCTTCGGACTCGCCATGGCGGCTGATCAGGGTTTCGCGCAGATCGTCCTGCCAGTTGCGCAGCAGATGGGCCAGTTCGCTTTCGAGCTGGGCGATGTCGACCGCGACGCGCTCGCCATCCTTCGGCCGGATGGTCACATGCAGCTGCGCCAGCGGTGACTCGCCCAGCTGCACGTTGGTATCGACGTATTCGCCGTGCAGTTCCTTCTTCAGCAGCGCTTCGATGCGCAGGCGTACGTCGGTATTGAAGCGTTCGCGCGGGATGTACACCAGCGCCGAGAAGAAGCGGCCGTAGCGGTCGCTGCGCAGGAACAGTTTGCTGCGCACGCGTTCCTGCAGACCGAGGATGCCCATCGCGGTGCGGGTCAGTTCTTCAGCCGAGGACTGGAACAGCTCCTCGCGCGGCAACGTCTCCAGGATGTGCCGCAGCGCCTTGCCGCTGTGGCTGCTGGGCGACAGGCCGGACTGGCGCATCACGTGTTCGTGGCGCTCGCGCACCATCGGGATTTCCCACGGCCGGCGGTTGTAGGCGCTGGAGGTATACAGGCCGATGAAACGCTGCTCGGCAATCGGGGTGCCCTTGGCGTCGAATTCGAGCACGCCGATGTAATCCATGTTGCCCGGGCGGTGCACGCTGGAGCGATGGTTGGTCTTGGTCAGGATCAACGCGTCCAGGGTGTTGGACTTTGACAGCTGGTGCGCGGCCAGGGTCTTGACGCTGCGCGGCGCGCCGGCGTCCTTGTCGCGCAGCAGGCCCAGCCCGGTGTCATCGACCGCCTTGAGGATGCCTTCGCCGCTGCCCTTCTCGACCCGGTATTCGCGATAGCCGAAGAAAGTGAAGTGATCGTTGGCCGCCCAGCGCAGGAATTCCTGCGCCTCGTGCCGGCCGCTGTCGCTGACCGGCAGCCGCCGGGTGGCCAGATCATCGGCCAACGCCAGCATCTTCTCGCGCATCGGACCCCAGTCGCGGACGATCGCCCGCACCTGCTGCAACACCTCGGCGATACGCTTCTCGATCGAGGCCATGTCGGCGGCGGCCTGGCGGTCCACTTCCAGCAGCATCATCGACTCCGGCTTGCCTTCGCCGATGGCCTGGATGCGGCCGGCCTTGTCGCGTTGCACGCGCACCAGCGGATGGCCGAGCACGTGGATGCCAATGCCCATGTCGGCCAGCGCCATGCTGACCGAATCGACCAGGAACGGCATGTCGTCGTTGACGATCTGCACCACTGTATGCGGCGACTCCCAGCCGTCCTGCTTCAGGCTCGGGTTGAACACCCGTACATTGGCGGCGCCGGGCTTGCGCACCCTGGCAAAGGCCAGCATCTCGCTGGCGATGGCTGCCCAGCTCTGCGGCGGGTGATTGGGGTATTCGTCGTCTTCCATGCGCTTGTAGAACGACGTGGTGAACGCTTTTGCTTCTTCCTGGCGCGCGGCCGGCACGATCTTGCGCAGCTCGGCCAGGATCGGGTCGAGCGAGAAGCCGGTCGAGCGATCAACGGCATCGTTGACCTTCAAGGTCCTGGCCTGCTGAGTGGTAGTTAAATGGCCTGCTCGTGGCGGCTTCGAAACCTTGGCTGCCGGCTTCGCGGATGACGATTTTGCGGTCTTCGCCTTGGCCGGCGCGGCGTTCCTTGCGGGGGTGCTTGATGAGGTCTTGGAGGGTTTTTTTACAGGCTTTTTGGTGTTGCGGGCAGCGTTCATGCAGGCCAATGCTCAACAGGTTCGAAGACAATGTTTCATTGTACTGCCGCGCGCCATGACAACACTTGTTGCGCGGCGTCATGAAACCTCGCCGCAGCGACTCTGGACGACGACTTCCGGCACATCCGGTCGGACCCTTCGTTTGTGCACAGTTGGCCCGGTTTGCATAGCTAGGCAGAATCTGAACTGGACGGTATAGTCCAACCCGCCATGAGTAGCCCCGAACGGACCAGTTCTTCCGATGCACGCCGCGCGCGCGTGGAAGATGCCGTGCGCGGGCTGTTGGCCGAACAGGGCTTCCGCATCAGCATGGAGGCCGTCGCCGCGCGCGTCGGCTGCTCCAAGCAGACCCTGTACAACCAATATGGCAGCAAGCAGGAACTGCTGCGCCAGGTCATCGAATCGCACCTGGGCCAGGCGACCGGGCCCCTGGCCCAGCGCCAGGATGACCCGGCGACCGCGCTGATGGCCTTCGCCGAACAGCACCTCAACCATCTCTGCGACCCCTGGACCGTGGCCACTGGCCAGCTGATGTGTGCCGAAGCACACCAGTTCCCGGAGATGGCACAAGCGGTATTCCACGATAGTTGCGATAATCTGACCAACAAGCTCGCTGCATGGTTTGCGCGGGCGATGGACAAGCAGTTGCTGCGCCGGGCCGATCCCCAGATGACCGCCGAACTGTTCCTGGGGATGGTCGTGGGCCTCGACTTCGACCGCCAGCGTTTCAAGGTTCCGCATCGCGATACCCATCTCAAGCGTCAACGATGGGCGCAGTTCGCCGTTGACAATTTCCTGCGTGCGTTTGCTCCCGTGTCCAACTGACGGGCCGCAGCCACCCACATCCACCGTATTCCTCTGGCACTTCCCGAAACGGAGCTTCCCTCATGACCGCCCCACTCCGCACCCTCTTCCTCAGCGTCGCCGTCGCCACCGCGCTGGCTGCCTGCAGCAAGCCCGAGCAACAGACACCGCCGCCACCCGAAGTGGGTGTGATCAAGGCCAGTCCGCAGGCGGTTCCGCTGCAGCGCGATCTGGTCGGACGCCTGGCCGCTTATCGCAGCTCCGACGTGCGCGCACGGGTACCGGGCGTACTGCTGAAGCGGGTCTATGAGGAAGGCAGCCTGGTCAAGGAAGGCCAACTGCTGTTCAAGATCGACCCGGCACCGTTGCAGGCCTCGCTCAGTGGCGCCCAGGCCAACCTGGCCTCGGCCGAAGCCACCTACGCCAACGCCCGCATCGCCGCCACCCGTGCGCGTGAACTGGCGCCGCAGCAATATGTATCACGCTCGGATCTGGACAATGCCGAAGCCGCCGAGCGCAGTGCCGCGGCCGCCGTGCAGCAGGCCCGCTCGACCGTGGCCAATGCCCGCATCAGCCTGGGCTACGCCGACGTGGTGGCACCGATCTCCGGTCGCGCCGGCAAGCAGCAGGTCACCGAGGGCGCACTGGTCGGCGAAGGCGCGGCCACGCTGCTGACCACGGTCGATCAGATTGACCCGCTGTACGTCAACTTCTCGCTCAGCGTCAGCGAACTGGAAGCCCTGCGCCGTGCGCAGAGTGCCGGCGGCGTGACCCTGAGCGGTGATGGCGAAAGCAGGATCGAAGTGCTGCTGTCCGACGGCAGCGTGTACCCGCAGCCGGGCACGCTGGACTTCTCCGACACCATCGTCGACCCGTCCACCGGCGCCATCTCGCTGCGCGCGACCCTGCCCAACCCGGACCACCTGCTGTTCCCGGGCATGTTCGTGACCCTCAAGGCCACCCTCGGCGAACGCAAGAACGCCTTCCTGATCCCGCAGCAGGCGATCCAGCGCGACGCCGCCGGCGCCTATGCGCTGGTGGTCGGTGCCGATGGCAAGGTGGCGCGCAAGAACGTGGAAACGCAGGGCGCCCAGGACGGCAAATGGCTGATCACCAGCGGCCTGGCCGCGGGCGACCAGATCATCGTGTCCGGCCTGCAGAAGAGCAAGGAAGGCGGCCAGGTCAAGCCGGCTCCGTGGAATCCGGATGCTGGCAAGGGCCAGCCCGCCAAACCCGCCGCCGCGCCCAAGCAGTCCTAAAGGAATCGCGTCATGCCTAAATTCTTCATCGAACACCCGGTATTTGCCTGGGTGGTGGCGATCCTGATATCGCTGACCGGGGTCATCGCCATCCTCAACCTGGGCGTGGAGTCGTATCCCAGCATCGCCCCGCCACAGGTCACGGTCAGTGCCAGCTATCCCGGCGCCAGTGCCGACACCACTGAAAAAGCGGTGACCCAGATCATCGAGCAGCAGCTGACCGGCATCGATCACCTCCTATACTTCAGCTCGTCGTCCAGCTCCAGCGGCCGCGCCAACATCACCCTGACCTTCGAAACCGGTACCGATCCGGACATCGCCCAGGTCCAGGTGCAGAACAAAGTCGCCCTGGCGACCCCGCGCCTGCCGACCGAGGTAACCCAGCAGGGCGTGGTGGTGGCCAAGGCCAACGCCGGCTTCCTGATGGTGGTGGCGCTGAAATCCGAAAACACCAGCATCGACCGCGATGCGCTGAATGACATCGTCGGTTCGCGCGTACTCGACCAGATCTCACGCGTGCCTGGCGTCGGCAGCACCCAGCAGTTCGGTGCCGAGTACGCGATGAATATCTGGCTGGACCCGGACAAGCTGCGCGGTTTCAACCTGGCCGCCAGTGAAGTGCTGGCCGCCGTGCGCGCACAGAACGTGCAGTTCGCCGCCGGTGCGATTGGTGGCGACCCGGCCCCCAGCGACCAGGCCATTACCGCGACGGTGTCGGCCGAAGGCCGTTTCAGTTCGCCGGAACAGTTCGAGAACATCATCCTGCGCGCCAACAGCGATGGCACCACGGTGCAGCTGAAGGACGTGGCCCGGGTTGCGTTCGGCGCTTCCAATTACGGCTTCGACACCCAGTACAACGGTGTGCCGACCGGTGCCTTCGCGATCCAGCTGCTGCCCGGCGCCAATGCGCTGAACGTGGCCGAGGCGGTGTCGGCGAAGATGGACGAACTGCAGGCGACCTTCCCGCAGGGCGTCACCTGGTTCTCGCCGTATGACAGCACCGCGTTCGTCAAGATCTCGATCGAGGAAGTGGTCAAGACCCTGATCGAGGCGATCGTGCTGGTGTTCCTGGTGATGCTGATCTTCCTGCAGAACCTGCGCGCGACCATCATCCCGACCCTGGTCATCCCGGTAGCGTTGCTGGGCACCTTCCTCGGCATGACCGTCATCGGCTTCACCATCAACCAGCTGACCCTGTTCGCGATGGTGCTGGCGATCGGCATCGTGGTCGACGACGCCATCGTCGTGATCGAGAACGTCGAACGCATCATGACCGAAGAGAAGCTGCCGCCGAAGGAAGCCACGCTCAAGGCGATGGGCCAGATCACCGGTGCGGTGATCGCCATCACCGTGGTGCTGGCGGCGGTGTTCATCCCCAGCGCGTTGCAAGGTGGCGCGGCCGGTGAGATCTACAAGCAGTTCGCACTGACAATTGCCATCGCGATGGCGTTCTCGGCGTTCCTGGCCCTGGGTTTCACCCCGGCGCTGTGCGCGACCTTCCTGAAATCGACCCACGATCAAAAGAGCAACTTCGTCTATCGCACCTTCAACAAGTACTACGACAAGATCGCCGGCACCTATGTCGGCCACATCGGCAGTGCGGTGCGCCATGCGCCGCGCTGGATGGTGATGTTCGTGCTGTTGACCGTGCTGTGCGGATTCCTGTTCACCCGCATGCCGGGCAGCTTCCTGCCCGAGGAAGACCAGGGCTATGCGCTGGCCATCGTGCAGTTGCCGCCGGGTGCGACCAAGCACCGCACCAACGAGGTGTTCGCGCAGATGCGCGGCATCCTGCAGCAGCAGCCGGAGTTCGAGAGCATGCTGCAGGTGGCCGGTTTCAGCTTCGTCGGTTCCGGTGAGAACGTCGGCATGGGCTTCATCAAGCTCAAGGACTGGGCCGATCGCGACATCGACGCCACCCAGTTCATCGGCAAGATGAATGGCGCGTTCTACGGCATCAAGGACGCCGGCATCTTCGTGGTCAACCTGCCGACGGTGAATGGCCTGGGCCAGTTCGGCGGCTTCGACATGTGGCTGCAGGACCGCTCCGGCGCCGGCCGCCAGGCATTGATGCAGGCGCGCAACATCCTGCTCGGCAAGGCCGCCGAGAAGCAGGACCTGCTGACCGGCGTTCGCCCGAACGGACTGGAGGACTCGCCGCAGCTGAAGTTGCACGTCGACCGCCTGCAGGCGCAGTCGATGGGGATGTCGTTGAGCGATATCTACAGTTCGATCCAGCTGATGCTGGCACCGGTGTACGTCAACGACTTCTTCTACGAAGGCCGCATCAAGCGCGTCAACATGCAGGCCGATGCGAAGTTCCGTACCGATGCCGATTCGCTGAACCGCTTCTACACCCCGTCCAAGCTGTCGAACGAGGCCAGCGGCCGCCCGTCGATGATTCCGCTCAACACGGTGGTGACGCCGGAGTGGATCACCGACTCACCGTCGCTGTCCCGCTACAACGGCTACTCGGCGGTGGAAATCGTCGGTTCGCAGGTACCCGGACGCAGCTCCGGCGAAGCGATGAACGCCATGGAAGACATCGTCAACAACGAATTGCCGCAAGGCTTCGGCTACGACTGGAGCGGCCTGTCCTACCAGGAAATCCTGGCCGGCAATACGGCAACACTGCTGCTGGTGCTGTCTATCGTGGTGGTGTTCCTGTGTCTGGCCGCGTTGTATGAAAGCTGGTCGATTCCGGTGGCGGTGCTGCTGGTGGTGCCGCTGGGTGTGCTGGGTGCGATCGTGTTCGCACTGCTGCGTGGCCTGCCCAATGACATCTATTTCAAGATCGGCCTGATCACGATCATCGGCCTGGCTGCCAAGAACGCGATCCTGATCATCGAGTTCGCGGTCGAACAGCGACAGGCGGGCCTGACCCTGCGCGATGCCACCATCGAAGCGGCGCGCCTGCGTTTCCGCCCGATCCTGATGACCTCGTTCGCGTTCATCATGGGCGTGTTCCCGATGGCGATTTCCACCGGTGCCGGCGCCAATGCGCGCCACGCCATCGGCACCGGCGTGATCGGCGGGATGATGTTCGCCACCTTCCTCGGCCTGTTGCTGATCCCGGTGTTCTTCATCGTGGTCCGGCGCATGCTCGGTGACAAGCTGGACGAGCCTTCGAAGGAGTATCTGGCCAGCCAGAAACCGTCGACCGCCGCCCACTGAAGGGCGTCGGTGGCAGGCACAAAAAAGCCCCGGTAAATCCGGGGCTTTTCTTTGCCTGGGAGAAACTCCCGCAGCGAACCTGTCTCAGCGCAGGCCGGTCTCGTTGCGGGCAATGACCAGACGCTGGATTTCACTGGTGCCTTCGTAGATCTCGGTGATCTTGGCATCGCGGAAATAGCGCTCCAGCGGCATTTCCTTCGAGTAACCCATGCCGCCGTGGATCTGCACCGCCTGGTGGGTGATCCACATCGCCGCCTCGGAGGCGGTCAACTTGGCCATTGCCGCTTCGTTGCTGAAGCGCTGGCCCTGGCCCTTGACCCATGCCGCACGCAAGGTCAGCAGCAGCGACGCATCCAGCTTGCACTTCATGTCGGCAATCTTGGCCTGGGTCATCTGGAAGGTGCCGATCGGCGCCCCGAAGGCCTTGCGGTCCTTGACGTATTCCAGGGTCTTTTCATAGGCTGCGCGGGCAATGCCAATAGCCTGCGAGGCAATACCGATGCGGCCGGCATCCAGCACGCCCATGGCGATCTTGAAGCCCTGCCCTTCCTCGCCGAGCACGTCCTCGGCGGCGACCAGGTAATCCTGGAATTCGATTTCACAGGTGGCCGAGGCACGGATGCCCAGCTTGGGTTCGGTCTTGCCGCGATGGAAGCCGGGCTTGTCGGTATCAATCAGGAACGCGGTGATGCCGCGCGCGCCCTTGTCGGCGTCGGTCATCGCGAACAGCACGATGTACCTGGCGACAGGACCGGAGGTAATCCAGCTCTTCTTGCCATTGATGACGAAGCTGCCGTCGGCCTGTTTGACCGCCTTGCAGCGCATCGCGGTGGCATCGGAGCCGGACTGCGGTTCGGTCAGCGCAAACGCGCCGATGGCGCTGCCTTCGGCAATCGGACGCACGTATTTCTGCTTCTGCTCTTCACTACCCCAGGTCAGTATGCCGTTGCAGAACAGCGAATTGTTGACCGACATGATGGTGGAGTGCGCGGCATCGCCAGCGGCAATCTCGACCATCGCCAGCACGTAGGCAACCGGGTCCATGCCGGCGCCGCCGTATTCGGCCGGCACCTCGATGCCCATCAGACCGTTCTCGCCCAGCAGGCGGATGTTGTCCAGCGGGAACTCGCCCACTTTGTCGAAATGCTCGGCGCTGGGCGCGATCTTTTCCTGGGCGATACGACGGGCGACGTCCTGTATCAGCAGTTGTTCTTCGGTGAAAGCAAAATCCACGACGGGGTTCCTTGGCGATCTACAAGACCAATATTGTACCGGTTGACCATCCGGAAGCGTATGCAGGGTTGACCGCACCGGCATGCGAGCCGACAATATCTCTATATCGCGATAGGAAGATATTTATGGATCTGGAAGCTTGGTCGGCGCGGCTGAAAGTCTTCGCCGACGCGACCCGGGTGCGGCTGTTGGCCTTGCTGGAGCGCGAAGAGCTCACCGTGGCCGAGCTGTCGGCCATCACCCAGCTGGCGCAGCCTCGGGTATCCACCCATCTGGCCAAGCTGAAAGAAGCTGGACTGGTGCGCGACCGCCGCGCCGGGGTGTCGGCGTATTACCGCTTCGACGAAGACAACCTGGACCCGGCGCAACGTGAACTTTGGCGCAGTCTGAAAGCCGGCAGCGATGACCCGCTGCTGCGCCAGGATGCCGAACGCGTGCCACAGGTGCTTGCCAACCGCGCCGCCGAACAGAACTGGGCCGACAGCGTGGCCGGCGACATGGAGCGGCATTATTCACCCGGCCGCACCTGGGAAGCGCTGGCACGTACCGCCTTGCCGTTGCTGGAAGCCGGCGACGTGCTGGATATCGCCTCCGGCGACGGCGTGCTGGCCGAACTGGTGTCACCGCATGCCAAACGCTATGTCTGTGTCGACACCAGTGCCCGCGTCGTCGCGGCTGCCGGCGAACGGCTGCGCCGCTTCCCCAACGTCGAAGTCCGCGAAGGCGACATGCACGCCCTGCCCTTCGCCGATGACAGTTTCGATCTGGTGGTGCTGATGCACGCGCTGACCTATTCCAGCAAACCGGCGCAGGCCGTGGCCGAGGCCGCGCGCGTGTTGCGACCGGATGGACGACTTCTGCTGAGCAGTCTCAGCAAACACGAACACCGCGCCGCGGTCGAAGCCTACGGCCACGTCAATCTCGGCTTCAGTGATCGCGAACTGCGCAGGTTCGCCGAAAAGGCCGGCCTGCAGGTGGCCAAGGCTGAAGTAGTCACCCGCGAACGTCGCCCGCCCCATTTCGAAGTCATTTCGCTGACCGCGGTGAAACCATGAGCACAGCCCCCACCAACCAACTGCCCTGGCTGCATCCGGAGCGGGTGCAGCGCCTGCTGCAGGCCCTGCAGCAACGCATCCTGATCATCGACGGTGCGATGGGCACCATGATCCAGCGCCACGGCCTGCAGGAAGCCGATTACCGCGGCGAGCGCTTTGCCGATGGCCGTGACAGCCAGGCACCGGCGGATGGCCACGTCCACGGCCCGGGCTGCGACCATGCCGCCGCCGGGCAGGATCTGAAAGGCAACAACGATCTGCTGCTGCTGACCCGTCCGGAGGTGATTGCAGGCGTCCACAGCGAGTACCTGCGCGCCGGTGCGGATCTGCTGGAAACGAATACTTTCAATGCCACCGCCATCAGCCAGGCCGACTACCAGCTGCAACACCTGGTCCACGAACTCAACAGGGAGGGCGCGCGTATCGCCCGCCAGTGCTGTGAGGCAATGGAACGCGAGACCCCCGACAGGCCCCGTTTCGTCATCGGTGTAATCGGCCCGACCAGTCGCACCGCCTCGATCAGTCCGGACGTCAACGATCCCGGCTACCGCAATACCAGCTTCGACGAGTTGCGCGAAACCTACCGGCAGGCCATTGATGGCCTGATCGATGGCGGCGCCGACGTGCTGATGGTGGAAACCATTTTTGACACGCTCAACGCCAAGGCGGCGCTGTATGCCATCGAAGAAGCCTTCGATGATCGCGGTGGCCGGCTGCCGGTGATGATCTCCGGCACCATTACCGATGCCTCCGGGCGGACCCTGTCCGGACAGACCGCCGAAGCGTTCTACGCATCGCTGGCGCACAGCAAGCCACTGTCGATTGGGCTCAACTGCGCGCTCGGCGCCAAGGATCTGCGCCCGCATGTCGAAACCCTGGCGACGATTGCCGATTGCTACGTCAGCGCCCACCCCAATGCCGGCCTGCCAAACGCCTTTGGCGAGTATGACGAAACGCCCGAGGAGATGGCCGAAACCTTGCGTGAGTTCGCCCAGTCCGGCCTGCTCAATCTGGTCGGCGGCTGCTGTGGCACCTCGCCCGCGCACATCAAGGCCATCGCCGAGGCAGTGGCCGGGATTGCGCCACGGGCGCTGCCACAAAGCCTGGAACGCGCCGCCTGACCGCGGCCAATCCCACTGCATATCGCTGAACTGAAGACCCCCCATCCATGAGCCATACCATCGCCACCCGCCTGTCCGGTCTCGAACCGCTGGTCATCACGCCGGACCTGCTGTTCGTCAATGTCGGCGAACGTACCAACGTCACTGGCAGCGCGCAGTTCCGCAAGCTGATCAAGGAAGAGCGCTTCGAAGAGGCGGTTGAAGTCGCACGCCAGCAAGTCGCCAATGGCGCCCAGATCCTGGACGTCAACATGGACGAAGGGCTGATCGATTCCGAAAAGGCGATGGTCCGCTTTCTGAACCTGATCGCCTCGGAACCGGACATCGCCCGGATTCCAGTGATGGTCGACTCGTCGAAGTGGACGGTGATCGAGGCTGGGCTGAAATGCCTGCAAGGCAAAGGCGTTGTCAACTCGATTTCGCTGAAGGAAGGCGAAGCCGCATTCATCGAGCAGGCCCGCAAAGTGCTGCGCTATGGCGCGGCGGCGGTGGTGATGGCTTTCGACGAGGACGGCCAGGCCGATACCTGCGCGCGCAAGGTCGAGATCTGCAGCCGTGCCTACCGTATCCTGACCGAGCAGGTGGGCTTTCCGGCCCAGGACATCATCTTCGACCCCAACATCTTCGCCATCGCCACCGGCATCGAGGAACATGACAACTATGCGGTCGACTTCATCGAAGCGACCCGCATCATCAAGGACACCCTGCCGCACTGCCATGTCTCCGGCGGCGTCTCCAACGTGTCGTTTTCCTTCCGCGGCAATGAAGCGGTGCGCCAGGCCATCCATTCGGTGTTCCTGTACCACGCGATCAAGGCTGGCATGGACATGGGCATCGTCAATGCCGGCGGCATGCCGATCTACGACGACCTGGATCCGGAACTGCGCGAGCGGGTCGAGGACGTGGTGCTCAACCGCCGCGCCGACGGTACCGAGCGCCTGCTGGAAATCGCCGAGCGCTACAAGGGCAAAAAGGGCGAGGCCAGAGTGGAGGACCTCGCCTGGCGTGACAAGCCGGTAAGCCAGCGACTCAGCCATGCGCTGGTCCACGGCATCGATGCGTACGTCGAGGAAGACACCGAACAGGCGCGACAGCAGGCCACGCGGCCGCTGGATGTGATCGAAGGCGCGCTGATGGATGGCATGAACGTGGTCGGCGATCTGTTCGGTGCCGGCAAGATGTTCCTGCCGCAGGTGGTCAAGTCGGCGCGGGTGATGAAGAAGGCGGTGGCCTACCTGCTGCCTTACATCGAAGCAGAGAAACTGCGTACCGGTGACACCGGCAAGTCCAATGGCAAGATCATCATGGCCACGGTCAAGGGCGACGTGCACGACATCGGCAAGAACATCGTCGGCGTGGTCCTGGCCTGCAACAATTTCGACGTGGTGGATCTGGGGGTGATGGTGCCGACCCAGAAGATCCTCGATGCCGCGCGGGCCGAGAACGCCGACTTGATCGGTCTGTCCGGACTGATCACCCCATCGCTTGAAGAGATGACCCATGTCGCCCGGGAAATGCAGCGGCAGGGCTTCGAAACGCCGCTGTTGATCGGCGGCGCGACCACTTCGCGCGCGCACACCGCACTGAAGATTGACCCGCACTACAGCGCGCCGACGGTATGGGTGAAGGATGCCTCGCGTGCGGTCGGCGTGGCCCAGTCGCTGATTTCACGCGACATGCGTGCCGGCTTTGTCGCCGCCAATGATGCCGACTATGCCGAAATCCGCGAACGCCACAAGAACCGCGGCGACGCCAAACGCCTGGTCAGCCTGGAGAAGGCCCGCGCACAGAGGTTCGACGGCGACTGGGACAACTATGCCCCGCCGCAACCGCGCACACCGGGCGTTACCGTATTCGATGACTATCCATTGGCCGAACTGGTCGATTACATCGACTGGACGCCGTTCTTCCAGGCCTGGGAGCTGGCCGGCAAGTATCCGGCGATCCTCAGCGACCCGATCGTCGGCACTCACGCCAGTGATCTGTACCGCGATGCCAGGGCCATGCTCGAGCGCATCGTCAGCGAGAAGTGGTTGACCGCCAAGGCGGTTTTCGGCCTGTGGCCGGCGCAGAGTGTCGGCGATGACGTCGAGTTGCAGACTGCCACTGGTCCGGTATGCCTGCATTTCCTGCGCCAGCAGGTCGACAAGCCGGTCGAGCGACCGGACTTCTGCCTGGCCGATTTCATCGCCCCGCAGGCCGCCGGCAAGCAGGATTGGCTGGGCGCCTTCGCGGTCACCGCTGGCATCGGCATCGACGCCCACGTGCAACGGTTCGAAGCCGCCCATGACGACTACAACGCGATTCTGCTCAAGGCATTGGCCGACCGCCTGGCCGAGGCCCTGGCCGAACGCCTGCACCAACGGGTACGCAAGGAGTTCTGGGGCTTCGCCGCCGACGAGCAACTGGACAACGAGGCATTGATTGCCGAGCGGTATCGGGGCATCCGCCCCGCCCCCGGCTATCCGGCATGCCCGGAACACAGCGAGAAGCAGACCCTGTTCGCCCTGCTCGATGCCGGCCAGAACGCCGGCATGACCCTGACCGAGAGTTTTGCGATGCTGCCGACCGCGGCCGTATCCGGCTACTACTTCAGCCATCCGCAAAGCCAGTATTTCGTCGTCGGCCGGGTCTCCAAGCAGCAGGCCGCTGACTATGCCAAGCGCAAAGGCGTGGAGCTGGCGCAGGTGGAACGCTGGCTGGCCTCGAATCTGGATTACGATCCGGAATAGCATTCCGCGCTTGCTCGCGGGATGCTGGCCGTATTCCCGCAATCCAAGCCCTAGCAGGGCGCCTGGCGCCCGCCTGAGATCCGATGACCACTCCCGCCCGCGACACCGTACCGGTGCTGCGCCTGTCCAGCTTTTATCTGTTCTACTACGCCGCGCTGGGCGCGTTCACGCCGTACTGGAGCCTGTTCCTGTCGGCACGCGGACTCAGCATTACCGCGATCAGCGTGATGATGAGCCTGTGGTACGCGACCCGGGTGGTCGCGCCGACTGCCTGGACTTCGCTGGCGGCGGCGGCGCCGCAACCGATCCGCTGGCTGCGCATCGGCTGCGCGTTGTCGCTGCTCAGCTTCTGCGCCTTCCTGCTGCCGCTGTCGCAGGCATGGATGTATCCGGCGATGGTGGTGTTCTGCTTCTTCTACAACGCGGTCATGCCCCAGTTTGAAGCCATCACCCTCACCCACCTGGGCAAGGACAGCCATCGCTACGGCCTGATCCGGGTCTGGGGCTCGCTGGGTTTCATCGCCGTGGTGGTGCTGTTCGGCTGGTTGCTGGAAGGCAATGGCGGCAGCAGCCACGCACTGCTGCTGCCGTGGCTGATGTTGCCGCTGTTCGTGTTGATGCTGGCCTCGGCCTTCAGCAACCACTATGCCCGTGACATCGGCAAGGCGGACGATGGCGACCACGGGTTCTGGCGCATCGTGCGACGACCGGCGGTGCTGGCGTTCTTCCTGGCCGCGTTCATGGAGCAGCTTTCATTCGGCCCCTACTACACCTTCTTCTCGGTCTACATGGATCACCACGGTTACCGGACCTCGCTGCTCGGCCTGTTGTGGACGGTCGGGGTGGTGTTCGAGGTCGGTGTGTTCTTCGTCATCGGCCGCTTCTTCCGCCGCTACGATGCCAGCTGGATGGTGTTGATAGCCCTGCTGAGTTCAACCGTGCGCTGGGCGGTGACCGCGCTGTTTCCGCAAAACCTGGCGATCATGCTGGTCGCCCAGAGTGCGCATGCGCTTGGCTTCGCAGCGTTCTTCGCCGCGGCGATGCAGCTGCTTGCCAGCTATTTCCCCGGACGCCTCAACGGCCATGCGCAGGGGTTGTTCTACGGCTTTTCCTCCGGCGTCGGCGGCGTGCTCGGCGCGTTGATCGCCGGGCAATTATGGAATATCGATCAAGGCCGTACTGCGTTCCTGGCCGCCAGCGGCTTTGCGCTCATCGGCGCGGTGCTGTGTTTCTTCGCGCTCAGCCTGCCGCTGTTGCGTGCGCGCCGCGGCTGAGCCCCATCGCCGAGCTTGATGCGCCGCGTTTACCGCCGTACCGCGTGATCCGAGTCGCGACCCCGTGCGTTACCAGATGAGATCGTCAGGCACCTGATACTGCGGATCCGCGTAAGGATCGTCCTGTACCGGTGCATCGGGATCAATCTTCAGGGCGACACTGGGTTCGAAGATCGCCTCGGCCTGCGCCAGCATCGCGGCGCTCACCAGCAGATAGCGGCCATTCTGCTGGACCACGCCCAGCTCACCGGCATTCAGGGCCTTGAGCTGGGTTTCGGTGACATAGATGCGCTTGATTTTGCCGCCGTAGGGAAAGTGGCGGGCGATCTCGGCAGCGGGATCATTCAATGCCTGATCCTTCAACAGCAGCTCCAGCCTGGCCTTGGCTTCGCGCCGCAACCTGGCCTGCTCCTGTTTCTGGCGTTCGGCTTCGATGCGCTCATCCTTCTCGCGCTGGGCGCGGATGGCGTAGGCCTTGGCCAGGTCAATATCTTCACGGGACTTGCCACCACGACGTTGGCCAGCCGCCTGGTCGGGCCTGCCGGATCTACCATCGCGCGCAGGTCGCGACTGACCCGGCCTGGTCCGAGCATCGTCGGCCTTGCCGTGCTTGCCCGCTTGAGCGCCCGGCTTGCCGGCACCGTGATGGGGCGGTCGGTTGCCAGCGCGCTTGTTCTCGGGTTTGCGTTCGGGGCGCGGTGCGGGCTTGAAGCCCAGGCCCAGCAGCTGGTCGCGAAGAGAGTCGGTCATACGGTTGGCTTTTCAGATACAGGTGCGAAATCAGCAGCGAAGAATGCAGCGGTGCAAGCCGCTGCGGATTTTCCATCAATAATGCGGTGGCGGCGGTTCATCGGCGGCGTCGGCATACAGCTCGCCGCGCACCTTGCGCAGATCCGACAGCAGGTGCTGCAGCAACTGCGCGTGCCGGTTGCCCTCGGCACGTGCATCGGCCAGCGCTTCGCTGAGCTCGCCCAGCGCATGCTCCTGGAATGCCAGCCGGGTTTCCAGCTCGACCAGGCGCTCTTCCAGGCTGTCGCCGGGACCGGTCATCCGCCCACCTGCAGCGAACGACCACGACCAATGCCGTAATAGGCCAGCCCGGCTGCCTCGACCTCGTCAGGCGTGTACAGGTTGCGGCCATCGAAAATCACCGCTTCCTTCAGTCGCGCCTGCAGTTGCGCGAAGTCAGGACTGCGGAACTGCTTCCATTCGGTGACCACCACCAGCGCGTCGGCGCCTTCAAGCGCGGCCGAAGCCGAATCGCACAACACCAGATCATCGCGCTGGCCGAAGATCCGCTCCGCTTCCTGACGTGCTTCCGGGTCATAGGCCCGCACCCGCGCACCGGCTTCCCACAACTGTTCGAGCAGACGACGGCTGGAGGCGGCGCGCATGTCATCGGTATTGGGCTTGAACGCCAGGCCCCACACCGCAAACGTGCGGCCACGCACGCCTTCATCCTCTCCGCGATCAAAATGACGCTGGATCAACTCGAACAGATGGCCTTTCTGGTTTTCGTTGACCGCTTCCACCGCCTGTAGCAGCTGCGCGGAATAGCCGTGCTGCTGCGCGGTTTTTTCCAGCGCCTGCACGTCCTTGGGAAAGCAGGAGCCGCCATAGCCGGCGCCCGGGTAGATGAAGTGCCAGCCAATCCGCGGATCCGACCCGATGCCATGGCGGACATGTTCGACATCGGCACCGACCCGCTCGGCGATGTTGGCGATTTCATTCATGAAGCTGATCTTGGTCGCCAGCATTGCATTGGCCGCGTACTTGGTCAGTTCGGCCGATCGCACATCCATCACCACCAGACGGTCATGGTTGCGATTGAATGGCGCATACAGGCGCTTGAGACGTTCGATGGCCGTGGCGCTGTCCGAGCCGACCACGATCCGGTCCGGGCGCATGCAATCGTTGATGGCATCGCCTTCCTTCAGGAATTCCGGATTCGAGACCACGTCGAAGCGGTAGTCGGCCTGGCGGCTGTCCAGTTCCGCCTGGATCGCTTGCCGCACCTTGTCGGCGGTACCGACCGGCACTGTCGACTTGCCGACCACGATGGCATTGCCCTGCATGTGCTGGCCAATGGTCCGCGCCACCGCCAGCACGTATTGCAGATCGGCGCTGCCATCTTCATCCGGCGGGGTACCGACCGCGATGAAGATGATCTCGCTGCTGCCGACAGCGCGTTCGGCATCGGTGGTGAAATGCAGTCGCCCGCTGGCGTGGTTGGCCTTCACCATCGGCTCCAACCCGGGCTCGTAAATCGGGATGATCCCGTTGTTCAGACCTTCGACCTTGCCTGCGTCGATATCGACGCAGGTGACATCGTGGCCGACCTCGGCCAGGCAGGTGCCGGTGACCAATCCGACATAGCCGGTACCGAAAATCGCAACGCGCATTCTTTGTTTCCTTCTTTCGAGTTCCTATTCCGTTACTGCAGGATGCCCATCAGTTCGACGTCGAAGGTCAGCGTCGCGTCCGGACCGATGGTGCCGCCTGGTGCGCCGTTGGGGCCATAGGCCAGGTTGCCCGGGATCCAGAAGCGGTATTTGGCGCCGACCGGCATCAAGGCAACACCTTCAGTCCAGCCCGGAATGACCTGGGTCAGGCCGAACTCGGCCGGTTCGCCACGATCATAGGAACTGTCGAACTTGGTGCCGTCGAGCAGGGTGCCCACATAGTTCACCCGGACCCGGCTCTGCGGGGTCGGTCGCGCACCATTGCCTTCGCGCAGGACCATGTACTGCAGGCCCGACGGCGTGGTGATCACACCCGGCTTGGTCTTGTTCCCGGCCAGGAACTTGGCGCCTTCTTCACGGTTGCGCTGGCCGGCCTGGCTCTGGCGCTGGGTCATGAACGCCTGCACCGCCGCCTGGGCTTCCGCGGCGGTCATCAGCGGCGTGCCGGTCTTGCCGACCACCGTGCGCATGGCCTGCATCATCACCGGCAGGTCGATCTCGCTCTTCAGCGGCGCCAATGACGGGCCGACCGCGAAACCACCGAGCATGTAGCCGACCTTGGCCTTGTCCACGGCCGGCGGTTTGCTGCCCGGCGCGGTCCCGGGCACGGTCTGGCCCTGGCTGGCGGCGATGTTGACCCGCAACGCCTGGTCGGTGGCCTGTGCATCAGCCTGCGAAATCAGCGGCTCACCGCCCTTGAACGAAGTTTCCAGTGCTTTCTGGAACGCCGACAGATCCATGAACTGGGCAACCGGCTCGAACGAATTGCCCACGTCCATGCCGATCGCATAGCTGACCTTGTCGCGCTCGCTGACCAGCGCTGTTTTTTCCTGTGCCGACACATTGCCTCCCAACATTGAACCCACGATGGCGATAACCGCGACGACGCCGCGAATCGGATGCTTCATCCCACAGACTCCTTGATATTCGCGCCGCACCGACGGCGCCAGCCGGTATTGTCGCATGTGGTCGCGGCCACGCGTAGAGCGTCGCGGCGATCAGCGCCCGGCCTGCAGTTCACGTTCGATCGCGGCCACCAGCGCCGGGTCATCCGGGGTGACCTTGCTGGGGAAATCGGCGACCACCTCACCCTTGCGGTTGATCAGGTATTTGTGGAAGTTCCAGCCGGGCGCATGGCCGGTTTCGCGGGTGAGTGACTGGTAAAGCGGGGTCGCTTGGTCGCCAATCACATGCACCTTTTCGAACATCGGGAACTTGACCCCGTAAGTCAGCGTGCAGAATTCCTGGATCTGCGCCTCGCTGCCAGGTTCCTGCCCCTTGAAGTCGTTGGACGGGAAACCCAGCACCGAGAAACCACGGCTGGCGTACTTCTGTTGCAGCGCTTCCAGGCCTTCATATTGCGGGGTGAAGCCGCATTTGCTGGCGGTATTGACGACCAGCAGGACCTTGCCGGCGTATGTCTTGTTCAGGTTAATCTCGGTTTTGCCGGCCAGCGAGCGGTAGTTCTGGTCCAGCAAATCGCTGGCAACGGCACTGTTTGCGAGCCCAGCCAGGGCAACAAAACCCAACATTTTCAAATATTTGCGAATCATTTTCGTGACTCCGTGAGCGTTCGGCGCCCAGTATGCCGTTAGTTGGGTCGCAAAACACCGGCAAGGACTTGATCGGACGTGTTTAGGTGTTATAGTTACATACAACACCACTCACCCAGCCGGGGAGTCACATGAACGAGAAACTGCTCAATTCAGGTTTCGCCCTCGCCGGGGCCGTCAGCCTGCTGTTGCTGGGATTGTCAGCCCAGCCAGCGGCAAGGATGGACACCGGCTTTGCCGCGCCTTCGCTGCTGCCGGCCACGCCGGCGGCATTGGAGGAAGACGTCATCGAGGCCGTCCATCCGCAGGCCGGGCCGTCGCGTCATCGTCGTCGGGCCGCGCTGTCGATGCCCTATTTCTCTTTCGCCCGTTCCCTGCGCAGCGGGAGCTGAAGCCATGACATCCATCCAATGGAGTGACGGTGCTCCGATCTACCGTCAACTGAAGGAACGGGTCATCGCGATGATGCTCGATGGCCTGCTCAAGCCCGGCGACGCGCTGCCGTCGGTGCGCCAGGTCGCCGCCGAGTACCAGCTGAATCCGATTACCGTTTCACGCGCCTATCAGGAACTGGCGGACGAGGCACTGGTGGAAAAGCGCCGCGGGCTGGGCATGTTCGTCACCGAAGAGGCCTCCAAGAAGCTGATGGCCAGCGAACGCGAACGCTTCCTGACCGAAGAATGGCCGGCCGTGTCCGAACGCATCGAACGGCTGGGCCTGACCATCGAAGAACTGCTCATATCAAAGGGGAATGCATCATGAGTGCTGTCATTGGCAACGTGGTTTCCGCGCACGGCCTGCGCAAGGCGTATCGCAACAGGCTGGCGCTGGACAATACCGAATTCGAGATACCGGCCGGGCGCATCATCGGCCTGATCGGGCCCAATGGCGCCGGCAAAACCACGGCACTGAAGGCCATCCTCGGACTGATCCCGTTCGAGGGCAATCTCAAGGTACTGGGCCTGGACCCGCGCAAACAACGCGACCAGCTGATGAATGATGTCTGCTTCATCGCCGACGTCGCGGTGCTGCCGCGCTGGATGCGGGTACGCGAGGCGGTTGATTTCGTCGAGGGCGTGCATCCGCGTTTCGACCGGGCCAAGTGCGAGCGCTTCCTTGCCAACACCCAGCTCAATCCCAACCTGCGCGTGCGCGAGATGTCCAAGGGCATGATCGTGCAGTTGCACCTGGCACTGGTGATGGCGATCGACGCCAAACTGCTGGTATTGGACGAACCGACCCTGGGCCTGGACATCCTCTACCGCAAGCAGTTCTACCAGAACCTGCTGGAAGACTATTTCGACGAACAGAAGACCATTCTGGTCACCACCCACCAGGTCGAGGAAATCGAGCACATCCTGACCGACGTGATGTTCATCCGTGACGGCAAGGTGGTGCTGACCGCGGCGATGGACGATGTCGCCGAACGTTACACCGAGCTGCTGGCCAGTGCCGACAACGTCGCCCAGGCCCGCGCGTTGCTGCCCATCGACGAGCGCGCCCTGCCCTTCGGCAAGACCGTGATGTTGTTCGATGGAGTGTCACGCACGCGGCTGGCGGCCCTAGGAGAAACCCGCACGCCCGGGCTGGCGGATCTGTTTGTCGCCATCATGAAAGGAACCTACGCATGAACGCCGTGACCGTCCACAAAACACATACGTTCAAGTGGCTGCTCAAGCGCGAGTACTGGGAAAACCGTGGCGGCTTCCTGTGGGCGCCAGTCGTCACCGGTGCCATCGTCGCGCTGTTGTCGCTGATTGCTTCGACCATCGGTACGGTCAAAGTCCTGCAGATGAAGAACAAGCCCAGTTTCAACATGAACATCGACGGGCCGATCGATGAATACACCCGCCAGATTGGCGCGGTCGGCGACGGCATCCTGATTCTCGGCCTCGGCCTGGCGTTCGTGGTGCTGGCGTTCGTGGTGTTCTTCTACTGCCTGGGTACGCTGCACGATGACAAGCGCGATCGCAGCATCCTGTTCTGGAAATCATTGCCGGTATCCGACACCGCGATGGTGTTGTCGAAGGTGTGCTGGGCCTTGCTGCTGGCGCCCCTGCTGTCGCTGGTCATCGGCGTGGCGATCGGCTTGACCCTATGGGTGATCGCCGGTGCATCGATGGCCATCAGCGGTGTGCCCAGCGGATTCTCGATGTTCACCCATTCGCACCCGTTCGCGGTGGTCGGCAATGCATTGAGCAGCCTGCCAATCTATGTCTGCTGGGCGCTGCCGACGGTTGGCTGGCTGATGTTCTGCTCGGCCTGGGCACGCAGCAAACCGTTCCTGTGGGCGGTACTGGTGCCGATCCTGGCCTGCATCATCATCAGCATGGTCGGCATCCTCGGCCTCGATCTGCCATACGACAAGTTGTGGTACGTGGTCGCCTACCGTGGCCTGCTGAGCGTGATACCGGGCACCTGGTCGCCGCTGGCCGGCCATATCGACAACAACATCCAGATCCACTCGCCGGCTGACTTGATGCAGGTGGTCAACCTGGGCAACAACTGGCAGTTGTTCGGCACCATCGACATGTGGATCGGCATGCTGGTGGGCGTAGCCTTCATCGTCGCTGCCATCCATATCCGCCGCTGGCGCGAAACCGAGTGATCCCCGCCTGCGGTGGCCGCCGAGCGGGCGCCACCGCACCGCTGCGCGGGCCAGCCGCCCGCAGCCCTACCTGCTTCCGGAGAATCTGATGCGTCCCGTTTTCATCGCCACTGTGTTGGCCGCCCCGCTGCTGTTGCTTGCCCCGTTCGCGCAGGCATACGAGTGCCCGCATGCACAGGACCGCCAGTTGGAGCTGGATCTGGCTGGGGTCAGAACGATCACCTTTGAAGTCAATTCCCATGATCTGGTGCTGGATGCGGTCGCCGGCACCGGCGGCAAGCTCGCCGGCCGCGCCTGCGCCGACGATGCCGATGATCTCGCCGGCCTGACCCTATCCCAGCGCAAACAGGGTGACGCACTGGTGGTGAGCCTGCAGAACGAGCAGCATAAGGGCTGGTCGTTCTTCAACCAGGGCATGGCCCGCCTGCACATCAGCGGCCAGGTGCCGGCCGACCGGACCATCCATCTGAAAGTCGATTCCGGCGACGCCAGCCTGGACGGCGCCAGCATCGCCAGCGTCAGCGTCGGTTCCGGCGACGCCCAGCTCAGCAATACCCGCGGCCTGGTCGCGGCCAAGGTCGGATCCGGCGACATCAAGGTGCGCCAGGCAGGCGCCCTGAAGGTCACGTCGATAGGTTCAGGCGATCTGGAAAGTGCCAGCGTCGCTGGTCCGGCGACGGTGGACAGCATCGGTTCCGGCGAATTTTCGCTGCGCGGCGGCAAGGGTGACGTGCACATCGGTTCGCTGGGTTCGGGCGACATCGACCTTCGCGATGTCACCGGCAATGTCGAGATCCGTTCGATCGGCTCAGGCGATGCCGACATCCGCCAGGTCACCGGAAACCTGACGGTTGCTTCGGTCGGCAGTGGTTCGGTCGACCACCAGCAGGTCGGCGGCCGGATTGACGTCGCCGAATGACGTTTCAATGGCAGATCCATCATCACCGGCATCACTGCGGCGATGCCAAACACCGAGGAATCCAGGTATGCGTGTCGCCCTCAGAAAACTGACCATCAGCGGCTGCCTGCTGCTGGCACTGGCAGCCTGCCAACCGACGAGCACGGTCGAGACCGCGCAGGGTTCTGTCAGCAGCAGCGGCCTGCGTGATCACCTGACCATCAACAGCGGCAATCTGCCACCGGCGCGTATTGGCCGCGACGGCAGCCTGCGGATTGACGGCCAGCCAATCGCCTTGAGTCCGGTCCAACAGCAACTGGTACGCGACTATTACGCCCAGCTCGACGGCATCAGCCAGGCGGGCATTGAAGTCGGCAAGCAAGGCGCGGCACTGGCGGGCAAGGCGGCCAGCGAAGCGGTCAAAGGCATACTCAGCGGCAATTCCGATGCGGTAGGTGAGAAAATCGAAGCCGAAACCAGCAAGATCGAGACGGCAGCGCTGCAGCTCTGCGACCATCTGGCCGGTTTGCGCGCTGCCCAGGACGCCTTGGGCAGACAAGTGCCGCAGTTCCAGCCCTACGCCCACATCCATGCAACCGACGTCGACGACTGCCGCGACAAGAGTACTCGCACCGGTTTGACCGACGCCGAGCGTGCACGCAAGCAGACCGAGGTTCGCCAGGAGATCCGTCAAGGCATCCGCCAGGCCCTTCGCGGTGGGGTGCGAACAGCGGCGGCGACGGTGAAGGCCGCTGCGGATGACGATTCCGGTGCCGGCTCCGGTGCTGCGGCCACCGCCGACGCCGCGGCTGATCGAGCAGCAGTTGCCGAGACGAAAGCGGACAACACCGCCACGGCCCACTGATCCGGATCACCGCAAGCGCGGGCCTGGCGCGCGTCGAGCGGTGCTGGCAGCCATTGTCCGCTGTCGAGCCCTCGGCTTGGGATCAAGTGACGGAAATACACCGGTAAATCGCCTTGAAAGCGGCGATTTGCGGCGCATTCCGGCTTGGAAAGGACCGCGCTGATCCTGGCAGCGCCGGTCATCGACATGGCAGCGGCCATCCTCCATCGTGAAGGACGACTCGGGAGGTCCTTCATGTTGCGCAACATTGCTCTCGCCCGCGATCACGGGCGTCATTCCGGTATGACCCGCTTCCACCGCCTGGCCCTGGCAATCGCCCTGGTGACAACGGTGCCTGCTGCGCAGGCGGTCGATTTCGAATGGGGTGACGTCCAGGGTTCGCTAACCGGATCACTCGGCGTCGGCGGCATCTGGACCACCGAGCAGGCCAGCCCGGATCTGATCTTCCGCGGCAACGCCCTGGCCGCCGGCCGTGATGGCCAGGGCTACAACCCATTCGGTGGTCGCAACATCGACGATGGCCGCCTGAATTACCAGGACGCTGGGCTGGCTTCGGCGCCAATCTTCGGTCTGGCCCGACTGGATCTGAAACAGGGCAACTTTGATCTGCGCATCGGCATCCGTGCCTGGTCGGATCAATACCAGAAAAATCATCGGGTGCCGTTTGGCAACCTCGGCAATGGCTATGCCGGCAATCAGCCGCTGGATGATGATCAGTTCGATCGTCAGGCCCGCTTCGATGGCATCGCCCTGACCGAAGCCTACATCCACGGCCGTTTCAATCCCGGCGGCCATGCCCTCGACCTGACCCTGGGCAATCAGTTGTTGCCGTGGGGCGAAAGCAAGTTCTTCGTCAATGGCATCAACACCATCAACGCCTATCTGCTGCAGGCGCAGCGGACCCCCGGCGACACCTTGCGCCTGCCCAGCCAGATGTTGAGCGCGTCGTTGCAACTGACGGAGAAAACCAGACTCGGCGCGTTCTACCAGTATCGCTGGGATCCTATCGTGCTGGATGGCTGTGGCACCGCATTTTCCACCTATGACTATGTCGCCGGTGACTGCAATGGCGCACTGCCGCGTGGCAGCGATGATCGCCTAGCCTATCAACAGGATCTGCTGGTCGAGCGGGCGCCGGATGTGGAACCGCGCGACAGTGGCCAGATGGGCTTGACGCTCAGCCATGAGTTCGGCACCACCACGGTGTCCGGCTATGCGCTCAACCTGCACTCCAACCGCCCCTATGTCGGCATCATTGCCGACCGCTACCAGGGCCTTGACGATAACGGTCTGGACAGCGGATGGCGGCCGCCGACCGACAGCTCCCATGACAGCGACAGCAACGTCCGCTATGTACTCGAGTATCCTGAAGACATCCAGTTATACGGGATCAGCTTCAACGCCAAACCCGGCAAGGGCCTGCAGTTGTTCGGCGAATACAGTCTGCGCCATGACCAGCCAATCCAGCTGGCGACCGCGGATCTGATCTACGGCTTTGCCGCCGATCCGGCATTCTTGGGCCAGCGCATCGGCGAACCGCTGACGCTGGCCGACGCCCGCGCCAGCACCGCGCCCGGCGATGTCTTCCACGGCTACGACCGCTACGACGTGTCGCAGTTCTCAGTCGGCGCGATCCAGCCGATTCCCGATGTCATGGGCGCCAAAGCGCTGGTGCTGATGGCCGAACTGGGCGCCAAGTACGTGCACGCGATGGCGCCGTTGAGCGAGCGCCGCTATGCCAAGGTCGATGCCTATGGCAGCGATCTGGCCGCCGGCAACAGCACGGGGTGTGCCATCGGCACGCCTGCGCCGGAATTCCGTGATCGCGGCTGCTCGTCGGATGGCTACGCCACCCCGTTCGCCTGGGGCTATCGCCTGCGCGCGCAATTGACCTATGCCGATGTCGCACCCGGACTGAGCCTGACGCCTTATCTGATGTTCGGCCAGGACGTGAACGGCTATTCCTACGACGTCAATTTCGTCGAGGGCCGGCTGCTCGGCACCGCCGGTATCAAGCTAGATTATCGCCAGCGCTATTTCGCCGAGCTGTACTGGTCGGGCTCAGGCAACACGCCCTACGGCGATGTCGACCGCGATTATCTATCGGCCAGCATGGGCGTGCGCTTCTAGGCACGACTGCCCCCGTAGAGCGCAGCTTGCTGCGCTTCAGCCATGACGCCAGTGTTTGACCTGGGATAGCGGAGCAAGCTCCGCTCTACGGAAGACGTGTGCTGCTTCGTAGAGCGCAGCTTGCTGTGCTTCAACCACGACGCGAGCGTTTACCCCGGGACAGCGGAGCAAGCTCCGCTCTACGGAGGAGCTGGGCGCTGTTTTGTAGAGCGCAGCTTGCTGCGCTTCAGCCACGACGCGAGTGTTGCCTTGGGATAGCGGAGCAAGCTCCGCCCTACGGAGGAGCTTGGCGCTGTTTTGTAGAGCGCAGCTTGCTGCGCTTCGGCCATGACGCGCATGGCCGGGGTGTGGCTGTTGCCTTGGGATAGCGGAGCAAGCTCCGCTCTACGGGGACATCAAGACGTGGCCGCGGCTGCGGTCAGCCACCGCCGCCGGGTTTGCCGTGGATGCCACCCTTGGCCAGCGTCGCCGGGTCCAGCAACGACCTGAGTTCCTTCTCGCTCAGGCCGGTGGCTTCCACCGCCACCTCCAGCACCGGACGCTGTTGCTTGTAGGCCTGCTTGGCGATGGCCGCGCCCTGCTCATAGCCGATCACCGGATTCAGCGCCGTCACTAGGATCGGGTTGCGCTCCAGCGCCCGCTGCACGTTGTCACGGCGCACCTTGAGGCCGGCAATCGCGTTGTCAGCCAGCAGCCGCGAAACATTGGACAGCAGCTGGATCGATTCCAGCAGGTTGGCCGCGATCAGCGGCAGCGCCACGTTGAGCTGGAAATTGCCGGTCTGGCCGGCGATCGAGATGGCCGCGTGATGGCCCATGACCTGCGCGCAGACCATCACCGTGGCCTCGGGCAGCACCGGGTTGACCTTGCCCGGCATGATCGAGCTGCCTGGCTGCAGCGCCGGCAGCTCGATCTCACCCAGGCCAGCCAGTGGGCCGGAATTCATCCAGCGCAGATCGTTGGCAATCTTGATCAACGCCACCGCCAGCGCATTCAACTGGCCGGACAATTCCACCGCATCGTCCTGTGCCGCCAGCCCTTCGAACTTGTTGCCGGCGCTTTCGAAGCGGGTCCGGGCCAGCGCGGTGAGGGCCTTGGCGACCTTGCCGCCGAAGCGCGGGTCGGCGTTGATGCCGGTGCCGATCGCGGTGCCGCCCAGAGGCAGCCGGCGCAGTCGCTTGAGGGTGTCAGCCAGACGCTGCTCGGCCGATGCCAGCTGCGCCGACCAGGCC
This sequence comes from Pseudoxanthomonas dokdonensis, assembly GCF_001431405.1. Classification (GTDB taxonomy): domain Bacteria; phylum Pseudomonadota; class Gammaproteobacteria; order Xanthomonadales; family Xanthomonadaceae; genus Pseudoxanthomonas_A; species Pseudoxanthomonas_A dokdonensis. Next base: position 254,379 of record NZ_LDJL01000005.1, read on the forward strand.
GAGAACTCCTGCTCGAAGCTCAACGGCATGGCGTCCATCAGATGGGTGCGGCCGGTTTTGACCACCCGCGACAGCGATTTGCCACGCTTGTCGATGCTCTTGCGCAGATGCTTGAGGGCCGGCAGCAGGTCCTCGACCACCGCCATCTGCGCCGACACCCGGATCGCCGTAGGCACCACATCGTTGGAGCTCTGGCCGAGGTTGACGTGGTCATTGGGATGCACCGGTTTGCCTTCGCGGCTGGCGAGATTGGCGATGACCTCATTGGCATTCATGTTGGACGAGGTACCGGAACCGGTCTGGTAGACATCAATCGGAAAATGGGCGTCGTGTTCACCATTGGCCACCGCCAGTGCGGCATCGGCCACCGCGCCCGCCAGTCCTTTCGGCAGCAACCCCAGATCGGCATTGACCTGCGCGGCAGCTGCCTTGACCAGGCCCAGCGCACGGATGAAGCCACGCGGCATCGGCCGGCCGGAAATCGGGAAGTTCTGCACCGCGCGTTGGGTCTGCGCGCCCCACAGTGCCTCGGCGGGCACCTGCAGTTCGCCCATGCTGTCGTGCTCGATGCGGAAGCGGGCGCGCTTGGCCGGGCGTGCGGCATTTTTCTTGCTCATGGGCTCTCCAGGATGGCGGCGACGGGCGCCGGCAAGGCTGGAACCGCCGGCAGGGGCCCACAGCATACGCCAGTGGCTTGCGGCGACGGCGGAACACCGGTGCCGCATAACCGCTAAAATGGCCGGCCTCCTCCCTTGATTCGCCCTGCCCCATGTCTGAGTCCAGCCTGCTTGCCCTGTCCCCGCTCGATGGCCGCTACGCCGGCAAGGTCGATGCCCTGCGTCCCATCTTCTCCGAGTACGGACTGATCAAGGCCCGTATCAAGGTCGAAGTGGAATGGCTGCTGGCGCTGGCCGCCGAGCCCGGCATCAGCGAGCTGGCCGCGTTTTCCGATGCCGCCCGCGATCGCCTGCGGGCGCTGGCTGACGATTTCAGCTTGCAACAGGCGGCGCGGGTCAAGGAGATCGAGCGCACCACCAACCACGACGTCAAGGCGGTCGAGTACTTCATCAAAGAGCAGCTCAAGGACGATGCCGAGCTCGGCCCGGCGCTGGAATTCGTCCACTTCGCCTGCACCAGCGAAGACATCAACAACCTCAGCTACGCGCTGATGCTGGAGGCAGCGCGCAGCCAGGTGCTGCTGCCAACCCTGGACCGGGTGAGCGAGATGCTGCGCACCCTGGCCCATCTCCAGGCCGGCCAGCCGATGCTGTCGCGTACCCATGGCCAGACCGCCTCGCCGACCACCCTGGGCAAGGAGCTGGCCAACGTGGTCGCGCGCCTGCAACGCCAGCGCCGGCAGATCGCCGCGGTCGAACTGACCGGCAAGATCAATGGCGCGGTCGGCAACTACAACGCCCACGTGGTCAGCTATCCGGATGTCGACTGGCCGGCGTTCGCGCAGCGCTTCGTCGAAGGCCTGGGGCTGGTGTTCAATCCATACACCACCCAGATCGAGCCGCACGACAATGTCGCCGAAATCGGCGATGCCACCCGCCGCGCCAACACCGTGCTGGTGGACCTGTCGCGCGACATCTGGGGTTACATCTCGCTGGGTTATTTCAAGCAGCGGCTGAAGGAAGGCGAAGTCGGCTCATCGACGATGCCGCACAAGGTCAATCCGATTGACTTCGAGAACGCGGAAGGCAATTTCGGCTTGGCCAATGCACTGTTCGAGCATTTCTCGGCCAAGCTGCCGATCAGCCGCTGGCAGCGGGATCTGACCGACTCCACCGTTCTGCGTGCGCTCGGCGTGGCATTCGGCCACACCCAGGTGGCGCTGGATTCGCTGGCCAAGGGCTTGGGCAAGTTGACCGTGGCACCGGAACGACTGGATGCGGATCTGGATGCGGCCTGGGAAGTACTGGCCGAGGCCGTGCAGACCGTCATGCGCCGCCATGGCCTGCCCAACCCCTATGAGCAATTGAAAGCCCTGACCCGCGGCCACGGCATCACCGAAGACTCGATGCGTGAATTCATCCAGTCACTGCAACTGCCTGCCGATGCCAAGCAGCGGTTGCTGGAACTGACCCCGGGCAGCTACGTCGGCCTGGCCGAATCGCTGGCGAAGAAGATCTGAAATCCCTTCAACAACAAAGGATCTGCATGCGTTGTCTGCTTGCCCTGACTGCCGCATTCGCGCTGAGTGCCTGCACCACCCCTGCGCCGGCACCGACGCAGGCAACGGCCGCGACCGCCGCGGACATCGCCGAGTGCCCGGCCGATGCATCCGGCATGGATGGCTGGGATACCGCCGCACCGCCGCGACGCGTCTACGGCAATACCTGGTATGTCGGCACCTGCGGCATCAGTGCCCTGCTGGTGACCTCGGACCAGGGCCACGTACTGGTCGATGCCGGTACTGCCAAGGCGGCGCCGCTGGTCGAAGCCAGCATCCGTGCGCTCGGCTTCAGGCTTGAGGACATCAAGTACATCCTCAATTCCCATGATCATCATGACCACGCCGGCGGCCTGGCCCAACTGCAGGCTGACAGCGGCGCGATCGTGCTGGCCGGTGCCGATTCGGTCGCCACCCTGCTGCGCGGTGCCAGCGATGCCAGCGACCCGCAGTACCACACCACCGCCAGCTTTCCGCCGGTCGCACGGGTGCAGGCAGTCGCTGACGGACAGACGATCAGTGTTGGCCCGTTGCGGATCACCGCCCATGCCACCCCTGGACATACGGCTGGTGGCACCAGCTGGAGCTGGAGCAGCTGCCAGGACGGGCAATGCCGCCACATCGTCTATGCCGACAGTGTCTCGGCGATTTCCGATGACCACTATCGTTACTCCGACGAAAGCGCGCATCCGGGCACGGTCGCCGCATTCCGGCGCTCGCTGGACACACTGGATGGGCTTGATTGCGACATCCTGATCAGCACCCACCCGGTCGCCAGCCAGTTGTGGGCGCGGCTGGGCAACCCGCCCAGTGCCGCGCTGATCCAACCCGACGCCTGCCACGTCTACGCCGCCAACGGCCGCAAGGGCCTGCAGGCGCGCCTGCAGCAGGAACAGAATGAGGCCCAGCCGTGATTGAAGTCCACGCCACCGCCAGGCACTTCCTGGGCATGCCGGCCAGCCGGTTCCTCAAGGAATACTGGCAGAAGAAGCCATTGCTGATCCGCAACGCATTCGCCAATTTCCAGACTCCGCTGCAGCCCGAGGATCTGGCCGGGCTGGCCTGCGAGGAAGCGGCGCTGTCGCGCATCGTCGTCCATGACCGCGAACATGATCGCTGGTCGCTGCGCACCGGCCCGTTCGCCGAAGAAGAATTCCCCGGCATGCCGGATCACGACTGGACACTGCTGGTGCAGGATGTCGACAAGTGGGACCCGGATGTAGCGGCGTTGATTTCACGCTTCGATTTCCTGCCGCGCTGGCGGATGGACGATGTGATGGTCAGCTTCGCCGCCACCGGTGGCTCGGTCGGTGCGCATGTCGATCAGTACGATGTGTTCCTGCTGCAGGCCAAGGGCGAGCGCCGCTGGCAGATCGATGACCGCGCCAATCCGCCGCTGGAGTTCCGGGACGACGTCGAGCTGAAGCTGCTGCGTGAGTTCAGCCCCAGCCATGAGTGGGTGCTGGAACCGGGCGACGTGCTGTACCTGCCACCGGGCGTGCCACACAACGGCGTGGCCGAAAACCCCTGCCTGACCTTTTCCTTCGGCATGCGTGCGCCGTCGGCTTCGGAATTGATGGGTGATTACATTGATACCCTGATAGCCGACGCCGACGAGTCGATCCGCTACCAGGACCCGGATCTGGCGCCGGCCGGCGACGTCCACGAAATCGACGCCAAGGCGATGGCCCGGGTGGTCGAGGCGCTGAACGTGCTGCGGATGAACGACCCCGACAAGCTGGGTGACTGGTTCGGCCGTTTCATCACCACCTACCGCGCCGCCGGTGAAGTCGCGGCCTCGCCCGAGCCACGCTCACGGGTGGAGCTGGAATGGGATCTGGAGCACGGCGCGCCGTTGCACCGACATCCGTTCTCGCGCCTGGCCTGGCGCCGGCGCGCGCAGGCGGCCAGCCTGTTCTGCAGTGGCCTGCAGTTCGACCTGCCGATCAAGGACGCCCAGCGCCTGGCCGCGGCCGAGCTGGTCGATGCCGCTCTTTACAGCGGTCTGTCCGAGGCTGGCCGCGAAGCGGTCAATGCCCTGGCCCAGGCCGGCCATTACCAGTTCGGCATGGACGAAGACGGGTAAAGCCGATGGCCGACCGCGACTTCCACGTCGAACCGATTGATTACGCCAGCGGCGTGGAGGATCTGCGACGGGTGCGCGAAGTCGTGTTCGTGCAGGAGCAGCAGGTGCCACTGGAACTCGAGTGGGACGAGCTGGATCCCCAGTGCCGGCACGTGATCGCCCGCGACCGGCACGGACAACCGATAGGCACCGGCCGGCTGACCCCGCAGCGCAGGATTGGACGAATGGCGGTGCTCGCTGCATGGCGCGGCCGCGGCGTTGGCGACGCCTTGCTGCTGGCGCTGATGCAACAGGCACGCCAGCTCGGCTGGGCCGATGTCAGCCTGCATGCGCAGGTCAGCGCCGAGGGCTTCTATGCCCGCCACGGTTTCGTGCCGCTGGGTGAGCGCTTCCATGAGGCCGGTATTGAACATCAGACGATGCAGCGGCGGTTCGACGGCGCGGTCGCCATCGATGACAGTCGCGCCGCGGTCGCGGCCCTGACCGCGCTGTTGCAGCAAAGCCGGCGCTCACTCTTTATATATAGCCGGGCCCTGGACCCCGGCGTGCTCGACGCCACCGCGCTGCTGGAGGGCATGCGTCGCTTCGCCCAAGGTCGCCGTGGCGCGGTCATCCAGTTGCTGCTGCAGGATGCCGACGCCCCTCAGCGCAACCTGTCGCCGCTGCTGCCGCTGGCCCAGCGCCTGCCCAGCGTGTTCCAGTTCCGCCAGATCCAGGAGCCGGCGGACATGGCCTATCCTTCGGCTTACGCGGTCAATGATCTCGGCGGCTACTACTTCCGCCCGCTGGGACAGCGTTTTGAAGGCGAAGCCGAATGGGACAACCCGGGCAAGGCCCGGCACCTGCGCGATGTGTTCCAGCGGTTCTGGGAGCGTTCACGCCCCTGCAGCGAATACCGCGCCCTCGGACTGTGACCGCCGGCGTCTTGCGTCCCGCCTGAGCCGTGCTTTCCACCCTCATCAGCGCTGACCGGGATGGCCCGGGACGGTCCGGGTCTTTAGTCCAATACGGGTACGCCTTGCCGCTGGCATGCGGGTATAATTCGCGTGGTTTGACATTTCGCGCAGACGGCTCCGTGTTGCCTGCACCATTCGCTTTCGAAACCCCCAAAGCACGCCAACATTATTGTGGACAATCTCCTGAAGCAGTTTGCGCAATCCTCGCAGCTCAACGGAGGCAATGCCTCCTATGTTGAAGACCTGTACGAACAATACCTGGTCTCCCCAGACAGCGTAGGGCCCAAATGGAAAGCCTTTTTTGACGGGTTCAAGGGCCGCGAGGCCGGTGACGTGCCGCATTCGGTGGTCATCGACAACATCGCCGAAGCCGCCCGCCAGGCCAACCGCGGCGTCGTTGCCAGCAGTGGCGGCGGTGATGAGCGCGAACGCCACATCGGTCGCCTGATTACCGCGTACCGTTCGCGTGGCCACCTCGGCGCCAGGCTCGACCCGCTGGGCCTGTCGGAGCCATTCAATCCGCCGGATCTGGATCTGGCCTTCCACAATCTGTCCGAACGCGACCTCGGCAGCGAGTTCAGCACTGGCGGCCTGGCCGGCCAGGCGCGGATGAAGCTGGGTGACCTGCTGGCCCGGCTCAAGGCCACCTACACAGGCTCGGTCGGTGTCGAGTTCATGCACATTCCCGAAGCCGACCAGCGCCGCTGGCTGTACGAGCGGATGGAAGCGGCCGGTGGCAACTACGGTCTGGACGATGACGCCAAGCGCCGCACCCTGGAGCGATTGACGGCTGCCGAAGGTCTGGAACGCTACCTCGGTACCAAATATGTTGGCCAGAAGCGCTTTTCACTGGAAGGTGGCGATTCGCTGATCCCGCTGCTGGACACCGTTATCCGTCGCGCTGGCCAGACCACGGTCAAGGACATCGTCGTCGGCATGGCCCATCGCGGCCGCCTCAACGTGCTGGTCAACACCCTGGGCAAGAGCCCGCGCAAGCTGTTCGACGAGTTCGAAGGCAAGTTCGAGCACGATAACGACCTGGCCCACGCCGGTGACGTCAAGTACCACATGGGCTTTTCGGCCGATATCGCCACTCCAGGCGGCCCGGTGCACACCGCGCTGGCCTTCAACCCGTCGCATCTGGAAATCGTCGACCCGGTGGTCGCCGGCAGCGTGCGTTCGCGCCAGGAACGCCGTGGCGACACCGAGCGCAAGGCGGTGCTGCCGATCATCATGCACGGTGACGCCGCATTTGCCGGCCAGGGCGTGGTGATGGAGCTGTTCCAGATGTCGCAGGCACGCGGCTTTGCCGTCGGTGGCACCCTGCACATCGTCATCAACAACCAGATTGGCTTCACCACCAGCGCCCGCGACGACGCCCGCTCCACCCTGTACTGCACCGACGTCGCCAAGATGATCGGCGCACCAGTGCTGCATGTGAACGGTGACGACCCGGAAGCGGTGGTGTTCTGCGCCAACCTGGCCTACGACTTCCGCCAGCAGTTCAAGAAGGACGTGGTCATCGACCTGGTCTGCTATCGCCGTCACGGCCACAACGAGGCCGACGAACCGGCGGCGACCCAGCCGGTGATGTACCAGACCATCCGCAAGCACCCGACCACCCGCGAGCTGTACGCCAAAAAGCTGGAAAGCGAAGGCGTGATCGCCGCCGACGGCGGCAAGGCGCTGGCCGACGAATACCGCGACAAGCTGGATTCGGGCGAGCGCACCACCGAACTTGCCAAGGACAAGGCCGATGATCTGGTCATCGACTGGGGCAAGTACCTGGCCGGCAAGATCACCGATCCGGTCAACACCACGGTCAAGCGCAAGAACCTCGACCAGCTGGCCAAGATCATCAACACCATCCCGGATGGCGTTACCCTGCATCCGCGCGTGGCCAAGATCTACGACGACCGCATGAAGATGCTGGCCGGCGAGCTGCCTGCCGACTGGGGTTTCGCCGAAAACCTGGCCTACGCCACCCTGCTGGCCGAAGGCCACGGCCTGCGCCTGGTCGGCCAGGACGCCGGCCGCGGCACGTTCTTCCATCGCCATGCGATCCTGCATGACCAGAAGACCGACAGCTATTACCTGCCGCTGCGCCAGCTGGTCGAAAACCCGGAGACCGCCACCGTCATCGATTCGCTGCTGAGCGAAGAAGCGGTGATGGCGTTCGAATACGGTTTCTCGACCACCGACCCCAACACCCTCAACATCTGGGAAGCGCAGTTCGGCGATTTCGCCAATGGCGCGCAGGTGGTGATCGACCAGTTCATCGCCGCTGGCGAAGCCAAGTGGGGCCGCATCAGTGGCCTGACCCTGCTGTTGCCGCATGGCTACGAAGGCCAGGGTCCGGAACACAGCTCGGCGCGACTGGAACGCTTCCTGCAGTTGTGCGCGCTGGAAAACATGCTGGTCTGCGTGCCGACCACGCCGGCGCAATGCTTCCACATGCTGCGTCGGCAGATGCGGATGACCACCCGCAAGCCGCTGGTGGTGATGACGCCGAAGTCACTGCTGCGCCACAAGCTGGCCGTTTCCAGCCTGGACGAACTGGCCAATGGCGAGTTCCAGCATCTGATCCCCGATGCCAGCGCCGACCCCAAGAAGGTCAAGCGCGTCGTGCTGTGCTCGGGCAAGGTCTACTACGATCTGCTGGAAGACCAGCACAAGCGTGGCCAGGAAGATGTGGCGCTGGTGCGAGTCGAACAGCTGTATCCGTTCCCGCGTGAGATGCTGGCCGCCGAACTCAAGCGCTTCAGCAAGGCCACTGACGTGGTCTGGTGCCAGGAAGAGCCGCAGAACCAGGGCGCGTGGTACCAGATCCGCCACCACCTGAAAGCCTGCCTGGCCGACAAGCAGGTGTTGCACTACGCCGGCCGCCCGCGCTCGCCCTCGCCCGCCGCCGGTCATTTCGCCGAACACGTCGAAGAGCAGCTCAAGCTGGTCGCCGACGCCCTGGTCAACACGTTCGGCAACGATTACGTCGCCGAATAAGTTTCCCTCTCCCAATTCACTGCAACACGTACTCAAAAATCAATAGGACGCCTCGCCCATGGCCACCGAAGTCAAAGTCCCGGTTCTTCCCGAATCCGTTTCCGATGCGCTGATTGCCACCTGGCACAAGAAGGTCGGCGATTCGGTCAAGCGTGACGAAAACATGCTTGATCTGGAAACCGACAAGGTCGTGCTGGAAGTGCCTTCGCCGGTCGACGGCGTGCTCAAGGAAATCAAGTTCAAGGAAGGCGACACCGTGACCAGCCAGCAGCTGCTGGCGATCATCGAGGAAGGCGCGGTCGCCGATGCGCCGGCCGAGGCCAAGAAGGAAGAAGCCCCGGCCAAGGACGCGCCGAAGGCCGAAGCCGCCAAGGCTGAAGCGCCCAAGGCCGCCGCCGCGCCGGCCGCTGCCAGCAAGTCCTCGGCAGACGCGCTGCCGCCGGGTGCGCGCTTCACCGCGGTCAGCCAGAACATCGATCCGGCCCAGGTCGAAGGCACTGGCCGCCGTGGTGCGGTGACCAAGGAAGACCTGATCAACTACGCCAGCGGCAAGACCGCCGGTGTCTCCGGTGGCGCACGTCCGGAAGAACGCGTGCCGATGACCCGCATCCGCCAGCGCATCGCCGAACGCCTGATGCAGTCGAAGGAATCGATCGCCATGCTGACCTCGTTCAACGAGGTCAACCTGAGCAAGGTCGCCGCCGCCCGCAAGCAGATCGGCGAGGAGTTCCAGAAGACCCACGGCGTCAAGCTCGGCTTCATGAGCTTCTTCGCCAAGGCTGCCGCCAACGCGCTGCAGCGCTTCCCGGCGGTCAACGCGTCGGTCGATGGCAAGGACATCATCTATCACGGCTACGCTGACATCTCGATTGCGGTATCCACCGACAAAGGCCTTGTGACCCCGGTGCTGCGCAACGTCGAGCGGATGTCGTTCGCCGACATCGAAAAAGGCATCGGCGACTACGCGAGCAAGGCCCGTGAAGGCAAGCTGGCGCTGGAAGATCTCCAGGGCGGTACCTTCACCATCACCAATGGCGGCACGTTCGGTTCGCTGCTGTCGACGCCGATCGTCAACCCGCCGCAGAGTGCGATCCTGGGCATGCACACGATCAAGGAACGTCCGATCGTCGAGAACGGCCAGATCGTCGCCGCGCCGATGATGTACATCGCGCTGTCCTACGATCACCGCATCATCGACGGCAAGGACGCGGTGCAGTTCCTGGTCGATATCAAGAACCAGCTGGAAAACCCCAGCCGGATGTTGTTCGACCTCTAAGCCCGTAGCCCCTCTCCACCTGGAGAGGTCTGGACGTGGGTCGGCGCGCGTTGCTGCCACCCACTTCCCTTCGCCCGGCGCTCCGCGCCACCTTCCGGCACCATCGCCGGAAGAAGACCAAGGAATCAACATGGCTGAACAATTCGACGTCGTCGTCATCGGTGCCGGCCCAGCCGGCTATCACGCCGCCATCCGCGCCGCGCAACTGGGCTTGAAGACCGCCTGCATCGACGCGGCACTGGGCAAGGACGGCAAGCCTGCGCTGGGCGGCACCTGCCTGCGGGTCGGCTGCATTCCGTCCAAGGCGTTGCTGGATTCGTCGCGCCAGTACTGGAACATGGGCCACCTGTTCGGCGACCACGGCATCAGCTTCAAGGATGCCAGGATGGACGTCGGCACGATGATTGGCCGCAAGGACAAGATCGTCAAGCAGTTCACCGGCGGCATCGAAATGCTGTTCAAGGCCAACAAGATCAAGCCGTTCTTCGGCTTCGGCACCCTGCACAAGGGCAACCTGGTCAAGGTCAAGCAGCACGACGGCAGCGAAGTCGAACTGACCGGTACCAATGTGATCATCGCCGCCGGTTCGGATTCCATCGAGCTGCCGTTCGCCAAGTTCGACGGCGACACCATCGTCGACAACGTCGGCGCGCTGGACTTCACTGAAGTACCCAAGCGCCTGGCCGTGATCGGTGCTGGCGTCATCGGCCTGGAACTGGGCAGCGTGTGGAGCCGGCTGGGTTCCGAAGTGGTGATCCTGGAAGCAATGCCGGAGTTCCTGGCCGCCGCCGACGCCGAAGTGGCCAAGACCGCCGCCCGTGAATTCAAGAAGCAGGGCCTGGACATCCGCCTTGGCGCCAAGGTCAGCAAGACCGACATCAGTGGCAAGGGCAAGAAGAAGGAAGTCGTGGTCAGCTACACCGACGGCAAGGGCGAACAGAGCCTGACCGTGGACAAGCTGCTGGTGGCCGTCGGCCGCCGCGCCGCGACCAAGGGCCTGCTGGCCGATGACGTCGGGGTCAAAATCAATGATCGCGGCCAGATCGAAGTCGACGAACACTGCCATACCGGCGTTGACGGGGTCTGGGCGGTCGGCGACTGTGTGCGTGGGCCGATGCTGGCGCACAAGGGGTTCGAGGAAGGCATCGCGGTCGCCGAACTGATTGCCGGCCTGCCCGGCCACGTCAATTTCGACACCATCCCGTGGGTCATCTACACCGAACCGGAAATTGCCTGGGTCGGCAAGACCGAACAGCAGCTCAAGGATGAAGGCGTGCCGTACAAGGCCGGCAGCTTCCCGTTCGCCGCGGTCGGTCGCGCCGTTGCCATGGCCGAGCCCGCGGGCTTCGTCAAGGTCCTGGCGCATGCCGAAACGGATCTGGTGCTGGGCTTGCACCTAGTCGGTGTCAACGTCTCCGAACTGGTCCACGAAGGCGTGCTGACGATGGAATTCAAGGGTTCGGCCGATGACCTGGCGCGGATCTGCCACGCCCATCCGACCTTGTCGGAGGCCATCCACGATGCGGCGATGGCGGTCAGCAAGCGCGCCATCCACAAGGCCAACTGAGGCGTCCGGTTGCAGCCGGCGACTAGCCGCGCACTGCCGACCTCATCCAAGCAACGCCGGCAACCGCCGGCGTTGTCGTTTCAGCCCCTTCCCACTTCCATCCGTGCCCATGAAAAGCATCTGTGTCTATTGCGGTTCCAACGCCGGCAGCAAGCCGGTCTACGCGCAGCGCGCCAGTGAACTCGGCAGCCGCATCGCCAGCGACGGCATGCGGGTCGTCTACGGTGGCGGCAACGTCGGCCTGATGGGCACGGTGGCCAACGCCGCGTTGGCCGCTGGTGGCGAGGTCATCGGGGTTATTCCGCAACAACTGGCGGATTGGGAAGTTGCCCACCGCGGCCTGACCCAGCTCGAAGTCGTCGGCTCGATGCATGAACGCAAGGCGCGCATGTTCGAACTTTCCGATGGCTTCGTTGCCCTGCCCGGCGGCTTCGGCACGATGGAGGAAATCTTCGAGATGCTGACCTGGCGCCAGCTGGGCATCGGCAACAAGCCATGCGCGTTCCTTGATGTCGATGGCTTCTATGCACCGTTGATCGGCATGATTGATCGCATGGTCGAGGAACGCTTCCTGCACCCGGAACAACGCGCCGACCTCTGGTATGGCAGTGATATCGAACAGATGCTGCAATGGATGCGGGATTATCGGCCGGCGCAGGCAGACAAGTGGATTGATGAAAAGCGGCGAAAGACCTTGGTGTAATAAACACGTCATTGCAATGGCGCGTGGCGACCCGCTTGTTGCTCGCACATTTCGTTCTAAGAGCTGGATCCCGGCGTTCGCCGGGATGACGAGTATTAGCGACGTCGATAAACCCTGTGTTGCCGGTCCTCTCTCACTTCGTCATCCCGGCGCACGCCGGGATCCAGCCTTTGCTCTACGCATTTGATTCGCGCATCCCTTACGTGTCTGCTAGGCTGAAAGACAACGGTCTCCAATGGAAGGAAACCATGAAACAGCCCTGCGTCTACCTCCTTGCCAGTGGGTTTCACGGCACTTTATACCTCGGCGTCACCACCGACCTCATCCGCCGCATCGACCAGCACAAACGCAATCTTGTCGCCGGTTTTACCCGCAGATATCACGTCCACACGCTGGTCTGGTACGAACAACACCCTACCCTGGACAGCGCCATTCCGCGCGAAAAGGCGCTCAAGCAATGGAAACGCGCCTGGAAGATCGAGTTAATTGAACAGAACAACCCGCGTTGGCTGGATCTTTATCCGGGCCTGCTCTGACAGAGCAATCAAAGCTGGATCCAGGCGTGCGCCGGGATGACGAACTGAGAGCCTATCGGTTGCAGGTCATATAAGACTGGGGCCCGGCTCAATCATTGAAGGCCGCTGGGATCACGGAGCGCGAACCTATCTGCTGCAGGAGATATCGGTGCCCCTCAATGCACGTCATCCCGGCGAACGCCGGGATCCAGCATTTTCCATCAACGTTCTTGCATCGATCGCGTATGGCCACAACTTCTTGCAAAGACAATCTGGTTCTCCGCCTCAAGCCAGTCCGACCCAACTGTTCAATACATGCACGTCGCGTCTTTTGGTCCCGGGTCGATAGCCACCATCTGTCGCCCGCCGGCATGGACTTCCTGCCAGCAAGGTTTGCGGGCAGAATCGAATCCTGATTCACGCCTGTTCCGGAGTACCCACGATGAGCCTGCCCCCGTCATTCCCTGCTTTCCGCATCCACAACGATGACGCCGGTTACCGCAGCGGTATCGAATCCATTGGCCTGGAAGATCTGAACCCGGGCGAAGTGGTGATCAAGACCGCCTATTCGTCGGTCAACTTCAAGGATGCGCTGGCCGGTACCGGCGAAGGCAAGATCCTGCGCCAGTTTCCGCTGGTCGGTGGCATCGACGTGGCCGGTCACGTGGTGGCTTCGACCGATGCCTCGTTCAAGGAAGGCGACGCGGTGCTGGTCACCGGCTGCGGACTGAGCGAGAACCGCGACGGTGGCTACGCGGCCTACGCCAGGCTGCAATCGAAGTGGGTGGTGGCCCTGCCCGCCGGGCTGACGCTGCGCGAAAGCATGATCCTGGGCACTGCCGGTTTTACCGCCGCGCTGGCCTTGTACCGCATGCGCGACAACCGGCAGACACCCGAGCTGGGGCCGTTGGCGGTGACCGGGGCCACTGGCGGTGTCGGCTCGCTGGCGGTCAACATATTCAGTCGCGCTGGTTTCGAGGTCCATGCGATCAGCGGCAAGGCGCAGCATGCCGATTACCTGCGTGCGCTGGGCGCCAGCCAAGTACTGGGCCGCGACGCGCTGGCAACCCGGCGGCCGATGGAATCGACCCGCTTTGGCGGTGGCCTCGACAACGTCGGTGGCCCGATGCTGACCAGCCTGCTGGCCCAGACTGCACCCTACGGCAACGTCGCCACCGCCGGGCTGGCAGCCAGTGCCGAACTCGATGCCACGGTCATGCCTTTCATCATCCGCGGTGTGTCGTTGCTGGGCGTGGCCTCGGCTGGCACCGCCCGCGACATACGAGACGATATCTGGCGGCATTTGGCCGACGACTGGAAACCATCGCAGCTGGAGCTGATCTGCCAGCGCGAAACCACGCTGGATGGGCTTCCTGCGGTGTTTGCGGGCATGCTGGCGGGCGATTCGTTCGGCCGCACCCTGGTCAAACTGGATTAAACGGGAACCCGGTCACAGCCCGGGCCGCCGATCCCCCCATTCCTGAGGCTCACATTCGCGTCTACAATCAGCACAGGAACACAAGGGGACTTCCTAGAACATGGCACGAATTCTGATCGTCGACGACTCGCCGTCGCAGTTGCTTGGCATCCAACGCATCGTCGAAAAACTGGGGCATGAATCGCTGACCGCCGAAGATGGCGCAGCGGGCGTGGAAGTGGCCAAGCGCGAACTTCCGGACATGGTGTTGATGGACGTGGTGATGCCGAATCTCAACGGTTTCCAGGCCACCCGCACGCTCAGCCGCGAAGCCACCACCAAGCACATCCCGGTGATCCTGGTGACCACCAAGGATCAGGACACCGACCGCATGTGGGGACTGCGGCAAGGTGCCAAGGCCTACCTGACCAAGCCATTCTCGGAAGAGGAACTGGCCGAAGTCATCGACCGTATTTTCAGTGATACCGGCGCACCGGCTTCGGCCGGCTGATCTCATCCAGCATCAAGCGACCCACGCGCCTGCGCAACCACCGCAGGCGCTATAGTCGATGCCCGTCCCGCTCACCAGCGGTGGTGATATGGCCTAGCCGGTTTCGCCAAAGGCCTTGGCCAGCGCACGATAGGCATCGCGTTGCGAGTCATCGCTGGCACGCGGCGCGGTGATTTCCAGCTCCACGATCTGATCGCCTGCCGGCGTACCAGGCAGACCGCGACCACGCAGGCGCAGTTTGCGGCCAGCATCGGAATCGGCGGGAATCTTCAGATCGACAGAGCCACCCAGCGTCGGCACGCTCAAAGTGGCGCCCAATGCCGCCTGCCAGGGCGTCACCGGTAGCACGAAGATGATGTTGCGACCGTCGACCTCGAACTGGGGATGTGCGGCGTATTCGATTTCCAGCAACAGGTTGCCGCCACCGCGGCCCTGCCCGGCCAGCCGGATCACCTGTCCGGGCTTGACGCCCTTGGGTACGCGCACGTCCAGTTGCTTGCCGTTGACGGTCACCCGCACGCTGTCGCCCTGGTACACCGCGCTCAGCGGCACTGCAAGCTTGGCCCGGGTGTCGCGTGGCATCTGCGGTCCGCGCGGTTGCGGCCCGGCACCCTGGCGCGCACGCTGGCCAAACAGGCCCTCGAAGAAATCACTGAAACCGCCGCCACCAGCGCCACCACTGCCAAACACCTCTTCGAAATCGAAGCCCTGGCCGCCGCCGTAACCACCCTGGCCGAAGTCCGGCGGCGGCCGGAATTCCTCGCCAGGCCGATAGCCCTGCGCACGCAGTTGATCATAGGCGGCGCGCTTCTGTGGGTCGCGCAGCGCCTCATAGGCCTCGTTGACGGCCTTGAACTGGTCCTCGGCACCGGATTCCTTGCTGACGTCGGGATGGTACTTGCGGGCCAGGCGCCGGTATGCGGTCTTGATTTCAGCGTCACCGGCCGTCGGCTCGACGCCAAGAATGCTGTAGTAGTCCTTGAATTCCATACCAAAAGGCCGTGTGGGGAAGGTCCATTTTAACGCTGCCCTGCTGGCGCGTGTTACGTCCTTGTCTGGGCCGGCGCGCGCGCCATGGCGGCCGCCGAAGCGTATGACCGGGCTGACGACTGCGCGATCCTAACGTTGGGGTTGGCATCATCGGGGTCCATTCCAAGGAAGCATCCCATGTCCATCGAGATCGGTCAGTCCATCCCCGAAGTCACCCTCAAGCGTATCCGTGACGGCGTCGAAACCGTCGACACCAAGGCCCTGTTCGACGCGCGCAAGGCGGTGTTGTTCGCAGTGCCCGGCGCTTTTACCCCGACCTGCTCGGAAAAACACCTGCCCAGCTTCGTCAATCATTTCGACGACTTCCGCAAACGCGGCATCGAAGTCTATTGCCTGTCGGTCAACGATCCGTTCGTGATGCAGGCCTGGGGCAAACAGCAGCACGTGCCCGATGGCATGCAGATGCTGGCCGACGGCAACGCCGATTTCGTCAAGGCGCTGGGCCTGGAAATGGATGCCAGCGGCTATGGCATGGGCGTACGCGCCAAGCGCTTCGCGCTGTATGCCGAAGACGGCGTCGTCCGCCAGCTGTTCATCGAGGCCCCCGGCGAATACAAGGTGTCGTCGGCCGAACACGTACTTGAAAGCATCTGAACCCTTTTCACTGATCCAGAGGCCAGCCAATGAGCAAACAGCCAGCCAAGCCGGCAACACCGGCAGACAATTCCAGCAACGCCGGTTTCACCGACCGTGACACGCTGCGCGCCGCCGCGCGCCAGCACGTGGAGGACGGTGCCATCACCCCCAGTTACTCGGCCGACCGCCAGACCGTCATCAAGCTGCTCAATGACGCGCTGGCCACCGAGTACGTCTGCGTCCTGCGTTACTACCGTCATTACTTCATGGCCCGCGGCATGCTGGCCGAGTCGGTCAAGGCCGAGTTCCTGGAGCATGCCCAGCAGGAACAGGAGCACGCCCACAAGATTGCCGAACGCATCGTGCAGCTGGGCGGCGAGCCGGACCTGAACCCCGATACCCTGACCGCCCGCTCGCACGCCGAGTACAAGGAAGGCGGCAGCCTGCGCGACATGGTCAAGGAAAATCTGATTGCCGAACGCATCGCCATCGACAGCTATCGCGAAATGATCAACTACATCGGCGACCGCGACACCACCACCAAGCGCATCCTGGAAAGCATCCTGGCCCAGGAAGAAGAGCACGCCGACGAGTTTTCCGATCTGCTCGACGGTTGGATTGGCGACTGAAAGCCGTCATCGACCGCGCGATGCCTCAGCGTGTCGCGCGGTCGCTGTCGATCACCTGGTAGCCGATCCGGGTCCAGGCCCCGGCCTGCGACATCGCGGTCAGCGTATGCCGGCCCGGCTGGTTGAAGTCATGCACGAACGGTTGGCTGCCGGTGGTCTGTGCTATCCAGCGTCCATCCAGCAGCCATTGCAACCGCTGCTGGCTACCGACGGCATGCACGCGCAGGCGTAGACCGTCGCGGTTGCCGGGCGCGGCCAGCAAGGTCGAACCATCCTTGATCCCGATCACCTGCAGCTTGGCCACGGCCTCACGACCATCGTCGCTGCAGTCGGCGGCCAGCGCCGGCAATTGCGACGCGGCAAGCTCCGCGCGCGACAACCACGGCTGGGCCAGGGCCGGCCAGCGCGCCAGGCTGGCGGCGACGGTCGCGTGTTCACGCGTGCATGTCGCGCTGACCCGCCGGCCGCTGCCTGCATCGACCTGGTAGTCAATGCGACCGGCCTGCCAACGCTGCGCGTCGCGTTCGGCGAAGGTCGGCGGAACCGCCCCATCCAGTATCCATGCCTCGTGTTGTCGCTGGCACAGCCCCGGAGTCGCCGGGTCCGGTGCGGTCCCCAGCGGCCAGCAGATCATCTGTCGCGACACCGAACCGGGCGCCGCTGATCCGGCATTGGCGCGGGTACCGGGCAGGCTGTCAACGACCTCGAACATCAGCGGCAACGCCGTCACCGCTCCATATTGCCCCGGCAGCGGGGTGCCATCCGGGCGCCCTACCCAGACGCCGACGGTATAGCGGGCGGTGCTGCCAATCGCCCAGGCGTCGCGATAGCCATAGCTGGTGCCGGTCTTCCATGCCACCGGCGGCCGCCGGCTGGTGTCAAAGGTGTCGCCGCCATATCCCGGGCGTGGATGTTCCTCGAGAATCGTGCGGATGATCCAGCTCGCGCCGGGACTCAGCAGGCGTCGCTGCTGTAGCGGCTCCGTCGGCTGGTAACGGACCCGGCCGGCAATACCGTTGCGGTTCAATGCTGCGTATGCCGCGACCAGATCCTCCAGGGTCGCGCCAACACCACCCAGCACCAGCGACAGGTTGGGCCGTGCTCCGCGTGGATAGCGCAGGCGCACGCCGGCATTGGCCAGCCGGGCGGAAAAGCGTTCCGGGCCCAGCCGGTCCAGCACGTCCACGGCCGGCACGTTGAGCGACTGCCGCAACGCATCGGCCACCGCGACCGGGCCATGGAAAGCGGTATCGAAGTTGCCCGGCCGATAACCGGAGAAACTCTGCGGCGCATCCACCAGCAGGCTCTGCGAATGTATCAATCCATCGTCCATGGCCAGGCCGTACAGGAACGGCTTGAGGGTCGAGCCTGGCGAGCGCGAGGCCCGCACCATGTCGACGTGGCCAAGCCGGGCCTTGTCGGCGAAAGCAACAGAGCCGACATAGGCGCGTGCTTGCAGGGTCCGGTTGTCGACCACCAGCAAGGCCGCGGAGGTGCGTTCCGGCAGCTGCGAAAAATAGGTCGCCACCCGCTCTTCCAGGGTCCGCTGCAGTTGCGAATCCAGGGTGGTCTGGATCCGGCTCCGACGTGGCTGCTGCTGGCGCAATCGCTGTGCCAGCAGTGCCGCATGCAGCGGAGTCCGCAACGAGCGTGCGACCACGGTTTCGACCTTCGCATCATCAACTTCGGCCCGGCTCCACACCTGCAGGTCGGCCATCCGTTGCAGCACCTTGTCACGTGCGGCCTGTGCAGCCTGCGGATGCCGATCCGGGCGCAACCGGCTTGGCGCTTGCGGCAGCACTGCCAGCAATGCCGCTTCCGCGTGCGACAAGCGCGATGCCGGCTTGCCAAGGTAGGCCCAGCTGGCCGCCTCGACACCCTCGATGGTGCCGCCGAATGGCGCACGTTGCAGGTACAGAGTAAGAATCTGCGCTTTCGACAGATGCACTTCCAGCTGCAATGCACGCAGCATCTGCCGCAGCTTGCCGGAAACGCTGCGCGAGTCCTGATCGTCCAGCAGACGTGCGACCTGCATGGTCAGGGTCGAGCCGCCGGAGACGATCCGCCCATGCTGCAACCACTGCCCGGCTGCGCGCGCCAATGCTATCGGATTGACCCCGGGATGCCGCCAGAACCAGCGGTCTTCGTAATTCAACAGGGCCTGCAGGTATAGCGGCGACACCTGGTCGATCCGGGTCGGATAGCGCCACACGCCATCAGCATCGGCAAACGCGCGCAGCGGCGTGCCATCCGCGGCCAATACCAGCGTGCTGGTATCGGCCTGACGTGGCAATGGCGGCGGGAACAGAATGTCCAGCAGCAACAACGTTGACAGCAGCGCCACCGTGCCCCAGCGCAGCCACGGCCAGCACCGCCGTAGACGTTGCCTCAGCCGTTGGCGCGGTGCTTTACCCTGCATGTGCGGTGGCTGCGATCATCGATGGCAGCGCCCGCCTGCAACGGGCGCGCCATGTTGTCGCCTGTGGAGGCGGCACCGTCGCTGCATGGCAGCCGTCAGGGTTGTACCACCGTCAGCCGCGCCAGCGGCGAACGGCCGACACCGCGGATATCCGGTCGGTACATGTCCTCGACCAGCGGCGGCGGCACACCATAGTTGCCAGGCGTCACCGCACGCACCAGATAGAAGACCTTGGCCGTGCGGCCACGATCCAGGTCCAGGGCGGCGACATAACGATCTTCGCGGAACTCCTCGTGCTTGATCGTGGAAGCGTCATCACGGTCGTTGATGCTGATGCCGTCGACCACCACGTCGGCCCACTGTTTGGCATCGCCCAGATTGAAATTCTCGATCTCCAGTCCAGCCGGCAACAGATCGGTCAGCAACGCATCGGGCATGTCGACGTCGCTGCGGATCGCCAATCGCACGATCAACGCATCACCCTCTTTCAGCGCCCCACCCTGCCACGGCTTGCCATCAGTGGTGTAGTAGCTGCGCTCGATGCCGATCTGGCTGGTATCGACCGCCGGTGCGCTGCGCGGAATGCCGGTGACTTCGAGGCTGGCGAACAGCGGTGGCTCGCCCTTGGGAGTGAAGCTGACACCACTGGCCAGCGCCGGGTAGTCGACATCGCGAGCAAACAGCCGGTCAGGAGCGATTGCCTGCACCTGCGCGCCCACGCTCCATTCACCGGACAGCAGTTTCTGCTGGTCCAGCATCAAGGCCTTGCCCATCCGGGCCAGCGCCACCTGCTCCTGGGTGCTCAAATAGGTCCAGCCACGTTGCCGACGGACTTCCATTTCCCGTCCCAGTTTGATCGAACGGGCATCGTAGGCCGGCTTGGACAGCTTGTTCTCATGCACCAGCGCAATCATCAGCGCGTCATCGCGAATCGACGAACCATAGTCGCCCAGGTAACGCTGACGGCGCTGATCCTGCTTGGCGAAACCGGCGGCAATCGCTCTTTCGCCGCGGGCCTTGTCACCCTGCAATGACAGCGCGATGCCCAGATGGACCAGCGGCAGCCCGGTCAGGCTGTTGCCGCGCTGGTTGTCGTACAGCGTGCGCAAGGTGCCCAGTGGTGCCCGGTTGACCCGCGCCAGTACATAGCCGGCATAGGCCTGGTTGGCGAAACGCAGGTGATCGCGTTCGTCATAACCATAGAACTGCTCGCCACCGGCCAGCAGATCTTCGCTGAGGCGATTGAGTGCCTTCTGCAGCACGCTGTCCGGCACATTGAAGCCGGCATCGCGTGCGTCCAGCAGGAACTCGGCGATGTACGGGGTCAGAATCGGGCTGATGTAATCGTCGTTGCCCCACATCGAGAAGTTGCCATTAGCGACCTGCATCGATGACAGCCGCCCGAATGCACCTTCCATCCGCTCGCGGCGCTTGTCGGCAGGCAGACCCTTTACCCCTAGCGATTTGGCCGTATCGGCGTCCAGGATCAACGCAGCGAAACCCTTGCTGGTGGTCTGCTCGGCGCAGCCATACGGGTAATCAAGCACCTGCTTCAATGCACTGGCAAACGGCACCGGCGGCAGCGCGCTGAGGGTCATCCGCGCGCTGACCGAGGCTGGCATCAGACCGTCGGCCAGGCTGGCATCCATCCGCACCGGCTTCATCGCGTCCAGCACCTGGGTGCTGGAGCGCATCACCGACGGCCAACCGGCGCGTACCGGCAGATCGTAGCGGCGATCGACGTTGAATCCGTTGCCTTCCACCCGTATCCGTACCTTTGCGGTCGTATAGCCTTCCTGCGCCAGCAGCGGGAAATTCAAGGTGGTCTTGGCGTCCGCCTTCAGCGCCATCTGGCGCTTGCCGTTTTCCACCGCCAACGGGCCTTCACCGTCGATGCGGACCGCGAATTCGCCCGCTTTGCCGGTGAAATTCTGCAGATCCAGGGTCAAGGTACTGCGATCACCCGGTGCCAGCACCCGCGGCAGGCTGGCTTCGGCCAGGATCGGCGCGCGCACCTGCACCTCGCGATCACGGTTACCGTATTGCTGGTCCGAATAAACCAGTGCCGACACCCGCAACGTACCGTTGAAGTCGGGTACGTCCAGCGCGATCCGCGCATTGCCCTTGGCATCAAGTTTGACCGCGCCGGAGAACAGATCCACGGTCTGCACCTTGGCGGTCGGGCGCTTGGCCTGCGGCAAGGCAGTCAACGCCATGTCGCCACCGAACTTGATCCGCGCGCTATCGCCGTCGAAGCTCTCGATAACCCGGCCATAGATGTCGTAAGCATCCACCCCAAGTCGGCGCTGGGCGAAGAAATAGGCATTGGCGTCCGGCACCGGGAAGCGGGTGATGTTGAGGATGCCTACATCTACCGCCGATACCGTCACGTAGGCCTGTTTGCCGGCCAGTTGCGGCACGCTGACAGTCACCGGCAATGCCCGTTGCGGACGCATCTGGGTCGGCAGCGACAAGCCCACCGCTACCCGTCGCCCGGCACGCCCCATCGGTACATGGGCCACGCCAACCGCACGCGCCGGAGTAATCTTGCTCGGCGCCGAGCCGCCACGGAACACCAGCGCGGTGACGTACACATCATGGCGTTCCCAGTCCTCGGTGACCGGAATCGAGAAGGTGCTGCCGGGCTTGCCGTCACCGCCCTTCACCTCGATATCCTGTACGTAAAGCATGTGATCGCTTTCGACCATCAACACGCCGTTGCCTGCATGCGGCGGGGTGACCGTGACCTTCATTGTGTCGCCAGCACGGTAACTGGTCTTGTCCAGCGCCAGCTTGACCTTGTCCGGACGCGCGTCCAGGCCACGGTTCTCATCCTCCCAGCTCCAGCCGGCATTGAACGGATAACGCATGGTCAGGCCGCTGGCGGGATCGAATATCTCCAGCCGATAGGCGCCCCATTCGACCGGGAAGCTGATCCTGGTGGCGCTGTTACCTACATCAATCGTGCGGGTTTCCAGGTTTTCGTAGCGGCGGGTGAAGTCGTAGTCCCAACCGCTGTCGTCGTCGTAGTTCCAGTGATAATCGCGGTGCTCGCGGACCAGCGTCGCTTTCAGGCCCTTGCCCGGCTGCGGCTGACCTTTGGCATCCAGACGCACCACTTCAAAGCCGGCGTTGGCATTGGCATCAGCGCCGTCCTTGTCGTCGAACAGCGGCCGCACCCCGACCAGTGCAGTGGCCGGCCACATCACCCGCTTCAGGGTTCGGCTGACCGTGCGGCCGCCGCTTTCATAGACGCTGCCAGATACCACCGCGGCGACCGTCGTCGCCGTCTTGGCGTCGATCGGCAGATCAATCGCCTGGCTGTAAACGCCTTTGTCGTCGAACTGCGCATCGGCGACATCCTTGGCTTCACGCGGCAGCTCGACGGTCGGATCGCCGAAGAAGTAGTCCGGCAGTTTTTCCAGCGGGTGCTGTTCAACCGCGACCGCGAGCTTGGCGGTGAAGCGATTGCCATCGGCCGGCGCGCCATACAGATAGGCGGCGCTGGCCTTCAGTTGCAGCGGCTGTCCAGGCTGCAGTACCGACTGCTGCGAATCCAGCTCCAGCTTCATTCGTTCGGGTAGGAATTCCTCGACCCGCACGGTCATCCCCTGCACTGCCTGCTTGCTGTCCGGATCGGTGCGGAATTCCAGTTGCCAGCGACCGGTCGGCGCTTCCTGCGGGATGACCTGCTCGAAGGTGAAATAGCCGAGCGCATCCGGGCTGACCCGGGTTTCGCGGAACATCTTGCCGTCTGGCTGCTTCAGGCGTACGAATACCGGCTGCGAGCTTGTATGGCCGCCCTTGCCCGAACCACTCTTGCCGGGCGCGGCAATCAGTTTGCCGTCACCGTCGCGCAGCAGCGCCGATACCCTCAGGGTTTCACCGGGGCGATACAGATCCCGTCCCGACCAGGCGAACACATCGAACCACGCCTGCTCGCGGCCGGCGACCGCGAATTCGGACAGGTCCAGCGCCGGCTGGTTGAACGACAGCATCGAGATATCATTGCCGCGCTGGGCAATCAGCACCTGGCCTGCATCCAGGGTGTAGTTGAGCAGCGCATTGCCGTTGTTGTCGGTCTTGCCGCGCAATACCGGTTCACCCTTGGCATCGAGCACCCGCAATTCGACCCCGCCGGTGGCCGCGCCGTCCTGCAGCGAGGCGGTATGCACGAACAGGGTGTCCTTGTAGGCCCTTGTATGCAGGCCGATGTCACTGACGGTGAAGAACGCGGTATCGAACTCGCCCGAGTACTTGCCGGTGCGCTTCATCACCGCGAAATACAGACCAGGCTCCTGCAGCTCGGCAATGTCCTGCAACGGCAGATAGGTCAGCGTGCGCTGGTTGGGCTTGCCGGCCAGCACGAAACGGTTGAGATACACCGGCTCGGCCAGCTGTGAAATCGGTTGCTTGTCACCGTAGTCGCTGTCCAGATCCCAGCTGCCACGGCGGCCACCGCGCTGGTATTCGGAGAAGAATCGCGGCAGCGATTTTTCCTTGACCCGCAGGAACTCGACGTCGACTTCATCGACATTGATCGACACCACCGGCAGTCCACGGCTCTCGCGTGCCGGCAGCACACTGCCCTGCGAGGCGAAGCCGACCGCCGGCTCAAGCTGCCCGGTGTGCACGGTCTGGCGCACCGCTTTGCCCAGGCGCGCGCCCTGCGCGGCCAGCAGCTCCGGTTTGATGCTGACCTGGTAGTCCTTGGCCGCTTCCACTGACGGGAAGCGCAGGATCCTGGCCTTGTCGTCCAGTACCCAGCTGCCCTTGATCACCTGGCCCTTGTCACCGCTGACGCTCAGCAGGGCATCGAAATCCTGGCTGCCGACCACTGCCTGGCTGAACTCGACCGCCAACGCCAGTTCACCGTCGTGCTGATCTGGATACATGCCGACCACGGCAAACCCTTTCACGGTCTGCGCCTTGGTCTGGATCGGCTTGCCAGTGGGCTCGGGCAACTGGCCACTTTCGTTGCGTTTGCAGCCAGCCAGCGTCAACGCCAGCAGTACCAGCAGCCAAAGCAGCAACTTGCAGGCGGCGCGCAACCGCGACGGACGTGGGCAGACGGTCCATTGCATAAGGGGCATCCAGAATCGGCGGTGCTGGCAGTATAGAGCGGCAGCGCGGCGCTGGCTTTACAACGAAGGCGCAAAAAAAGCCCGGCTGGGCGGGCTTTTTACTCGGATGTTGCTGATAATCGGCGGCCTCGCCCCCACCCCAACCCCCGTATCCAGTACGGGGCAGGCTCTCCCCCGCAGGCGGAGGAGGGAGATGATCTGTCTCAGCCACAGACCCCGCACAAATTAGACATCACGCAATAAGCTCCCTCCCCCGCTTGCGGGGGAGGGCTGCGGTGGGGGCAACAGGGAAGCAAACCAGCGACGAATCCTGCCGATCAGGCAGCAGGCGGTGCGTCGGTCGATGGCGTCTCGGCTGCTGGTGCATCGGTATCGATGCTGACCTCGCCGTCATCCTCCTCGATTGAGGCATCCAGGCGTTCGACCGCCTGCAGTACTTCGCCTTCGCTCAGTCGCATCAGGGTCACGCCCTGGGTGTTGCGACCGACCTTGGAAATCTCCGAGGCACGCGTGCGCACCAGGGTGCCGCCGTCGGAGATCAGCAGCACTTCATCGCTGCTGTTCAACAGCACGGCGCCAACCAGCGGGCCGTTGCGCTCGGTGGTCTGGATACCGATCACGCCCTGGGTGCCACGACCCTTGCGCGGATAATCGGCCAGCGGGGTGCGCTTGCCGTAGCCGTTCTCGGTCGCGGTCAGGATGTAGCTGCCGGCATCAGCACCTTCGATGATGCCCTCGGCGGCGTTTTCTTCGACGTTGTCGACGACATCGTCGCTGGCATCGTCACCACCGTCATCGGCGTTGGTCGCCTGCTCGGCGACGATCAGGCTGACCACCTTCTCGCCGTCGGCCAGGCGGATGCCACGTACGCCGGTGGCGGTACGCCCCATCGAACGCACTGCGTGCTCGGAGAAGCGCACGGTCTTGCCGTTGCTGGCAAACAACAGCGCGTCGCAGTTGCCGTCGGTCAGGGCCACGCCGACCAGCGCATCACCCTCGTCGAGGTTGATCGCGATCTTGCCGCGGGCCAGACGGTAGGCGTATTCGGTCAGCGGGGTTTTCTTGACGGTACCGTTGCGGGTGGCGAAGAACACGTAGCGGTTTTCGTCGTATTCGCGCACCGGCAACACCGCCTGCACGCGCTCGCCCTCTTCCAGCGGAATCCAGTTGATGATTGGACGGCCACGGGCATTGGGGCCAGCTTCGGGCAATTGATAGACCGACAGCCAGAACACCTTGCCGCTGCTGGTGAAGGTCAGCAAGGTGTCATGGGTGTTGACCAGCCACAGCTGATCGATGAAGTCCTCTTCCTTGGTCGCCGCCGCACTGCGGCCACGGCCACCACGGCGTTGTGCGCGATAGGCACTGGCCGGCTGGCGCTTGGCGTAACCGGAATGCGACAAGGTCACCACCACGTCTTCCGGCTCGATCAGATCCAGGATGTCCAGGTCTTCTTCGTTGTGGCGGATTTCGCTGCGGCGCTCGTCGCCGAATTCGGCCTTGATCGCGGCCAGTTCCTCGCGGATGACCCGCATCAGCTCATCGGGGCTTTCCAGGATGAGTATCAGGCCGGCGATGGTACCCAGCAGCTCGCGGTATTCCTCGGTCAGCTTTTCCTGTTCCAGGCCGGTCAGGCGATGCAGGCGCATCTCCAGGATCTGGGTCGCCTGCACTTCGGTCAGCTGGTAAACCTTGCTGCCGTTGGCCGCTTCCATGAAGCCGACGCCCTTCGGCAGATCTTCAGGACGCGAGGCTTCCGCGCCAGCCGCGGCCAGCAGGGTGCCGACCAGACCCGGTTCCCAGGTCTTGGCGAGCATCTTCTCGCGTGCTTCCTGCGGATTGGCCGAGGTCTTGATCAGCTCGATCATCTCGTCGATGTTGGCGAGCGCGACGGTCAGACCTTCCAGGATGTGGGCACGTGCGCGCGCCTTGCGCAGTTCGAAGATGGTCCGGCGGGTGACCACTTCGCGGCGGTGGCGGATGAACGCCTCCAGCATCTGCTTGAGGTTGAGCAGCTGCGGACGGCCATCGACCAGCGCCACCATGTTGATGCCGAACACCGACTCCATCGGCGTCTGCGAATACAGGTTGTTGAGAACCACGTCGGCCGAGTCGCCGCGCTTGATCTCGATGAAGATGCGCATGCCGTCCTTGTCGGACTCGTCGCGCAGCTCGCTGATGCCTTCCAGCTTCTTTTCCTTGACCAGATCGGCGATCTTCTCGATCAGACGCGCCTTGTTCACCTGGTACGGAATCTCGGTGACGATGATCGATTCGCGACCCGTGCGGTCATCGACCTCGATCTCGGCCTTGGCCCGCATCCGCACCCGGCCACGGCCGGTGCGATAGCCGGCGACAATGCCGCTGGTGCCGTTGATGATGCCGGCAGTGGGGAAATCCGGGCCCGGGATGTACTGCATCAGGCCATCGACATCGATGTCCGGGTCGTCCAGCAACGCGTTCAGACCGTCGATGACTTCCGACAGGTTGTGCGGCGGGATGTTGGTCGCCATGCCGACCGCGATGCCGGCCGAACCGTTGACCAGCAGGTTCGGGAACCGGGTCGGCATGACCGTCGGCTCGAGTTCCTTTTCGTCATAGTTGGGCTGGAAATCGACGGTTTCCTTGTCGATGTCGGCCATCAGTTCATGGGTCAGGCGGGTCATCCGCGCTTCGGTGTAACGCATCGCCGCGGCGCTGTCGCCATCGACCGAACCGAAGTTGCCCTGGCCATCGACCAGCAGGTAGCGCAGCGAGAACGGCTGCGCCATGCGCACCAGCGTGTCGTAGACCGACTGATCGCCGTGCGGGTGGTATTTACCGATGACGTCACCGACGATACGCGCCGACTTGAAGTAAGGCTTGTTGCTTTGCGCGCCCAGTTCGTTCATCGCGAACAGGACACGGCGATGGACCGGCTTGAGGCCATCGCGGACATCCGGGAGGGCGCGTCCCACGATTACGCTCATGGCGTAGTCGAGGTAGCTCTTGCGCATCTCGTCTTCTAGATTGACCGGGATGATTTCCTTGGCGAGTTCAGCCATTCGGGTTCCGTAT
This sequence comes from Pseudoxanthomonas dokdonensis, assembly GCF_001431405.1. GTDB lineage: Bacteria > Pseudomonadota > Gammaproteobacteria > Xanthomonadales > Xanthomonadaceae > Pseudoxanthomonas_A > Pseudoxanthomonas_A dokdonensis. Next base: position 281,401 of record NZ_LDJL01000005.1, read on the forward strand.
TTTCAAGGGCGTATTTTCACACGATTGGCGCCAGCCTCCGCCCGCTGCGGCACACTGGGCAGCATGGTGGCGGGTGGGCTTTGACACGGCTTTTGCTATAGCTATCAAGCCTCGCGAGTATAGCACAGCGGGCACCGCCAAGGTGCTGTTTTTTCAGGCTTAAAAGCCGCTCCAGGCGGCCGTGCGGACACCCTGTCAGGGGCCGAAAAGCGCCTGCATGCGGGCGCTGTCCGGGCGCTCGACAATGCCCTTCTCGGTGACAATGGCGTCGATCAGCCCGGCGGGGGTGACGTCGAACACCGGGTTCCAGGCAGTGATGCCTTCGGCGACGGTGCGGACGCTGCCGATACCATGCATTTCCGCCTGGTCGCGTTCCTCGATTTCAATCGCCTCGCCACTGGCCATGTCCATGTCCACGGTCGACGATGGCGCCACCACCATGAACTTGACGCCATGGTGGCGGGCCGCGATGGCCAGCTGGTAGGTGCCGATCTTGTTGGCGGTGTCGCCATTGGCGCAGATGCGGTCGGCACCGACGATGACCCATTGCACGGCGCCGGTCTTCATCAGGTGGGCGGCGGCGGCATCGGCAATCAGGGTCGCGTCGATGCCATCCTGCTGCAGTTCCCACACGGTCAGCCGCGCGCCCTGCATCCACGGCCGGGTCTCATCGGCAAAAACCTTGTTGATCCGGCCTTCCACCACGCCGGCGCGGATCACGCCCAGTGCGGTACCAAAGCCGGCGGTGGCCAGCGAACCGGTGTTGCAGTGGGTCAGGATGCCGCTGCCCGGTGCGATCAGGCCGGCGCCGAGCCGGCCCATGTGGCGATTGGCGGCCAGGTCTTCTTCGGCAATGGCCTGCGCCTGGTGCAGCATCACCTCGCGCCAGTCGCCGCCGGCCACGCTGATGGCCGCGCGCATCCGCGCCAGCGCCCAGGCCAGGTTGACCGCGGTCGGCCGCGCTGCGTTGAGGCGTTGCATCGCCGGCTCAAGCTGGCGTACCGCGTCTGCGCCGTTGCCTGCTTCGACCTCGTTGGCGGCCAGCACCACGCCCCAGGCGGCGGAGATGCCGATGGCCGGCGCGCCACGCACGGCCAGCGCATGGATCGCGGCGGCGACCTCGTCGCTGCTGGTGCAGACCAGGTATTCCTGCTCGAACGGCAGTCTGCGCTGGTCCAGCAGTTCCAGGGTAGCGCCGGTCCAGCGGATTGGGCGGATGCGGTCGTAACGGGCGTAATCGAAGGCGGTTTCCATGCCGCTATTGTAGCCAGCCAGGACCACCGCACGAATGAAAACAGGCGCCCGGAGGCGCCTGCAGCTCGATCCAGTCGGCCCTGCCCCGGATCAGGCGGTTGCCGATATGGTGGCGGGTTCAGAAGCCGGCCAGACCGGAGGGGCTGTTGTAGGGAATCGGATAGCGGCCGACTTCAGCCAGATCCTTGCCTTCGATCCGGTATGCAATCAGGGTGCTGGCATTCGGGTACAGCTGGTACAGGAAACCGTCTTCGCTGGCCCAGGAGTCATTCGGGCCGCTGGTGGGGATACCGGCGAAGGCCATGAACTTGCCATCACCCTCGACCAGGCCCAGGCTGCCGTTGGCGCTGGTCAGGGTGTCGCCACTGATGCTGAAACTGGTCAGATTGCCGAGCCCGAAATTGGTCACGAAGGCATGGCTGTTGTCCGGGCTGATGCTGACCCAGCAGGATTCGGACGGACCGTTCGGTGCCAGGCTCAGATCCACGGTTGCCAACGGACCATTACTGACCGTGCCATCGGCGGCAAGCGTACTCAGCACGGCACCATTGCCGGCGGCGAAGGTGTTGACGAACTGGGTGTTGCTGCCGCGCAGGAATGCCAGCGAGAACGGCGTCGGTGCGCCGGCATCGTTCAGTACCGGATCGCCGAGGCTGCCATCGGAGGTGATCGGAAACACCACCAGCCCATCCGGGTTGCCAGCGTTGGAGGGGGTCAGCTTGGGACCGTCGGGTCCGGCAGCCGGGGGCGCGTTGAACAACACGTCAGCCAGCAGGAAGCGGCCATCCGGCGAGACCACGATGCTGGTCGCCACGCGATTGTCGAACTTGTCGTAGTTGAGCGTATACGACTTCTCGTTGGCGACCAGATTGCCGTCCTGCAGCTTGAACGAACGGATATGGTTTGGTCCCAGGGTATGCATGACATACAGGGTCTGGGTCTTGTCATCGAACGCGACCGAGCTGGGCGGTGCTTTCTCACCAGTGGCTTCGGTATCGGTCAGGCTCAGATGTCCGTCCGCTCCGACCTTGAAGGCGCTGACCGACTGGTCACCGGCGTTGACGTTGAACAGCCAGCGGTGATCCCTGCTCATGGTCACGGCGTAGGCACTGAGCAGCGTATCCGGCGCGCTCTCTTCGCCGGTCGCCGGCTTGAAGCCGTTGGTGCCCTTGCCGCCGGTAGCGACACGATCCATTTCAGTCAGCGTGCCATCGGCCATGCGTCCGTAATGGATGATGCTGTTGTCGGTCTCGTTGGTCTGCGTGTACAGATGCGAGGTGGCGGTCGGGCTCGCCGGTTCGGCGCTGTCCATGTCCTCGCTGGCAGCTTCCTGCTTGGTAGAACACGCGGCCAGTGCGAGCAACGCCACCGCCAGCACGCCGGCAGTGGATGAGTGAATGATCGCTTTCATGGTGAGTCCTTTATGGTTGTGCTGATGGGTGGCGCGGCATATACGGCCGCACCAGCGGGCCTGATTGGAAAAAGCCCACAGTGACCATAGACACAGACATCCGCCGCGTCGATTTACATATTCCGGATTGCGGCCAGGGTTCCCTACCAGGCGCTGTTTTCCGAAAGGAAAATCAGGCGTGGGCGAAATCAAATGCGAGTAGAGGCGCAATCGTCGATGAGCGCAGCATCGCCATCAGCAGCCTGTCCACACCAACCGCGACACCCGCGCAATCCGGCAGCGATGGCAACGCGGCGAGCAAGGCGTGATCAATCGCTGGCTGTATGTCGCCACGCTGATCACGGATGCGGTTGTCGCGCAGGAATCTGTCGCGTTGCTCTTCGGCATCGTTGAGTTCGTGATAGCCATTGGCGATCTCGAAACTGCCCAGGTACAACTCGAAACGCTCGGCCAGTGGCGGCTGCCCCGGTCGGATGCGGGCCAGCGCGGCCTGGCTGGCCGGCCAGTCGTGGACCACGGTGATCACATCGTCGGCAAAGCGTGGCTGGATGCAATGCGTGATCAGCAGATCCAGCCAGTCGTCGCGCTGCAGTCCTTCACCATTGATCGAAAATGCCGACAACGGTTGCTGCAGTTGCGCCACGCTGGCGCTGAACGGATCCAGCGACAGGACCTCTTGGAACAGCTGGCGATAATCCAACACCCGCACCTGCGCCTGGCGCCCGACCAGCGCCAGCGCCTGCTGCACCAGAACCACGGTTTCGTCGATCAACGCATGGTGGTCCCAACCGACCCGGTACCATTCCAGCATGGTGAATTCGGGATTGTGGCGGCCACCGGCTTCACCATCGCGAAACACCCGCCCCAGCTCGTAGCAGTCGCCGATGCCGGCCGCAAGCAGGCGCTTGAGCGGGAACTCCGGCGAGGTCCGCAGCCAACGCTGGCGCGGACCGGCGTCAACATGGCCACTGAACTGGACCTGGAACGAGGCGATGTTGGCATCGGTGTTACCGGCACGCGACAGGATCGGGGTTTCCACTTCCAGCACGTCGCGCTCGGCGAAGAAGCCGCGGATCAGCGCGTTGAGCCGGGCCCGCAAACGAATCGCATCCAGCCCAGCGGTCGGCTGCCAGTCGGCTGCAGCGGGACTCATGCGTGCTGGTCGAGGAAGGCCAGCAAGGCCGCCTCGTCCCAGATTTCGATGCCGAGTTCCTGTGCTTTTGCCAGCTTGGAACCGGCGGCCTCGCCGGCGACGACCAGACTGGTCTTCTTTGACACGCTGCCAGCAATCCTGGCCCCCAGCGCTTCCAGTTTTTCGCCGGCTTCATCCCGGCTCATCGAGGCCAGTCCGCCGGTCAGCACCACGGTCTTGCCGTCGAGCGGGCCAGCCGCTTCCGTCGCCACCTGCGGGGTAATCTCAAGCAATTGCTGCAGCGCCTTGCCGGCCGCTTCCAACAGCGCGGCGTTGGCTGGCTGCTGCAACCAATCGGACAGCGCGTTGGCCGACTCGGCCGGCAGGCCGGCGCTGACGAAATGATGGGTCGGCGCATCCAGCAACGCCGATACCGAAGCAAACGCCGCCGCCAGCTGCTCGGCACGCACGCGGGTGACCTTGGCGATGTCCAGATCCACCAGCAGCGTGGCCAGGTTCAAATCCTCGCGCAATTTTGCCGATGGCGGATGGCTGTCGCCGATGACTACCCCGCGCGCTAGCAGGTCATCGATCACCTGCTGATTGCCGGGCTGGTCGAAAAAATGCCCCAGCGAGCGCGCGACTTCGCCACCGATATCCGGCACCCGCTTGAACAGCGGCCACGGTAGATGGCGGATCAGCGCCAGGTCACCAAACCACTGGGCCAGGGCTTTGGCGGTGCTTTCACCGACGTGGGCAATCCCCAACGCAAACAGGAAACGCTCCAGCGTGGTCTGGCGGCTGGCATCGATGGCGGCAATCAGGTTCTCGGCCCATTTGGTCGCGACCTTGCCGCCCTTGCCGGCTGGCGCAGTGCTGTCATCGTCGGCGGGCGCATCCAGTTGCGCGGCATCGCTGCGGCGCTTCATCTCCAGCAGGTCGTCCAGGGTCAACTGGTACAGGTCCGCCACCGAGGTGACGTAACCCAGGTCGCTGAGGGTTTCCACATAGCGCTCGCCCAGACCTTCGATATCCATCGCCCGGCGCGATGCGAAATGGCCGATGGCCTCCTTGCGCTGGGCGCCGCAGATCAGCTCGCCGGAACAGCGCCAGACCGCCTCGCCTTCTTCGCGCACCACCTCTGATCCGCAGACCGGGCATTGCGTCGGCATCTGCCACGGCTGGCTGTCCGCGGGTCGCCGTTCCAGCACTACCCGCACCACTTCCGGAATCACGTCGCCGGCACGGCGGACGATTACCGTATCGCCGTTGCGGACATCCAGCCGCGCAATCTGATCGGCGTTGTGCAAGGTGGCGCGGGTAACGGTCACCCCGCCGACCTGCACCGGTTGCATCAGCGCCCAGGGCGTCACCGCACCGGTGCGGCCGACGTTGACTTCAATCGACTCGAGCACGGTCATCTGCTCCTGCGCGGGGAATTTGTGTGCAATCGCCCAGCGTGGCGCACGCGAGATGAACCCCATCTCGCGCTGGCCGGCATAATCGTCCAGCTTGTAGACCACACCATCGATGTCGAATGGCAGGCTGTCGCGCTGGTCGCCGATCTGGCGGTAGTAATCCAGCAGGCCCTGCAGGCCTTCGACCACCCGGTTCTGCGCGCTGACCGGGAAGCCCCACTGGCGCAGCCGGGCCAGGGTCTGCGAATGGCTGTCGGCGATGTCACCACCTTCGACCAGTCCCACTGCATAGGCATAGAACGCCAGCGGACGCTGCGCGGTCATTCGCGGATCCAGCTGCCGCAATGAACCGGCCGCGCCGTTGCGTGGGTTGGCCAGCACCTTGCCACCCTCCTTCAGCGCACGCTCGTTGTAAGCACGGAACGCGGCCAGCGGCATGTAGACCTCGCCACGCACTTCCAGCAGCGCCGGCCAGTCATCGCCACGCAGGCGCATCGGAATGGCCTTGATCGTGCGCAGGTTGGCAGTCACGTCCTCGCCGGTGGCACCGTCGCCACGGGTAGCACCCTGCACGAACACGCCATCTTCATATCGAAGGCTGATGGCCAGTCCATCCAGCTTCGGTTCGGCCGAGAACACCAGCGTCTCGCGCTTGAGGCGTTCGCCGATGCGACGGACGAAATCGCCGACTTCCTCGTCCGCAAACGCATTGCCCAGTGACAGCATCGGGATCGCGTGGCGCACCTCGGCGAACCGGGCCGAGGGCGCATTGCCGACACGCTGGGTCGGCGAATCGGCGGTCAGCAGCGCCGGATGCTCGGCTTCCAGCGCCTCCAGCTCGCGCAGCAACCGGTCGTATTCGGCGTCCGGGATGTTGGGTTCATCCAGGACGTAGTAACGGTAGTTGGCATCCTCCAACTGCAGGCGCAGTTCGGCGATGCGGGCGTCAGGGGTGTTGGGCGCGGTCATGAGGGAATTCTAACCGGCGCGGCGTTCAACCGGCGTGGGCGAGGCCCGCCACACGGTTTGGAAAGAGGCCAGCAGGCTGCGCTCGGGTGGCACGGATGTGAGGTCCGGATCCGGTGAGTTCGGGACGGTGCAATCCATCACCATCTGGCTTCTTCCACCAGGAGACTCAACCGATGTCGACCTTCCAGCTGATTGGCCTGCCGGCCGAAACCTTCGCTCATTTTGCCGCGCTTTCGCCAGCGGCCCTGGCCACGCTGGGCGTGGTGCGGGTGATTGCCGACAAGGCCAGCGGCTTTCCGTGCCGGGTCAGCCTGCGCGACGCCGAGATCGGCGAGGAACTGTACCTGCTGCCCTACTTGCACCAGTCCGGCGACAGCCCATACAAGGCATCGGGACCGATTTTCGTACGTCGCAACGCAGTAACGGCAACGCTGCCAGCTGGCGCGGTGCCCGGATACGTCAGCCGCCGGCAGATGTCACTGCGCGGCTACGACAGCCAGCACATGATGGTCTCCGCCGAGGTCTGTGACGGCGATCAAGTGGGGTCGATGCTGGAGGCGTTTTTTGCCGAGGACTAGGTCAGTTACGTACATCTTCATTACGCCAAGCGCGGTTGCTACGCCTGCAAGGCGCAGCGGGTGGTCATGCGTTGACAGGGAGGCGGGGTGCGGTCCGGGCAATGGCAGCGCCGGTGGCGGGGCAGCGCAGCGAGCTGCGCTCTACGGGAGGTGCTGTTGTAGAGCGCAGCTTGCTGCGCTGGAACTGTCTGGTGACGGGTTCTGTCTGTAGCGCAGCGAGCTGCGCTCTACGGGAGGTGTTGTTGTAGAGCGCAGCTTGCTGCGCTGGAACTGTCTGGTGACGGGTTCTGTCTGTAGCGCAGCGAGCTGCGCTCTACCAGAGGTG
>NZ_LDJL01000006.1 GCF_001431405.1 Pseudoxanthomonas dokdonensis
AAAGCCCGGCTGCAGCCGGGCCCGCGCCACCACCGGTGCACCCGGCACCCAGCCACCCTGCTCGCCACCCTTCTTGCGGAAGTAATTGGCGATCGAGGCGAATACATCGGGATAGCTCTTGTACAGATCGACGCGGCCATCGCCATCGCCATCGATCGCGAACTCGCGGTAGCTCGATGGCATGAACTGGCCCATCCCCATCGCGCCGGCATAGCTGCCAATCAGGCTGGTGATGTCGACCCCGGTTTCCTTGCCGATGGCGAACAACTGCGCCAGCTCGTCACGGAAGAACAACTCGCGGCGCTGCTCGTAGGCGGCACGATCCGGATTGCCGCTGCGCGGATAGAAGAAGCCCAGCGTATACAGCGCATCCAGCACCCGGTGCTTGCCGATGTAGCCGCCGTAGCTGGTCTCGACGCCGACGATGGCGGTGATGATCTCGGCCGGCACGCCATGTTGCTGCTGCGCGCGCATCAGTTCGTCATGGTGCTTGGCCATGAACGCCTGGCCACCGCTGATGCGGGCACTGGTGATGAAGTTGGGGCGGTATTCGCTCCACGGCTTGACCCGCTCGGCCGGGCGCGACATCAGGCTGATGATGTCATCGCGCTTGTTGGCCTGGGCCAGGATCGCTTCGATATGTGCCGGCTCGATACCGTACCTGGCGGCGGTATCGCGAATGAAAGCGGCGCGGGCCACTTCGTAGGGCACCGGGGTCAGATCGACCGGGGTCTCGACTTTCTCGACCGAGGTTTCCGCTGGCGACTGCCTGGCTGTTGCCGGCGCGGCGGGTTGTTCGATCGTCGTCGCTTGTGGAGACGGGGACGGTGGCGGGGTCGCGCAGGCAACCAGGCCGAAGGTCAGTACGCTGACAAGTGAATATCGGATCATCGCGGCGGAGGTTAGCACGCGATTCACATGCTTTCGTGAATCGCCAATGGACTGACCGATGTGCGGTGTGGCTGGCAAACGTTTCTGCATCCGTCGGGTTTCCTTTTCCATGTTGTCAGAGAGTCCTGTGTGGGAGCGTTGAACGCAACATCGCAAGCCAGCTGCGTGCGGTGCGCTAGTAACCGTGTACCGGCCGGTGCGCGCGTACCGCCATCACCAGGCCCAGTCCGGCCAGCAGCGATACCGCCGAGGTGCCGCCGTAGCTGAGCAATGGCATCGGCACCCCGACCACCGGCAGCAGGCCCGAGATCATGCCGCCATTGACGATGACGTAGACGAAGAACGCCAGCCCCAGCGAGCCGGCCAGCAACCGTGAATAGGTATCGCGTGCGTCCATCGCAATCCACAGACAGCGCCAGACCACGAACAGGTACAGCGCCAGCACCACCGCCACGCCGATCCAGCCGAACTCTTCCGACAACACCGCGAAGATGAAGTCGGTGGTGTGTTCGGGCAGGAAGTCCAGGTGCGATTGCGAGCCCTGGCCCCAGCCCTTGCCGGTCAGGCCGCCGCCGCCGATCGCGATCTTGGACTGGATGATGTTCCAGCCGGTGCCGAGCGGATCGTTCTCCGGATTGAGGAAGGTCAGGATGCGGTCCTTCTGGTATTGGCGCAGGAACCAGAACCAGGCCACCGGCGCGGCCGCGGCGACCGCGCTTAGACCGAGCCCGACCCACCACCACGGCAGTCCAGCCAGCAGCAACGCGAACACGCCACTGGTGGCGACCAGCATCGCGGTGCCGAAATCAGGCTGCAGCAGAATCAGGCAGGTCGGCACGCCGATGATCAACGCCGCGACCAGCACGGTCCTGATCCGCGGCGGCAGCGGTTGCCGGTTGAGATACCAGGCCATCATCATCGGCAGGCTGATCTTCAACAGTTCCGATGGCTGCAGGTAGAACAGCTTCAGATCGATCCAGAGGTGGCCATGTTTGCCGGTGCCGACGAACAGCACGATGATCAGCGGAATGAAGGTCAGCGCGAACACCCCCGGCGACCATGCGCGCAGGCGGATCACCGAGACCCGCGACAGCGCCCACATCGCCACCAGTCCGACCGCGAAGCGCGCGCCCTGGGCCAGCATCAGATGAGTACCCTGGGCGTCACCACCGGCGCTGTACAACACCGCCAGGCCGATGCCCATCAGGCTCAGCAATGCCAGCAGCAACGGCCAGTCCAGCGAGCGCAGGAAGTAGCGAATCAGGCCGAACAGCCAGCGCAGGATTTCACTCATCCGGGGTCTCCTGCGTCGAACCGACGGCGGCGGCTGCCGCTGCGTCGGCATCGGGCTCGGGCATCTTGCCCAGCAGCCACGCATCCAGGATCTTGCGCGCGATCGGGCCGGCGGTACTGGCGCCGTAACCGCCGCCTTCGACCGCTACCGCCAATGCGATGGTCGGATCCTGCGCCGGTGCGAAACCAACGAACAGGGCGCGGTGGCGCAGGTGCATCGGCAGGCTCTTGGGATTGACCGCGGCGGTGCCACGGCGGCTGGTGACCTGGGCGGTGCCGGTCTTGCCGGCGGCCTGGTAAGCCATGCCACGGGCAAACGAATAACCGGTGCCACCCGGCAGCATCGTCGCCATCATGCCTTCGCGTACCGCCTGCAGATTGCCCGGGTTGGGACTGATCGGGTCCCCGCCCGGCTGCGGCAGTGGCGTCCATTGGCCGTCAAACCCGGTGCGTACCTCATCGACCAGATGTGGTCGCCGCAACTGGCCGTCGGCAATCCCGGCGGTCGCCCGCACCAGTTGCAGCGGGGTCACTTTCCAGTCGCCCTGGCCGATGCTGGCGTTGACGGTATCGCCGGGGTACCAGCGTTCCTTCTTGGCGCGCAGCTTGTAGGCCGGCGACGGCAGGATGCCGTCAATCTCGCCGGTCAGATCAATGCCGGTGGGATGGCCGAAACCGTAGCGCGACATGTAGTCGTCGATCTTGTCGATGCCCATGTCCAGCGACAGCTTGTAATAGTAGGTGTTGACCGACTGGGCGATGGACTTGCGCAGATCGGTCCAGCCGTGGCCGCCACGGTGCGAATCGCCCCAGCCGCGCGAGGTCCCCGGCAGGTAGAACATGCCGGTCGACAGCACCCGATCCTCGGGACGGCGGGTGCCGCTGTCCAGCCCGGCCAGACCGAGCAGCGGCTTGATGGTCGACCCCGGCGCCACCCCGCCCAGCACCAGGCGGTTGAACTGCGGTCGTGACGGGCTTTCGTTGAGCAGCTTGAAATCGCGGGTGGAGATGCCGTTGACGAACAGATTGGGGTCGTAGCTGGGAATGCTGACCATCGCCAGCACTTCGCCGGTGCGCGGGTCCAGCGCGATGGCCGAACCTTCCAGGTCACCGAACGCGGCCACCATCGCCTGCTGCAATTCGACATCGATGCTGAGCTTGAGGTCCTGGCCCGGGGTGGCCGGCACCCGTCCGACCACGCCCAGCGCGCGACCTTCGACATTGGTCTCGACCTTTTCGTAGCCGACCTTGCCGCGCAGTTGTTCTTCGTAATAGCGCTCGAGCCCGGTCTTGCCGATGTGGGTAAGCGCGCTTTCGGCCTCGGTCAGGCCTTCCAGATCCTTCTCGTCGATGCGGCCAACGTAGCCGATGACGTGGGCGAACAATGGCCCGTACGGGTAATGGCGGGTCAGGTAAGGCACTACTTCCACCCCCGGGTAGCGCCAGCGATCGACGGCGAAGCGCGCCATCTCGTTTTCGTCCAGGCGCAGCTTCAGCGTGATCGGGCGAAAGCCGCGGGCGCTCTTGCGGGTCTTGCGGTAGTGCTCGATGTCCGCCGGGTCCAGCGCGATGATCCGGCCCAGACCGGCCAGCATGCGCTCGGTGTCGACGACCTTGTCGGGGGTGACATCGAGCCGGTAGGCCGGGATGTTCTCGGCCAGCAGCTTGCCGTTGCGGTCGTAGATCATGCCGCGCCCGGGCACCACCGGCCGCGGTTTGATCCGGTTGGCCTCGGAACGGGTGGCGTATTCGTCGTGGTCCAGCACCTGCAGCTTGAAGTACCAGCCGCCGAGCCCGAACAGGGCCAGGGTGACCACCACCAGCCCCAGCACCGCCCGCCGACGGAACTGTTCGGCCTCGGCATGCGGGTCCTTGCTGATCCGGCGCGGTTTCATCACATCAACCGCGCTTGTTCTGGCGCAGCGCGTCCAGCAGCAGGTACACCAGCGGCCACAGCAGCATGCCCAGCAATGGCGCCCACCAGTAATTCCACGGCAGCACCGGCAGGCCCAGCGCCAGATGCACGGCGGCATCGACGATGCGGTCGTTGAGCAGCAGCGCGCCCATCGCCAGCGCCTGTTGTGACAGCGGGAAGAACCGCAGGCGGGCGCGGAAGCGCTGCAGGATGAAGGCCATGATGACCAGCCGCAGGGCCTGTTCGCCCAGCAGCGACCCGAACATCAGATCCGCGATCAAACCGACCACCAGCGCCAGGCCGAGGCCGGCGCGCTCGGGGGTTTCGATGATCCAGTAGGCCATCACCAGCGCCAGCCAGTACGGCCGCAACGGCATCAGCGCGGTCGGCAGCGGCAGCAGGCCCAGCAGCAACGCCAGCAGGATGCTGACCGGCAATACCCAGCCCGAACGTGGCCGGCTCATCGGCGCACCTCCGCCGGGGGCGGCGCCGGTGCTGGCGCAGGCTTTGTTGAATCCGGCGCCGGCGATGCGTCGTTGGCTGCCGGCCGGGTTCCCGGATTGGCTGGCGTCTGGCGGCCGCTGGCGGGCGCCGGCGTGGGCTTGGCGCCATCGCCAGCGAGCGCCGGCGCATCATCGCCGGCGCTGGCTGACTCGCCTGCCGCCTGATCCGGCGTGCCAGCCGGCGCGGACGCTTGCGGGTCGGCAGTAGCAGCAGGCAGCGGTTGCGGCGGCGCCGAGCGCAGCAGCAGTACGTCGCGGCCACGATCCAGCCGCGCCGCCGGCCGCAGTTCGGCGATCAGAAATGCGTGGCTGTCGTCCGGCCGCAACGTGGTCACCGTGCCGACCGGAAACCCCGGCGGGAACCGCCCGCCCAGGCCCGAGGTAACGATGAGATCACCGACTTCGACCCCGGTGTTGAGTGGAATGTCGGCGATCTCCAACTGGTCGATACGGCCACGGCCGTAGGCAATCAGGCGCACCCCGTTGCGCGCGATCACTACCGGCACCGCGTGGTCGGCGTCGGTCAGCAGCAGCACCGTCGAATGATTGGGGGTCAGACCGATGATCTGGCCGATCAGGCCGCCGTCGTCGATCACCGCCTGACCCATGCGCACACCCTCACGCCTGCCGGCATCCAGCACCAGTCGTTGCCGGGTCGGATCCAGGTCGATGTTGAGGATCGGCGCCAGTTGCACGTCGAGGCCGCGGCTTTCGGCCACGCCCAGCAATGCGCGCAGCTTGGTGTTGTCGCTGGCGGCGGTCTGCAGGCGGGTCAAGCGTGCATTGGCGATCAGCAGATCGTTGCGCAGCTGGCGGTTTTCCTCCATCAGCCGACCGCGGCTGACCGCGTCGTCCTGTACCCGCGTACCAACCCGCCCCGGCAGGCCGGCCAGCCACCACAGCGGCTGGGTCAACACATTGGCCTGCGCCCGCACCTGGCTGAGCCAGCCACCGCGGTGATCCAGGAAGATCAGGCACAACGTCAACGCAAGATACGCCAGCAGGCGCAGCGTGCTGGCGACATCACCCTGGCGGGCGGAAACGGGTGGACCGGCGTAGGACGGCACTGGCGGTAGTCAGGATGGTTCAGCGATAAGAGGGTCAAGGTGCCGTGAACCCGGGTGATACGCAAGCCGCGCGGCGGGCGGCAAGGCCATCGGCGGCAGTGAATGGAACCTGCGTGGGTCGGCGTGCGCGCTGGCGCGCATGCCATTTGCGAGATCACACTCGTTTGCGCTCGCCAGCACCGTGGCGACCGCCGCGTGGATCATTCCGGCGCGAAGAATTCGTTGCCGTGCATGTCGACCAGTTCCAGCGCGCGGCCACCGCCGCGGGCCACGCAGGTCAACGGATCGTCGGCGACCTGTACGTGCAGGCCGGTTTCCTCGGAAATCAGCCGGTCCAGTTCGCGCAGCAGGGCACCGCCACCGGTCAGCACGATGCCGCGCTCGGCGACGTCGGCGCACAGTTCCGGCGGCGTCTGCTCCAGCGCCAGCTTGACCGCGCTGACGATGCCCGACAGCGGCTCGTGCAGCGCTTCCAGCACTTCGTTGGAGTTGATCTTGATCATCTTCGGCACGCCTTCGGCGAGGTTGCGGCCGGAGATTTCCATCTCCTGCACTTCCGGCTGCGGATAGGCACAGCCGATTTCCAGCTTGATCCGCTCGGCGGTGGCCTCGCCGATCAGCATGCCGTGGTTGCGGCGCACGTAGTTGGTGATCGATTCGTCAAAGCGATCGCCGCCGATGCGCACCGACTGCGAATAGACGATGCCGTTCAGCGAGATGACCGCCACTTCGGTGGTGCCGCCGCCGATGTCGATGACCATCGAGCCCCGGGCTTCGGTCACCGGCATGCCAGCGCCGATCGCGGCGGCCATCGGCTCTTCAATCAGGTAGACGTCGCGGGCACCTGCTTCTTCGGCCGATTCCTTGATCGCGCGGCGCTCGACCTGGGTGCTGCCGGCCGGCACGCAGACCAGCACGCGCGGGCTCGGGCGCAGGAAACGCGACTTGTGGACCTTCTTGATGAAGTGCTTGAGCATCGCCTCGGTGTAGGTGAAGTCGGCGATCACGCCATCCTTCATCGGCCGGATGGTGGTGATGTGGCCGGGGGTACGGCCGAGCATCTGCTTGGCCTCGGCACCGACCGCGGCGACCGAACGCGAGCCGCCGATGGCGCGATCCTGGCGCACCGCCACCACCGATGGCTCGTTCAGCACGATTCCCTGCCCCCGCACGTAGATCAATGTATTGGCGGTGCCCAGATCGATGGACAGGTCATTGGAAAACATGCCGCGGAGCTTTTTGAACATGGGGGAAAATAATCCTGCAGAGGGAAGTCGCCGGAGGCTGGCGAATTTTTGGGCAAAACAAGGTCCGCTAGACTAGCAATCCGGCCGCGCAGCAGCAAGGAAAAATAGCGTAAAACCCGCATGTTCAAGGGCTCGGGCAAGCGTCCGGCGACCTCGGCGTGAAGACCCTGGCGGTCGCCGCCGGACCTGCCACCCGGCGGTCAAGACTGGCCCCGGCGCGGCCCAACCGGTAACCTTTACCCGATATGCGCCCGCTTGCGGGCATTGTTCCGCCGGTCAGCGGACCGCCCTGGTGCGTCCTTCCGCTGCCCATCATCCGAGCCTTGCCGATGTCCGCACTGATTTGTGGTTCCCTTGCCTACGACACCATCATGGTGTTCCCGGACCAGTTCAAGAACCATATCCTGCCGGACAAGGTGCACATCCTGAACGTGTCGTTCCTGGTCCCGCGCATGCGCCGCGAGTTCGGTGGCTGCGCCGGCAACATCGCCTACAACCTGCACCTGCTCGGCGGCAAGCCGATCCCGATGGGCACGGTCGGCCAGGACTTCGGCCCGTATCGCGAATATTTCGAGGGCCTGGGCATCGACCTGTCGCAGGTCAAGGTGATCGATGAGCTGTTCACCCCGCAGGCGTTCATCACCACCGACCACGACAACAACCAGATCACCGCTTTCCATCCGGGCGCGATGATGCGCTCCTACGAAAACCACGTGAAGGACGTCCCTGGCGTCACCATCGGCCTGGTCGGCCCGGACGGCCGCGAGGGCATGATCCAGAACTCGCAGGAGTTCAGCGATGGCGGCGTGCCCTTCATCTTCGATCCGGGCCAGGCGATGCCATTGTTCAATGGCCCGGAACTGCGCACCTTCATCGAACAGGCCGACTACGTGGTCGTCAACGACTACGAATCCAACCTGCTGCAGGAGCGCACCGGCTGGGACGAGAAGGACATCGTGCAGCGGGTCAAGGCCTACATCACCACCCAGGGCCCGAAGGGCGCGCTGATCCACACCCCCGAGCGCACCTACGACGTGCCGCCGGCACACGAACGCCGTGTGGTCGACCCGACCGGCTGTGGCGACGCCTTCCGCGCCGGCCTCATCCACGGCATCGAAAAAGGCTGCGACTGGCTGACCATCGGCCGCATGGGCAACCTGATGGGCGCCTTGAAGGTTGAACACCCCGGTACCCAGAACCAGCGCTTCACCTTCGACGAGTTCAACGAGCAGTTCAAGCAACAGTTCGGCTACGCGCTGTAAGCCCGCCGCCCCGCTGCCACGCCGCCCTTGATTGGCAAGCGCGGCATCGCGCTCGCCGCGCCGTGGCCGCTGGTTACAGCAGGTCGATGGTGTAGTTGATGATCACCCGGTGCTCATCGACGTCGGGACCGAAATTCTTGCGTACCGTGGCATTGCGCCAGCGCAGGCTGACATTGCGCAATAGGCCTTGCTTGAACACGTACTGGAGATCGCTGTCGCGCTCCCATTCGCGGCCTTCGATGCCGGTTCCGACATCGATGCTGTCACCGCTGACATAGCGGGTCATGAAGCTCAGGCCCGGCAGCCCGGCGAAATCGTAATCGAAGCGCAGTTGCCAGGACTGCTCGTCCTTGTGGTTGAAGGCATTCAGTTCAACGAAATTGAACAGATACGCATTGGAGCTGTTGATGTAGGGATAGCCGGTGCTGCCACTCATGTCCTGGTAGGACGCGCTGAGCTTGAGATGGTCGAAGTGGTAGGAAAACCGCGCAGCCCAGGCGCGGTTGTCGATATTGGTCACGCCCTGGCTGCCGGTATCCAGGTAACGTGCCTCCACCCCCAGTGCCCTGGCGCGGCCATCCACCGGCCACCAGCCAGCGGCATTGAACACCTGCTGGCGATACAGGTTGTCGAGTTGCCCGTAGTGATAGGACAGCGACAGCGGCGGCAGCGGCCTGAAGGTGGTGCCGATCAGGCTGAAGCGATCGCTGCTGCGTGGTCCGTCGGCGAAATCGATGTTGAGCGCGGCCGGACCGGTAATCGAGAGGTCATCACTGTCCGAAGCGCCGCTCTGATTGATCCGGTGGATCACCCCGGCTTCGAAATCGAACTTGCCGACACCCTGCGCACGCAGCAGGCTGCCTTCAAACCACTGTGGCAGCAGGAAGATGTCGACGCTGCCGAGCACCGGCGTCTGCAGCTCCATGCCACCGACTGCCAGCGTGGTCTTGCCGGACCGCGCCTTGGCGGTGAGATAGCCTTCCGCCGCCACCGCCGGCGCGCGCTCGCCATAGTGGCTGTCGAGCAGGCCACTGCCCGCGTGCGCCGGCGTCGAATCCAGCTTGATCGCAGTGGCGCCATAGCCTTCGATGGCGAACCCGATCGGCCCGCCGGTATAGCCCGAATGCAGCCGCAGCATGAAGCCCTGCGCCCACTCGTCGCGTTTTTGCTGGGCGCCGGGCGGGACCCTGTCGAAGGCCCGGTTGAGATAGAAGTTGCGCGCCTGCAGCGAAGCACTGGCGTCGCCGGCCAGGCCCTCCCCGGCCAGCGCTACCGGCGCTGCCAGCGCGCACACGACGGCCATGCACAGCGACAGGCATGACCCGGGATTGTTCACAGCCATGGTTCCTCGTCACCCGCCTGGCGGGCTCGCAGCGGTGGGTCGTTGCGATACGGTGGCGGGCCCTGCGCCGGGGACGTGGCGACGGCATGCGCGGTGTCTTGTCTCGCCGACGCTACAGGCGGCCGGTCCACCGTTCCGCAACGAATGGCCAGACCCTAGCGATCGACGGCGGCGACGGCCACCCGTGCGAGGTACATATGATGCTGCCAACAATCCGGGGTAACCAATGCGCGGTTTTGCCGCTGATTAGCAGCCGTTTGGTATTGCCGAGGAATACCAACTGCACATTCAAACCTGCGCGGAAGTGCGGGCAAAGTAACAATCAGCGCGGCGTCATGGCGCGATCATGCCGGTGCGAGGCGATGCCAGCCGCGCCGGAGCACGGCTGGTTGACGCCCGCCAGGTTCACCAGCCGGGCATCTGCTTCGGATCGAGGCCACCGGTTTCGAAGATCACGGTCGGGCTGTCGCCGTTGGCCAGCGGGAAGCTGATTTGCAGACGCTTGGCCTCACCCGCCAGTTTCCACAGGGTCTTGTCATCATCGATGAACATGGCGATCGCTTCATCGGTATCCGGCCGGTTGGCGCTCATCCTGCGTGGCTTGCCGTCATCGACCACCACCGTCACCGGGCAGCTGCGGTAGCAGGCCTTGGCGAAATCGCCGCCCTGCAGGACCAGATAACTGCTGCGCTTCCACTTGGGATGATCGCGGAACACCAGCTGCACCGGCTTGGCGCCGCTGCCATCGACATCCACGTTGTCCTGGCTGTAGATCATCGCTGAACGCTGGATGCCACCGGCAGCGTTGACCTGGGCGTAGGCCCACAGATTGTCCAGCCGGCGCTGCTCGCGCTCGGCCTCGGCCTTGGCCTTGATCTCCTCGACCTTCGGCGCGATGCGCTTGGCGGTGGCGCTTTTCGGATACTGATCCAGCAACGCGACACCGTGGATCCGGGCCATGTCCCAGTCGCCGCCAGCTACCGCGCTGTCAAAGCGCTTGCCGAGTTCTTCGGCCTGCTGCTCCTGCTGGCGGGCCTGGGCAGCGGCGGCGGCGGCCTGTTCGGCCTGGCGATCCCCACAGGCGGCCAGGGCCAGCACGCAGGCCAGCATCAACACGGGTTTGTTCATGGCGGTTTCCTTGTTGCGGTATCCACACAGGATATCGTCAAGTGCCGGCCGGGATCCCGAAGTGTTGGCGACGAAAATGAAAACGGCCACCTCGCGGTGGCCGTTTCCTGCAGCACGGACGGCGGCGGGCTTACTTGCCGGCGTTGGCCTTATCCAGCAGCGCCTGCACCGAACCGGTGGTGATCGGATGGTAACCGGGCTTGGCGCGGGCAAAACTCTCCTGGGCCATGGCCAGTCCTTCCGGGGTTTTCACCAGTTCGTCGTAGATCGGCATGATCAACTTGCGACGGCCGACGCGTTCGATGAACGCCTGCATTTCCGGATTGGCTTCGGCATAACCGCTGCGTACGGTCAGCGGGTACCAGCGCATGGCGATTTCACCGTTGGCGGTGCCAGTGAAGTGATAGGCCGCATCCAGCTGCGCCAGCTGCTCATGGCTGAGCGTGGACGGCATGTTCTTGAGGAAATTGACCCACTGCTGGGTGTTCCACTCACTGGTGACCTGTGCGCTGGGCAAGGTGTGGCTGCCCAGCCAGGCAATGCGGGCGGTGTCGGTGATGGCAAAGCCGCGTGACTGCGCCTTGCTGGCGAACGACGGGATGCCCGGCTCGTTCAACCATGCATTCAACTCTGCCTCGGTGACTGCGTTGGGGCTCTTCGGCAACAGGTTCTTTTTCAGATAGGCCACGAACTGATCGGTATTGGCGCTCTGGAACGCATGATCATCAAACCAGCCACGCAGGAACGGATCAAAGATGGCGCGGCCAAACCGCTGTTCGAGGAACTGCAGGAACCAGGCACCCTTGACGTAGGCGACCTGGCTCAGCGCATCGTCGGGATCGCGTTCGGTCAGCGGCGGCAGCGCCAGTTCCTGGTCTTCCGGCGACATGCCCTTGAGGTCGTTGAACAGATCGGTCTGGTCGATCTGGCGCTCCATCTCGGCCATTTCGTTGCCGTACAACGCTTCGGTGATGCGGCCCTGGACGTAGGTGGTGAAGCCTTCGTTCAACCAGATGTCCTTCCAGCTGGCGTTGGTCACCAGGTTGCCCGACCAGCTGTGCGCCAGTTCGTGGGCGACCAGCGAGACCAGCGACTTGTCACCGACGATGACGGTCGGGGTGGCGAAGGTCATGGTCGGATTTTCCATGCCACCAAACGGGAACGACGGCGGCAGCACCAGGATGTCATAGCGGCCCCAGCGATACGGGCCGTACAGGCCCTCGGCGGTGGTGATCATCTTTTCGGTGTCTTCGAACTCGCTGGCGGCCTTGTCGACCATGCTCGGTTCGGCCCACACGCCACTGCGTTCGGACAACGGCTTGAACACCAGGTCACCGGCGGCAATTGCCAGCAGATAGGACGGAATCGGGTGTTCCATCTTGAATTCGTAGTCGCCATCGCGCGCGGCGTTGGGATCGGAGTTGGCGCTCATCAGCACCATCACGTCCGGGCGGCTGGTGATGTGCGCGCTGTAGGTGAAGCGCACGCTGGGGGTGTCCTGCAACGGCACCCAGCTACGCGCATGGATGGCCTGCGACTGGCTGAACATGAAAGGCAGCTGCTTGCCTTCGGTCATTTCCGGGGTCAGCCACTGCAGGCCGGAAGCGTCAGGCGAGGTGCTGTAGCTGATCCGCACCTGCGGGTTGCGCTGCGGGGTTTCGATGGTCAGCTTGCTGCCGTAGATCTTGTCCGCCGGCGCCAGCGCGTACTTCAGTTCAGACCAGCTGCCGGCCTTGTCGCTGCCTTCGACCTTGTCGATGGTCAGATCGCGGGTGTCCAGCAACAACTGCTGCGCCGCGTTGTCCTTCCAGTCCAGCGTGTAGACGGCACTGCCGCTCAGCTGCTTCTTGTCGAAGTCGATGGCCAGGTCCAGGGCGATGTCCTTGATGACGACCTTTTCCGGCTCGGCATAGGAATTCTCGTCGTGGCTGCGCGACAGCTGGGCGCTGCCGGCCGGCTTGGGCGCGGCGGCTTGCGGTGCCTCCGGCGCTTGCTTGGAACACCCGGCGGCCAGCACGGCAGCGCAGGACAACATCATCAATACGGAACGCATCAGGGATATCCAGTACAGGGGATGGCCCAAGTTTACCTTTCCGCCGCAGTGCTGTCGTATGCCCTTTTTCCCGGTCAGGCGCGCCGGGCCCGGCAGGCGGGTCGCGCCGCCGGCGCGCTGGTCAGACCTTGTAGCCGGTATGGATGGCGACGATGCCGGCCGACAGGTTGCGGTAGCTGGCACGGGCAAAGCCGGCCTCTTCCATCATCGCCTTCAGCTGTTCCTGTGGCGGATGCTTGCGGATGCTTTCGGCCAGGTACTGGTAGCTGTCGGCATCGCGGGCGAACAGCTGGCCCAGCCGCGGCAGTATCTTGAACGAATGGAAGTCGTAGACCGGCTTGAACCAGTCCACCGTGACTTCCGAGAATTCCAGCACCCGCGCCTGCCCGCCGACCTTCAGCACCCGATGCATCTCGGCCAGGCCGGCCGCCTTGTCGGTGACATTGCGCAGGCCGAAGGCGATGGTGACCAGGTCGAAACTGTTGTCCGGGAACGGCAAGGCCTCGGCATTGCACTGCACGTACTCCAGTCCCTTGACCAGGCCACGGTTGGTCAGCCGATCCCGGCCCACCGTCAGCATGCCGGCGTTGATGTCGCCGAGGACGATCTCGCCGCTGTCGCCGACCCGGTCCTTCAGCAGCGCGGCGATGTCGCCGGTGCCGCCGGCCAGATCCAGCACGCGGTCGCCGCGCTTGACCTGGCAGGTACCGACGAAATAGCGCTTCCAGACCCGATGGATGCCCAGGCTCATCAGGTCATTCATCAGGTCGTAGTTGCCGGCCACCGAGGTGAATACCTCGCCGACAAGCTTCTGCTTGTCCTTGGCGGCCACGTCACGGAAGCCGAAATGGGTGGTGCCGGTCTTGTAGGGGGATTCGCTCATGGGCCGATTATCGCATCCTGGCGTGGCGATGGCGTCAGCGCGGCGGCGTATCCCGGCCCGGTCGCGACAACAGCAGCGCCAATGCCCCCAGCAGCAGCAGCTGGTCCTTGACCAGGAACTGACCGGTGCGGCCAATGTAGGGGAAGCCCATCCCCTCCTGCCAGCCGGGCAGGCTGAGCATGAAGGTATTGGTCAGCAGGTACGTGGCCACCGCCGCCAGCAGCCCCCAGCGGGCCAACCCGGGGCGCCACGGCCACAGCGCGATCAGCGCCGCGGTCAGCAGTTCGATCCCCCCGATGATGATCGATGCGCCCTGCACGCTGGTCAGCCCGTACAGCCAAGAAAACAACGGATTGCTGCGCATCAGCCCTTCGATGCCAACGGCTTCCAGATGGGTGAACTTCATGCCGCCAATCCAGACCAGCACCAGCAGCTGCCCCAGCCACATCCCGAGCAGCGCGGCGCCATGCAGGGCCGGCTGGCGCCGGAACGAGAACACGCCCAGTCCCAGCGCGGCAATGCCCAGATGCTTGAGCAGGGTCTGGCCACCGCCGATTACCGGAAAACCGGAATACATCTCGTTGTGGACGTACATCGGCGTACCCAGCAGCAACAACAGGCCAAAGCCCCAGAACAGCGCTGCCGCCAGCCCGGCCCAGCGCCGCGCCGCGCCCGCCGGTGCCAGCAGCAGGACCGCGCCGATCGCCACCTCCAGCCCGCCGACGCCGTAACTGAGCGCCGTCGCCTGGGCCGGATCCGGCAACCACGCATACTGGCCGAGCAGCTTTTCCATCGCGCTGATCGAAAACGCCTGGAAGCGCATCCAGCCGAACCAGACCATGACCAGGCCGAGGATGCGCGCGGTGATTGCCCAGAACAGGGGCAGCGAAGAGGAAGCGGACGAACTTGAAACCGATGTGGTGGACATACGGCACTCCTTGCGGGTTGTCATGACAAGAGGCACCTTGGGCGACAATGGTTGCGCCGCACGTGCCCGGATCCATGTCTTTCTTTTAACCCATATGCGGCCGAGGAGCGAACATGTTGCAGACACCGGACTATGCGGCGATGCTGCGGACCGCCATCGTGCAGGCCCGCCAGGGCCTGGCCGAAGGCGGTATTCCCATCGGTGCGGCGCTGTACCATCGCGACGGCCACATGCTGGGCTGCGGTCACAATCGTCGCGTGCAGGAAGACGATCCCTCGATCCACGGCGAAACCGATGCGTTCCGCAAGGCCGGACGCCAGCGCTCGTATCGCGACACCATCATGGTCACCACCCTGGCCCCGTGCTGGTACTGCAGCGGGCTGGTGCGGCAGTTCAACATCGGTACGGTGGTGGTCGGTGAGTCGGTCAACTTCGCCGGCGGCCTGGACTGGCTGCGCGAATCCGGGGTCACCGTGATCGATCTGCACGACAGCGAATGCATCGAACTGCTGGGCGACTGGATCGCCGCCCATCCGGCGCTGTGGAACGAAGACATCGGCGTGGATTGAAGCCCCCTCCGCTGGCGGTCGCCTGCGCGTAACCGAACGCACCCCACCCGCAGCTGGCGCCCCGCCTCGCCTGCCGACGACCGGTTGTCCGTTTCCGCGCGCCGCAACCGTGAGAAGGGAAAACAGCCCGTCACCACGACGCATTGGAGGGACGGGCTGCGCAGGGGGAATGGCGGCTGCAGCGCAGCCTTGGATGCCCACC
Source organism: Pseudoxanthomonas dokdonensis (assembly GCF_001431405.1). GTDB lineage: Bacteria > Pseudomonadota > Gammaproteobacteria > Xanthomonadales > Xanthomonadaceae > Pseudoxanthomonas_A > Pseudoxanthomonas_A dokdonensis. The sequence goes on from NZ_LDJL01000006.1 coordinate 15,284, forward strand.
CACGGCGCGGCGCAATGCCCGCCCGGAGAACCTCACCATGGAGATCAGAAGCACGTCGTTGAATTTCCCACGCATGCGCGGCAGCGGCCCGAGGACCGCCGAAGCCACCGTCGTGTTCCCACGCACGGTGGACAACGCAGTCGCCGCACTGGCCGGATACTCGGCCGGCTTCCGCGGCGATGACCATCATCTTGGCCGGTTGCAGGTCAAACTGGATACCGAGATCACGGCCAACATCGTCACCGTGCGGGCCACGTTCGGGCTGCGCGACTGGTCCGGCGACTGGGATGATGATTACGCAGGCACGGTACAGGCCAGCGTTCTGGCCGAACTGGTTGACCCCAGCCTGCCACCGCCACGTGGCGACCTGCAGATAACCGGGGTGGAAACCAACCAGGCCACGCAGTCGTTCCGCAGCAGCCAGCATCTGGACATCGACAACGTGCTGCCGGACAACGCGATCAGCCTGGTCGGCGGCAAGACCACCGGCCTGCGCGTGTATGTCGATCATGGTGCCGATGCCTCGTTGCCGGTCATCACCGGGCTGTCGGGCGAAGTTGAAGTATCGTCCGGCGCCAACACCCTGGTGCTGGCACCCATCTCCACCATCAGTCCACGCCGCGACAGCGAGATAGATCGGGGCTCGGCCGACCATACGCTCAATTTCGCCATCCCCGAGGCCTGGTGCCGGGGCAGCGTCGACATCCGCATCCGTGTATTCGATGCCGCTGATCCAGGCCAGTCGTCGGCGCCGGTACGCAGGACATTGCGCTTTGTCGACGTCAACCCGATGCGGGTATTCGCGGTTGGCATCCACTACACCGGCCAGGGCATGGACCTGCCGGCACCTGATGCCAGCACTGCCCTGCAGACGTTCGATTACGCGCGGCGGACCTTCCCCACCGGCGACGTACTGCTGTCCGGCTATACCGATCTGGATTTCGGCGAAGACATGGTGACCACCGATACCACCGGCTGCGGCGACGGCTTCGAATCGCTCAATGGCAAGCTCAAGGATCTGCGCGGCGACTCGGATGACCTGTATTACGGACTGCTGCCCACCGGCGTCAATTTCGGCAACTTCATCGGTTGCGGTGGCGATGGCGTCGGCTCGGGCATGGTCGGCGATACGGTGACCGCGGCGCACGAGGCAGGCCATGCTTACGGCCGTCCGCACGCACCCTGTGACGACAGCGGTCGCTGTGCCAATCCTTCCAACCAGGATGACGATTTTCCCCAGTACGCGCTGTTCGATTCCGACAGCATCGGCGAATTCGGCTATGACCCGGAAAACAACCGCGTGTTCGACCCCGCTTCAGCGCATGATTTCATGGGCTATTCGCCGGGCAAATGGGTCAGCCCGTATACCTATGCCAAGCTGATGTCGCGCGGCGATCCGGTCGATGGCGCCGCCGCGGCCAACCGTGCCGCCTACCATCGCCTGTCGCTGCGCGAACCGGCCGCCGAATGGAACCGTCGCGCGGTGCCGCTGTTGTTCCTGGACGTGCATATCGACGAGGACCGCAGCGTCACCCTGCCGCACGCGTTCACCTTCGCCGCACGCCCGCGACGGCGTGCGACCCGGACCAGCGATTTCCATGCGGTCGTTGTCGACAAACAGGGCAAGTCCCGGGCATGCGTGGCGTTGTCGGGCAACTGCTTCCATTGCGGGCCGCAGTGCTGGCCGATGCATCTGTCGGCCGAAGTTCCGCTGGACAGCGGACGCGCATCCAGGCTGGAGATTCGCGAACATGCGCAGACGATTGCCAGTTTCGATATCCCGCCACCGCCGGCACTGGCCATCGAATCGGTAACCGAACAGCAGGACGGCAGTGCATTGCTGTCATGGTCGGCCAAGGACGAACATCGGCTCGTGCATGTCGTGCAGTGGCACGACATCGACGGTAGTTGGCGTGGCGTTGCTCCGCGCCAACATGACACCGTGCTGCGCATACCCGCGCGCCTGCGCAGCCATCGGCAAGCCCTGCAGCTGCGGATCCTGAGCAGCAACGGCCTGGCCACCGCAGTGCTGGGGCTGCAACTGGAGCCGTTGCGCAAAGCGCCGGATCCGGACAAGCATCCTCCGGTCAGGGTGATCGTCGGAGCCAGCGATGATCCCGTCCGCCGGGCCTGGGCCATCGATCAGCTGGGCCGTTCGCTGGGCAACCCGCAGATCCACTGGTTTGACGAAAAAGGCGGCGAGCTGGCGCGTGGCAGCAGCCTGGATACACGGCAGTTGCAAGGCAGCCGGCGCAATGCCCGGGTGGTGGCGATCAATGCGGGCGCCGGCAAGGCTGAAATCGACGTCGAGATCACCGGTCGGCGGACGCTGCCGCCGCGAAAACCCACTCGTTCCTGTAACGACCAACCGCCGGCGGCCGAACAGCACGCCTCGTGCAAGGAGAAACCATCATGCTGATCCGCAATTCCAACATCACCTTCAACCGCTTCGAAGGTTCCGGCCCCCGCCAGACCTCCACCGACGTCGACTTTGGTGCGCCATTGAGCACCGCGGCCGCGATCCTGACCGGCTTCAACGCGAGCTTCTCTTCCAACGATGGCGACCATCACCTCGGCAACCTGGATGTCCGCCTGGATGCCGATGTGATCGGCAACGGCGTGCGCGTGACCGCCACGTTCGGGTTGCGCGACTGGAGCGGCAACTGGGACGACAAGTACGAAGGACAGATTTTCTTCGCGGTCGTCGGCGAATGACGCCTGCCGCCGGCAGCCGGATCAGGTTCATGAAAAAAGCCCGTCAGTTGACGGGCTTCTGTTCCGACACTCGAAACCGTTACAGGATGTAACGGCTCAGGTCCGGGTCCTGGACCAGTTCGCCGAGATGCTTGTCGACGTAGGCGCGATCGATGTTGATGCTGTCGCCATCGCGGTCAGGGGCCTCGTAGCTGAGGCTGTCCAGCAGCCGCTCGAGCACAGTGTGCAGGCGGCGGGCGCCGATGTTCTCCTGGCGCTCGTTGACCTGTTCGGCAATCTCGGCGAGGCGATCGACGGCGTCGTCGCTGAACACCAGTTTGACCCCTTCGGTCTGCATCAGGGCTTCATACTGCTTGGTCAGTGCGGCCTTCGGCTCGGTCAGGATGCGGACGAAATCCTGCTTCGACAATGCGCCCAGCTCGACCCGGATCGGGAAACGCCCCTGCAGCTCCGGAATCAGATCGCTGGGCTTGGCCAGGTGGAAGGCACCGGAAGCGATGAACAGGATGTGGTCGGTCTTGACCGTGCCGTACTTGGTGCTGACGTTGCTGCCTTCGACCAGCGGCAGCAGATCACGCTGCACACCTTCGCGGCTGACATCGCCACCGCCGACGTTCTCGCCCCGCTTGGCGACCTTGTCGATTTCATCGATGAAGACGATGCCGTGCTGTTCGCAGGCCTCGATGGCGGCGCTGCGGATGTCCTCTTCGTTGACCAGCTTGCCGGCTTCTTCCTCGATCAGCTGCGGTCGCGCCGCCTTGATGGTAACCGTGCGCTTGTGCGACTTGCTGCTGCCCAGGTTGGAGAACATCTGCCGCAACTGCTGGCCCATTTCCTCCATCCCCGGTGGGGTCATGATGTCCATGCTGACGTTGGCCGCCAGTTCCAGTTCGATTTCGCGGTCATCCAGTTCACCGTTGCGCAGCATCCGCCGGAACTTGATGCGGGTGTCGTTGTCCTGCGCAGACGGCTCGTTGCGGGCGGCGTCGGCATCGAAGCCGATGCCGGCGGCACGCCGTGGCAGCAACGCATCGAGGATGCGATCCTCGGCGCGTTCCTCCGCCTGGGTGCGCACCCGTGCCTTGGCCTGCTCGCGGTACAACTTGACCGCGGTGTCGGCCAGGTCACGGATGATCTGCTCGACATCCTTGCCGACGTAGCCGACTTCGGTGAAGCGGGTCCCCTCGACCTTGACGAACGGCGCATTGGCCAGCGTCGCCAGCCGACGCGCGATCTCGGTCTTGCCGACACCGGTCGGACCAATCAGCAGGATGTTCTTCGGCATGACCTCGTTGCGCAGGTCGTCGGCCAGCTGCGAACGGCGCCAGCGATTGCGCAGCGCGATCGCGACCGCGCGCTTGGCCGCCTGCTGGCCGACGATGTGGCGATCCAGTTCCTGCACGATCTCGCGCGGGGTCATGGTGGAGTTGTTGGCTTGGCTCATGGGGGACTCTAGGTGTGTTCAGTGGGTGTGGCGCCTGCCGTCTCGGGATGGCGCCGGCCGTGCGCGTGCCGCGACGGCGGTGAAGAAGCCCGGTCAGGGCTGCGAACGTGTCATCAGAGCTCTTCGACCACCACATTGCGGTTGGTGTAGATGCAGATGTCGCCGGCGATGTTCAATGCCTCGGCAGCGATGGTGCGGGCATCGAGTTCGGTGTGCGCCAGCAGTGCGCGTGCCGCCGACAGCGCGAACGAACCGCCCGAGCCAATCGCGATGATGCCGTCCTCCGGCTCGATCACGTCGCCGGTGCCGCTGATGATCAGCGAGGTTTCCTTGTCGGCCACCGCCAGCAGCGCCTCGAGCTTGCCGAGCCGGCGTTCGGTGCGCCAGTCCTTGGCCAGCTCGACCGCGGCGCGCTGCAGCTGGCCGTGTTTTTCAAGCTTGGCTTCGAACAGCTCGAACAGGGTGAAGGCATCGGCGGCGGCACCGGCAAAGCCGGCCAGCACATGGCCATCGCGGCCAAGCCGGCGGACCTTGCGCGCATTGCCTTTCATCACCGTGTTGCCCAGCGTGACCTGGCCGTCACCGGCGACGGCCACGCGGCCGTTGCGGCGTACCGAGAGGATGGTGGTGGCGTGGAAAACGTTGGGATTCTGGCTGGGGTCCATCGATGATCTCCGGGGTGTCGGCACAGATCTGGGGACGCGCCCGCCGCGTTCAAGCATCCACCGATGGCACGGTTGTCGCCGCTGGTTCAGCTTTTCCTGCGCTTGGCGCGCGGATGGGCCGCGTCGTAGACCTTGGCCAGATGCTGGAAATCCAGATGGGTGTAGATCTGGGTGGTGGCGATGTCGGCGTGGCCAAGCAGTTCCTGGACCCCACGCAGGTCGCCGGACGATTCCAGGATATGGCTGGCGAAACTGTGTCGCAGCATGTGCGGGTGCACGTCCTTGAACAGGCCCTGGCGAATGCCGAGCTGCTTGATCCGGATCTGCACCGCGCGTTGCGAAATCGGGCCACCGCCGCGACCGGGGAAGATCGGCGCATCGGCCGCGGCCTGCTGCTCGTCGCGCCACTGCTGCAAGGCGGTGCGCGCATGCGAACCCACCGGCACCTTGCGCTCCTTGCTGCCCTTGCCGATGACATTGACGAAACCGCTGTCCATGTCGACATCGCGCCAGCGCAGTGCGCACAGCTCGCTCAGGCGCAGGCCAGAGGAATAGAACAGTTCCAGCAAGGCCCGATCACGCAGCCCCAGTGGTCCGTCAATCGGCACTTCGACCAGCCGCACCGCCTCATCGGCATCCAGCACCTGCGGCAACTTGCGTGGCGCCTTCGGTGCGCGCACACCAGCCGCGGGGCTGACCGTGATCACGCCATGCCGAAGCAACCACTGGTAGAAACTGCGACAGGCCGACAGGCGCCGTTGCAGGCTTTTCGGTGACAGACCACGGCGGTGTTCGCTGGCGATGAACCCGCGCAGCTGCTCACTGTCCAGCTGCACCAAACGGTCGATGCCGTGCTCGCGTGTCCATGCGATCAGCGCATCCAGATCGCGTCGATATGCATCCAGCGTATGCACCGACATCCGCCGTTCGACCTTGAGGTAATCGAGGAAGGCATCGCTGCGCGGATCGCTGGCAATCGCTGTTGCCACGTCCGCATCGGTCTGCGCCCTGGCGGCTTTCTCAGCGTCGCGCCGGGCCATCATGTTTCCCGCCAGCGGCGATCGGATCAGGCATCGAAACGGCGCAGCGCAGCGACGAACGCTTCGCCCATCATCCGCAGGAACAGGGTGCCCATGCCGGGGTAGAAGCGGTTTGGCTGCAGACTGCCGACCGCGACCAGTCCCACACCGGGCAGCGGCAGCAACGCCGATGACTGGATGTCGCGTGCACGTTCGCCGTACAGCAGCTGGCCTTTTTCCGGTTGCAGGCGCCCGCAGATCGGTTCGCCGCTCTGCAGGCAATCGCGGAACGGTGCCAACGCGGCGGCGTCTTCAGCCACTATCTGCAGCCAGTCGTTGTCATCCAGGCCGGCCACCGGGTGCAGCAGCACGATGCTGATGTGATCACCATTGAAGTCTTCGGCCAGAGAGGCGGCCATCGCCCGCACGCTGTCAGCGGCGGAGGCCTGCTTCAGCAATGCCAGGGTCAGCTGATGGGTACGCACGGCCAGGCGTTCGTTTTCCTGGGCGTTGGCGAACAGATCGGTCAGCCGCTTGGCCAGCTCGCGGTTCTTGTCGCGCAGTACTTCCAGTTGGTAGCTTGCCAGCGACGCGGCCGGGCCGTCGTCGCGTGGCACCACCAGGCTCAAGGCCAGGTCCGGGAACTGCTTGAGGAAGGTCGGGTGCCGGCGCAACCAGGCGGCGATTTCGTGCGCGCCGAGTTTTTCTTGGGTCTCGCTCATGGGTTCCAGTGTCCTTCGAAAACAAATGCGGTAGGTCCGGCCATTGTCACGCTGGCATCAGCGCGCGGCCATTGGACGCGCAGGGTGCCACCGGGCAGTTCGACCGCGACATCGCGGTCAACGCGGTCGCGTTGCATCAGCACCACCGCCGCCGCGCAGGCGCCGCTGCCGCAGGCCAGGGTTTCGCCGACACCACGCTCATAGACGCGCAGGCGGATATGGCTGCGGTCGACGATCTCGGCGAAGCCGACATTGACCGACTGCGGGAACGTCGTCGATTGCTGCAGCGCGCGGCCGTAGGCCGCTACCGGTACCTGCGCGACCGACGGCACTTCCATCACTGCGTGCGGGTTGCCCATCGACACCGCGCCGAAGCGCAGCCGCAGGTCCTCGTCGACGGCCACGTCGTACTCGGGCCGCGCATGGTCAAAGCCATGCATCGGAATGTCGCCGGGATTGAATTGCGGCACGCCCATCGCAATCGCGAACTGGCCATGGCCCAGGTGTTCGACCTTATGGCTGGCCTGCGGACTATCGAGCACGAAGCTGTCGCCGCGGGCGACGCCGGCACGTTGCAGCCAGGCCGCCGCGCAACGTGCGCCATTGCCGCATTGCTGCGACGGCGATCCATCCGAGTTCCAGATCCCGTACGCGGCAATCGCGTCGGCGCTGCGCGGGTCTTCCAGGGTGATGATCTGATCACAGCCGATGCCGCGGTGGCGATCGGCCAGCGCCGCGGCCAGCGCCGGGCTCGGCGGCGCCTGGCCACCGCGCAGGTCGAGCATGACAAAGTCATTGCCGGCGCCGTGCATCTTGCTGAAACGCAAGCCGCCGGTCGCGGGCATCGCTTCAGTCATTGCCGGATTCGTCAGCCGGCGCCGGTTCGCCAGCGGCATCGGGCAGCAGTCCGTCGGGCGTGTCGCTGGCTTCACCGTCCACGTCCACCTCAGGTACCGCCGGCAGGCTGTCATTGCTGGCAGCATCGCTGGACTGGCCGTCGAGTCCGGTCGCGGTCGGCAACGCCGGAGCGTCGGCGGCATCGACGTCTTCGGCCTGGGCCGGCTCTTCAGGCAGGAACAGCGGTCCCTTTGCGCCACACGCGGCGAGCAGCAGCAACAGGCAGATGGAAGCGGCGGGAAGCGCCAGTCGGGAGATGATCTTCATGCCGCCGAGTATAGCGGCCACCGCGGCTGGCGACGATGCGACAGGCCGCCGATGCATCCGCACGGGCCGGCTCACTCAGCCGGTGGCTCGGGCCGCCGCCACAGCCAGGCCGCCACCAGCGCCATGCAGGCGATCGGCAACCAGGTCATCCAAGCGTGGTGCGAAGGTACCTGCGCCATCACCAGCAACAGAATGCCTGCGCAGGCAAGCATGGTCAGGCTGGCCGCCCATTTGGCCTGCCGCGAGACCGCGCCGTGGGCCTGCCAGTCGGCAATCATCGGACCGAACCGGCGGTGTCCAAGCAGATAGGCATGCAGCCGCTGCGAGCCACGCGAAGCGGCGTAGGCGGCGATCAGGATGAACACCGTGGTCGGCAGGCCCGGCACGAAGATCCCGACGATGCCGACACCCAGGCTGACGTAGGCCAGCAGCCACCAGGCCCAGCGCAGGCGCGAGCGGACGGGAGGCGGCGACGCGGGCGGTAGCTCGGGGCTCAATGCTTCAACCGGTAGGCGGGCGATGCAGGCAGGATAACCGCACGGCAGCGGCCGGCGTTTTCATCCACGGCCGCGCCATCAGCCTGGCGCGGCCGTAACCGGATTACTTGTCGACGCCGAGCTGGTCGAGCATGAATGCGTAGTACTCGGCCATCTCGCGATAGCGGCGGAAGCGCCCGGACTTGCCGCCATGGCCGGCTTCCATGTTGGTGCGGAACAGGATCGGCAGCGTGCCGGTATTCTCGTCACGCAGCCTGGCCACGTACTTGGCCGGTTCCCAGTACTGCACCTGTGAATCCCACAGGCCGGTGCCGACGAAGGTTGCCGGATAGGCCTGGGCACGGATGTTGTCGTACGGCGAATAGGTCGCGATGTAGTCGTAGAACTGCTTCTGCTCGGGGTTGCCCCACTCGTCGTACTCGTTGGTAGTCAGCGGGATGCTGGGGTCGAGCATGGTGGTGACCACGTCGACGAACGGCACCTGCGAAATGATCACGCGGTAATCCTGCGGCGCCATGTTGGCGATCGCGCCCATCAGCAGGCCACCGGCGCTGCCACCCATTGCCGCTACCCGGTCCGGCGCCGCGTAGCCCTGCTTGACCAGCGCACGGGTGACATCGATGAAATCGTTGAAGGTGTTCTTCTTGTTCAGCAGCTTGCCGTTGTCATACCAGGCACGGCCCATCTCCTGGCCGCCGCGGATATGGGCAATGGCGTAGACCATGCCGCGGTCCAGCAGGCTGACCACCGGGCTGTTGAAGTTGGGGTCCATCGAGGCGCCGTAGCTGCCGTAACCGTATTGCAGCAGTGCCGCGCTGCCATCCTTCCTGAAGCCATTGCGATAGACCACCGACACCGGCACCCGGGTGCCATCGCGTGCTTCGACCCAGACCCGCTCGGTGGTGTAGCGCGAGGGGTCGTAGCCCAGCACTGGTTGCTGCTTGAGCAATTTGCGTTCGCCGGTCTCGGTATTCAGTTCGTAGGTGGTCGCCGGCGTGGTCAGCGAGGTGTAGCTGTAGCGCAACCACGGCGTGTCGTGTTCGGAATTGACGTCCAGGCCCATCGAATACGCCGACTCGTCGGCCTTGACGTAGTCCTCGCTGCCGTCCTTCTTCAGCAGGCGCACCCGCTCCAGGCCACCGGAGCGCTCGCCGATGGCGGTAAAGCCGTCGAACAGCTCGAAGTTGTCGATGTAGACCTCATCGCTGTGCGGCACGAAATCGGTCCACTGGCTGCGCGAGGTACTGCCATCGGCTGCGGTGACCAGCTTGAAATTGGTGGCGCCATCGGCGTTGGTGCGGATCACCCAGCGACCATCGAGATGGTCGGCGCTGTATTCGACATCACGCTCGCGTGGCGCCAGCACCGTGAACTCGCCCGGCGCGGCCGCCGGCGTGCAGCGCATTTCCGACGACACCGTGCTTTCAACGCCGATGCAGATGAACTGGTCGTCGCGGGTGCGGCCGACGCCCATGTAGAAGCTGTCGTCCTTTTCCTCGTAGACCAGCTTGTCCTCGCTGACCGGGGTACCCAGCACATGCGACTTGACCCGTACCGTCAGCAGCGTTTCCGGATCATTCTCGACATAGAACACGGTCTTGTTGTCGTCGGCCCAGACGATGTTCGGCGACACTCCGGGGATCTCGTCGGCCAGCAACTTGCCGGTCTCCAGGTCCTTGAACCGGATCACGTACTGGCGGCGGCCGACCGCGTCATCGGCATAGGCCAACAGCCGGTTGTCCTGGCTGACTTCGCGTTCGCCGACGTTGTAGTAACCCTTGCCCTCGGCCAGCGCGTTGAGGTCGAGCAGGATTTCCTCGGCCGCCTCCATGCTGCCCTTGCGGCGGGCGTGGATCGGATAGTCCTTGCCGGTTTCGAAGCGGGTGTAGTACCAGTAGCCACGCTCGCGGTAGGGCACGCTGGCATCGTCCTGCTTGATGCGGGCGACGATCTCGTTGTACAGGGTTTCCTGCAGCGGCTTGAGCGGCGCCATTACCGCATCGGCATAGGCGTTCTCGGCATTGAGGTAGGCCAGCATCCGCGGGTTTTCGCGCTTGTCGTCGCGTAGCCAGTAGTAGTCGTCATTGCGTTCGGCGCCAAACGGCGCCTTGACCACATGCGGCTGCCGGGCCGCATCCGGCGCGGTCGCTTCGGCCGCCGCGGCCCCGGTGAAAGGAACAGTCATCAGTACGCTCGCTGCAAACAGGATGGAAGATGCTTTCATGGATGGGGCCCCGGGTGGTGAGTTGCAATGGTGTTGCGGGCGTCCTTCGCCCGCAGGCCGGCGCTGTGCCGATCACACCATCGTCGGCGGGTCTGCCGGCGATGGTGTGCCTTGCTGCATCCGTCGCCAGGGGGCGACGGCAACGGCGGACCGGAATCCGCTTACTTGCTCAACTGCTGCCAGAGGAAGCTATAGGCCATCGCTGACATATGCGCGGCCTGGGCGTTGTTGGCCGCGCCGCCGTGGCCACCTTCGACGTTCTCGTAATAGCGCACGTCCTTGTTGGCCGCTGCCATCTTCGCCATCATCTTGCGCGCATGCGCCGGATGCACGCGATCATCGCGGGTCGAAGTCATGAACAGGGTCGGCGGATAGTCCTTGGCCGGGTCGAACAGGTGGTACGGCGAGAAGGTCTTGATGTAGGCCCATTCCTCGGGCTTGTCGGGGTTGCCGTATTCGGCCATCCACGAGGCGCCGGCCAGCAGGTGGTTGTAGCGCTTCATGTCCAGCAACGGCACCTGGCAGACGATGGCGCCGAACAGCTGCGGATACTGGGTCAGCATGTTGCCCATCAGCAGGCCACCATTGCTGCCGCCCTGCGCACCGAGGTGCTGTGGCGAGGTCACCCCGTTGCTGACCAGATCCTGCGCGACCGCGGCGAAGTCCTCATAGGCCTTGTGGCGGTTGGCCTTGAGTGCGGCCTGGTGCCAGCGCGGGCCGTATTCGCCACCGCCACGGATGTTGGCGACCACGTATACGCCGCCCTTCTCCAGCCAGCCCTTGCCGACCGCGCCGGAATAGTTGGGGGTCAGCGAAATCTCGAAGCCGCCATAACCGTACAGCAGGGTCGGGTTGCTGCCATCACGCTGCATGTCCTTGGGCCGGACCATGAAGTACGGCACCTTGGTGCCATCCTTGCTGGTGGCGAAATGCTGTTCGATGACATCGCGGCTGGCGTCGAAGAAGGTCGGCATGGTCTTCAGCACCTCCGGCGCCTTGCCCACTTCCGCCAGTGACAGCGTGCTCGGGGTCAGGTAATCGGTGCTGGTCAGCCATACCGCGTCGCTTTCGTCTTCGTCCACGGCGCTGACCGCCAGCGTGCCGAAGTCCGGCGCGCCGACGAACTCGCTGCGCTGCCACGGGCCTTGATCGCTCGGGGTCAGCACGCTGAGCCGGTTCTTGACGTCATCCAGCACGTTCAGCACCAGGTGCTGGCGGGTCCAGGTGAAGCTGGCCAGCGAGGTATGCTCGGTTGGCACGAACAACTCGACGAAATCGCGCTTGCCGGCCATGAAGTCGTCCAGCGGCGTCGCCAGCAGCGAACCGGCGACATGGGTCTTGCCGCCGACGGTCCACGGTTCGCGCAGTTCCAGCGTCAACCACTGGCGATGGATGCTCTTGTTGGCCGAGTTGGGCGCGTCGACCTTGGCCAGCTTGCCGTCCGTGGTACGCAGGTACAGCTCGTCGTTGTAGAACGCCAGCGTGCGGCTGACCATGTCGCGCTGGTAACCGGGGGTGTCGTCGTGGAAGGCGGCGATGTACATGTCATCGGGCTTGCCTTCATACACCACTTCGGCATCGGCCAGTGGCGTGCCACGCTTCCATTCCTTGACCACACGCGGGTAGCCGGAGGTGGTCATCGAACCATCGCCGAAGTCGGTATACACGTAGACCGTGTCGGCATCCTTCCAGCCCAGACCGCCCTTGGCTTCGGGACGGTAGAAGCCATCCTCGAGGAACGACTTGCTGGTCAGGTCGAATTCGCGGGTGACGTCGGCATCGGCGCCGCCGCGCGACAGCGCGATCAGGCAGCGCTGGTAGTCGGGCTTGCGGCAATCGGCGCCGTGCCAGACCCAGTTGGTGTTCTCGGCCTTGTTCAATGCGTCCAGGTCGAGCACGGTTTCCCAGGCCGGCACCTGCTTGCGGTATTCGGCCAGCGTGGTCCGCCGCCAGACCCCGCGTTCGTGCTGCTTGTCCTTCCAGAAGTTGTAGTAGTACGGGCCAATCTTCTGCACTGCCGGGATCTTGGCGTCCGAGTCCAGGATCGACAGGATCTCCGATTCCAACTGCTTGAACTGCGGGGTATCGGCAATCTCGGCCTCGGACCTGGCGTTCTGCTGTTTCACCCAGTCCAGGCTTTTGCTGGCCTCGACATCTTCCAGCCAGGCGTAGCTGTCCTCAGCGGCGGGCTGGGCCACGGCGGGGCCGGTCATGGCCGCACCGGCGGCAAAGCCGGCCAGCAGGCAGGCGCGCGAAAACAGTGGCATCGTTCACAACTCCATTCAGGCAGGCACATCCTTGCAACGCTAGCACACCGCCGGCTGGCGGCTCACCTGCCAATGGTCAGACCACCCCGCCCTGCGGCTCAGGCCGTCCGCGACAGCGCCACGGCCATCGCCCGGCCGGTCCGCGCCGCGCGCCGCCGCGCCTGCGGCCGCCGCCAGCGCCGGTGCTGCGGGCCATGGCCGGCCGGGCCACGCAGATCGGCCAGGGCTGGCAAGCGGAACCGATGCAGCGCCCACCACGCCGACAGTGGCATGCCGACCAGCCACAACGGCGCCCAGCCCAGCCACTGGCTGTGGCCACGCGCCAACGGCAACAGCAGCACCAGGGCCAGGCCCGACACGACCGCCCGCCGCAGCCAGCGCTCGAGTTGCGGATACGGATGGTCGGCGGGACGGGCGTGGGCGGTAGGCAGGATGGACATGGCGATGGCTCCAGGGGTCGATGCGCGCAGATTGCCGCGCCGCCATCTCACCGCTTGCGACCCCGCCGGGAGCACGACCGGCGATCCACGAATTTTTCATCCAGACGTACTACCATCTGGCAACGAACGGATGCTTCACGCCTACCGCGTGCATGCTGTCTTCCATCGCTGGTTGCCCAGGGGGCATGAATGTCGGTAATGCGTCAATTGCGGGTTCTGTTTGCGGCCTGCCTGCTGGTAGCTCTGGTGGCCTGCGCCAGCCAACCGGTCGCGCCGGTGCGCACCGCACAGGTTGACCTGCCCCGTTTCACCGGCAGCTGGTATGTGATCGCGATGATTCCGTACTTCGCTGAACGCGGAAACGTGGAGACGCGCTACGAATACAGCCTGAAGGACGACGACACCCTGCAGGTCAAGTACTGGTTCAAGGAAGGCTTCGACCAGCCGCTGCAGGTGCGCGAAGCCAAGGCCTCGGTGCATGAGGACAGTGCCAACCGGCGCTGGACGCTGTGGTTTGGCGGCGTCGTCCCGGCCAAGTTCAACATCCTGGAAGTGGCGCCGGACTACTCCTGGGCACTGATCAACTATCCGGGCCGCGACATGGGCTGGATATTCGCCCGCTCGCCGACCATCGACGACGCGTTGTACCGGCAACTGGTGCGCAAGATGCGCGACTACAACATCAATGCGCGCCAGCTGGTGCGGGTGCCGCAGCTGCCCGAACAGGTCGGCCAGCCCGGTTTCGACACGCCCGAGGAACCGTAGCGGGCATCCTTCCGCCCGCCGCCGGACCTCAACCGCGGGCGTAATTGGACAGGGCCAGCTCGAGCAGCGACTTGGCCTGCTCGCGCAGCACCGCCGGCTCGACGATTTCGGCATCGGCGCCGTAGTGCAGGATGTCCATCAGCAGTTCGCGTGACACGCTGTACGGCAGTTTCAGTTCGTAACGGCCGTCGGCCAGATAGCGGCCCTGCTGGCGCGAATGCCATTGCTCGTCGGCGACCCAGCGCGCGGCCTTGGCGCTGAACACGATCGTCGCCCAGCCCTTGGGTTCGCCGGAAAAAATGCCGTAGCTGGACGCCAGGTGCTGGTTGAGCTGGTCATCCGGTACGTCGGTGGCGGCTGCGTCCAGCGCCCGCGCCTGGCCGATCCGGTCGACCGCGAAGCTGCGCAGCGCATTGCGCTCGTGATCCCAGGCGTCCAGGTACCAGTTGTCGCGGTAATGGGTGATCCGTTGCGGCGAGACCAGCCGGCGGGTGCGTTCGTCGGTGGAGCGGGCACGGTATTCGAATCCCAGCTGCCTGCGCTCCAGCACGGTGGTGGCGACCACCCGGAAACTGGCTTCGTCGAGCTTGCGGCCGCGGTGCGGAATCACCCGCACCCGTTCGACCGGCCACTGCGAGACGCTGGCGTGATCGGCCAGCAGCCCCTCGATGCGCTTCTGCAACGGCGCCAGCGCCCCCGACAGCACCCCGCCCCCGGTGCGCACCAGCAGTTGCTGCGCCGCCAGCAAGGCGTACAACTCTTCCGAACTCAGCCACAGGCCGGGCAGCTCGAAGCGTTCGTTCTCGCCGGCCTGGTAGCGGAAGCCGGCCTCGCCATCGCCTTCAATCGGCGCCATCAACGCGTCGCGCAGGTAGGCCAGGTCGCGATAGACGGTGGCCCGCGAACAGCCCAGCTCCTCCTGCAGACGCTTGACCGTCACCGGGTAACGCGCGGCTTGCAGGATCCGGTGCAGGGCAGTGATTCGTTCGATTTTGTCCATGTGGCTTCCGCGTGGGACTACGTGGGAGAACAACAATTATGGCCGAGCCCGGCCACCGCTGACGTCAAGATAACGCGAGCTGCCGTATAAAGAAGCGGTCGCGAAGTCGCGGTCACGCAAAGTGACAGGACGACGCGCCCTCGGCCGCTTGGGCCCGTGCGATGCCTGGTACCCGGCGAATCCCGCCACGTGGTATCCCCAACGCACGGACCCAAGCGGCCGTTGTATTTCCGCGCGCCATATCGACGACGCGGCAGTCATTGCTGGTCGCGTAACCATCGGCTAACCGAGTCCTTGCCAGACTGATGGCAAGGACGCACGGTGGTGATGGATGCACGCAGCACAGGGAAGATACGACAAACCTCTGGCATGGACATTGGCGTTGGCCCTGCAGGCGCTGCTGTTGGCGTTGTTGTGGCGAATGCCGACGCTCAACGCCGAGCGCCGTGGCATTGCTGGTGAGCCCACCCGCATCCGGCTGTCATGGCTGGCGCGCCCCGCTCCGCCGCCACCCATGCCGCAGCAACCGGCCGAGCCGGCAGCGCCGGCAATGGCCGGCCCCGCGCCACCCCGCAATCCGGACAGGCCCCGGCCGAGCCGGGTTCCGTCGCCGCCGCCAGCAGCAACCGCAACAGAGCCGCCGGCGTCCGCCTCCGACTACAGCGCGCGCGCCCGCGACTGGGCGCAGCGGCAGAAGCCGTCGTTGTTCGCGCCGGAGCCGCTGGCCAACCGCAAGCCACGCCTGCCCGGCGGCGAGGCACCGGAACGGTTCCGGATGAAGCCACCGCCTTCAGCGAAGGCGGTGCTGGACGGGATCGGCGAGCTGTTTGGCGGCCGCGGCTATTCGCAGGGCCCGTGCCCGGAGATCCGCCGCCAGGCCGAGGCCTGGAAGACCGATACCTCCGAGCAGGGCCGGGCACGGCTGGCCCACGAACTGGAGCGCGAACGCCGCCATTGCCGGCCGTAGTGAACAAACTGGAACCGGAACAATTACTTGCCTTGAACCGGGCCACCGGCAACGTTAGGCTGTAAACGTTTCCACGTTGTCCGTCTGCTTCTCCTCCCTCCGCGTCGCCCGCCACCGTTGCCGTTTCCATGCCTGCTTCCATGCGTCCACTGCTCTGCCATTCCGCCAGCCTAATTGTGCTTTTGACCACTTTTAATGCGAGCGCGATGGTCCCGGACAACACCAAATCGGCGGCCTCGCTGGCGGTGGTTAAGTCGGTTGGCAAGCCAGCGCCGGTGGCCAAGGCGCAGTTGTTCGACAAGCACGGCACGCCGCAGATACGCAAACCGCAGGTCGCCATCGAAGCCGCACCGCAGGCCCCGCACTGGAGCGGCGGCGGCGAGTTCGGCTACGCCTCGGCCAAGGGCAACAGCAATACCGAAAGCCTCAACGGCAAGCTCGACTTCAAGTATTCACAGGGCCTGTGGAAGCACAGCGCCAACGTCACCGCGCTGCGTTCCAGCTCCGAGTACATGCGGATCGACGACGACGGCAGCGTCCACAGCGGCAGCAACACCACCGCCAACCGTTACGCGCTGGGCATCAACAGCGGCTATTCGATGGACGAACGCGGCACCTTGAATGCCACCTACCGCCAGGAAAAAGACGACTTCGGCAGCTTCAGCCGGCAGCGCTCGCTGGCCTTCAGCTACGGCAACCGGGTTGTCGACGGCGACCGGGTGCAACTGGATCTGCAGTTCGGGCCCGGCTACCGCCGTGCCTACGACACGGTCCAGCAACGCATGGAAGCCAGTGTCATCGGCCGGGGCCTGGCCGACTTCCGGGTCGGCCTGACCGACAACACCGAAGTGGTCAACAAACTGCTGGTCGAATCGGGCAAGTACAACACCTTCGCCCAGAACGATCTGGGCGTGTCGGTGACCATGAACTCACATCTGGCCCTGAAAGCCGGCTGGCAGGCGCGCCACAACAGCGACGTCGAAGCCGATGACAAGCGCACCGACACCCTGACCACGATGAACGTGGTCTACCGCTTCAAATAAGGCCGCAGCGGCCGGCCACGGCGCCATGACGCCGCGAAACGACCGCATCGAATAAATGTGATTTTGTTGGGATTCATTGCGCGCTGCACAGAATCCCGCCTCCGGTCTTTTGGCCGGCTTTTTTTTATTCGAAAAACAGGGAGTCACCATGAAGAAGACCGCAATCGCGCTGATCGCCGCATCGGCACTTGCCGCACCACTGATCGCCACCGCCGCCGAAGGCGACAGCAGCCAATGGACCGGCAACGGCGAACTGGGCCTGGCGGTTTCCAAGGGCAACACCGACAGCGAGACTTTCGTCGGCAAGCTCAACATGCTGCAGGAAAATGCCCAGTGGAAGAACGCGTTCGGTGCATCGTTCCTGTACGGCAAGGATGACGACGAGGAAAACGCCCGTCGCTACGAACTGTATGGCACCAGCGGCTACCGGCTGAGTGACCGCAGCTATGTGTTTGGCTCGCTGCGCAACGAGCGCGACCACTTCACCTCCTATGAGTACCAGTGGACCGCCGCCGCCGGCTATGGTTACGAAGCAATCAAGACCGATGCCACCCACCTGACCTTTGAAATCGGCCCGGGTTACCGCTGGTCGAAACTGCAGGACGTGCAGGACCACCGCAACGGCGCCATCGGCCGTGGCTACATGGATTTCGCGACCAAGCTGACCGATACCACGTCGCTGATCGATACCTTCCTGATCGAGTCCGGCAGCGACAACACCTTCCTCAGCAACGTGTTCGGCCTGCAGGTGCAGATGAGCGACGCGCTGGCATTGAAAGCCGGCCTGGAAACCCGCTACAACTCCGACGTCCAGCCCGGCATCAAGAAGACCGACAACCTGACCACCGTCAACGTGGTGTACGGCTTCTGATCGGTGTCAATGCCAATTGCTGCGCAGCACTGGCAGCAGCCAGAAAAAAGCCCGGTCAGACCGGGCTTTTTTCGTGCCGTCACGACCAGTAGCAGCCCGCACTCAGGCATCGGCCCCGTATTGCACGCGCTTGTTGATGAAATAGCCGATCAGCTTCCAGCTCGCCTGCTCTCTCTGCATCACCACCTTTTCGGTGACGGTGACTTTTCCAGCGCTATCCTTGAACTGCACCAGCACGTACTCGCCCGGCGGGACATTCACGTCTATCCGCGGGCTGAAACCAAACCCTTCCAGGGTCCGCTGCTGCGGCGTCCCGAAGGTCTTGCTGGCCAGCTTCAGCATGTTCACCCAGGCAAACTCGCTGCTCTGATCGCGTAATGCGGAACCTGCCATGCGCCAGGTCTTCTCGAACTGCTTACGGTCAATCATCTGCAGATACATCCGCGCTGCCTGCTCTGCTTCAAGCTGCTGCTCGCGGTTACCGCTGGTGGGCTCGGGCAGGTCCTGGTTGGCGGACGGGTTGAATGACACGGTGCAGCCAGGCAGTGTCATCAGCAACAGCAGAAGTAAACCGGCAAGACGTTGCTTCAAGGGGCAATCCCTGTCTGCAAGAAACTGGTCGACACAGCCTAACCGGACGCCCGCCATCATTCCCGACCCTGCTGGCGATTCATTCCGCCGCTTGCGGCCGTTCGGGGTGGATCCCCGCTACTCGATGCCCTGCAGCAACTCGCCGGCACCCTGGGCCAGCAACTGGCCCGCCACGCGCTGGCCGAGTGCGTCGGTGTCGCTGGCTGCTGCGCTGGCTTCGGCACGGATCAGCCGGCCGTCGCTGACCGAGCCGACCATGCCGGCCAGGTGCACGCGCTCTGCGCTCAGCTGCGCGAACGCGGCCACCGGCACGTGGCAACTGCCGTGCAGGGCACGGTTGAGGGCGCGTTCGGCTTCGACGCAGGTGCGGGTGTCGGCGTCATCGAGGGCGGCGAACCAATGCGCGCTGGCGTCATCGCCGAAGCGGCATTCGACGGCGATCGCGCCCTGCGCCGGGGCCGGCAGCCAGTCCGGGGCCAGCAGGCGCTCGCGGATGCGGGCGTCCAGGCCCAGCCGCTGCAGGCCGGCGCAGGCCAGGATGATGGCGTCGTATTCACCGGCGTCGAGTTTGGCCAGTCGCGTGTTGACGTTGCCGCGCAGATCGCTGACCAGCAGATCCGGACGCCGCGCGCGCAGTTGCGCGTGGCGACGCAGCGAGGAAGTACCAACGCGTGCGCCTGGCGGCAGCTCGGCCAGTCGCGCATGGCGATTGCTGACAAATGCGTCGGCGTAATCGGCACGGGCCAGGATCGCCGGCAGGGCGAACGGGCCTTCCAGTTCCATCGGCACGTCCTTCAGCGAATGCACCGCGCAATCGGCCTCGCCGCGCAGCATCGCCAGCTCCAGTTCCTTCAGGAACAGGCCCTTGCCGCCGATCGCCGCCAGTGAGCGGTCCAGTACTTCGTCGCCGCGGGTGCTCATCGGCACCAGTTCGACCCGCAATCCGGGATGGGCCAGGCGCAGGCGGTCGGCGACGTGTTCGCTCTGCCACAGGGCGAGCGGGCTTTTGCGGGTGGCGATGCGGAGCGTGGTCATGCCGCCATTATCCCGCAGCCGGCGCCGGAGCGCTTGGCCGACGTCGGCGGCAATTCCGCTGGCGGGGCTTTACAGGTGCTTGATGGTGTCGCGCAGGCTGGCCACGCAGCGACGGCTGACTTCCAGCGGGGTCTTGCCGTGGCGCAGTATCGCCTGCACATGGCCCTCGTTGGAGCGGCGTAGTTCGATCAGTTCGTGGCGGGCGACCAGGCAGTTGCGATGGATGCGCACGAAGCGGCCGTTGAACTCTTCTTCCAGCGACTTCAGCGATTCCTCGATCAGGTCCTCGCCGCGCACATGGTGGACGACCACGTACTTCTCTTCCGCCTGCAGGTAATGGATCTCGTCAATCGGAATCAATCGCAGGCTGCCGCGCAGGCGCGCGCACAGGTGGCTGCGTGCCTGCTGTTCGCTGCTGGCGGCGGGCGAATGGTTATCGCGGCCGGCCATGAAGGTGCGCGCGCGATCCAGCGCCGCGGCCAGCCGCTCGCTGCGGATCGGCTTCATCAGATAATCGATGGCGGCCGCCTCGAACGCCGACAGCGCGTGATCGTCATAGGCGGTGCAGAACACCACTGCCGGACGCGGCTCGAACGCGGCCAGGTGGCGCGCCGCTTCCATGCCATCGACACCCGGCATCGCGATGTCCAGCAGCACCACGTCGGGCTGGTGCTCGGCGCAGGCCTGCAACGCGGACAATCCGTTGTCGGCTTCTGCGACCAGTTCGACCCCCGGCTGCTCCGCCAGCAGCATGCGCAGGCGTTCGCGCGCCAGCGGTTCGTCGTCTGCAATGACTACTTTCACGAGTCCCGTCCCTTCATGGTGATCCCATCACGATGAACTCCCTGCGCGCCAGCCACGGCCAGCATCGCCGACGCGGTGAACTACTTTCTACAACGCAAACTGTTGCGAAATCCAGTCGCCCAGCGCGCGGATCTCTTCGGCGCAGACCTGGTGGGCCATCGGGTAATCATGCCATTCGACCGTGAAACCCAGTGCCTGCAACGCCTGCGCACTGCGCTGGCCGTAGCTGAAAGGCACCACCGGATCGCCGCTGCCGTGGGCCATGAACACCGGTTGCGAGACTGCCGCCGACTGCACTACGGATGCGGCCTGGTTGGCGTCGGGCAGGTAGGCCGACAACACGATCAACCCGGCCAGCGGCTCGCGCCGGCGCAGGCCGACGGCCAGGGTCATCGCCCCGCCCTGGGAAAAACCGGCCAGCAGGATGCGGTTGGCGGCGATACCGCGCGCCTGTTCGCGTGCGATCAGGGCTTCAATCTGCAGCGCCGATTCGGCCACGCCTGCACTGTCGGCGCGGTCGGGAAAATCCATGCCGACGATGTCGTACCAGGCACGCATGCGCATGCCATTGTTGATGCTGACCGGGCGTACCGCTGCATGCGGGAACACGAACCGCAGCGCCGGCCAGTCCTTGCGCACCAGTTCCGGGACGATTGGCGCGAAGTCATTGCCATCGGCGCCCAGTCCATGCAGCCAGATTACGGTCCAGGCCGGATCCGGCCCGGTTTCAAGCTCGACGGTTTCGAGCAGTGCTTGCTGTGCGATATCCATGCCGGCATTGTCGCCGCTGTGGCGGCCCGACACCACCGGCAGGGCTATCAGCGTTTGCCGCGCGCCTTGACCGCGACCGGCGCGGTCGCGCTGGGGTCCAGGTTCTTGACCAGATTGCTCAACTCGACCGCCGAAAAGCTGCCGTCACCGTCGATATCCAGCGAACCTTTCTGGCTGCGCTGCAGTGCCTGGTGTTGCAGATAGACCTCTTCACCCACTGCGGGCGGGCGCTTCTGGCTGCACAGTTTGGCCGGCAGGCGCAGCACGCTGGTGCCGGAGCGGCGCCAGTTCTGGTTGGGGACCAACCTGCTCAATGCGGCACTGTCCAGGCGGATTTCGACCTGGCCATCCGAGATTTCAGCGCAGGTGCCGATGCCGATGTCATAACTCACACGCGTTCTCCTGATTGGGGTTTCCCGGCACGGATGCCTTGCGGAAACCGGTACGGCCGCCACGCGGGCGCGCGCAGGCCAGTAAATCGCCCCCGGCAAGTCATGGTGGACAAGGTCATGCCGGGTGCTGGCAACGCCGCGCCACACAGGTGTCCGCAGCAGCGTCGAATAAGACAGGAGGCGGCCTTCGCGCCTCGCGCGTGGGCCAGCTCGGGAGGCCGTCACACACGGCTATCCAGTCAGTATGCACGTTTTGGGTGCGATTACCTGTGCCGGAATACCCGGACAACAGGCCCGCAAGCGCGTGCCAAGCCATCAGATGCGGGCGAAATCATCAAAAACAAGCCATCATCCGGGCCAACCCGCCGATTTGAATGGTATCCACCGCCGTTAGCCGCTAGCATCAAGCCGTTCACACTTTCCGGCGTTGCCCCCGCCAGCCATCACGCCTGTGGTCGCGCTGTCGCCGTTTTCGCTCCTTTCCGCGCTTCTGCCATCCCGGCACGCTTCCTGGAGCCCCATGTCGACCTATCTCACCCGCCGCATCGAACTGCGGATCGGCGAACTCGATTTCAGCCTGGATGCGCTGCAGGACCTGCAGCAGTTCGACGATGCCGACGGCGCCGCCGCGCGCGCTGGCATCTCCTCGGCACTGTGGCCGTTGTTCGGCCAGGCATGGCCGGCCGGCAGCGTATTGGCCAATTACATGGCGGATTTCGAGGTCGGCGGCATGCGCATTCTCGAAATCGGCTGCGGCCTGGCCTTGTCCAGCCTGGTCCTGCAGCAACGTGGCGCCGACATCACCGCCAGCGATCACCATCCGCTGGCCGAGGCATTCCTGCAACGCAATGCCAGGCTCAACCAGCTGGCGCTGGTGCCGTACCAGGATCTGCCATGGGAAATCGCCAACCACACCCTTGGACGGTTTGATCTGATCATCGGCAGCGACGTGTTGTACGAACGCGGCCATGCCGCCGGCATCGCCGCGCTGGTGCAACAGCATTCGCAACCGTCGATGCAGATCGTGATCAGTGATCCCGGTCGTGGCAACAGCAACCACTTCAGCCGTGCGCTGGCGCTACAGGGATTCCGGGTGGACGAACAGCGGCTGCGCTTCAATGCCAGCGACAGCCTGCCGTTCAAGGGGCGGTTGCTGCATTACCGGCGGGACGCACCGGCGACGGCCTGACGCTTGACCGGAGTGGTTACCGGCCAGTCGTCGGCGATCATCGTCGCCGGCCACCCGGGATGCTCAAACCGCCGGGGTTTCGCCAGCGCCATCGATCAACGCCAGCAACTGCGGAATCCGGTAAGGCTTGGGCAGGAACAGCGCTCCTTCGGGAATCGGCGGCAGCTGCGCGCGGGCGTAACCGGAGGACAGGATGAAGCGCGCCTGCGGTTGCTGGCGCGCCGCTTCCTCGGCCAGGGTAATGCCGCTGACGCCCCCGGGCATGCTGATATCGCTGATGATCACGTCGAACGTCTGCTCCGCCAGCATCGGCAACGCCTGGTTGCCGTCTTCGGCGGTGGCGACCTGGAAGCCCATGTCGGCCAGCGCATCGCCGATCATCATCCGCAACAGTTCTTCGTCTTCAACCAGCAACAGCCGTATTGCTTCAGCCACCGGCTTCTCCCTTCATCACCGGCAGGTACATCGCCACCGTGGTGCCCTGTCCGACCTGGCTGCTGATCGCCAGGAAGCCCCCGGACTGTCCGGCGAAGCCGGCCACCTGGCTCAGGCCGAGGCCACTGCCCTTGCCGACTTCCTTGGTGGTGAAAAAAGGCTCTTCGGCACGGGCCATGGTCGACGCGTCCATGCCCAGGCCGTTGTCGATGACCTCGATGCAGACATAGTCGCGCGCGGTCGCCGCCGGATCATCGGGAGGTCGCTTGCACTTGAGGCTGGTGCGCAGGGTCATCCGGCCGCCCTGTAACATCGCATCGCGGCCGTTGGAAATCAGGTTGAGGATGGCGGCCTCGAACTGGGCCGCGTCCAGCTCCACGTCCTCGACGTCACGTCCGGCTTCCAGCTGCAGCTCGATCTGCTGGCCGCCGGCCCGGCGATACAGCTCGAAGGAGCGCGCCAGCAACTCGTTGACGTCGCAGCGCTCGGCCGCCAGTGGCGTGCCACGGCCGAAACCCAGCAGTTGCCGGGTCAGCAGCGCACCACGGTCGGCGGCACGCAACGCGGCCTCGGTCAACTCACGGGTGCGCTGGTTGGCCGACGGTTGCAGGTTGATCAGATCCAGGCTGTTGATGATGATCCCGAGCAGGTTGTTGAAGTCGTGGGCCAGGCCCAGGGTGAGCTTGCCGATCGCCTCGATCTTCTGCGAGTGCGCCAGCGCATGCTGGGCTTCCTGCAATTCGATCTGGGCGTGGTAGCGTTCGGTGATGTCACGGGTGATCTTGGCGAATCCGATCAACTCACCGTTGTAGATGATCGAATCAATCACCACGCTGGCCCAGAAGCGGCTGCCGTCCTTGCGCAGGCGCCAGCCTTCGGCTTCGTAACGGCCATGGATACGGGCCTGGCGCAGGCCGTGCGCGGGCAACTCGGCGGCGGCATCCTCGGGGGTGTAGAAGCGCGAGAAATGCTGGCCGACAATCTCGCTGTCGGTATAGCCCTTGATGCGTTGTCCGCCGGCATTCCAGCTGCGCACATAGCCATTCACGTCCAGCATGTAGATGGCGTAATCGGTAACGCTCTGGACCAGCAAAGCCAACTGCCTGGATTCGTCTTCCAGTTCGCTCTGCCTCAGGGCACCTCCCATCGAATTGCCCACAACAGATCCCCTCCCAATGGTGGTGCCACGCCCCGGAGCGTAAAGAAGCCGCCGTTAACCGCCTGTGCAAAGCGCCAGGCGACAGCCGGACATGCTACAAATGTGACCGGCCGTCGTATAGTGCCGGCACAGCGGTGCGGGGGAGATGTGGGGATTGATCGCGCCACGCTGCCCGCTGCCAGATCACCATCGGATTCAGGGCAATGAGCAAGCATTCACATCCTGACACTACCGACGCCATCATGCGGATCAGCCGCATTGGCGCGGTGCCACAAATCCTGGAGACCGTTGCCCACATCACCGGTCTGCGCTTCGTTGCCGTTGCCCATGTCACCGACTGCCGCTGGACCGCCTGCGCGGTGCGCGACGATCTCGGCTTCGACCTGCCAGTCGGCGGCGAGCTGGTCCTGGAAAGCACGATCTGCAACGACATCCGGCAATCGCACGAGCCGGTGATCTTCGGCCATGCCAGTACCCATCCGCTGTATTCGCAGCACCATACCCCGCGCCAGTACGGGCTGGAGAGCTATGTCTCGGTGCCGATTTTCGACCAGCACGGCAGCTTCTTCGGCACCCTGTGCGCGATTGACAGCAAGCCGGCGGACTTTGACGAAGCGCACGTGCTGCGCAGCCTGCAGCTGTTCGCGCAGCTGATTGGCAACTATCTGGACAACGATGACCGGCTGCAGGCGGCCGAGCGGGCCGGCGAGTTGCACGATCAGTTCATCGCCGTGCTTGGCCATGACCTGCGCAGTCCATTGCAGGCGGTGCGCATCGGCGCCGACCTGCTGCAGCAGGAGGCGACCTCGCCGCGTAGTGCCAAGGTGCTGCAGGGCATGCAGAAGAGCCTGGATCGCATCGACGGCCTGGTCCACGACATCCTCGACTTCGCCCGCGGCCGCCTGGGCGGTGGCATCCCGGTGCTGCCGCAACACGAGGAAAGCCTGGCCGAGCAGTTGATGCACGTGGTGTCCGAAGTCAAGGCGGCCAGTGGCCGCAACGACATCGTGGCCGAGATCGCTTTCGATGCGCCGGTGCTGTGCGATGGCCAACGCATCGCCCAGCTGGTCACCAACCTGCTGGCCAACGCCGCGGCACACGGCAGCGCCAGCCAGCCGGTATCGTTCCAGGCCCGCGGCGGCCATGGCCATCTGTGGCTGCAGGTGCACAACGGTGGCGTCATCCCGCAGGAACTGCGTGCGCGCCTGTTCACGCCGTTCTCGCGCAACCAGGCCGAACACGCCCGCCCCGGTCTGGGCCTGGGCCTGTACATCGCCGCGGAAATCGCCAAGGCGCACGGCGCCGAGCTGGGCGTTCACTCCAGCGCCGAGACCGGCACCATCTTCACGTTCCTGATGGGCCAGCCGTCGACGCCGGTCGACCGGCAACACGATCAGACCGCCGAAGTCTAGAACGCGCCGCGACGCGAATCAGATCCTCACCCGCACCCAGGTCGGGGCGTGGTCGCTGGCTTTTTCCTGCAGGCGCACCCAGCGGTCGACCCCGGCTTCCTGTAATCCCGCGGCCAACACCGGATTGAGCAACAGGTGGTCGATGCGCAGGCCCCGGTCGCGCTCGGCGTGTTGCCGGAAATAATCCCAGAACGTGTACACCTGCTCGTCTTCGAACACCTCGCGCAGCGCATCGGTCCAGCCCTGTTGCAGCAATTGCCGCCAGACCTGCCGTGACTCGGGCTGGATCAGCGCGTCCTTGCGCCAGGCCCCGGGATCGTAAACGTCCGCGTCGGTGGGGATGACATTGAAATCGCCCAGCAATGCCACCGGCGCCGGCAATCCAACCAGGCTCCCGGCATGCCGCTGCAGGCGACGCATCCAGGCAAGCTTGTAGTCGAACTTTGGCCCGGGCTGCGGATTGCCGTTGGGCAGGTAAAGGCAGCCGACGATAACGCCATGCACCGCCGCTTCGATATAACGGCTCTGCGCGTCGCTGTGGTCACCGGGCAGACCGCGCCGGCTTTCCACCGGGGTCACCCCGCGACCAAGCAGAGCAACCCCGTTCCACGAGCGCTGGCCATGCCAGATGGCGCCATAACCGGCATCTTCCAGCTGGGCGGCGGGAAAGGCCTGGTCCAGCGCCTTCAATTCCTGCAACGCGACCACGTCCGGCTGTTCCACTTCCAGCCACGACAGCAGTTGCGACAGGCGCGCGCCGATGCCGTTGACGTTGAAGGTCGCCAGCTTGAGGAGTTTCCTGCGTGGCATCAGCCGTGCACCGGCGGGCTCAGCGTTGCACGTCCCGGACCGCCTGTTCGAGCGCGGCGATGTCGATCCTGCGCATCCCCATCATGGCCTCGAACGCGCGCTCGGCGACCTCGCCGCCCTGCGCCATCAGTTCGGTCAGCCGGGTCGGGGTGATCTGCCACGACAGGCCGAACAGATCCGTGCACCAGCCACACATGCTGGGCTTGCCGCCGGCATCGATGATGGCGTTCCAGTAGCGGTCGGTCTCGGCCTGATCGCGGGTCGCAACCTGGAAACTCACGGCCTGGCCGAAGCGGAACTCGGTGCCGCCGTTCAACAGCAGGAACGGCATGCCCAGCAGCGTCATTTCAATTGTCAGCACGTCACCCTGGTGACCATCGGGATAGTCGCCGGGGGCATGGTGGATGGCATCGATGCGGGTGTCGGCGAATGTCTCGGCATAGAAGCGCGCTGCCTGCTCCGCGTTGCCGTCGAAACACAGGCATGGTTGGATCCTGGCCGTCATGCTGATCTCCACTGCGGTTGGCAAGCCCGGACGGTAACGCGGTTGCGCCATGGCTGCGTGAAAAGCGCATGATGATGCCGTTGGATCCGGCGCCTGCCGGTCATCTTCCTTAGCCTTGCCCAGGGTGCCCGATGCGATCCCCAGTCACTGCCATCATCGTCATGGGCGTCGCCGGCAGCGGCAAGACCACGCTCGCCCGCGGGCTGGCCGATCACTATCGATACGCACTGCTGGACGCCGACGACTGGCACAGTGCCGACGCCAGGGCGCAGATGGCTGCCGGTATTCCGCTCAGCGACGCGCAGCGGCAACCCTGGGTGGCCGCGCTGGCGGCCGAATTGCAGCGCCTGGCCGCGTCGGGACGCGCGTCGGTGCTGGCGTTCTCGGGTCTGCGTGCGGCGCATCGACAGCAGTTGCGCGACAGTGGCGTGGCGATGCGGTTCCTGTTCCTGCATGCCGCGCCGGCGGTGATCGCCGCGCGGCTGGCCGCACGCCGCGAGCACTTCATGCCGCCACAGCTGCTGGAGAGCCAGTTGCAGGCACTGCAGCCACCGCATGACGAACCCGACGTCATCGCCATTGATGGCGCAGCGGACTATCCGCAGGTGCTGGCCGAGGCGCTGCGGAAACTGGACGCCGCCGGCGTATCGCCACGGCGCTAGATCCGTGGACTGCGTGCTGGCGGACGCTGTCGCACGCCTTATTCGTCCTGCGACCAGCGCGACAGATCCTGGTTGATATCGTTGATGCCCTGCCACGGATCCTTGCGCCGGCGTTTCAGCATTGCCGGCACGTCGGCAATGCTGAAGGCATCGGCGCGCTTGAGCCTGGCCAGTTGGGACCAGGCCAACGGCATTGCTACTGGCGCGCCGGCACGCGCACGCATCGAATAGGACGCCACGGCGGTGGCACCGCGGCCATTGCGCAGGTAGTCGATGAAGATGCGCTTGTTGCGCTTGCTCTTGGTCGCGGTCGCCAGGAAGCGGTCCGGTTGCGAACGCGCCAGCGCGTCGGCAAAGCCGTGGGCGAAGCGCTTGCTCAGCTCCCAGTCGCAGCCCGGATTCAGCGGTACCACCACGTGCAGCCCCTTGCCACCGGACACGCGCAGGAACGACTCGAGCTGCAATTGATCAAGCAGCTTGCGGATGTCGACCGCAGCCTGCTTGACCTCGCTGAAGGCGACATCAGGACCCGGATCCAGGTCGAACACCACCCGGTCGGCACGCTCCGGGTCGCTGGCATGGGAGCCCCATGGATGGAACTCCAGCGCATTGAACTGGACCAGCTCCATCAGTCCCGGCAAATCCTCGACCACCAGATAATCGGCATTGGCGCCGGACTCTTCCTTCAGTTTCACCGTCGCCACCCGCTCCAGCCCCGAGGTCAGATGCTTCTGGAAAAAGCACGGCTGCTCGATGCCGGCCGGACAACGGATGATCGACAGCGGACGCCCGGCGATCTCCGGCAGCAGCCAGTCGGCGACGGCCAGATAGTAGTCCCACACCGCCTGCTTGCTGATGCGATCGGTGGGAAACAGCAACTTGCCGGGGCTGGACAACGTCGGCAGCGCTGCGACGTCATCCGATTGGCGGACCTTGCTGCCCGCTTTGGCTTTGGTTGCTTTGGTTGCTTTGGTTGCTTTGGTTGCTTTGGTTGCTTTGGTTGCTTTGGTTGCTTTGGTTGCTTTGGTCGCTTTCTTCACTGTCCTGCTCCGTTTGCCGGATGTCGCCGCCGTGGCGGCACGATCACTGTCGGCGAGATCGGCAACCTCCTTGTCCAATCGCACGGCCTTCAGCGATGGTTGCCGCAACAGTTGCTGGCGGCCGATGCCGCGATAGAACACCTCGACCACGAAGCGCGGTTCGAACCAGGTGGCGCTGCGCAGGTCGGTGTCGGTGGTGCCGACATGGGCAGTCGGCTTGTTGCTGCCGCCGCGCTTGAGCCTGGCAGTGACTTCGCGCATCAGCTTGTCATTGAAACCGGAACCGACCCGGCCGGCATAGCGCCAACCGTATTCCGCATCCGGCCTGGCCAGCAGCAGTGAGCCAAAACCGCTGCGGCTGCCCTTGGGGGCGGTATAACCGACCACCGCGAATTCATCACTGGCCAGTTGCTTGATCTTGCGCCAGTCGTCACTGCGACCGCCGCGATAAGGCCGGTCCGCGCGCTTGCTGATGATGCCCTCGAAGTGGCGCTGGCCAGCGAGCTCGAACGCCGCCTGGCCTTCGCCTTCGATGTGCGAGCTGAAAGCAAGTTGCGCCGGCGCATCCTGCAACAGTTCCTGCAACAGTTGCTTGCGCTGCATCAGCGGCGCGTCGGCGATGTCGACACCGTTGACGTGCAGCAGATCAAACAGCGCCAGCGCCAGCTTGCCCTGGCGTTCGCCGGACAGCGTGGATTGCAGCAGGCCGAAGTCCTGGCGGGCCCCGGAACCGGCGATCAGTTCGCCATCCAGCGCCGCCGATTGCAGGCCAAGCGCGGCGATGGCCTCACGGATATCGGGAATCCTGTCGGTCCACTCCAATCCATTGCGCGACCACAGCTGCACGTTGCCATCGGCGATGGTGGCCAGGATCCGGTAGCCGTCCCACTTCAGCTCGTGGATCCACTGGTCGCCGCTGGGTGGCTGCTCACTGAGCTTTGCCAGTTGCGGTTCGAATGGCCCATCCGGTGCCTTGGCCCTGTCCGCATCGGTCAGCGCCAGCGCCTTGCGCGCCCAGTCCTTGCGACGCTTTCTGCTGACCGGCAGCGAGCTCAGCTTCTTCTTGTTGGCCTTGCCGGCACCGGCACGCTTGAGGTCGGCCGCCGGCGGCGCGGTGACGTCGGCCAGCAGATCGTCGGCTTCCAGCGTGCCCGCGTACGCATCCTTGTCCTTGAACAGCAGCCACTGCGGTTGTCTGGCGGCCTTGCCCGAGCGGACCAGATGCCAGCCACCCTTGAGCTTGCTGCCGAACAGCTCGAAGCGCAGATGGCCTTTGACCAGTTGCTGCTCGGGGTCGCCATCGGTCGCCCATACGCCGTGGTCGAACTGGGCCACATGGCCGCCACCGTATTCGCCCTTGGGTATCTCGCCTTCGAACCCGGCGTAGTCGACCGGGTGATCCTCGACCTCGACCGCCATCCGCTTGACGCTCGGATCGTAACTCGGCCCTTTCGGCACTGCCCAGCTTTTCAGCGCGTCACCGACCTGCAGGCGGAAATCGTAATGGCGGCGGCTGGCATGATGCAGCTGTACCACGAAGATCGCACGCTGCCCTTTGGGCAGCGGCTTCCCCGGCTGCGGCTCCCGCGTTTTGTCGAAGCTGCGCTTGCGGCGATAGTCGGCCAGGCTCATGGCATCGGCTTAATGGCCGGGATGACGACGCACCGCACCGGCATCGGGGCCGACGGCCTTCACCGCATCACCCGGTTGCCCGGCGCTGACGTCCAGCGAGAGGGTCCCGTACTGCAGCTCATGGTCCTGGCCGACGTTGATCCGATCGCGGTCGGGACGCCCCATCTCGTTGCTGTCGTCGGCCATGATGGCGCCTCCTGATCCGGGATTGGCCCGGCTGGCGCATCATCGATGCGACATTCGTCGCGGGTGCTCGCCAGCCTCCATCGTGTTGTAGTCCGACGGCCGTGAACGCGATGTATCGGTGCCCTCGCCTACTCTCCGGCCGGGGTGAAATGCAGATCCTGGTAGTCGTAACTGAAGTCTGCCAGCGGCGACACCGCCTTCATGCGGATGCTGGCGACCTTGCCTTCGGCATCCAGGGCAAAGCTGACGTAGGCCGGTTCGATGGCACTGTCATCCCAGCGCGTGCGGAAAGTGTCGTACTGCCAGTGTTCCAGGTTGCCGGCCATGTTGGGTGTCTGCTGGAAATCGATCCGCAGCTTGCCGCCCTGTTCGCTGATGGTGATCGGCCCGTACCACGGATCGACGTAACGGCCGGCATAGCCCGATGCGGGCAACGAAGGCCGCGACTGCTTGCGTGCCGCCTGGCCGCTGGCCTGCAGTGCCTGCAGTCCTGCGTCGAGTCGCTGCTGGTACCACTGGTCGAACGCGGCGACCCAGTCGCGTGGCGCGAATCCCAGATAGTGATCCAGCAGCTCGTAGCCCAGCCCGCGCATGACCCCGACATCCTCGGCGTTGATCTGCAGCGAGATGCCCAGGTTGCGCTCCGGCACCAGCACGATGAAGGTCAGCACGCCAAACACCGCCCCGCCATGCTGGACGACCTTGACCCCGCGGTAGTCCTGCACGTTCCAGCCCAGTGCATAGCTGGAAAACTGCGGCGTCATGTCGTTGATCGGTGCCGGGTACGGCGTGATCGGAATCAGCACCTGCGGCGTCCACATTTCCTGTGCCGAGGCCGCGCTGTAAAGGCGCTTGCCATCGCCATCGGGCAGCGCGCCCTGGCCCAGCTGGATCTGCAGCCAACGGGCCAGATCATGGGCGCTGGAGGACAGGCCGCCGGCCGGTGCGCCGACCTGGCCCAGTCCTTCGCGTTCGGGCAACAGCTGCTGCTTGCCCAGCCCGCGCAGGCGCGGGTCCAGGCGCGCGTGCGGGTAGGCGCGATTGGGATTGGCGAAGCGATCGTTTTCGTCACTGACCGAATCCATCATGCCGGCAGGCCGCAGCACCCGGTCGCGCATGAAGCTTTCCCAGTCCTGCCCGCTGGCGGCGGCAATCACTTCACCGGCGACGATGTAGAGGATGTTGTCGTAGGCATAGCCGCTGCGGAAACTGGTGGCCGGCTTGATGTGGCGCAGGGCCTGGACGATGTCGCCGCGGCTGCGCGAACTGCGCGGGATGAACAGCAGATCGCCGGCGCCCAGTCCCAGCCCGCTGCGATGCACCAGCAGATCGCGGATGGTCATTTCGCGGGTGACCCAGGCGTCGTACATCTGGAACGTCGGCAGGTGATCGATCACCTTGTCGTCCCAGTCCAGCTTGCCTTCGTCGACCAGGATCGCCAGCGCCGCGGCGGTGAATGCCTTGCCGGTGGAACCGGTCGGGAAGATGGTGTCGGCATCCACCGCTTCCGCCGAACCCAGCCGGCGCACGCCGTAGCCCTGGGCCTTGGTGACCCTGCCGTCCTCGACGATGGCAATCGCCATGCCCGGCACGTCGTGTTGCTTGAGTACCTGCTCGACGCGCT
The DNA here is from genome assembly GCF_001431405.1 of Pseudoxanthomonas dokdonensis. GTDB lineage: Bacteria > Pseudomonadota > Gammaproteobacteria > Xanthomonadales > Xanthomonadaceae > Pseudoxanthomonas_A > Pseudoxanthomonas_A dokdonensis. Next base: position 47,334 of record NZ_LDJL01000006.1, read on the forward strand.
GGTCGAAACCCGGCGGCGGCGCTGCCGCGACCGGCGCGGCCAGGCAGGCGGCGACAATCAGCGTGGCGGTCAGTGAATGGATGCGACCCATGGCAGGCTTCCTCACGAAGACGGAGTGGTGGAGGTGGAGGTGGTGATCAGGGCTGGCGGTGCTGGCTGTCGCCATAGTTGCCAGGCGCCCAGGCTGAGCAGCGGCAGCACGTACACGGCCAGCAGTACCCACGCCAGCAAACGATAGCCGTGCGCGATCAGCGCGATCAGGCCGAAATGGTCGGCGACGAAGATCGATCCGACCAGCAGCACGCTGGCAATCAGCAGGCGCGCTGCCGCCGGCAGCGGCTTGCCGCTACGCGCCAGCCAACGCCCGGCCACGCGCTCGTTGATGGCATGCACCGCGCCGGTTCCGGTCTCCAGCAATGCCGAAAAGATCATCGCCTGGAACAGCAGATGGAACAGCGGCCGGTCCAGCCGCTGCAGCATGAAATCCGACGGCAGTGCCTGCTCGCCGATCTGCGGATACCAGCCGATCATGCAGACGAAGAACAGCAACGCCGGCAGCATCGCCAGCGGACCTGCGATGACACCGGCCACCCAGGCGTCGCGGCGGCGGATGAAATGCCGCGCCACCGGCAGGATCACCACCGCGGCCACCACGTTGTAGCTGGCGTATGCCAGGCCATCCAGCGCCCAGCCCGCTGCCGGTGGACCGGCGCTGGCGAAATTGTCCAGCACGCGGTCGCCGAACGAAGACAACGCCAGCAGCATGAACGCCGCGTACACGCCGTACAGCAGCAGCGATGCCCATTTGAACAGCCGCTCGACCGAGCGATTGCCGAACGCGGTGAACGCACCGATGGCCACCATCAACAACAGCGTGCCGGCGACGGTTGGCAGCCCGAACATCGCCTGCAGGATGGCGCCGGCGGCCGCGCCAATCACCGCCAGGATCAACACCAGAAACAGCAGATAGGCCGCTTCGAACAACCACCAGCCCGGCCCCAGCAGGCGCTGGAAGAAACTGCGGTAGTCGAACGCGCGGGTCGCGTGGGCGAAAGCGAAGGTCAGCGCGCAGACCAGGCTCCAGATCAGCATCGCCAGCAGCATCCCCAGCAGGCCGCCGTAGGGTCCGCCGGGAAGGAAGAATTCCGCCAGTTCGCGACCGGTCGCGTAGCCGCCACCGATGACCACCGCCTTGAATGCCAGTCCCGGCAGCAACAAGCGCTGGAACCAGCTGGGCGTGGGCTCAGACATCGCGCGGCATCAGCCCAGGCACTGCCGCAGCAACTGCTCGAACGCCGGTCCGCCACGCATCGGGTCGGCGACCGCGCAGCCCAGCCGCTGGCTCTCGCTGTCCAGCAACGCCGCGGCGCTGGCCGGATCCAGTTGCGAGGTATCCAGGCTGACCCCGCCGCAGCGGATGCCGGCGCGGGTGCGCTGTCCCAGTTGCAGGGCCAGGGCAATGGTGTCTTCTATGCTCGGCAAGGGATAGGCCGGATAGCCGAGCATGTGTCGTCGCCCCGGCTGGTGGCAGATCACCACCACGTCCGGCTGGCTGCCGTGCAGCAAGGCCAGCGCGACCCCGGCGTAAGCCGGATGGAACAGCGAGCCCTGGCCTTCGATGACGTCCCAGTGATCCTCGGCAGCGGCCGGCGACAGCATTTCGGCCGCGCCGGCGGCGAAGTCCGAGACCACTGCATCCATCGGCATGCCACGGCCGGCGATCAGGATCCCGGTCTGGCCGCTGGCGCGGAAATCGACATCGACGCCGCGTTCGGCAAATGCCCTGGCCAGCGCCAGCGCGGTGTACTTCTTGCCCAGCGCGCAATCGGTACCCATCGTCAGCAGGCGCTTGCCGCTGCGTGGCGCACCCGTGGCCACGGCGATGCCGGGCGGCGGCACGCGCACGTCGATCAACTGGCGGCCGAGCGCATCGGCGGCCTCGCGCAGGCGCGCGATGCTGGCAATCCGCACGTGCATGCCACTGATGATGTCGAGTCCGGCATGCAGTGCCTGCAACAACGGTTCGATCCAGCTCTCCGGTATCACTCCGCCGGCATTGGCGACACCGATCACCAGTGAACGCGCGCCACGCGCGGCCGCCTGCTGCGGGGTCATTGCCGGCAAACCGGCGCTGACCGTGCCGCCGGCACAGCGGAATTCGCCGATGCAACGTTGCGGCGCCCAGTCACGCAGGCCGAACGCGGTCTTGGCATAACCCGGCTCGCTGATATCCCCCAGGAACAGCAGGTGCGGGCTGGGCAGCAGCGGCAGGGCCGGTGGCGTTGGCAGGGGCGGCAAGCTCGATGGCAGCATCGCGACGGTCTTCACCTGGGCGTGATCGGGGAACGCCGGCTCCGCGAGGGGGGCCGGCAAGGGCGGCAAGGCAGCAGCGAGCGTCGCCGTGCTCAGAACCGGAAATCGATTTCCATGCCGTAGGTGCGCGGCCGGATCGGCACGCCGGCGACCTGCACACGGGTGCCGGACAGTGCACCGTCGAGCGCGGTCAACGAAGACCAGGCGTGTTCGTTGGTGACGTTGTTGGCATACACGCGCAGCTCCCAGGCGCCTTTGCCGATGCCGGCATACAGGTCCAGCGCCTGGTAGCCGTCCAGCTTCAGCGGCGCGGTGATCTGCTCGTCGAGGATCACCGAGGCGTCGCCCGGCGCGGTGATGCGCTGGCGCTGGGTGGTGTCGTTGAACTGGTCGTCGACGCCGCGCAGCGAGGCGCCGATCTGGCCGTTGTAGCCACCGTTAGTGGCAAACGCATATTCGGTGTTCAAAGTCCACGACAGTTCCGGCGAATAAGGAATGCGGTCGCCGGCCAGACCGGTGTTGAGGACCACGTCGAAGTCGCCCTGCGGCACCACGGTGGGGTCGAAGTCGTTCTTCACCGTGGCATCGGTATAGGCCAGGTTGAAACCGATCGTCCACGCATCGGTGGCCCGGAACTGGGTGGTCAGTTCGGCGCCTTCGCTGGTCGCTTCACCACCGTTGACCAGGCCGCCGATGCCGTTGAACGAGGACGCGACCTGGATGTCTTCCCAGTCGATGCGGAATGCGGCGACGTCGATCTGCACGCGGTTGTCGGCGAACTGCGATTTCAGGCCCAGCTCGTAGCTGTCGAGCATCGAGGAATCGACCTGCGGCGGAATCCCCGGCAGCGCCACGTTGGGACCGCCCGGCTGGTAGCCGGTCGCCACCCGCGCATACAGCAGGCTGTCTTCTCCGAGCTTGAACTGCGGGCTCAGGCTCCAGGTGAACACGTCTTCGCTGGATTCGCCGGGGGTGTTGGCAATCGGCGCCAGGATGCCGGCGGGGACGTTCTGGCTGAAGCTCTGCTCGTTGCGCGCCTGGCGCACGCCGGCATCGATCTTGAAGCGCTCGCCCAGTCGCAGCGAGCCATTAGCGAACACCGCGGTTTCCTTGTAGGTGCTGGGCAGGTTGATGATCGCCAGGGTGCCGAACATCTCGTCGTACGGGGCGGGCAACGGCGAGCCGTCACGCTGGCCTAGCCAGGCGAACTGGCTCTGCAGTGCGTCCTCCTTGGTGTAGAAGGTGCCGACCATCCATTCGAACGCGCCCTCGCCTTTCGAGGTCAGACGGAATTCCTGGGTGAACTTGTCCAGATCAAAATCGTAGCGGGTGAAAGAGCTGCCCGGTTCCGGCAGGCCCAGCAGCAGGTCGGCGACTTCGCCGAACGGAATGGTGGTGTCGAGCTGGGTGCTGGTATCGGTCTGCGACCAGCCACTGGCGGAGACGAAATCGGCCCAGCCCAGATCCCAGTCCACGCTCAGCGCGGCCAGGGTGAAGTCCTTGTGGAACGGCTGCGGCTGCCAGGTGCGATCGACGTTGTCGCCGAACAGTGGCTCGAGCGTGTCCGGGTCCAGCGCGGTGCCGGCGCGGTCGTTGGCGTTGATGCGCTGGTTGATCAGCGACAGATCGACATCGACGCTATCGCCATCCCAGGCCAGCGCGGCACGTGCGCCGGTCTGCTGGGAATCATTGACGTCGCGGCGGCCACTGATGACGTTGTCGGTATAGCCCGGCAGTTCATTGCGGGCAAAGCTGACCCGCAGTCCCAGCCGATCTTCCTTCAGCGGCAGGCTGGCGCCGACCCGGCCGTTCCAGCTCTCGCCACCGTCCTGCACCGTGCGCAGGCCGAGGCCGACCCGCAGCTCGTCGCCGCTCAGATCCGGAGCGCGGGTGACGTACTTGAGCAGGCCGCCAATCGCACCGGCGCCGTACAGCGTGCCCTGCGGTCCGCGCAGCACTTCGACCCGGCTGATGTCGTACGGCAGCAGGTCCAGCATCAGGGTGTTGGCGGCCTGGTAGATACCGCTGGAGCCGACCGGTACTTCATCGACATAGGTGGCGACGGTGGCGCTGGAGGACATCGCCGAGATGCCGCGCAGCGATACCGAGGTCTGGCCCGGCGTCCCATCGTCCTGCACCTGCAGGCCCGGGATCAGCGCGGCGTAGTCGGCCAGTGAACTGGAACCCAGGTTTTCCAGCTGGCGTTCGCCGACCACGCTGATCGAGGCGGCCACGTCGCGGACGTTCTCGATGCGCTTGTTGGCGGTCACCACCACCGTGTCCAGGGTCGCGGCACGTTGCGCCGCGCTGGCCTCGTCAGGTGCCGTGTCCTGCGCGTCCTGTGCCGACACCGGACTGGCGAGCGAACAGGCCAGGGTGGCGGCGATGGCGAGCGACAACGGCGAGCGATACCACGGGCGGTTGGACTGGAACACGTTCATCTCTGCTCTCCCCGGAACTTCGATTCGGTTGGCTTGCGGGCCGCGGCAAGGCGCGGCAATGGGCGCGAACTACATCCTGATTAGGGATAATGGTCCTAATCAGAAAATTGTCAACATGTTTGGAAAATCAGTTTGCCGGCGGTCATGGCTGCGCCGGCCCGCGCCAGCCCGGCCCGCGCACCACCCGGCCCGGCTTGGCCCCGGTGTGCTGGCCCTCATGCAGCACCTGTACGCCATTGACGAAGACCTCGTCGACGCCGCTGGCGTACTGCTGCGGCCGGGCATAGGTGGCGTGGTCGGCGATGGCGGCCGGGTCGAACACCACGATGTCGGCGAAGCAACCCGGTGCCAGGCAGCCGCGGTCCTTGAGCTTCCAGTTGCCGGCCGGCAATCCGGTCAGCCGATGGATGCCTTCCTGCAGCGTCATCAACTTGCGGTCGCGCACGTAGTGGCCGAGAAAACGGGCGAAGTTGCCGTACGCGCGCGGGTGGGTGCTGGATTTCAGGAATACGCCCTCCGGGGCCGACGATTCGGCATCCGAACCCAGGCTGACCCACGGCTGCTTCAATCCCAGTTCGACGTTTTCCTCGCTCATCAGGAAATACGCCGCGCCAATCCGCTGGTCTTCGATGATCAGATCGATCAGGGTGTCCTCGGCAGAGGTACCGCGCTCGGCGGCGACGTCGGCCAGGCTCTTGCCAAGCAGTGGTTTCAGCTTTTCACTCTTGAACTCAATCAGCAGCACCCGCTCATCGGAACCGGCCAGTTGACGGATGTTTTCCCATGACGGCGCGGGATCGCGCATCTCGGCGATCACTTTGGCCCGGGTCGCCGGATCCTTGAGCCGGGCCACCATCTGCTCCGGACCACCGGCCTGCACCCACGGTGGCAGGCCGGCGGTCAGGCCAGTGCCACCGGCGGTGTACGCGTACATGTCGGCGCTGATCTTGAGGCCCTGATCGCGCGCGGCCTGGATCCGATCGATGGCCTGGCTCATCTTCGGCCAGTTCTTTTCACCGGCGGCCTTCAGGTGATAGACCTCGGCACGCTCGCCGGTCGCCTTGCCGATGGCGATGGTTTCATCCAGCGCTTCGAGGAAACGATCGGCCTCGCTGCGCATGTGGGCGATGTAACCACCACCGGATTCGGCCGCCGCCCGCGCCAGCGCGGTCAATTCGTCGCCATCGGCAAACGTCGCCGGCGGATAGATCAGCGATGCGCCCACCCCCAGCGCACCCTCCTCCATCGCCTGGCGGACCAGATCCTGCATCCGTGCCAGTTGCGCGGCATCGGGCTTGACGTCGTCTTCGCCCAGTTCGTGGATGCGCACGGTGGTGGCGCCGACGAACGAAGCCACGTTCGGCGTGACTCCACGCGACTGCAGCAGTTCGAGGTAGTCGCCCAGCGTGGTCCAGTCGATCGGATAACGGATGTCGCCCTGTTGCTTCAGCGCATCGATCTTCATCTGATCGGTGTACGGCCCCATCGACCAGCCTTCGCCGAACACTTCCAGGGTCACGCCCTGCCTGGTGTCGCTGACGCCACGGCCGTCGGCCACCAGCGAGTCGACCGCCCAGCTCAGCATGTTGATGAAGCCCGGCGACACCGCGCGACCATGCGCATCGAGGGTCCGGGTGGCGTTGGCTTTCGCCCCTTGCGGCAGCAGCGCGGCGATGCGGTCGCCGCGCACCGCCACGTCGACCTGCTGCGGCGGTGCGCCGCTGCCGTCATAGACCACCCCATTGCGAATCAGCAGGTCATACGGTGGTTCCGGTGCCTGCGCGGCGGCGCCGTGGCTGGCCAGTGCCAGTACGATCAATGCAGACAACGGACGCAGCATGGTCGTTACTCCTTCAAGCGGGATCAGGGAGATTGCGTATCGGTCGATCCAGCCGCCACAGCAGCGCCGCGGCGACCAGCGCCAGCAGCGACAGGATCAGGAAGAAACCGGCATGGCTGGCCTGCGACCACAGCGTGCCGACCAGGCCGGCCAGCAGGCTGCCGCTGAAGATCGCCAGGAACCACGACGCCACCGTGGTCGCGCCCATCCGCGGCGGCGCCAGCTTGGCGAACAGGCCAAGTCCAGTCGGCAGGATGTACAGCTCGCCGAGGGTCAGCACCACGAAGAACGCCACCACCCACCACCAGCCAACCCGTGCGTCACCCGCCAGCGCGGTCAGCACGGCCAGCAACAGGTACGCGGCAGCCACCAGCAATGCGCCGATCGCCATCCGCATGCCCGGCGATGTCTCGCGGCCGGCCTCGGCGCGGCGACGCCACGCCATCAGCAGCACCGGCGTCAATGAAATCACCAGCAGCGGATTCAACGACTGGAACCAGGTCATCTTGATCTCGATGCCGGCCAGCTGGCGATCGACGCCACTGTCAATCCACAGCGGCAAGGTGTTGCCAATCTGCTCGTAGGCACCACGGAAAATGGTCGCGGCGATGCCTACTCCCAGCAGCAGCCACCACACGTTGCGATGGTTGCCGCGGGGTTCAGCCGGATCGCGGACGGCCGCGCGTGTGGGCGCGGCTTCGACCGGCAGGTAGCGTTTGCCGGCCAGGTAGATCAGCAGGCCGGCGAACATGCCGATGCCGGCCGCGCCGAAACCGTAGTGCCAGCCGTAGACTTCGCCCAGCGTGCCGCAGACCAGTGGCGCCATCACCCCGCCGATGTTGAGGCCGACGTAGTACACGTTGTAGGCGCGGCCACGGCGCGGATCATCGGCGCGATAGAGATCATTGATCTGGCTTGGCAGGCTGGGCAGGAACAAACCATTGCCCAGCGCAATCACCGACAGCGCCAGGTAGAACATCGGTTCGAACGCCATCAGGAAGTGGCCGGCGGCCATGATGCTGGCGCCAATCACCACCGCCTTGCGCTTGCCCAGCCAACGGTCGGCGATGGCACCACCGAGGATCGGCGTGAAGTACGCCATGGCGGTGTAGGTGCCGTAGATGAAGGAGGCTTTTTCCTGTGCGAACAACAGGTGCTTGGTCATGTAATAGACCAGCAGCGTGCGCATGCCGTAATAGGAAAACATCTCCCACATGTTGGTCAGGAACAGGATGGTCAGCCCGCGTGGCTGGCCGAACCAGGTCTTCTCGCCCGCTGCCGCCATCGCCGTGCTCATGCGTGGGTCCGCGGCCCCCAGACCTCGTCGCCGCAGTGGATGTAGCCGTCTTCATAGCGCACCGATGGCGAGCGATCCTGGCGCAGGAAGATCGGGCCATCCAGATCGACCACATCGCAGAACTGGCCGAGCACGAACGCCGGCGCCGCAGCCAGGCTGGTGCCACACATGTTGCCGACCATCACCTGCTTGCCCAGTTCGCGTGCACGCCTGGCCATCAGCAGGCCTTCGCTCAGTCCACCGCATTTGTCGAGCTTGATGTTGATGACATCGAAGCGATGATGGCGCTGTTCCAGTTCGGCCAGATCCAGGATGCTCTCGTCGGCAGCGAATGGCAGCGCGCGCTCGATCCCGTCCAGATCCGATTCGCGACCCCGTACGCACGGTTGCTCGAGCAGCGACACTCCGGTTTCGACCAGCGCCGGCAGCAGCAACGGCAATGTCGCCGCGTCGTAGCCCTGGTTGGCATCCACGCCAATCCAGGCGTCCGGGCAACGCAGGCGTACCGCGCGCACGCGCGCACCATCGAGATCCGGATCACCGGTCAGCTTGAGCTTCAGCGCACGCGCCTGGCGATAGGCCGCGGCGCGCTCGGCCATCACCGCCGGTTCATCGGCGCCGACGGTAAACGTGGTCAGCAGCCCGCGTACGCTGTCGAGCCCGGCCAGCTGCCAGACCGGCACGCCACGCTGCTGCGATTCGAGTTCCCACAGCGCACAGTCCAGTGCATTGCGGGCGCCGCCGGCGGGCAGCAGCGTACGCAGCTGTTCGCGATCCAGGCCGGCCTCGATGCGCGGCCGCAATGCTTCCAGGGTCGCGATCATCGTCTCCGGATGATCGTGGTTGTAGTAGACCCCGGCCGCCTCGCCGCGGCCGACATGCGGGCCCTGGCGCAGGGTGACCACGGTCGCCGGCATCGCTTCGAATACGTGGCCGGCGATGCGGAACGGCGCCGACATCGGCAACGGTTCGTTATGCAGTTCGAGTTGGACGGGCACGGTCGCGGTCACGCATACCTCGGGCAGGGCAAGCCATGGACAGGGCGGCCGGCACAGTGCCGGCCGCACACGGATCAATCAGTAGTAGGCGCCGTAGCCGATGACGTGCTGGGCCAGGCCGATCCACAGCAGGAACAGGCACGACAGTGCGATCAGCACCGCCCACAACCTGGCCAGCCACTTGCGCTTGGCGCGCAGCACCTGCCACGCATTCCACAGCGACAGCAGTGCGCCCAGCGGCAGCACCACGGTGGCGAACAGGCGCAGCAGGTTGATCCAGATGTCCGAGCCGGGGCCGGTCATTTCCAGATCACCGAGCATCGCGACCACGAAGCCCAGCGTGCCGCCAATCGACAGCAGTACCGCCAGCGCGGTCAGGCGGATGATGCGGTGGGCACGGGCATCACTGCCCGACAACCGGTACGGCACGCCGTAATAGCGACGGACCAGGGCCGACACCGGCCAGGCGATGACGGTCAGCAGCAACACCGCCAGACTGGCGATCAACAGCGGCAAGGCCAGCGAGCGCCACGTCGACAGGCGTTCGAACACCATGATCGGCGCGTACGGCTCCATCGAGAAGCGCACCACCTTGCCGTCGACCACGTCGGCGGCCAGGCGATCGCTGCCGTCCACGTCCTGCCACAGGTAGGGCGAAATCTCGCGCCACTTCTTCGGCACGCCGTTGGCACCCAGTGCCATTGGCACGCTGATGGTGCCGTCCTCGTTGGCAATCACCTTGACCTGGCCAAGCAGATTGACCAGCGACAGCAGATTGCTCTGTGGGCGACGGCTGCTGTCGTAGTGGCCAACCATCTGCTGCGCGTGCTGCCGCGCAAGCGCCGCATCCAGCGCTTGTGGACGCTTGCCACTGCCCGGCAGGTAGCGGTCGGCGAAGCTACGGACCAGCGCGCCACGGATCTGGCCGGTGGCGCCGTCGCGGCCACTGCTGTTCATCGAAACGAAAATACCGATGCCATCGTCGAGGAACAGCTCCAGCTCGCTGTGGAACCACATGGTGTCGCCGCCATGGGCGATCGCGCGGTGGCCGTTGACGCTGGTTTCGTAGAAGCCGAGCATCATCCTGTTCAACGGACCGACCGATGCCTGTCCGGTCGAATGCATCTTGCGCGCGGTATCAGCGCCAAGGATGCGTGCATCGCCATAGGCGCCGTCCTGCAGGTGCGCGATCATGAATCGCGCCATGTCGGTGCCGGTGGCAGCCAGGCTGCCGGCCGGCGCCAGGCTGATGAATTCGTAATCCTTGGGCTTGCCGTCGGAGGCCTTGGCGTAACCCTTGCTCATGTTGGCCAGCAGCGCCGGCTGCAACGGCTGGCTGAAGCTGGAATGCTGCATGCCCAGCGGCTTGAAGATGTGGTTGGCGATGTAGGCGTCAAACGCTTCACCGGAAGTGCGCTGCACGATGTAGCCGGCCAGCGCGGTGGCGTAGTTGGAATAGGCCGGTGTCTTGCCGGGCACGTGGATGCGTTCGGGCACCCAGCGCTTGAGCGCATCGCCCAGCGGCACGATTTCATCGGCATGCGAGGTGATCAACCCGCGGATCTGTTCTTCCATGCCGGTGGTGTGGGTCATGATCTGGCGCAGGGTGACCGGCTTGCCATCGCGCGCCGGCACCTTGAAATCGATGTACTGGTTGACGTCGGCATCCAGATCCAGCTTGCCCTGTTCGACCAGTTGCATCACCGCGGTCCAGGTGAACAGTTTGGATACCGAGCCGGGCCGGAACAGCGTCTTCTGCGGTACCACCGGTGCGCGTGTTTCCAGGTCGGCATAACCGTAGCCCTTCTGCAGCAGGATCTGGCCGTCCTTGACCACCACCACCACGGCCCCGGCGATGTCGCCATTGGCCAGCGCGTAAGGCAGATAACCATCCAGCCAGGCTTCGACATCGGCACCGGTCAGTGCCGGCACCGCGCCGTCTTCGCTGGCCGCCGGCAATGGCGTGGCCGGCGCCACCGGCGTAGCCGGCGGCAGCGCGTCCGGCGACAGTGCGGCCTCCTGCGCCGTCATGCCGTTCGCACCCCCTGCGAACAGCAACAAACCACACAACACGAACGGAATCACGCGCATCGCTTCGTCCCCCGGAGCTGGTGATGGCAAGTCGTGCCAGCGTCCGGCATCTAGCCAGCGCCAACAGGTTGACTTATCCTGATGCGGCCATAATGGTCCTAATTAGAGAATTGTCAACCATGCCAGATGACCTGCCCGGTAGCCGTTTGCGACAGGGCTTTGGTGCCACGCAGCTTTGCTTCGCCTGCTGGCCGGGGTAATGATGAGCCTGGACAGGACGCTTTAGACTTCCGCAGATACCCGGAGACCCCACGGATGACCTCACAACACCCCACCATCGGCGGACTGCTGCGTGCGCTGCGCGCCCGCAAGGGCTGGACGCTCAAGCAGATGAGCCAGCATTCCGGCATTCCGCTGTCGACGCTGTCCAAGGTCGAGCATGATCGCCTGACCCTGACCTACGACAAGCTGCTGCAACTGGCCCAGCGCCTCAACCTGCGCATGTCGGAACTGTTCGCCGAGCAGGACGATACCCCCGAGCCGGCGGTCACCGCCCGCCGCAGCATCGGCCGCATCGAAGACGCCATCCGCGTCAACACGCCCAATTACGACTATTACTACCTGTGCCCGGAGCTGCGCCGCAAGCGCATGATCCCGGTGTTGACCCGGGTCCGGGCCAAGACCATCGCCGAATTCGGCGAACTGGTCCACCACTCCGGCGAGGAATACATCCACGTGCTCGAGGGCCGTGCCGAGGTCCACACCGAGTTCTATGACCCGATCATCCTGGAAGCCGGGCAGTCGGTGTACATCGATTCCAACATGGGCCACGCCTACATCGCCGCCGAAGGCTGCGAGGAAGTGCTGCTGCTGGGCGTGTGCTCGAGCACCGATGAACACCTGCTGGAGTCGTTGATGACCCTGCATGGCGACGAGCTGGCCGCGCAGCAACCGCCATCGACCGCCAGGCAAGCCGCTGGCGAGGCGGTGTCCAGGCCCAGGGCCGTGCGCAAGACGCCGGCCAGCACCCGCAGGAAAGCCTGAGCCGCACCGCCGGCAGACAGGCCGCGCCGCCGTACCCGCGGCGGTGCGTGGCAGGCCACCGCCTCCACGCGCCTGCGATGAACACAGCGGGACCGGCACGCGCACGTTACGATGTGGAACTCCCCACGCCGTCCGTTGTCGATTGCCGATGCAAGCCCGTCCCCCCCACCTACCGCCGGCGGCATGAGCCAACATCCAGTCGTTCCGGAAGCCCGGCCCGAACCCAGAATCGAACGCCTGCAGCGCTGGTTTGCCGCGCTTTGCAGCGCCCTGCTGCACCTGCTGATGCTGCTGATCCTGCTGCATTCGTCGCCGCCGATTGTCAGCTCGCCACAAAGCGCCGCCGGCGGCAGCCGCACCCAGGTGCGCTTCATCGGCCAGCCGGGCCAGACCCGGCAGCCAGCGCCGGAACCGATCAAGAAGCCCAAGCCATTGGCCAACAAGAAGCCGGCCAAACCGGCACGCGCGGCCTCGCGCCTGCAATCCACCCTGGTCGACCGCGCCGACCAGCCGATACCGCCGGTCCAGCAACAGGCCACGCCACAACCGCAGCCGACAGCGCCGAGCGCTGAACCGGCACCCAGCCCGGCACAACAGCCGAGCGATCCACCGCCGCCTTCGCAAAGCCGCCGCCCCGAGCTGTGGACCGGACAACCGCCGGGCATGCTGCCCAGGGAGACCGCGCCGGAAAATGCCGGCCTGTCCGCCAGCCCGGCGGTGCGCAACGGTCGCGGCCGCGACATCAGCGCCTCCGGCCCGAGCATGGAGCTGGGCGGCTACCTGGTCTATTACGAAGTACTGAGCGACGACAAATTACGTGCCTGGGCCGATGCCGGCATCAAGGAACTGTCCATCCCCCTGCCCGGCACCCGCTACTACATGGTCTGCGACATCCAGATCGCCATCAAGCGCGGCTCCGGCAAATGCCGCTCGGTCGATCCCGGTTCGCCGGAAATGGATGCCATCGGCGATGCCCGCAAAGTGGTGACCATGCAGCGCGTCTACAAACAGGGCGAACTGGTCTGGAGCGGGCCGGGGCCGTATCGCTGAAGCGTGCCTGGCTCAAGCAGCCCGCACGAGGTTGGGCACTGCGGATCCGGATCAACCATCATCGCGGCCTTTGAGCCGTCGAGCCGCGCCAGCATGGCCTGGCCACAGGATTGTCACCAGCAGCCCGCCAAACGTCGATTGACCCAGTTCCAGACTTCCCTGCGTCGCGGTGATCAGGTCTCCGGCTATGGCCAGTCCCAGGCCCGTGCCGTGTCCCGACTCATCCAGCCGGCCGCCGCGCATCAACGCCTGCTGCATCGAGCCATCGGCGATGCCCGGACCGTCGTCCTCGATCCGGATTGCGGTCCAACCGGGCCCGGCGCTGGCGCTGACGCTGATCTGGCGCTTGGCATAGCGCACGGCATTCTCAAGCAGCGCGCCGATGATTTCTGACAACGTGTCGACCGGCACTGCCAACACCAGACTCGCGGGCACCTCGACGGTGAATGCGATACGACTACCGCTCTCCGTGCGTTCGAGTACCGCGATCAGGTTCTCCACCACCCGCCGCAGCGCCGATACGCCCAGCGGCATGTTGGCCGCCGCCGCGACGCGTGCGCGCGCAAGTTCGGCATCGACGGTGGCCTGGATCGCGGCAACGGCGCGGTCCATTCCGTCGGCCGCATCAATCGCACCTGCGGCTCGCGCACGTCGGCTCTGGGCCGCCATCGCCGCCAGCGGCGTCTTCAAGCCATGTGCCAGATCGCCAGCACGTCGCCGGGCGACCTGCAGATCGCGCTCACGTACGTCGGCCAGCGCATTGATGGCGTCGGTCAGCGGCTGGATTTCGCGCAGGCCTGACGACGGCAATCGCGACCCGGCGTTTTCCTGCAGGCCGGAGAGGTCGCCGCGGATGCGCCGCAACGGCCGCAGGCCCAGGCTTACCTGTCCCCAGGCCGCCGCCGACAACACCAGCCACAGCAACACCAGAAAAAGTCCAAGCTCACGTCCAAACTCGGTGCGGGCCATCTCCAGCGGTTGCACGTCCTGGGCCAACTGGATCACGACGGCGCGATTACGCTCCAGTACCAAGCGACGCTCAAGCCCCATCAATGACTGGCCAAGCGGGCCCACCATCTCGATGACGCGCCAGGTGTCGATGGGCGCCCGTGTCGGTACCGGCAAGGCGGTATCCCACAGCGAACGCGAACGCAGCACGCCCTGCGCCGTCGATATCTGCCAGTAATAGCCCCCCCCGGGCTTCTGCAACCTCGGGTCACTGAGTTCCCGCTCCAGTGCTGGCCTGCCCTGTTCATCCAAAGACAGCGCCGCCACCAGCGCCAGGCCGTCGCGGCTCAACTCTGATTGCAGGCGGCGCTCCAGATGGCGCTGGAACAACAACGTCATGAACAACCATGACAGCACCAACGCTACCAGTACGGCGGCGGCAGCCGCCAGCAACAGGCGCCAGCGCAGTGATCGCGTGATCAATCCGACACCATTAGCAAATAACCGAAGCCGCGCCGCGTCACGATCAAATCCGCGCCGAACTTGCGTCGTAGACGCGCCACGATGGCTTCGATGGCATTGGCATCGCCACTGTCCGTGGCGCCATACAGGTGCTCGGCCAGTTCACCGGCGGTGACCGCGCGTCCCGGCTGGTGAGCCAGATAATCAAGCAGCCGGTACTCCAGGGGGGACAGCCGGGCCGGTGCACCGGCATAAGTGGCCGACATGCGCATGGTATCCAGTCGCAGTTGCCCAATCTCCACCACATTGCTCACCCGTCCCGCGCTGCGCCGCACCAGGCCGCGCACGCGCGCAATCAATTCTCCCATCTGGAACGGCTTGGCAATGTAGTCATCGGCGCCAGCTTCGATTCCCTCGACCTTCTCAGTCCAGTCACCGCGTGCTGACACCACAATCACCGGAAATGACCTGCCCGCATCACGCCAACGACGCAGGACACTGAGCCCATCAAGCTGCGGAAGGCCAAGATCGAGGATGGCAGCGTCGTAGTCTTCGACATCTCCCTGGTACCACGCAGTTTTTCCATCACCAACCGCATCGACGTTGAAACCAGCGACCTCCAGCGCCCGCGCCAGATCGTTGCGGATATCGGGATCATCTTCAACGACAAGGCAACGCATCAATCGTCCTTGATTTTTATCAGCGCACCGTTGCGTGCATTTAAGGTGACTTTCTTCAGGCGCCCGGTCGAAGTCAGTACCTTGACCTTGTACTCCCAGCCGCTGTCCTCGCGCTCTAGCTCCACTTCAATGATGTCGCCGGCGACATGCCGCTGGGCCATATCCAGTATTTCCGGCAAAGGCAGGATTTCACCGCGACGTAATAGCTCACGTGCCTCCACGTGATCATCCTTGTCGGCCAGTGCCACTGACACGGGCAACACGGTCACGGCAAGGACAAGTGCCAGCGTGGCGAATGGGCGGTACTTGCGTGGGAATCTGTTCATGGCTCCAGCATGCAAAGGCGTAGCTGACAACAACCTGACACCCCCTGCCTGCGGCCTGTCAGCGCCGAGGGTGCAACCTCACTGCATGGCCCAGGGGAGCACCACCGCATGATTCGAAATATCGCATGTTCCGCGCTGTCGGTGGCTGTTCTTGGCAGCCTGCTGACGATGCCACCGGCATATGCCCAGGACATTCCTGCCACCACCGCCGCCACCGAATCCTATCCCGCCAGCTATTTCAGCAGCGCCGCTCCCAAGGATGCATATGACATGGTATCCCGGCTACCGGGCTTCAGCATCATCGAAGCCGATGCCGACGTGCGGGGCTATGCAGCCGCGCTGGGCAATGTCCTCATCGATGGCGCGCGCCCTGCCAGCAAGCGCGAGGATATCGGCAGCCTGCTGAAGCGCATTCCCGCGAGTACGGTGGAGCGCGTCGAGCTGATTCGAAGTGGTGCCCCTGGTGTGGACATGGGTGGATACGCGCTGCTGGCCAATGTCGTCCCCCATCGCAAGGCCAGTGTGGAGTCCGCGTTTGAAGCTGGTGCGGTCACTGCCACCGATGGCTGGGCCGCACCGGCACTGCAATGGGAATACGGGCGCCGTGCCGATGACAGTGCACTGGAATTCAGCGTGAAGCTGCAACCGGAACTGGATGATGACACCGGTCGCGGCACCATCCGGATAGACCAGCCATCGAACTCCGCGACCCGATTGCAGCAATGGGATACCCGCACCGTCAAGGACGACGCTGAGGCCAACGCCAGTTGGCGGCGTCCGCTTGCAGGCGGTCGCCTGACAGTGACCGCGGCCCTGCGTGGCGAACAGGTGCGCGCCGACAGCCGCATGTGGTCGTCCACCGCCAGCGATGACGACGAACGGATCAGGGAACGCGAAGACAGCCATGAAGCGGAGCTGGGAGCGCGCTTCGTGCGCTCTCTCGGCAACAATACGACGTTAGAGCTGGTTGCTCTGCAGCAACTGGGCTGGCTGGAAGAGCGGGAACATTCGCTGGAGGGCGACGATACCGAACGCTTCGCGAAAAGCAACGACAGCGGCGAAAGCATAGGCCGGATGGAACTGACCCATCTGCGTTCCGCAAGCCTGTCATTCAATGCGTCGCTGGAAGGGGCATTCAATTTCCTGGCCAGCGACAGTCGACTGGATGAAAATGGCACGCCGACCTATCTGCCGGGTTCGCGTACCCGTGTGGAAGAGAAACGCGCGGAATTCGCGCTGGGCACCACCTGGGTACCACGTCCGGACTTGAGCCTGGATGCAGGACTTACACTGGAGACATCCTATATCGCGCAAACTGGCGATATCCAGCTGAGGCGTTCGTTTCGCTACCCCAAACCACGCTTGGCGCTGCGTTGGGATATGGATGGCAACGATCAGTTTCGCGCGTCGCTGGCACGCGAAGTCGGCCAGCTCGATTTCGAGGATTTCGCCGCGTCCGCCTCGCTGGATTCGGATTCGGTCAGCGCAGGCAACGCACAACTGCAACCGGACAAGACCTGGCAACTTGCCGCAGCGTGGGAACATACTTTCGCCAATGATGGTGCACTTACCCTGGGCTTGAGCCATGACTGGATCACGGACGTGGTCGATCGGGTACTGGTGAGCAGTGACGATGGCGGCTTTGACGCCCCCGGCAATATCGGCAGCGGTACACGCGACACCTTCAGCCTCGATTACTCAACCCCGTTGGAGGGGATTGGCCTGGTGGGTGGGCGAATCCGTTCCGCGTTGTTGTGGCGCAACAGCCGGGTGACCGACCCGGTGACCGGCAATGAGCGCGCTATTTCGGAGGAAAAGCCATTCGAAGGTGAAATCGAAATCAGCCAGGACCTCGCCGAGCGCGGGTTCAGCTGGGGCTTGTTGATAGAACACATTGGCGAACGAAAGACCAAGTATCGCTTCGACGAAATCAAGCGTGAAGCAGAAGGCGCAGGCTGGACTCTTTATGCAGAGCAGCGCCTGGGCCAGCGCTGGCGGATGAGGGCCGAGGCCACCGATCTTTTCGGCCGTGACTTCAGTGAAAGTCGGGAAAAATATGATGGTCCAAGGGATCGGCAACCGGTCGACGAAATTGAACTTCGACAGCGTCGCACGCCAGGCTACGTCAGCCTGGCGTTCCGTCGTGATATGGGCGGCTAGGCCAACCCGATGGCATGTCCTGGCCATAGTAGCCCCCGCCATCGCGGAAGCGCTGCAGGCGCCTTAGTTCCTCGGGATCGGACTTTTCCTGCCAGGTGCTGGCACCGTTGCGCAGATCCCCTGGCGTCAGCACCAGGGGTTCCCATACCGCCTCACCCATCACGTCGTGCAACGTGTAGCGCAACGTCGGTGTATCCGCGTCCATGTCGAAGTGCAGGAGGCCCACGTTGACCGAGCGCGTCCAGGTATCGCGCACCCGCACCTCCGGAACCTGGCGCAGGTTCTTGTTGGCCGGCATCTGTGCCAGCGGTGACGAGCAGAAATCATAGATGTCATAGCCACCCGCCTGCGAACGCGGAATGCAGTTGAGTTCACCCATGTGTGAGTCACCGGAGATGCAGACGACACCGCCGATGTCCTCGTCGCGGATGAAGTCGAACAGCTCGTTGCGTTCGGTCAGGTAGACGCCCCACGAGTCGCCGCCTTTCTCGTTCTCCGCGGAAGACCAGCCGCCTCCGATGGCCAAGACCTTGAACGGTGTGCGACTGGCTTTGAGCTCGCGCTTGAGCCAGGCTTTCTGGCGTGCGCCCAGCATCGTCTTGTTGGCGTCGTCAACCTTGTCGGTCGGGTCGCGATGGTAACGGCCATCAAGCACGAAGAAGTCGACGCCACCATAATGCTGCTTGAAATACACGCCGGGATTGTCGCTTTCGCCATATCCGGGATTGGCCCAGAACTGCTTGAAGATACGCAATGCATCGGCTTTGTACGGGCTGCGTCCATCGGAGTCGTTGTAGCCGAAATCGTGGTCATCCCAGGTTGCCAGTTGCGGCGTCGCACGCAGCAGAGGCTCCAGTCGTTCAACCGTGCGACCGCGTCCGTACAGATCGACCAGCGCGCCCTCTTGGTCGCTGTCGGCATAGATGTTGTCGCCCAGCCACAGGAACATGTCCGGCTCCAACGCACGCACCGCGTTCCAGATACGCTGCTCAGGATCGAACTGGATGCGGCAACAGGAGCCAAACGCCACCCGGAAGCCAGCATTGCCAGCGGGCGCGGTGCGGGTCCGGTGCGGCAGATACTGGAAGCGGTCGCTCTGACCCGCGTACTTGAGCCGGTACCAGTACGTGGTATCCGGTTTCAGGCCTTCGGCACGCAATACCACGCAGCCATTGTTGGCCGCGTCGGCGACGGCGCTCGAACCTTTGAAGACCTTATTGAACTCGCGATCCTCCGAGTACTCCAGGCTCACTTCGAACGCGCCACTGGCCCGTACCCAGATGCAGAAATGACCAGGTCCCGGCGCACCTACCATCGGCCCCTGCAAGGCACGCGGATAGCCGAGCACCTCGGCGATCGCACGTGGCATCAACGCCAGAAAGCCTGCGATGCCGGCACCGCGCAGGAAACCACGTCGCCCGGCCCTCATGCACCCACCTCGTTACTGGCCTGCTGCAATTGCGCCATCAACAATCCGTGGATTGCGCCATTCGAAACACACACGTTGTTGCCGTAAAGGTCCAGCGCGCGCCCGTCCGCCGATGTCGCCACGCCGCCGGCTTCCTTCACCAGGATTACGCCCGGCGCCATGTCCCATGCATTCAGGGCGCGCTCCCAGTAGGCGTCCCAACGGCCCGCCGCGACCCAGGCCATGTCGACCGCGCAAGCGCCGGTGCGGCGGATGCCGGCGACCTGGCCGCTCAACAATGCCATCTCGCGGGCGAACAGCGGATGATCCGGCTTGCCGGCGAACGGAATGCCGCACGCCAGCACCGACTCGACCAGCGTGGCACGTGAAGACACCCGTAACCGCCCGCCGTTCAACCAGCAGCCCTTGCCCAGCTCGGCAACGTACAACTCATCCAGCATCGGAAGGTAGGTCACGCCAGCGATGACCTGACCCTCGCGTGCCAGAGCGACGTTGACGCCCCACAGTGGACAACCAAACAGGAAGTTGGTGGTGCCATCGAGCGGGTCGACAATCCAGCTGTTGGCGTCATCGCCGCCGATGGAAGCCCCCCCTTCCTCACCCAGGAAGCTGTAACCCGGGCGTGTTTTCTCCAGCACCCGTCGTACGCAGCGCTCGGCTTCCTCGTCAGCGATCGAGACCAGGTCGGCCGGGCCGCTCTTGGCCCGGACGCCGAGCGCGGAAAGTTGTCCGAAATGCCGGCGCAGGCCAGCCCCGGCGGTTTTCGCCGCTTCGATCATCGCGGCCAGTTCAGGGGAAGCTGTGATCACTATGCAACCTCAATCTCGTAGGCGGGTTCGCCACAGGCTGGCGGCCAGCAGCATGGAAACGATGGAAGACCCGATCCAGAACCAGATAACGGGGCCGAAATCGTAGCTGCGCGCATCACCGACCACGCGCATGCCTTTTTCTATCAACACACCCGACACCTGTTCCTGCAACGCGGCCCCGATGTAGCTGAAAATGCCGATCACCCCCATCGCCGCTCCGGCTACTCTCTTGGGCGCGATGTCCACGGCGAACAATCCTCCTAGCGATGTCACCAGCCCGGTCAGGCCCATGCCGAACATCAGCATGCCAGTGACCATCACCGGCAAGCTGTTGGGGCCGAAGAAGAACAGGCACAACCCCGCCAATTCCAGGATTCCGAACAGCAGGTTGACCGGTGGCCGGCGTGCGTCGAAGAACTTGTCGGAGATGAAGCCGAACGCGATTGCTCCGGCCATGCCGGCGAGCGTGCTGATCATCAACAGCGTGCCCGCTTGTGGAAGACTGTAGCCACGGGCTTCCTGCAGGTACAGGATGCCCCAGGAGTTGATTGCGTAACGGGTGACATAGGTCGTTGCGCTGGCCAGACAGAGCACCCAGATGGCGGGGATCCTGAGGATCGAGAGCTGGAGCCGGAGGACGGATCCGATGCCGGGCTTGGTCGTTCCCGCGTAGTGATCATTCTTCCAGTCATTGACCTCCGGCAAGCCCAGGGTCTGTGGCCGGTCCTGTATCAACAGATAGCAGCCAACCGCAGTCGCCAGCCCGATCAAACCCGGCCCCCAATACCCCCATCGCCAGCCCAGCACCGCCACCGCGCTGCCGACCACCAGAAAGGTCAGGCCTTCGCCGATGGAATGGGCGGTGCTCCACACGCCATAGGCGCGACCGCGCTCGCGATTGGAGAACCAACTGGTCATGGCCACCACCCCACCGGGAGCGCCAAAGCTCTGGAACCAGCCGTTGAGCCCCCACAGCACCACCGCCACCCACAAAGTGGTAGTGAAGCCCATTGCAAGATTGCACAACGCGGTCATCAGGAACGCGAAACCCAGGAAGCGACGAATATTGGCGTGATCGGCGAGGAAACCGTTGGTCAGCTTGCCGATGGCGTAGGTATAGAACAACGCCGAACCGATCATCCCCAGGTCGGTTGGCGAGAATACCCCGGCATCGATCAATGGCTTCTTCACCACGCCCAATGCGAGCCGGCAGGTGTAGATCAGCCCGTATCCCAGGGTTATCGCCAGCATCACCCGGAACCTGTGCCGCTTGTACAGGGCATCAATCTGACCTGCATCCTGCAACGGCGAAGCGCTGCTCCCCGTCGCGAAAAACCTCAGGATTCCACCCGTCACGATTCCCTCCCAGGAACACCTTGACCTGCGTTGTTCACGTCACTTGTTCGTCAACGCCATGAAGAAAATTCCCTATCTAGCGCATCGTGGGAATCACGAAACTCTGGTCCGAGACCGCGCCACCTCTGGGCCAGCGCTGGGTCACCGTTTTGGTCCGGGTAAAGAAGCGAACGCCATCCACGCCGTACTGATTGAGGTCGCCAAAGCCTGAGCGCTTCCAACCGCCGAAGCTGTGATAAGCCACCGGTACCGGAATCGGCACGTTGATGCCGACCATGCCCACCTCGACACGCTCGGCGAACTCCCGCGCCGCATCGCCATTGCGGGTGAAGATGGTCACTCCATTGCCATACTGATGCCGGCTTGGCAGTTGCAGCGCCTGCTCGAACGTTTCAACCCGCATGATCTGCAGCACCGGACCAAAGATTTCCTCTTCGTAGGTCTTCATGCCGGGCTTGACGTGATCGAACAGGCATGGTCCCAGGAAGAAGCCGCCCTCGTGGCCCGCCAGTTCGAAACCGCGGCCGTCGATCACCAGTTCGGCACCTTCATCCACGCCGGCCTGGACATGGCGGGCAATGCGTGCCTTGTGTTCTGCGGTGATGACCGGGCCGAAGTGGGCCTGCGGATCGCCGGACACGCCGACACGCAGCTTGCCGATGGCCGCAACCAAGCGCTCCCTCAGCGCATTGGCAGTGGCTTCGCCCACTGCCACGACTACGGGCAGCGCCATGCAACGCTCGCCGGCAGAACCATAGGCGGCACCGATCAAATCGGCAACGGTCTGGTCCAGGTCCGCATCCGGCAACACGATGCCGTGGTTCTTGGCGCCTCCCATTGCCTGCATGCGCTTGCCGTGCTGACTGCCCAACGCGTACACCGACTGCGCAATGTCGGAGGAACCGACAAAGCTGACCGCCTTGACCGTTGGATGGCGCAGTATCGCTTCCACCGTTTCCTTGTCGCCGTGGACCACGTTGAGCACACCGGCAGGCAAGCCTGCTTCAAGCATCAGTTCCGCCAGACGCACCGGCACCGAGGCGTCACGCTCCGACGGCTTGAGGATGAAGGCATTGCCGCTTGCGATCGCGGGCCCAAACATCCACATCGGGATCATCGCCGGGAAATTGAACGGAGTGATGCCTGCGACCACACCCAGCGGCTGGCGTGCGGAAAATACGTCGATACCCGGTCCCGCTCCCTGTGTGTACTCGCCCTTGAGCAGGTGCGGAATCCCGCAGGAAAACTCTATGACCTCAAGACCGCGCTGGATATCACCCTTGGCATCGTCGATGACTTTGCCGTGCTCACTCGACAGGAGCTTCGCCAGTTCCTCCATGTGAACTTCCAGAAGCCGTTTGAACTCGAACATCACCCGGGCGCGGCGCTGGGGGTTGACCTGCGCCCAGCTTCGCTGCGCGATCTCCGCGTCGGCCACGGCCTGATCCAGTTCGTCCTGCCGTGCCAGCGGCACTCGCGCCTGGACGGCGCCGGTATTTGGATCGAAAATTTCGCCGAAATGACCGGAAGCACCGGCGACCTGACGGCCGCCGATGAAGTGATGAAGAGTGCGCATGGGTTTTCCTCTTGGCGTCGGTGCTTGCAAAGTTCAGTCCTGGCGTCGTGCGATCCAGTCGTGCGCTGGATCGTTACGGAAGATCCATTGCCGGTGCGGCCCCGCCATGACGTTGAGGTAATACAACTGGTATCCGTGAGGCGTGCCGACTGGGTGGTAACCACGCGGCACCATGACGACGTCCCCATCTTCGACGGCGATGGTCTCGTCCAACGTCCGGTCATCGGTGTAGACGCGCTGGAATGCAAAACCTTGCGAAGGTTGCAGCCGGTGGTAGTAGGTTTCCTCGAGTGCGGTTTCCTGGCCTTGCTGCGCGGTGTCGTGCTTGTGGGGCGGATAGCTGGACCAGTGTCCGGCAGGCGTAATGACCTCCACCACCAGCAAGCTGTCGGCAGCTTCTGTCTGCGGCAGGATGTTACGCACGTACCGGGTGTTGGTGCCGCTGCCGCGGATCTCACGCGACATCCGGGTAGCATCGATTTGCCGCGCCGGCAAGCCGATGGATCCTGGAGCGGTGCAGATGGCCAGTTCGACATCACCGTCGGCGACAACGGTGAAGTCCATCCCGGCGGGCAGATAGACTGCACCGGGCGCACAATCCTCGAATGGACTGGCACGCCCGCCCACCTCGGAGAACTGCTGGGCGCCGGCGTGGACCTGCGCCTTGCCGGCGACGATGACCAGACAGGTTTCGCGCCCGGGATGGTTGCCATGGAAGCGTTGGCCCTGGCTCAATCGCACCAGCTGGAAACCGACGTACTTCCAGCCGGCACTATCCGGGGTGACCTGCAGGACGCTGCCATCGCAATCGGGAGCATGCGGTCGGACACGCAGGGTGCTCATCCGGTCAACCCCACGCGCCGGGCCTGGCGTTGAAGCTCGGCCAGACCGGCAGCCGCATAGCGGCGTGGATCGGCAAGCGCCGGGTCCTGCTCGGCCTCGATCACGATCCAGCCCTGATAGCCGATATCAGCCAAGGCCTCCATGATCCGTGCGTAGTCCAATGCACCGTCGCCTGGCACGGTGAACATCCCGCCCAGCACGCCATCAAGGAAGCTTTCGCCCTGTTTCCAGGATGACTCGAATCGTTCCAGGCGGACGTCCTTGCAGTGCACATGGGCTATGCGTCGCGGGTGCTCGGCGATGATTCGCAGCGAGTCGATCCCGCCGAGGGCGGCGTGGCCGGTATCCAGCGTGAGCCCCACCGAAGCCCCTGTGTTGGCAATAAAAGCTTCAAGGTCCTCGGCGCGCTCGACTACTGTACCCAGGTGATGGTGATAGGCGAACTTCAATCCATGCGCCTGGACATGGTCCGCAACGGCGGTCATGCGCTGGCCAAACAGCGGCCATTCGGATGCCTGCAAACGGGGGCTGCCGGTCAAGGGCGTACGCCGGTTTCCGTGCACCGCGTTACTGGTTTCGGCAAACACGAACACTTCGCTGCCCATTGCTTTGAGCAAGGCAAGATGTGGCTGCATGGCAGCGATTTCCGCCTGCGCATCACGCAGCAGCAGTTCGCCGCTGTACCAGCCCCCAATCAGGTCCAGGCCGTAGCGGGCCATCAACGGCTTGAGCGTGGCCGGGTCGCGCGGAAACTTTCCGCCCAGCTCGACCCCTTCGAAGCCCAGCTCCTGGATATCCTTCAGGATACTTTCCAGTGGCGTCTCGCCCCCGAGTTCGGGCATGTCGTCGTTGGCCCAGGCAATCGGGCTGACACCAAATCGTATGCTCATGACAGATCTCTTTTCATGCGCGCGCCGGCCTCGTAAGCCTGGCGGGCAGCGTTGACTTCGGGGCGCTCGGAAACTTCAGGCACCGCAACATCCCACCACCAGCCACCGGCGTCGGTAGTCTTCAATGGGTCGGTTTCGATGACCACCACGCTGGTGCTGGCGGCGGCGCGGGCGCGGGCCAGCGCGGCAGACAGTTCAGCCAGGGTCGCGACCTTTTCCGCATTTGCCCCCAGGCTTCGCGCGTGGGCGGCGAAGTCGATCGCCGGCAGCACCGCATGACGCGTATCCATCAACAGGTTGTTGAAGCCCGCACCGCCGGTTGCAACCTGCAGTCGGTTGATGCAGCCGTAACCGCCATTGTCGAGCAGGACGACAATCAACTTCTGCGCCAGCATCACCGAAGTGGCCAGTTCCGAATTCAGCATCAGATAGCTGCCGTCACCGACCATGACTACGACTTCGCGTTCCGGTTCGGCCATCCGCACGCCCAGCCCGCCTGCAATCTCGTACCCCATGCAGGAGAATCCATACTCCAGGTGGTAACCGCCGGGGCGTGCGCATCGCCACAACTTGTGCAGTTCGCCAGGCAGCCCGCCAGCGGCACAGACCACCACCGCATCGTCCGCCATGGCCTCCTGCACGGCGCCAATGACCTGCGCGTCACTGGGACGGCGCTGATCGCCGGGACCGCTGGTCGCGTCCGCGGCCGCAGCGTTCCATTGCTCCCGGGCCGGGCCGAGGTCATTCGTGCCGTCGGCTTTCCAGTCGCCAAGTTCGCACGCCAGATCCTGCAACACCCGGCGTGCGTCACCAATCACGGGCTGCGCGGCGTGCTTGTATGCGTCGAACGCCTGCACGTTGATCTGGAACAAGGCGCGCTGTCCAAACAGGCTGCGCGAGCCGGTGGTGAAATCCTGCAGACGCGTACCCACGCCGACGACCAGATCGGATTGCTCCGCTAACTTGTTGGCCACGCTGGTGCCTGTCACACCGATCGCACCGACGGCGCATGGGTGGTCCCAAGGCAAACAACCCTTGCCCGCCTGGGTCTCGGCAACGGGCACCCCGAAACGCCGCGCAAACGTCGCCAGTTCCGACTCGGCGCGACTGTACAATACTCCGCCACCGGCGATGAACAGTGGGCGCTCCGCCTTGCGCAAGGCCTCGGCCAGCGCATGCAGCTCTTCGGGATCGCTCGGCTGACGCCGCTGCCGCCATACCCTGCGCTGGAAAAACGCGCTGGGATAGTCGAAGGCTTCTGCCTGTACATCCTGGCAGAACGCAAGCGTTACCGGGCCGCAGTTGGCCGGGTCCAGCAACGTCGCCATTGCCTTGGGCAAGGCGTCGAGGATCTGTTCCGGCCGGAGCAGCCGGTCGAAGTATCGTGATACCGGCCGCAGGCAATCATTGGCGGTGACGGTGCCATCAGCGAAATCCTCTACCTGTTGCAGCACCGGATCCGGCCGCCGATTGGCGAACACATCCGCCGGCAGCAGCAGTAGCGGCAGGCGATTGACATGCGCCAGGGCGGCGGCGGTCACCAGGTTGGTCGCACCTGGCCCGATGGAGGTTGTGCAGATCATCGCGCGTTGCCTGCGCATCTGCTTGGCATAGGCGATGGCCGCGTGGGCCATGCCCTGTTCGCTATGAGCGCGCCAGGTCGGCAGCTGATCAGACACGGCATGCAGCGCTTCACCCAGCCCAGCAACGTTGCCATGGCCGAAGATTGCCCATACGCCCGCGAAGTAAGGCACCTCTTGTCCTTCGATTGCTACGTGCTGCGCGCACAACCAGCGAACCGTTGCCTGTGCAGCAGTCAGTCGAATCGTGTCCATCTCAGCTCCTCGGACCGGCGATGCCGCCGGCTACCGATTTTGCCTGATGCCAGGCATCTACCAGCACCCGTAATCTGCCAGCCAGGCAGTCGATGGCGGCTTCGTCATCGATGCGACCGGCCAGCCATTGCTCGGCGGCATCGGCAAAGATGGTGCGTCCGACAGCGAATCCCTTGACGATCGACGTCTGCGCTGCAGCCTGGAAAGACGCGATCAGTTGTTCCTCGGGCGCAGAAAGACCCAACAGCACTACCCCGCGGCAATGCGGATCGTTAGCCAGGATCGTGGTTTCGATGTTGGCCCAGGCACGCAAGCTGTCGCTTGGCTCGAGCTTCCACCAGTCCGGATGTATGCCGAGATCGTACAAGCGCTGGATTGCACGCGGGATGGTGTCATCATCAATGCCGCCATTGCGCGACGCGATAATCTCCACCAGCAACTCGTGGCGTGTCTTGCGGGCCGCGTCCTGCAGGCGCAGCAGCTGCCTCTCCTGTCGCTCGCGCAGGTCTTCCGGGTCGTCTGGATGATAGAAAACCAGGCACTTGACCACATGATTCGCTGGCCAGGTCATCAGCTCGGTGGCGACATCCTGGTCGGCT
Source organism: Pseudoxanthomonas dokdonensis (assembly GCF_001431405.1). Lineage (GTDB taxonomy): Bacteria > Pseudomonadota > Gammaproteobacteria > Xanthomonadales > Xanthomonadaceae > Pseudoxanthomonas_A > Pseudoxanthomonas_A dokdonensis. The sequence goes on from NZ_LDJL01000006.1 coordinate 74,261, forward strand.
TCGAACTGCAACGGACAGGAACCGGGCAACTCGATGGGGCGGCCAATCCAGTAGTCATGGTCGGCCGCTGCTTCCAGGCCGCGCATGCCAAATCTTCCATCAAGCAACACGCCAAAGCGCGGGTCGCCTTTGGCCAGACGGTCCACTGCCTTCAATGCCAGTGCCTTGAAGTCGGGAATGCGAGCGGGGTCGGCACCCACCTGTTGGCATAACGCTTCGAACTGGCTGCGGTGATCCATCGCCAACACCATCAGTTGCGGCCAATGGCCATGCCGGGTGGTAGCCCAATGCAATTGCTCCAATGCACGGTCATCGCGCAGTCGATGTGGTCGTTGCTCGCTGGACAGGAACTGCTGCAGTTCCTCCCAGGTCGGCATGGCCGGCGAGCAACCATGACGTGACACCACGATGGCGCCGCACGCGTTGCCGTATTCGCAGCAGGCCTCCAGCGGCTGCTGGCGCAGCCAGGCGCGCAGGAAACCGGCCATGAACGCATCGCCGGCACCGAGGACGTTGAACACTTCAACCCGGAAGCCACGCCCGACGATCCCCTCGTCAAGACTGGCGGGAATGGCTTCCGGGAATGCGGAACAGCCGTGCGGCCCACGCTTGCAGACCAGCAGTGCATCGGTCCTGGCGCGTACCGCGCGCAAAGCCTGGATGGTATCGGTGCTGCCACCGAGGATATGCATTTCCTCCTCGGTGCCTACGATCAAATCGCACAACGGCAGCACCTGCTGCAGGCGGGCGGTGACCGCTTCGTGGGCGACGAACCGGTTCTCCCCCGCGTCCTTGCCGGTCAGTCCCCACAGGACCGGCCGATAATCGATGTCGAAGATGACCCGTGCACCAGCCGCACGCGCGATTTCGCAGGCGCGCACGGAAGCCGCGAAAACCCCAGGCTGCGAAAGATGGGTGCCATTGATCAGGACCGCACCGGCGGCGGCGATGAAGTCAGGGTCCACATCGCTGGTCTGCAGCGCCATGTCGGCGCAGTTCTCCCGATAGAAGATCAACGGAAACGTATCCGGATCGCGTATTCCCAGGAATACCAAGGCGGTCAAGCGCTCCCGATCTTCCAGGACGCCGCGGGTGGCAACGCCTTCGCGGACCAGTTGCTCGCGGATAAAGCGGCCGAAATGGTCGGCGCCCACACGGGTCAGCAGCGCACTGCGCAGGCCCAGCCGGGCCGCACCGACCGCGGTGTTGGTCGGGCTGCCACCGATGTACTTGGCAAAGGACGTCATGTCCTCGAGCCTGCCACCGACCTGTTCGCCGTACAGGTCGATGCTGGAACGCCCGATGGTGATCAGGTCGTACTGAAACTCCGTGGATGCCATGCAGGCCCTACCTTGCCAATGGCGGACGCCAATCGCCCCCAATGGATGTAACATATATTCCAATTGTTGGATAAAAGCAACATATGTTTCATTTTTTTGCAGGCTGGGACTTCTTTTTCAGCGTCGTCTTGTTCGCCTGTTGAGTGGCGGCAAAGGCGTACGAGATGACCAGCGCCTGCGCCAGACACATCGACGCCGACAATGAACGGAACTTCCGTATCTCGGCCTCGCGCACCTGTAGCACCTGGGTCGCCGGCTTGGCGACCGGACTGACCAGGCTGTCACTCATCGACAACACCTTGCAGCCTCGCTCGACTGCGGCCTCGACCAGGCGCACGGTTTCCTCGGCATACGGGTGGTAGCTGACGGCGATGAGCAGATCACGCGGGGAAATCGCGTGGATCTGCTGCAGCGCCATGCCGCCAATGCTGTCGATGAAACTGGCTTTCTTGTCGGCCTGATGCAGTGAGTAAGCAAGGTAAGCCGCCACTGGAAACGAGCGGCGCACGCCGGTCACATAGACCGTGTCGGCCTGGGCAATCAGGCGTACCGCCCGGCTCAGTTCATCGCGACCGACGATTTTCTGCAGGTTGTGGAGAGCCATGACGTTGCCGTCGACGAACTCGGAAAGCATCTGCGCGGGGTCGTCGAGCGGCTTGCCCTCCAGGTTCTGGCTGAACTCGCGCACCCGCTCGCCGTAATCCGGCGACACGTGGCCCGACAGCAGCCCGTCACGAAACAACCGCTGCATCTGGGTGGCGCCATCGAATCCGAAAGACTTGGCGAACCTGACGATCGCGGACGGCTGTACGCCGGTGCGCTCGGACAGTACTGCCAACGTTTCCAATGCCACGGCGTTCGGCTCGTCGAGGACGTAGCGCGCAATCTGCTGCAGGCGTTTGCTGAGCGATTCATAGCGCTGGAGGATCGCCGCACGCAGCTCTTCTGCGGTCTTGGGCGGGTTGGGCAAATCGGTCATGCAGCCACTCCTTGGGGTCGGTTCCCCGCCTGCGACGGGGGCAGATGCAACAAAGGCATTGCTTTGGAAATTCTATTACATTATAAAAACGAATGAAAATTCTATTTCTGGAACGGCGACTCAGGAGCCTATTGTGGAACGAATCGATGTCGCACTGATCGGCTGCGGGCGCATGGGCCAGATACACGGTTCCAACGCCGCCAACCACCCTGGCCTGCGATTGAAGTACGTGGTGGATCCACGCCAGCAAGCCCATGCCGGCCTTTGTAGCCGCCATTCGGCACAGGCGGTGGAGCTGGAGACCGCGCTGGCCGACCCGTCGGTGAGAGGGGTACTTGTCTGCAGCTCCACCGATCAGCACCTGACACACGCGCTTGCTGCGGTGGATGCGGGCAAAACGGTGTTTTGCGAGAAGCCGATTGATCTGGATCTGGACAAAGTGCTGGCGGCACAGTCCCGCTTCCGGAGCGCATCCTTCCAACTGGGTTTCAACCGGCGTTTCGACCCTCATTTCCTCGCGCTCAAGCACAAGCTGGAGGCCGGCGTCATCGGGCCGTTGGAAAGCCTGCACTTGATCAATCACGACCCGGAGGCGCCACCGGCAGGGTTCATCCCGACCAGCGGCGGGCTGTTCAAGGACTTCACCATCCATGATCTGGATCTGGCGCGCTGGCTGCTGGGCGAAGAGCCGGCCCAGCTGTACACGTCCGCCAGCTGCCTGGTCGATCCGGAAATCGGCAGGCTGGGCGACGTTGACACGGCACGGACCGTGATCAAAACCGGCTCCGGCCGTTTGTGCGTCATATCCAACACACGCCGCAGCGGCTACGGCTATGACCAGCGCATAGAAGCCTTTGGCCCACGTGGCATGCTGGCCGCTGGCAACAGCCAATTGAACACGGTCCAGTCAATGACCGAAAACGGTATTACAAGTGCCCCTATCCAACCCGGATTCGCAGATCGATACCGGGATGGCTACCGGGCCCAGATCGACCATTTTGCCGAGGTCGTGCATGGTCGAGCCACCCCCAGCGTGGGCTACGCAGATGGCGTTGCCGCCCTCATCCTTGCCGAGGCGTGCGCCGAGTCGGTGCGCCGCGGTTCCGTCGTCAAACTGTGAGAGATCCCTATGCACAAAGTAGCCCTGATAGGTGCCGGACGAATCGGCCGTATCCATGCCCGCAATGCCGCGATGCACCCCGCCATCGAGCTGGCCGCCATCGTCGACCCGTTCGCCGATGCGGCGCAGGCATTGGCCCATGAATGGAACAGCACGGTCAGCAGCCTGGAGCAGGCCCTGCAAGACCCCGCAATCAACGGCGTCATCATCGCCAGTTCAACCGACACCCATCTGGAGTACAGCGTGCGCGCTGCCGCCGCTGGCAAGGCAATCTTCTGTGAAAAGCCCATCGACCAGGATCTGGCGCGCGCGCGCGGCGCTGCCGATGCCCTGTCCGGCGCGCACATGCTCTTGGCCTTCAACCGCCGCTTCGACCCCAACTTCCTGGCATTGAAGGCGCGTCTGGACAGCGGTGCTATCGGCCAGTTGGAAAGCCTGCAGATAACCTCCAACGACCCGGCTCCACCGCCGCCCGCCTATGTCGCCGTATCCGGCGGGCTGTTCAAGGACATGGCCATCCATGATTTCGACATGGCGCGTTGGTTGCTGGCTGAAGAACCCATCGAGGTATTCGCCGTTGGCAGCTGCCTGGTAGATCCGGAAATCGGCAAGCTGGGCGACGTCGATACCGCGCGCACGCTGCTGCGCACCGGCTCGGGCCGGCTATGCGTCATCTCCAATAGTCGCCGCTCCGGCTTCGGCTACGACCAGCGCATTGAAGCGTATGCCTCGCAGGGCATGGTGCGCGCCGACAACGTCACCGAGAGCACGGTGCAGGTATGGAGCGAGTCGGGCGCAGCCGCCGACCGTTTCCAGAACTTCTTTCTGGATCGCTACGCCGAGGCCTACCGCCGGGAAATGGATCACTTCGCCGACATGCTGGGTGGTGCCAAGGCCACGGTCAGCTACAACGACGGCGTCGCCGCATTGATGCTGGCCGAGGCCGCCGCCGAGTCGGTTCGCAGCGGACAACCGGTTCGCCTGTAGCGCCCGTCCCGGGCATGTTGCATGCGGCAAAGGCGACAACTTGCGTCTTTGCCGCCTGGAAGCGCGAAGCCGTCTAGTGTTGCCCTGGCTGCACCAGCTTTGCCCGGACCATTGCCTCGAAATCCGACAGGGGGCACGGGGTGGCACAACCTGGAATCGGCAGGAATTCAAGCGCAGGGGCATTGGTCTGGCTCAACGGTTGCAGTTCGCGTACCTGGTCCATGGTCTGTGCCCGGTAGAAAGCACGCACGTAGCGACGACCCGATTGATCGGCCAGAACCTCGAACCCCAGCGCGCCCGCTGGCGGCGGATCATCACGGGGATAACCGGTGACCTGCCAGTGCAGATCCAGGAATCCCCCCAGATCGGCAATGTTGGTGTCATGCCCCACCAGCACCGTCAACCTGGGCCCCTGCAACAAGGCATCGAGCATGCGCGAAGCCAGGGGTGACGCAGCGCGCGCGGCGACATAGGGTGCCCTGCCCTCGTAATAGAACTTGAGGCTGTGGAATTCCAGAAGTTCAGCGATCTGTTCGCGACTGAGTCTGCCCCATGCCACGTCTTCCATCGGCATGCCTTCCAGGTACTCAAGCAGGAACGTCTGGCTGATGGTCGATGCCAGGCCGAACGGGTCGCCGACGTCAGGACGATCCCCTTCGTTGCGCACCAGTCCGGTCGGCATCCGGGCAAGGTCACAACCGCTGGCCTTGCGCGTTTCGCTGCATCCCAGGGCGGTATTGAGCAGAGCAAAACGCCGGGCGTTGGCCTTCACTTCCGCCTGCAAGCCGCCTGGCGGCTCGAGGGCTGCCACTGCGCGCATCGCCTCATCCGCATCGATTGCCATCGCACCGGCAGCGGCACCGAAAGGATGGAAGTCGACGTCATCGTCCGCACTGGCGGGAAACCGCAACTCTATTGAACAGCCCGGCAGCATTCCTTCCACCAGCGCGCGTGCCGTGTCCTGGGTGCGCGACTTGCTGCTGGCCGCGATCTCGACATCGCCCGTGGCGGGACAGCCTGTTGCTGGGAGCAGGCCACGCTGGGCCCAGTAGCCACGGTCCCACTGGCCCAACAGGCGCACCGCGGCGTAGCCGTGCGGGGTCAGCTCGCCGTAGTCCACTGACCACGTCGGCCAGGGCTTGTCATGCATGTTGGCGGGCGCGACCTTTGCCTTGGTGGGTGGACGTACCCCGTGGCGCATCAACATCACCGACCGTTCCAGCCGCAACGGGGAGGTGTTGCCAGCGGCAGGATCATGGCCGGGCGATCGCGACGAGGGCGGCGGGCCGCCAGCAGTGCATCCGGACATCCATACCAGGGATGCCAGCAGCGCCGACAGGCGGACACGAACAGGCGACGGACAGGTGGACGGCATGGTATTTCCTCGACAGTGGCGCGTGGGCGCCGGCTGAACCGGTGACGCTGCATTCCTGACAGCCAGCGTCCGGGGCGGATGGATGCGACGGCACGGCAATCGCACTGGCCTGAATGGCAGCAAGCGCAGCGTTGCCCGTTCGAAAAAGATGCGGCGACCATCCCGGGTCGCCGCAATCCACTCACCCTGATGCTCAGAACTTGTATTGCAGGCCCGTGCGCACGGTATATCCGTAGATCTCCTTCTCGCCCATCCGGTTGCGATAGCCGACATACGTGCGCATTGCTTCGTCGTTGAGATTGCTGCCTTCCAGGAACACGGTGAGGTTGGAGGTGCACGCGTAGCTGACCCGCGCATCCCACTGGCCGTAATCATCCTGATAGATGTCAGCGTCGGGGTCGTCCTCGCTTGCCTCGTTCAATGCGGCGGATCGATACGTGTAGCCAATGCGCGCGGACAATCCGTACTTCTCGTAGCTGATCTGGGCAGACGCAACACGGTCGGACTGGTTGAGCAGTGGCACCTTGTCGTCGCGGCTGGGCAGCCCTTCGGCCTCCGAATCAACAAAGGTTACGTTTCCACTGACGCTGAATCCATCGAATGGCGATGGCAGGAAGCTCAGCTCGTACTGTGCATTGAGCTCCAAGCCCTTGACCGTGGCGCTTTCGGCGTTGGTCCAGGAACCCACTTCAGCATTGATCAGGTCCAGTCCGCCGAAGTTTCCGTCCTGGCCATCCAGGGTCACCTCATAGATTGGATTATCGATCTGCTTGTAGAACACGGCTGCCGATACGACGCCTCGGTTGCCCACATAGAACTCCGTGGCCAGGTCGAAGTTGTTTGAATAAAGCGGCTTCAGGTTGGGATTGCCCTGGGTCACCGCTGGTTCGTCGTCGGCGGCGTCCTCGATCTCGGTGAATGGTGCCAGCGATTCATAGTTGGGGCGGCCGATGGCACGTGTGGCGGCGGCGCGGATGACCACATTCTCACTGACGTCGTAACGCACGTTGATGCCCGGGAACCAGTCGGTGTAGCTGCGACCGCCAAAGCTGTTGAACGGCTGGTCCAGCGTGCTTACCCCCAGTTCAAAGCTGTTGGCGGCGTACTGCCCCTCGGTGCGCTCCATGCGCACGCCGGGGATTACCATGAAGTCACCGAAGCGCAGGCGCCCCATCACATAGGCGGCGTAGATCTTTTCATTGATGCGGTAGTCGCCGGCCAGACTGGTGCTGAGGGTGCCATCCATGTCCTCCTCGAATTCGTCGGGATGGTTGTTGAAGTAGTCGTCGGCGGCTGGACCATTGATTGTCGGACCAAAGGGATAGCGGCCATGGAATATGCTGCCGATGTTGCCGCCTGCCACGTCGGCCAAGGTCAGCGGACCACCGGCATATTCCCAGGCCTCGCCGTTACCGTCGTTGGTCTTCTTGCGATCCAGATACTTGGCGCCGAACTGCAGATCCGAACCATCGCCAACGGCCATCGGCATCATGTAATCGATGCGCGCCTGGTACAGGTCCTCCACCGCATGGCGCGATTCGGGCTCGTAGAAATCAGGCTCGTACAAGCTGCTGTCATAGACGGCATCGTTGTCAGGGGTGACCGTATAGCTGTCGCTGCCCAACTGATACTGGCCGGTCACGTCCCCTTGAACAAAGCCCCACTCGTCACGATGCGGGTCGCGCTTGTTGGCACGGGAGTAGGTGAGCTCGAAATTCAGCTTGCTCTCATCGAACTTGAACTCCGCGCCTGCCGACGTGGTGAAGGTGCTGGTGTCTTCCTCGCGTGTTCGCAGCGCACGGAATGCCTCGCCATCGGTGAAGGTGCCGGAGCTGGCGTCGGCGGGCGTGATACCGTCCTCGTCGAATTCGATACCATAGCGATCACGGGTTTCCGAATCCTGGTATTTCGAGTACACGAAACGCAGGAACGCCTTGGTGTCTTCGTTCGGACGCCAATCGAAGTTGGCGACCGCGCCGCTGCGCTGGCGGTGCGTGTTGTACTGGCGCAGATCAATGCCCTCGGGGACGATCTGTCCATCGACGTCGATCCAGTCGCCGGTGTTCTGCACATTCTGTGTACCCAGCTTGCGGTCCGAATAGTTGATTGCCACGACCGCGCCAAATTGATCATCGGCACCAAACCTGCCGCCAAGCGATCCATCGAACTCATACGGGTGTTCGCCGCTCAGGTCGTTATACCCATAGGCCGCGCTGGCAGTGCCGAACGTTCCTTCACGGTCGAAAGCGCTGAGCGTCTCGATATTGACCTGGCCGGCGATGGCATTGGCATCCATGTCCGGGGTCAATGTCTTGGATACGGTCACCGCGCCAATCAGGCCCGACGGGATGTCATCCAGCTTTACCTGACGACCGTCCGGCTCCGGAGCCGGCGAGGTCTGTCCGTTGAGGGTGACATTGAGCAGATCCGGCGAGACGCCACGAACGGTCAGATAGCGTCCTTCGCCCTGATCGTTGACGGTACTGATGCCGGGCAGCCGCCGCACTGATTCGGCGACGTTCTGATCCGGCAGCTTGCCGACATCGTCGGCGCGGATCGCATCGACTTGCCCGTCGGCATAACGCTTGTCGTCGATGGCCAAGCGATCGGCAGCGCGCCGCCCGGTGACCGAAACGGTTTCCAGCTCGGTGACGTCCGTGGACCTGGCCGGTGCCGGCGGTTCGGTTTCCTGGGCCAGCGAGTAGCCAGGAACGATGGCGAGATTGCTCAAAATGAAGGCTGTCAGCACATTTCGGTGAATCATCCGCATTGTCTAGTCCCTCCCGAGGACGTCTTCCAGCGGCAGGCGGATACGCCATGCCGGATGGATTGAACGGGAGGTTACGAACAAATGTTCCAATTTGCAACCGATTTGGAATTTCTCTTGCAAAATTGTCGTTGCTATGTGATGTTGAAGCCACACCCCTGCATCGCCTGCGTGACGGGCACTTATATAAAAGGTATGGAGGATCCAGATGAGAGCCGGACACTCGTCCAAGCGCGGCACAGCCTTGAGCATCGCAGTTCTTCTTTGCTGTTGCATGACAGCTTCCGCCGCCGACCAGGCCGCGCCGGTACTGGCGGCCACTCTGCAAACACAGCCGACGGTCTCCGGCGAAGCCAACGCGGCCGTGCTGGTGCACGCCGGCAGACAGTCGCACATCGTGGCTACCGCGGGGCTTGGCGGATTGGAAGTCTATTCGCAGGATGGTCAGCTGCTCGGCAGCCAGCCGGCCGGTGAAGTCGCCGACATCGACGTGGCCTACCAGGTGCCGCTTGGCAATACGGCGGCGACCATACTGGCCGCCATCGACACCACCAGCAACAGTCTCCGGCTTTTCAGCATGGAGGGCGCCAAACTCAGGGAAGTGGGTGCGCGGCCATTGCCGCTTGGTTTCGCGGCCGAAGGCATTTGCCTGTTCCGCAATCCGCTTGACCGTACGTTGTATGCGTTCGCCGTGGGTGACGGGGGCGAGATCGACCAGCAGCTGGTTTTCGCGACCGCCGATGGCAAGCTCGATGCACGCCAGGTGCGCCGTATCAATGTCCCCTCTCCGCTGAAACAATGCGTGGCTGACGTTCACGGCCAGGTCTATGCGTCCGAAGAGTCTGTCGGCATCTGGCGCTTCAACGCCGATCCCGAGGCTGATGTTTCGCCCAGGCTGATCGACAGCAGGGGACTGGGACATATCACCGACGAGGTCTCCGGCATTGCCCTGTACGACGGTGGCGCCGGCAGCCGCTGGCTGATCGCCAGCGATGCATCGTCAGGTCATCTCAACCTGTATGACCGCGACCAGGACGATGCCTATCTGGGGCGCGTGCAGGTCGCCGCCGACAGCGGTGGAGAAGCCATCGGCGAGCCCGGACTGCTGTATGTGAGCAACCAGCCAACTGGCAGGATGTTCCCACATGGCGTGTTGCTGGTCACCGACGAAGACGCAGCCAATACCAAGGCGGTATCCATCGCGCAGTTGGCCAACGCATTGGCGCTTGACCCCGGTAAGCCAGCCTCCAGCCAACCGTTGCCGTCGTCCACGGTGGCGGCGGTGATGGCAACTGTCGAAACCACGCCCGCCAACAGCTATGGCGACGCGGCCGACGACCCGGCCATCTGGGCCAACCGTGCCGATCCCTCCGCCAGCCTGGTCATCGCCACCGACAAGAAGGCCGGGATGTACGTCTACGACATGCATGGCAAGGTCCTGCAGTTCCTGCCCGATGGCAAGGTCAACAACGTGGACCTGCGCGAGGATTTCGACCTGGCTGGGGAAAAAGTGGTGCTGGTCACCGCCAGCAACCGCACCGACAAAACCATCGCGATCTACCGCTTGGACACTGCCGCCGGCAAATTGGTGGACGTCGCCGACGGCCCACAACCTACCGGCCTGGGCGATCCGTACGGGCTGTGCATGTACCGTGATGCCAGTGGCAAGACATTCGTCTTCATCAACGGCGACGATACCCGCAAACGGCAGTGGGAGCTGGTTGCCGGAACCAATGGCAAGGTACGCGCACAGCTGGTTCGCGACATGACCTTCGATTCCCAGACAGAGGGCTGCGTGGCCGATGACGTGACCGGCAAGCTGTACGTGAACGAGGAGGATGTGGCGCTCTGGCAACTGTCAGCCGACGCCAGCGGCGGCAATCACAAAGTGGCCATACAGCGCGTGGAAGACAACCCGGCCATCAAAGACGACCTCGAAGGCATGGGCATCTACGATCTGGGCGGCGGGCGCGGCTACATCGTCGTCTCCAGCCAGGGCAATGACACCTATGCGGTGTTTCGTCGCGAGGGCGACCACGCCTACCTGGGCTCTTTCGCGGTAGTCGCCAACCCCGCACTGGGGATTGACGGCATCTCGGAAACCGATGGCCTGGACGTCAGTAGCGCCAATCTGGGGCCGGGTTTCGAACACGGGGCGATGGTGGCCCAGGACGGGCGCAACGTGATGCCGACCGAAAACCAGAACTACAAGATCGTGCCATGGCAGGTCATCGCCAAAGCCTTGAATCTCGAAATGCGCGAATAACCGTTTACTGCACCATGACGCTGATGCCGGAGCCGATGCCGCCTCCGGCATTGGCGCTGGCAAGCGGTTCGTCATAGCCAGTTGCTTCGCGCTTGGGCAGCGCGACTCCGGAACAGGAGCGTGATTCCGGCGGGCAGCTGACACTAAGTGTCGATGGCGCTGGCTGGAAGGTCCCAGGAACGTTCTCTCGACTCTCCATCCATGGTCAAGTCGTCATTGGCGACGACGATTCCGTACGTAGGGAAGTTGCCGGGCTCAAGAGTGTGGTCAAGGATCGCCGTCCGGACGGACACGCCGTCCGGCGGACCCACGGCAGCCGAACGTATGGACAGGCCAGGATTCCCTGCGTTCACGCCGCGCGCCTGCCGGCCGCCGGATTCTGTTGTCGATTCGCCAACGGCTCGTTCGTCCATAAGACAAGCAGCCGGCAGCGCGCCTCGCCGATCTGGAAGCGGAAAGTCGTGCAATCCGCGACGACCAGCCGGCTGCCACCAGCAACGCCGTTAACACTCACGGCAGCCAACCCACACGAGCCCAGGAGCCGACATGACCCCGATCATCACCGCCTTTGCATCCTCACCCGACCGCGGCCGTGGCCTGGCCCGCGACATGCGCGTGCGCTGGGCGCTGGAAGAAATCGGCCAACCGTATGACGTGCGCCTGCTGTCGTTCGCCGAGATCAAGCAACCCGCTCATCTGGCGCGCCATCCGTTCGGGCAGATTCCGACCTGGGAACAAGGCGAGCTGGTGCTGTTCGAATCCGGCGCCATCATCCTGCACCTGGCCGAACAGCATCACGGCCTGTTGCCGGCCGACCCCGACGCACGCATCCGCGCCATCAGCTGGATGTTCGCCGCCCTCAACACCGTTGAACCGCCTGTGGCCGAACGCTCGACGGCCAGCCTGTTCGAACGCGACAAGCCCTGGTATGCCGACCGCATGCAAACGCTTGACGAGCGCGTGCGGCAACGGCTGCGCCAGCTTTCCGCCCGCCTCGGCGATGCCGACTGGCTGGAGGGCCACTTCAGCGCCGGCGACCTGCTGATGGTCAGCGTGCTGCTGCGCCTGCAGACCTCCGGCCTGATCGAAGAACACCCCACCATCGCCTCCTACGTCGCCCGCGGACAAGCCCGACCGGCGTACCTGCGCGCATTCGAAGCCCAGCGGGCAGTCTTCCTGCAGGCAGAGTCCGAACGCGCAAAGACCAGCTGAAGCGCTGCAACAAGATCAAGCGCCAGCGAGCACTGTCCGCCGCCGCGAGCCAGAACTTGCGGCGGACAGTTGCCTGTTACACCCCGGTAACCGGAGGCGTAACTCATACACCCACGTCCCCGCTGCGTGGGACAGCAACGCAACCGCACCCGACGGCCAGTCAAATGCCTGATTGTTCAGGCGTTTGCGGCTTGACAGCTGCTACGGCGGACCTGAACATCTGGTGCAACACCCCGGAAGCGGGGTCTACTAGTAGTTAGGTGGCACAACATGTTCCGCGCGATAGAGCGGTGGTACAAAGGCGAGATAAAGGAGACTGGCGGCTATCAAGCTCCTGGCATCCTTTTATTGCCAAAGCGGCATGTGGAGTATCACTGGACGGCCCGGGTAGCCCGCACGCTTGTAGCGTTCTACCTTAAGCACTGGCAGTGGATCTGGGGCTCAGCAATTGCGCTGCTCGGCATCTATGTGGCCTACCTGGCAGTTCCACTAAAGCAATGATGCCAGTGCCACCTAACAATTCATTCAAGCCGACGCCGCTTCGCGGCGCGGCTTAATTCAGGTGTTATGTCGTGTTGCGTTGATGGGTTGGCAGTTCTTGCTTCGGCAAGCGAGCGCCAGCGTTAAGCGTCGGCTCCGGATGCCCAGCTCAATCCTTCTTGCGCTGCCCTGTCCGCTCCGGACTTCGCCTCACCCCGGTTGGTTGGCTTGCCCTTCACTGCTCCTCTTCGGCCAGTCCGTGCGGTCAGCGTTCCCAGTGATGCCCCGGCCCCGGTTCTGATATCTTCACGGCTGGCGGTGGGGTTCCGTCAGCGCCGGCCAACACCGGCCAGACCTGGGGCAACACCAGGTGAATTAACAGCCCAAGTG
>NZ_LDJL01000007.1 GCF_001431405.1 Pseudoxanthomonas dokdonensis
CGACTGGGGGGCGCTATCTCCAGCCTCGTCTCGCCCTCGAACACGCCATCCGGACCAAACCGGCGTTCGGCGATCCAGCCGTGGCCTTGCTGGTCGATGGCAATCAAGGTGCTGGTGCGGGTGCCGTAGTCGCGGCTGCGGATGAATGCCGGTGACAGCATGCGTTCCCATTCAAGGCTGACGCCGGTGCTGGGCAGATCCCGATCGCTGGCGGTGGTTTCATCGGCCAGCGCCTGCCACAACGGAGTTACATCTTCGTCACCGGCTTCAATCCAGGCATTCATTCGTGCCCGCAGCTGGCGGGTTTTCGGCCAGGGCTCATCCAGATCGCCATTCGACAGCGCATGCACACCCGGCAGGACTGGCCTTTGCCGGGGCCGCGGGTGGTTGCTGACAAACCGGCAAGCACCTGCATCGGCCAGGATCAGGTTGAACGGGGCATAGGCCGAGGCCCGCTCCAGCAGTTCCCGTGCGTGCGTGTCGGCATCGTTGCCGCCAGCCAGGAAGTCCACCGGCAGTCCGCCCCGACTGGGCGCAGCGGCCAGCGCAATCGAGGGGTCGCGGACGTTGGTGACCACCGCGACCCGGCCGTGTGCATCAACGCCCGCCCAGGTGCCGCCCGAACGCAGGTCGCGGCCGGCTACCAGAGCCGGACGATCAGCCCATTCCGCCAGCGCGGCGGTCGGCCGTTCATGGAACTCGTCGCGGTTGCCGGCCAACAGGAAACGCCAGCGCGGGTGGTGTTGGTGGGCGAAAGCGAGCAGACACATTGCGCAATTGTGCACCGTGACCACCATCACTGACTGCTTCCGTCTCACCTAAGCTTGAGAGAGTGTGAAGGTTCGCTCACACCGCTTAACGACGCCTCAATCTCAAATATTGAGACGAAACAGCAACTTGTGGATAAGCCTTGAACAAGTCTCTGAAGTTCGTTGCAACTTGTTGATACTTCGAATGATTTTCCTCTTATTTGCCTGTTGACAACCTTATGCGCGGTGCTAAGGTGGGTATCCGAGGGGAAACCCGGTTTTTCGTGGTTTTTCGTGGTTCAATTACCGCTCGAAGCAGATTGCAGGATGTAGCCGCCAGTGTTCCAGGGTGAGACCGCCATCACAGTTGACGACAAGGGCCGGTTAGCGGTGCCCACCGCTTATCGCGAGCTCGTCGTGCGTGAGTGCGACAACCGGCTGGTGATTACCTACAACCCGTTCGAGAGCGGTTGCCTGTACCTGTACCCGGAACGCGAATGGCAGCGGGTGCGCGACGAGGTCAACAAGCTGCCAAGCACCCAGCGCGCGCATCGCGCCATGCAGCTCAAGCTGGTGGGCGCGGCAACCCCGGTCGAGCTGGACGGCAACGGCCGCATCAGCGTGCCGGCCAGCATGCGCAGCGCGGTGGGCATCGAGAAGAAAGCGGTGCTGCTGGGGATGGGCGGGAAATTCGAACTGTGGAGCGAGCAGGCGCATCACGCGCAGATCCGTCAGACCCTGACTGACGAGGATCTGAGCGCGCAAATGCTCGAGTTGAGATTGTGAGGCAGGGTGACGGCACGCGGCAGTCCGCGCCGGCCGGTCACCTTCCCCCGCTGCATTTGCCGGTGATGTATGCGCAGGTCATGGAAGGGCTGCAGGTGAAGGCGAACGGATGCTACCTGGATGGCACGTTCGGGCGTGGAGGTCACGCGCGCGGCGTGTTGCAGCAACTGGGCCCGGGAGGTCGGCTACTGCTGATGGACAAGGATCCCGAAGCGATCACGCATGCCGGACAGATGTTCGCAGGCGATACGCGGGTGGCCATTCATCGTGGCAGCTTTGCCGACCTCGCTCGTTGGCAGCAGACCGCCGCCGGACTGGACGGCATCCTGCTGGATCTGGGGGTTTCATCGCCGCAACTGGACGTGGCCGAGCGTGGTTTCAGCTTCGGCAAGGACGGCCCGCTGGACATGCGCATGGATCCGGACAGCGGCCAGAGCGCGGCGCAATGGCTGGCCAGTGCCGACGAGGGCGAGATTGCCGACGTGTTGTGGACCTACGGCGAAGAACGCATGAGCCGGCGCATCGCCCGCGCCATCGTCGCCCGTCGCCAGGAACAGGCCCTGACCCGCACCGCGCAGCTGGCCGAGCTGATTGCCTCGGTGGTGCCGCGCGGCAAGAAACACGACATCAACCCGGCTACCCGCAGCTTCCAGGGCATCCGCATCCACATCAATCGCGAGCTGGCGGATCTGGAAGCCGGACTGGACGCGGCGCTGGCGCGCCTGAAGCCCGGTGGACGACTGGCGGTGATCAGCTTCCATTCGCTGGAAGACCGCATCGTCAAACGTTTCATCAGCAGCCACGCCAAGGCCCCGCCCGGCAACCGCCGGCTGCCCGAGGACACCAGCTTCGTGCCGGCGCTGAAGGCCATCGGCGGCGCCCAGCGCGCCGAGCCGGAGGAAACCGCCAGCAATCCGCGCGCGCGCAGCGCGGTGCTGCGGGTGGCCGAAAAGCTGGAGGTGGTGGCATGAGCCGGCTGTTGCTGGTGGTGTTGCTGCTGGCCAACGTCGGCACGGCGATCGGCGTGGTCTATGCACGCCATCTGCACCGGCAATCGTTCATCGAACTGGCGCGGCTGGAAAAAACCCGCGACGAACTGAACATTGAATTCGGCCGCCTGCAGCTGGAGCAGGCGACGGTGGCCGAAAGCAATCGCATCGACGCGATCGCGCGGACCCGGCTGGGAATGAAGTTCCCCGAAGCCAGCGACGTGGTGGTGATCCAGCCATGAACACGCGCAGCAACCCGATCAAGAACCGCAACCGCGCACGCTTCAACCTGCGCGGCCGGCTGGCGCTGGTGCTGGGCGCGCTCGGCTTGTGCTCGGTCACCCTGGTCGGTCGTGCCGCCTATGTACAGCTGATCGACAAGGACTTCTACCAGCGCCAGGGCGATGCGCGCTTCCTGCGCGAAATTCCGATTCCGACCTCGCGCGGCATGATCACCGACCGCAATGGCGAGCCGGTGGCGGTGTCCTCGCCGGTAGAGTCGGTCTGGGGCAATCCGCAGGAACTGCTGAAGTACCCCGAGCGCCTGCCGGAACTGGCCAAGCTGCTGGGGGTGCCGGTCGACCACCTGACCAATCGCCTGTCGCAGCGTGCCGACAAGGAGTTCCTGTACCTCAAGCGCCGGATCAACCCGGACGAAGCACGCGCCATCCTCGACCACAAGATCCCCGGGGTGTTCTCGCAGCGCGAGTTCCGTCGCTTCTACCCGCAGGGCGAAGCGATGGCGCACATCCTCGGCTTCACCAACATCGATGACCGCGGCCAGGAAGGACTGGAACTGACCTTCGACGAATGGCTGCGCGGCAAGCCCGGCGCCAAGAAGGTCATCCGTGACAACCGTGGCCGGATCGTCGAGAACGTCGACCTGGTGCGGTCGGCGCAGCCGGGCAAGGACCTGACCCTCAGCATCGATCGCCGGATCCAGTTCCTGGCCTATCGTGAGCTGAAGAACGCGATGGTCGTCAACGGCGCCGCCAGCGCTTCGATCGTGGTGCTGGACGTCGCCACCGGCGAAGTGCTGGCGATGGCCAACCTGCCGACCTTCAATCCCAACGCGGCCAACCTCGGCAAGCCCGACGCCCATCGCAACCGCGCGGTGACCGACGTGGTCGAACCGGGTTCGACGATGAAGCCGCTGACCGTTGCCACCGCGCTCAAGGCCGGCGTGGTCACCCCGGACACCGTCATCAATACCTCGCCCGGCTATCTCGGGCTGGGCAAGTACACCATTCGCGACCACCGCAACTACGGTGCGCTGACGGTCACCGGCATCATCACCAAGAGTTCCAACATCGGCTCGGTGAAGATTTCAGAGAAGCTGCCCAACGACTATTTCTACGAGTCGATCCGCAGCTTCGGCTACGGCCGCGCGCCGGGCAGTGGTTTTCCCGGTGAATCCTCTGGCGTGTTGATGCCGCCGGCTCGCTGGAATGGCCTGCAGAAGGCGACGATGGCCTACGGTTATGGCCTGTCGGCGACGCCGTTGCAGATCGCGCAGGCGTATGCCGCGCTCGGCAACAACGGCCTGCTGATCCCGCCGACCTTCGTCAAGGGCCAGCTCAACGAAGGCCAGCAGGTGGTGTCGCCGGACATCGCCCACGAAGTGGTGCGGATGATGGAAACCGTTACCCGTCCGGGCGGCACCGCCACCCAGGCGGCGATCCTCGGCTACAACGTCGCCGGCAAGACCGGCACCGCGCGCCAGGCCAGCGGTGGTGGCTATTCGCGCCGCTACATCTCGCTGTTTGCCGGGCTGGTACCGGCCGAACACCCGCGCTTTGCCACCGTCGTGGTCATCAATGATCCGCAGAATTCGATTTACGGCGGCGCGGTCGCCGCGCCGGTGTTCCACAACGTCATGGAAGGCGCGCTGCGCTTGATGGACGTGCCGCCGGACGACATCGAAACCTGGCTGGCCGCGCAGGCCGCCGCCGACAGGAAACATGCTGCCAGCCAACCGGCCCATGCCCCGGCCAAGGTACCGGCGCAACCGCAGCCGGCCGCATTGCCGGAACCGATTGACGAAGGCGACGACGAGGAAACCGTTGCCGTCTCGCGGCCGGTCAACATCAGCGCGCCACGACTGGCGGTGAAGCAATGAGGCGGATGATGTCGCTTGCCGAACTGCTGCCCGACGTGGACGTGCCGCGTGGCATCGTCGTGCGTGGACTGGTCCAGGACAGTCGCCAGATCGAAGCCGGCGACGCCTTTGTCGCCATCGCCGGATTTGGCGCGCATGGCCTGGGCTTCGTTGACCAGGCACGCCGGCAGGGCGCCAGTGCGATCCTGTTCGAGCCACCGGCACCGGCGGATCTGCCGGCGCCGGCCGACGCGATCGCGGTGCCAGGCCTGCGTGCACGCATGGGCGCGATGGCCGACCGTTTCCATGCCTACCCATCGCGCGACATGACCGTGGTCGGTGTCACCGGCACCAATGGCAAGACCTCGACCGTGCAACTGCTGTCGCAGGCCTGGCATATCCGCGGCACCCGCTGCGGCACCATCGGCACGCTCGGCGCCGGCATGTACGGCGAGATCCGCCACACCGGTTTCACCACCCCGCTGGTGCTGCAGATGCATGCCTTGCTGGCGCAGTTGCGCGACGCCGGCGCCAAGGCGGTGGCGATGGAAGTCAGCTCGCACGCCCTGGATCAGGGCCGGGTCGATGCGGTGCACTTCGATATCGGTGTGTTCACCAATCTGACCCGCGATCACCTCGACTACCACGGTGACATGGAAAGCTACGGCGCGGCCAAGGCCAAGCTGCTGGCATGGCCGGAACTGTCAGCCGCGGTGATCAACCTGGATGATGACTACGGTCGGCGCCTGTACCAACAGGTGCAGGGCCCGCGCAAAATCGGGGTCAGTTCGCGCGGTCAGGCGCAAGCCGACCTGCGTGCCGACGCGTTGCAGCTGGATGCCTCGGGCATTGGCATGCAGTTGACCGCCGAAGGCGAAAGCCATCCGGTGCAGTCGCGCCTGCTCGGTCGTTTCAACGTTGACAATCTGCTGGCCGTGGCCGGCACGCTGCATGCGCTCGGCGAACCGCTGCTGGAAATCGCCCGTACGCTGTCGCGGCTGCAACCGATCCCCGGCCGGATGAATCGCCTCGGCGGCGACGGTAGCCTGCCACTGGTGGTCATCGACTACGCCCATACCCCGGACGCGCTGGAACAGGCGCTGGCCAGCCTGCGTGATCACGCCCACGGCCAGGTCATCTGTGTGTTCGGCTGCGGCGGCGAGCGCGATGTCGGCAAGCGGCCGCAGATGGCCGCGTTGTCCCAGCGGCTGGCCGACCGCGTGATCGTCACCGACGACAATCCGCGCAATGAAGATGGTGACGCCATCGTCGCCGACATCCTTGCCGGTTTCAGCGACAGCGCCGCGGTCGAGGTCATGCGTGACCGCCAGCGTGCGATCCAGCACGCCATCGGCATCGCGCAGGCCAACGACATCGTGTTGATCGCGGGCAAGGGCCACGAGCCTTACCAGGAAATCATGGGCGTGCGCCATCCATTCGACGATACCGCCGTGGCCCGCGAAGCGCTCGAGGCAACGCGACCGCAACAACGGCAGGAGCAGGCATGAAAAGGTTGCCACTGTCACTGCTGGCGCACTGGGCCGAAGGCGAGCTGCACGGTGACGATGCCGTGGTCGGCGCACTGACCCAGGATACCCGTGCCTTGATGCCCGGCAGTCTGTACGTCGCCCTGCGCGGAGACCGCTTCGACGGTCACGACTTTGCCTACGACGCTGCCATGCGCGGCGCCAGCGCATTGCTGGTGGAACATCCGGTCGCGGTCGAGCTGCCACAGATCGTTGTCGCCAACAGCGAGCTGGCACTGGCGCGCATCGCCACCGCCATCCAGCTGGAGAACCAGGCCAAGGTGGTCGCGATCACCGGCAGCAATGGCAAGACCAGCGTCAAGACACTGGTGCTGTCGATCCTGCAGCGGGCCGGCGTGACCTATGCCAACCCGGGCAATCGCAACAACGAAATCGGCCTGCCGCTGGCGGTGATTGACGCCCCCGAGGATGCCGATTTCTGCATCTACGAGATGGGCGCTGGGAAGCCCGGCGACATCCGTTACCTGACCGACATCGTCAACCCCGACGTGGCACTGGTGAACAACGTGGCCGCCGCGCATCTGGAGCGCATGGGCAGCCTGCTCGGCGTGGCGACCACCAAGGGCGCCATCTATCAGGCACTGGGCGACAAGGGCGTGGCGATCATCAACGCCGACGATGCCTTTGGCGAGTTCTTCGCCGACATGGCTGGCGAGCGTCGCATCGTCCGCTTTGCCCTGGATGCCAGCGCCGACGTCAGTGCGCGCGACATCGAACTCGACCATGCCGGATCGCGGTTCACCCTGGTCACGCCGCAGGGCGAGAGCGTGGTGAACCTGCAGCTGCCGGGCCGGCACAGTGTGCTGAATGCATTGGCCGCCGCCGCGGTGGCGATGGCCTGCGGAGTTTCGCTGGTCACCATTGCCGAGGGCCTGGCCGCCGCGCAACCGGTGCCCGGTCGCCAGATCGCGCATCGGCTGGCCAATGGCGCGGTGCTGGTCGACGACAGCTACAACGCCAATCCGGGTTCGCTGCAGGCCGCCATTGGCACCCTCGCCAGCAGCGGGGCCGAGGCATGGCTGGTACTGGGTGACATGCGCGAGCTGGGCGATGACGCCATCGCCCTGCACGCGGAAGCCGGACGCCAGGCCAAGGCCGCTGGCTTACGCAGGCTGTATGCGCTGGGCGAATTGAGCGCACACGCGGCCCAGGCATTTGGCGAAGGCGGCCAGGTGTTCGACAGCCATCAATCATTGAGCCAGGCGCTGCGCGCGGATCTGCATGCCGGCGTGCGTTGCCTGGTCAAGGGTTCCCGTGGCAGCGCCATGGACCGCATCGTCGCCGCGCTGCTGGCGGAGAAGGAGAACAAACACCATGCTGCTTGAACTGACCCGCTGGCTGCAGCAACTGGAAAGCCTGTTCGGGCTGTTCGGTTATCTGACCTTCCGCGGCATCCTGGCGGCGTTGACGTCGTTGTTCCTGTCGCTGTGGCTGGGTCCGGCGCTGATCCGCCGGCTGGCCCAGTTCAAGGGTGGCCAGCCGATCCGCCAGGACGGTCCGCAGAGCCACTTCTCCAAGGCCGGCACGCCCACCATGGGCGGCGCGCTGATCCTGTTGACGGTGCTGCTGTCGGTGCTGCTGTGGGGCGACCTGCGCAACCGTTACGTGTGGCTGGTGCTGGCGGTCATGCTGTGCTTCGGCGCGATTGGCTGGTACGACGACTGGATCAAGATCGTGCGCCGCGATCCGAACGGCCTGAAGTCGCGCTGGAAATACCTGCTGCAGTCGATCTTCGGATTGGCGGCGGGCCTGTTCCTGTTCTACAGCGCCGACGTGCCGGCGGCGACCACCTTCTACATCCCGATGTTCAAGGCGATCGCGCTGCCACTGGTCGGTTTCAGCTTCGTCGCCCTGGCGTACTTCTGGATTGTCGGCTTTTCCAACGCGGTCAATCTGACTGATGGTCTGGACGGCCTGGCGATCATGCCGACCGTGCTGGTGGCCTGCGCGCTGGGCGTGTTCGCCTATGCCTCGGGCAATGCGGTGTTCTCCAGCTACCTGCAGATTCCGCAGATTCCCGGAGCCGGCGAACTGGTCATCATCTGCGCGGCGATTGCCGGCGCGGGCCTGGGCTTCCTCTGGTTCAACACCTATCCGGCAATGGTGTTCATGGGAGACATCGGCGCGCTGGCGCTGGGCGCGGTGCTGGGCACCATCGCGGTGATCGTGCGCCAGGAACTGGTGCTGGTGATCATGGGCGGCATCTTCGTCATCGAAACCCTGTCGGTGATGATCCAGGTCGCCTCGTTCAAGCTGACCGGCAAGCGGGTGTTCCGGATGGCGCCGATCCATCACCACTTCGAACTCAAGGGCTGGCCGGAGCCACGCGTGATCGTGCGCTTCTGGATCATCTCGGTGGTGCTGGTGCTGATCGGCCTGGCAACGTTGAAGGTGCGCTGATGAACGACTTCGCGTCCTCGCATACCCCCAGCCAGGCGACCCGCCTGGAAGCCATCGGCGGTCGTTTCGACCCCTGGTTGCTGGGTGCCTCGCTGGCGCTGGCCTGCCTGGGCGTGGTGATGGTCGCGTCGAGTTCGATCGCGCTCAGCAGCAGCCCGTTCTATTTCCTCAGCCGCCACGTCGTGTTCCTGCTGATGGGCCTGGGACTGGCGTACTGGATGATGCGCACCGAACTGAAAACGGTCGAGCGCTACAACCAGTGGCTGCTGCTCGGTTGCTTCGTGCTGCTGGCGCTGGTGTTCGTGCCGGTACTTGGCGTCAGCGTCAATGGCGCGCGCCGCTGGGTCAACCTGGGCGTGTCGCGCTTCCAGGCGGTGGAAGCGGTCAAGGTGCTGTACATCGTCTGGCTGGCCAGTTACCTGGTCCGCTTCCGCGATGAAGTCAACGCTACCTGGCCGGCCATGCTCAAGCCACTGGGTGTAGCCGTCCTGCTGGTCGGCATGCTGCTGTTGCAGCCGGACTTCGGTTCGTCGACGCTGATCCTGGCGATCACCGCCGGCATGCTGGTGCTGGGTGGGGTCAACCTGCCGCGGATGTCGATGCCGATTGTGTTCGGCCTGCCGATCTTCGCCTTCGTCGCCATCCTCGAACCATATCGCCTGCGCCGCATCACCTCGTTCGTGGATCCGTGGAAGGACCAGCTCGGTTCCGGCTATCAGCTCAGCAACGCGCTGATGGCGCTGGGGCGTGGCGAGTTGTCCGGCGTAGGACTTGGTGGATCAGTGCAGAAGCTGAGCTATCTGCCCGAAGCGCATACCGACTTCATCTTCTCGGTGATCGGCGAGGAACTTGGTTTCGTCGGCGTCTGCCTGGTGGTCGGCCTGTATGCGCTGCTGGTCGGACGCGCGTTCCAGATTGGCCTGCGCTGCGTCGAACTGCGCCGTCACTTCGCCGGCTACGTCGCCTTCGGTGTGGCCTTGTGGATCGGCATGCAGAGCTTTGTTTCGATGGGGGTCAACCTGGGCATGCTGCCGACCAAGGGACTGACCCTGCCGTTGATTTCGTCTGGCGGTTCCAGCGTGCTGATGACCTGCATGGCATTGGGCCTGCTGCTGCGCGTGTCGTATGAGCTCGAACGTACCCAGCGCCAGGTCGCCCTGCGTGGGGAAACCCTGCAGGCGCCCGTCGAGTCGAGCGCACCGGCCGCCGAAGCGGCGCCGGTGGCCAGCGTCAGCTCCGCCGGTATCGCCCGCAGCCTGCGCGGCACCAGCCGCCTGCAGGCACGGGTCGAACCGACTTTCGAGAGGCTGGCATGAGCGCGTCGGCATCCCGTCCGGTGATGATCCTGGCCGGTGGCACCGGCGGCCACATCTTCCCGGCGCTGGCTGTGGCCAAGGTGCTGCGTGCGCGCGACGTGCCGGTGGTGTGGCTGGGTGCCAGCAACGCAATGGAAACCCGGCTGGTGCCGCCGCATGGCATCGAACTGGACACCATCGCCATTTCCGGTCTGCGCGGCAAAGGCAAGCTGGCACTGCTCGCTGCGCCGTGGCGGGTGCTGCGCGCCATCGTCGCCGCGGTCTCGGTGCTGCGCCGGCAGCGACCGCGTGCGGTGATCAGCTTCGGTGGCTTCGCCGCCGGCCCCGGTGGCGTGGCCGCCAGGCTGCTGGGCAAGCCGCTGCTGGTGCACGAACAGAACCGCGCTCCGGGTTTCACCAACCGGGTGCTGGCGCGTTTCGCACGCCGCATCCTGACCGGTTTCCCGGGCAGCTTTGCCGAGCACGAAGAATGCGTCGGCAATCCGGTGCGCGGCGAAATCGCCGCCCTGCCATCGCCGCAGGAACGCCTGCAGCCGCTCGAAGAACACAGTGAACGCCTGCACCTGCTGGTGCTGGGTGGCAGCCAGGGCGCACGCGCGCTGAACCTGGCGGTGCCGCAGGCATTGGCCGGACTGGCCGATCCGGGCGTGATTGAAGTACGCCACCAGTGTGGCGAGAAAATGCTCGCCGAGACCCAGCAGGCTTACCAGCAGGCGAATATCGAAGGCCGCGTCGAGCCTTTCATCGCCGACATGGCCCAGGCCTATGCGTGGGCCGATCTGGTGGTCTGCCGCGCTGGCGCTTCGACCCTGGCCGAGTTGTGCGCGGTCGGCATCGGCAGCGTGCTGGTGCCGTTCCCGCAGGCGGTCGATGATCACCAGACCCGCAATGCGCAATACCTGATCGCCAGCGACGCGGCGGTGCTGCTGAAGCAGGACGACTTTCTCGATGAGCGCCTGCGCGGCGTGCTGGCCGACATGGCCGCGCATCCCGAAAAGCGCCTGGCGATGGCGCGTGCCGCCCGTTCGCTGGCCAAGCCCGATGCCGCCGAGCGCATCGCCGACATCATTCTTGAGGAATCAACCATGAAGGACCGGGCATGATGATGGCCGCCGCCCGCGAACGCCGACTGCGCCATACCGGCAACCTGGCCAATGAATTCCGCCGCGTGCATTTTGTCGGCATCGGTGGCTCCGGCATGAGCGGCATCGCCGAAGTGCTGTGCACGCTGGGCTACGAAGTTTCCGGTTCCGACAACGCCGATTCGGCCGCCACCCGCCGGCTGGCGTCGCTCGGTGCACGGGTCATGCGCGGCCACAACGCCGCCAACGTGCTCGGCACCGACTGCGTGGTCGTGTCCAGTGCGATCAAGCACGACAATCCGGAGCTGATGGAAGCGCGTTCGCAGCGCATTCCGATCGTGCCGCGGGCGGCGATGCTGGCCGAGCTGATGCGCTTCCGCCGCGGCATCGCGGTGGCCGGCACCCATGGCAAGACCACCACCACCAGCCTGACCGCGGCCGTGCTCAGCGAAGCCGGGCTCGACCCGACCTTCGTCATCGGTGGCCAGCTGCTGGCGGCCGGTGCCAACGCCAAGCTGGGCGACGGTCAATGGCTGGTCGCCGAAGCCGATGAAAGCGACGGCAGCTTCCTGCGCCTGAATCCGCTGGTGGCGATCGTCACCAATATCGATGCCGATCACCTGGAGAACTACGACAACGATTTCGAACGGGTCAAGGAAGCCTTCGCCGAGTTCATGCAGCGGCTGCCGTTCTATGGACTGGCGGTGTTGTGCATTGATGACCCCGAGGTCGCCGCGCTGGCCAGCACGACCCCGCGCCACGTGATGAGCTACGGCTTCGCCGACAATGCCGACGTGCGCGCGGAAAACGTCAGCCAGCAGGGCGGTCGGATGCATTTCACCCTGCGCCTGCCGGAAGACGTCAGCCTGCCGATCACGCTGGCCCTGCCGGGCCGCCACAACGTGCAGAACGCATTGGCGGCCGCCGCGGTCGGCTGGCAGCTGGGCGTGGCCCCGGAAGCGATCGCCACGGCACTGGAAAAATTCGAAGGCATTGGTCGTCGTTTCAACGATCTGGGCGAAGTGGCGTTGCCCGCTGGCGGCCACGTACGCGTGGTCGACGACTACGGCCATCACCCGCGCGAACTGGCCGCGGTGTTCGCCGCCGCGCGTGGCGGTTGGCCGGAAAAACGCCTGGTGGTGGCATTCCAGCCACATCGCTACAGCCGTACCCGCGATCAGTTCGATGCGTTCGCGGCGGTGCTGGCGGATGTCGACGCGCTGGTCCTGAGCGAGGTCTACCCGGCCGGCGAAGCGCCGATTGCCGGCGCCGACGCCAAGGCACTGGCACGCGCCATCCGCGCCCGCGGCCGCAATGAGCCGGTGGTGGTCAGCCAGGTCGCGGAACTGGCCAGCGTGTTGCCGGACGTATTGCAGGACGGCGACCTGTTGTTGCTGATGGGCGCCGGTGACATCGGCCAGGTGCCGCAGCAACTGGCAAGCAAGGGATTCGAAGGAAAGCCAAACGAATGAAAGCGTACTCGTTCCCGCCACCGCGCATCACCGACCCGCAGGCCTTTGGCCGGGTCGCGGTGCTGCTGGGCGGCACCTCCAGCGAAGCGGAAGTCTCGCGTGATTCGGGCCGCAACGTGCTCGAAGCACTGCGTGCGCGCGGCATCGATGCGACCGCCGTGGATGGCATCCCGGCACTGGCCGAGGCACTGGTGCAGCGTCGCTTCGACCGCGTGTTCAACATCCTCCACGGCCAGAAGGGCGGTGGCGAGGATGGCGTGGTGCAGGGCCTGATGGAAGCCTTCGGTACGCCTTACACCGGCTCGGACGTGCTCGGCTCGGCCTTGAGCATGGACAAGATCCGGACCAAGCAGGTGTGGCTGTCGATGGGCCTGCCGACGCCGCGCTACCTGCGCCTGCAGCGCGGTGCCGACGTCCATGCCGGCGCCCGTGAGCTGGGCCTGCCGGTGATCGTCAAGCCATCCTGCGAAGGTTCCAGTGTCGGCGTCACCCGGGTCCATGGCGAAGCCGACCTGGATGCCGCGCTGGCCCTGGCCGCACGCTACGAAGGCGAACTGCTGATGGAGCAGTTGATTGAAGGCGATGAACTGACCGTGGCCATCCTTGGTGATGTCGCGCTGCCGTCGATCCGGATCGTGCCGAAGGGGCAGTGGTACGACTATCACGCCAAATACGTCGCCGATGACACCCAGTACCTGTGTCCTGGCCTGGAAGGCGTCGACGAGGATGAAATCGGCCGCCTGGCGCTGGCCGCATTCCGCGCTGCCGGTTGCCGTGGCTGGGGCCGGGTCGATGTGATGCGTGACCGCGCCACGGGCGCGTTCCACCTGCTCGAAGTCAACACCGCCCCGGGCATGACCAGCCATTCGCTGGTACCCAAGTCCGCGGCCCAGGCCGGCATCGACTTCCAGCACCTGTGCTGGCGGATCCTGGAAACCACGCTGCCGGAGGTCCGCCACGGATGAACGCGGTGCTGCGCATCTTCGCCTGGTTGCTGGCCCTTGCCCTGGTGGCATTGCCGGTGGTGGCGGTGGTCAACGGCTGGATCGGCACCGAGCGCTGGCCGTTGTCGCGGCTGCGCGTGCAGGGCGAGTTCAAGCGCGTGGATACCGACAGGCTGCGCGCGGTGCTGTTGCCGTATGCGCAACGCGGCTTCTTCGCGGTGCGCCTGCAGGACGCGCAGGATGCGATCGAAAAACTGCCGTGGGTGGAGAAAGCCGAAGTCCGCAAGCGCTGGCCGGACGTGATGGAAGTGCAGGTGATCGAACACAAGCCGTTCGCGCGCTGGGGCAAGGATCGCCTGTTGTCCGAACAGGGCAGCCTGTTCCCGGTGCCGAAGGATCTGGACGCGCTGAGCCTGCCGCAGCTCGGTGGTCCCGACTCGCAGGTGCAGGCGGTGGTCAGCCTCTACAACGAATCCCGCCAGCTGTTCGCGCCGATGGGCCTGGATGTCGACAGCCTGGTGATGGATGCACGCGGCAGCTGGACGCTGCAGCTGGACAACGGCACCGAGGTGATTGTCGGCCGCAACGATGCCCGTCCGCGGCTGACCCGCTTCGCCCGGATGTTGCCGCAGCTGCTCGACAAGCAGGCGCAATGGCTGCAACGCGCCGACCTGCGCTACACCAACGGCTTCGCGCTGTCGTGGGGTGACCCCGTCGTGCAGCCGGCCCCTCTTACAAACCTGTATGCACCGGCCGTCGCCGGGGCAGGCATCACACGGAAAAACACATGAATCGCAAGGGCGATAAATCGCTGATCGTCGGGCTCGATATCGGCACCTCCAAGGTGACCGCGTTGGTCGGTGAGTATTCACCGGGCAGCCCGATTGAAGTCATCGGCATCGGCTCGCACGAATCGCGCGGGCTCAAGCGCGGCGTGGTCGTGGACATCGAATCGACGGTGCAGTCGATCCAGCGTGCGGTCGAGGAAGCCGAACTGATGGCCGGTTGCGAGATCCGCTCGGTGTATGCCTCGATTTCCGGCAACCACGTGCAGTGCAAGAATTCGCCCGGCATCGTGCCTATCCGCGACGGTGAAGTGACCTGGGGGGATCTGGACCGGGTGCTGGAAGCGGCCAAGGCAGTGGCAATTCCGGCCGACCAGCGCATCCTGCATGCGATTCCGCGGGAGTACGTGCTCGACGATTCGCAGGAGGGCATCCGCAATCCGGTCGGCATGACCGGCGTGCGCCTGGAGGTGCATGCGCACCTGGTGGTGTGCGCGCAGTCGGCCGCCGCCAACATCAGCAAGTGCGTGCAGCGCTGCGGCCTGCAGATCGATGACCTGATCCTGTCATCACTGGCCTCCAGCGTCGCCGTGCTGACCAGCGACGAGCGCGAACTGGGCGTGGTGCTGGTCGACATGGGCGCAGGCACCACCGATCTGGCGGTGTTCGTGCAGGGCGCGATCTGCCACACCGCATCGCTGCCGATTGCCGGCGACCACGTCACCAACGACATCGCCCACATGCTGCGCACGCCGACCCCGGAGGCCGAGCAGATCAAGGTGCGCTACGCGTGCGCGCTGGCGCAGCTGGCGACCGCCGAGGAAAGCATCCAGGTACCGAGCGTCGGCGACCGTCCGCCGCGGCGGATGCCGCGCCATTCACTGGCGCAGGCGGTGCAGGGACGCTACGAGGAAATTTTCGAAATGGTCCAGGCCGAGCTGCGCCGTTCCGGTTTCGAGGAACTGGTCCGCGCCGGCATGGTGCTGACCGGTGGCGCCTCGAAGATGGAAGGGGTGGTCGAACTGGCCGAGGAAATGCTGCAGATGCCGGTTCGCGTCGGCATCCCGCAGCACGTCACCGGCCTCGGCGAAGTGGTCGGCAATCCGGTCCATGCGACCGGCGTCGGCCTGTTGTTGATGGGCAGTCAGATTGAACACCCGCGCCGGCCGTCGCTGCCGACCGGCAAGGCGGGGAGTTTCTTCAAGAAATTGAAGAACTGGTATCGCGGCGAGTTTTGATGGCAGGCAGTAACAGCAACAAGTGGCAAACGCCTCGCGCAGGAAGCGATGGTGGATCGATGCAGGGCAGGCGGGCAGTAGGGCAGTAGAGCAGGCAGGCAAGCAGTAGTGCGGTAACCAACATAATTAAATAACGAGGACAACGGACATGGCACATTTTGAACTGGTAGAAAAGATGGCTCCGAACGCAGTGATCAAGGTCATCGGCGTCGGCGGCGGCGGCGGCAATGCAGTCGCGCACATGGTCAGCAGCAGCGTCGATGGCGTTGAGTTCGTCACCGCCAACACCGACAGCCAGGCGATCAAGAACTGCGGCGCCAAGCTGCAGTTGCAGCTGGGTGGCAACGTCACCAAGGGCCTGGGCGCAGGCGCCAATCCCGAAGTCGGCCGCCAGGCCGCGCTGGAAGATCGCGACCGCATCATCGAGGCCCTTGAAGGTGCCGACATGGTCTTCATCACCGCCGGCATGGGCGGTGGTACCGGTACTGGTGCGGCACCGGTGGTGGCCCAGCTGGCCAAGGAAATGGGCATCCTGACCGTGGCCGTGGTGACCAAGCCGTTCCCGTTCGAAGGCCGTCGCCGCATGCAGGTGGCACTGAAAGGCATCGAGGAACTGTCGGCGCACTGCGATTCGCTGATCACCATTCCCAACGAAAAACTGATCACCGTGCTCGGCCGCAACGCCACCATGATCCAGGCGTTCCGCGCCGCCAATGACGTGCTGCTGGGCGCGGTCCAGGGTATTGCCGATCTGATCGTGCGCCCGGGCCTGATCAACGTCGACTTCGCCGACGTGCGCACGGTGATGAGCGAGATGGGCCTGGCGATGATGGGCAGCGGCAGCGCCCGTGGCGACGACCGTGCCCAGGCCGCCGCCGAAGGCGCCATCCAGAACCCCCTGCTGGACGACGTCAACCTGGCCGGTGCCAACGGCATCCTGGTCAACATCACCGCCGGTCCGGACTTCACCATGTCCGAGTTCGACGAAGTCGGCCGCACCATCGAAGGCTTTGCTTCGGAAGACGCCACCGTGGTGGTCGGCACCGTGCTGGACCCGGACATGAAGGACGAAGTGCGGGTCACCGTGGTCGCCACCGGCCTCAACCGCGCCAGCGTCCGCGCCCCGGTGCGTGGCGATCTGGGTGGCAGCCAGCGCGAGCCGATGCGCGCGCCGATCAAGCTGGTGCGTGATGCCACCACCGGGTTGCCGATCGACGATGCAATCTCGACCCCGGTCAACCCGATTGCCGAAGCGGTCGGTGGCCTGGGCCTGCGCCGTCATGCCGCGGCATCCACCGCCCCGGCCAGCTCCAGCAACAGCAGCAACGCCACTCCGGCGGCGGAACTGCCCAGCGACTACCTGGACATCCCGGCGTTCCTGCGCCGCCAGGCGGACTGAGCAGACAGCAGTACGCCGGCCGCCCGCTGACCCGGGCGCCGGCAAAACGCGCACCGGCTGTGCGCGAGCAGCACCGTTGTCCTGTCCTTGGCTGCCGGGCTTGTCCGGCCCGGCAGCTTTTTCAGGGACTTGCAGCACCGGGAGGCGTGCAAGCTTCCGTTAAGATTCAGCAAAACGCGTGTTATTCTCCGTCCCCTTGCAGGTTCCCGCCGCCGGTTTCCCCATCCCATCCATGGTCCGACAACGCACACTGAAAAACGTCATGCGCGCTACCGGCGTGGGGCTGCACAGCGGCGAGAAGGTTTACATGACCTTGCGCCCGGCCCCGGTCGATACCGGCGTGGTGTTCCGTCGCGTGGATCTGGATCCGGTGGTCGAATTCGTCGGCGCCGCCGAACTGGTCACCGAAACCACGCTGTGCACCGGGCTGACCTGCGATGGTGCCAAGGTGCAGACGGTCGAGCATCTGATGTCGGCATTGGCCGGCCTGGGCATCGACAACATCTACGTCGAACTGTCATCGGCCGAGCTGCCGATCATGGATGGTTCGGCCGGACCGTTCGTATTCCTGCTGCAGTCGGCGGGCATCGTCGAACAGGACGCGGCCAAGCGTTTCATCCGCATCCTCAAGCCGATCCAGGTCAGTGAAGGCGACAAGGTCGCCGGCTTCACGCCCCATGACGGCTTCCGGGTCGGGTTCACGGTCAAGTTCGACCATCCGATGATTCCCGATTCGCAATCGCGGGCCGAGGTCGAGTTCTCCACCGCGACCTACATCAAGGAAGTCTCGCGTGCGCGCACGTTCGGCTTCATGCGGGATCTGGAATACATGCGTGACCTCAATCTGGGCCTCGGCGGTTCGATGGACAATGCCATCGTGCTGGACGAATTCCGGGTCCTGAACGAAGACGGCCTGCGCTACGCCGATGAATTCGTGCGTCACAAGATCCTCGACGCCATCGGCGATCTGTATCTGGCCGGGCATCCGATCCTGGGCGCCTACGAAGGCTACAAATCCGGCCATGCGCTCAACAACAAGCTGGTGCGTGCGTTGATGGCCCAGCCCGAGACCTGGGAACTGGTCACCTTTGAAGGCCAGAGCCAGCCGGCGCCCGTGAGCTATGGCTCGCCGCTGCTGGCGCATTGATTGCCTGCCGGCGGCCGGGTCAACGCCGCGGGTCAATGCCGGATATCCAGCCCAGCTGAACGGCTGATGCGCTCGCCGGCTGACGCCGGATGTTTTCAGATCTGTGAACCCCGCCTTCTGCCGGGCTCTCGCCTTAACTAATATTTAACGTTTGCCTAACGATTGGTCGGGCCGACGCCAGTACCATGCCTGAGGTTCGCGCGTCAGGGGTTGTCTTCTTCTCCGTCGCGGTGACTGCCAGGAGTGGTTCCCCGATCCAGGGAAGGGGGTTGGGTCAGGGATGCAAGGGCAGCCGCCAGCGCTTTGCGTGCGACTTCCGAAACAGGCTTTTCCGTACTTCTGGCTGGTCGACCGGCCTGCAGAGGTGCGGTCGTGATTTTCACGGTGACTTCGGTGACCGTGAGTCCGATGGATCGGGCAGCGTTGAGGAGTTCGGGTGCGGCCAGGCGGAGTTTCGCTTTCCACACCGGGGAATCGACGAGAAAAACGATCCGTTCGCCCGCCACGTTGGCCAACCGGCAATGTGGGGAAAGGGCGGGAGGAATACAGGGGCGAAGTTGTTGTTCCAGCGCGTCGAGCCACATGGCCCGGCGCACCGGGTCAGACGCGGCAGGTGTCATGGCGGCCTCCAGGGCCATCCGTGGAATGCCAGCGCGGCGCGGTTTGGACTTCGAATCAGACATCGGTATTTATGACCTTTCAAAACATCGTAAACAATTCACACGCCTGGCTGGCGAAAAAGCTGCAACGCAGCACGCAGTTGGCCGGCGACGCCCTCCATCATCGACCATTGACCAGCCTGGGTGTGGTTCTGGCCACCGGCCTGCTGCTGGGTGCCGGCGGCCGCAGTGCAGTAGGGCTGGCCGAAGTCTCGATGCTGCGCAGTGACGTGCAGCAGCAGAAGACCCAGCTGGCGGAAGTGCAGCGCGGCGCGCAGCAGGAAATCAACGCCATGGCCGCGCGCCTGGCCGAGCTGCAGGCACAGGCCAACCGGCTGAATGCGCTGGGCGAGCGGCTGACCCGGGTCGGCCAGCTGCAGGACGGCGAGTTCAATTTCGACGAACCGGTCGGCGTTGGCGGTGACGAAATCGCCCACGACATGTCGCCGGCCGATCTGGACGCTGGCATCGGCAAGATGTCGGCGCAGCTGGATGCTTCCGGCCAGCAGCTGTCGGTGCTGGAAGCGCTGCTGTTCAATCGCGCGCTGGACCAGAACGCGACACCTTCGCGGATGCCGATCGCCAACAGCTACATCACCTCCGGCTTCGGCGGTCGTGCCGATCCGTTCAGTGGCGGTGCGGCCAATCACAAGGGCATCGATTTCCACGCCCGCGTCGGTGACCCGGTACTGGCTGTGGCCGATGGCGTAGTCAGTTATGCCGGCGTCCGTGGCGGTTACGGCAACGTGGTCGAAGTCGACCACGGCAACGGTTACGTGACTCGCTACGCCCACAACTCAAAGCTGGTGGTCAAGCCCGGCGATCTGGTGCATGCCGGCCAGCAGGTGGCCAAGGCCGGTTCGACTGGCCGCTCGACCGGGGCCCATGTGCATTTCGAAGTCTGGGAACATGGCCGCGTGGTCAATCCGCGCAAGTTCCTCGGCACCGGCCCGACTCCGGTCAAGGCGGCCAAGCGCGGTTGAGTTGCAGCATCGGCGGTATCACTACCTGCTGGCGCCTGTCGCGGAACTTTTCGCGCCCGGCGCGGGTCAACCCTCGACGGTGACGCGGGGAGCCACCGGCCGTGCCGGCGATGTGGCCCGGGCAGCGACTTGATTCCGGGTGGGGCGCCCCAAGTTACAATATGCTGTTGCCAGACAGGGCGCGCCGCGCCCTGTTCTGTTTTTGTGCTGCGGAACTGCTCCAGCTGACCGCGCCCGACGCTCCTTCCAAATTCGGTTCCTTACATGATCAACAACTTGCTTACCCGTGTCTTTGGCAGTCGCAACGAACGCCTGCTCAAACAGCTCCAACGCAGCGTCAGCAAAATCAATGATTTGGAACCCCAGCTGCAGGCGCTGTCGGACGACGAGCTGAAAGCCAAGACCCCCGAATTCCAGCAGCGCATCCGCGATGGCGAGTCGCTGGACAAGATTCTTCCCGAAGCCTTCGCGGTCTGCCGCGAAGCCTCGCAGCGCGTGCTCGGCATGCGCCACTACGATGTCCAGCTGATCGGCGGCATGGTCCTGCACCTGGGCAAGATCGCCGAAATGCGCACCGGTGAAGGCAAGACCCTGGTCGGCACCCTGCCGGTGTACCTCAACGCGCTGGAAGGCAAGGGCGTGCACGTGGTCACCGTCAACGACTACCTGGCCCGCCGCGACGCCGCCTGGATGGGCCGGCTGTACAACTGGCTGGGGCTGAGCGTGGGCGTGGTCTATCCCAACATGCCGCACGGCGACAAGCACGCCGCCTATGCCGCCGACATCACCTACGGTACCAACAACGAATTCGGCTTCGACTACCTGCGCGACAACATGGCGATGTCGCAGCAGGACCGCTTCCAGCGCGGCCTCAACTACGCGATCGTCGACGAAGTCGACTCGATCCTGATCGACGAAGCGCGCACCCCGTTGATCATCTCCGGTCCGTCCGATGACTCGCCGGAGCTGTACGTCAAGGTCAACCGCATCGTGCCGTCGTTGGTCAAGCAGGAAACCGAGGAAGGCGAGGGCGACTACTGGGTCGACGAAAAGGGCAAGCAGGTGCATCTGTCCGAAGCCGGCCAGGAACACGCCGAGGCGCTGCTGCGCCAGGCCGGCATCCTCGAAAGCGAAGAAGACGAGCTGTACGCGCCGCAGAACCTGAGCGTGGTCCACCACCTCAACGCGGCGATGCGCGCGCATGCGATCTACCAGCGCGATGTCGATTACATCGTCCGCGATGGCGAAGTGATCATCGTTGATGAATTCACCGGCCGTACCCTCGCCGGCAGGCGCTGGTCCGATGGCCTGCACCAGGCGGTGGAAGCGAAGGAAGGCGTGCCGGTCCAGCGCGAAAACCAGACCCTGGCCAGCATCACCTTCCAGAACCTGTTCCGCATGTACAACAAGCTGTCCGGCATGACCGGTACGGCCGATACCGAAGCCTACGAGTTCCAGAGCATCTACGGCCTGGAAGTAGTGGTGATCCCGACCAATCGCCCGATCCAGCGCAAGGACACGCCCGACCAGGTGTTCCTCAACCGCAAGGGCAAGTTCAATGCGGTGCTGGCCGATATCCAGGATTGCTACGCGCGCGGCCAGCCGGCGCTGGTCGGCACCACCTCGATTGAAACCTCCGAACTGCTGTCCGAACACCTGCGCAAGGCCGGCGTGCCGCACGAAGTGCTCAATGCCAAGCAGCACGAACGCGAAGCGCACATCGTCGCCAACGCCGGTCGTCCGGGCGCGATCACCATCGCCACCAACATGGCCGGCCGCGGTACTGACATCGTGCTGGGTGGTTCGGTCGAAGCCGAACTGGCCGCGCTCGGCGAAGATGCCAGC
Source organism: Pseudoxanthomonas dokdonensis (assembly GCF_001431405.1). Lineage (GTDB taxonomy): Bacteria > Pseudomonadota > Gammaproteobacteria > Xanthomonadales > Xanthomonadaceae > Pseudoxanthomonas_A > Pseudoxanthomonas_A dokdonensis. The sequence goes on from NZ_LDJL01000007.1 coordinate 21,440, forward strand.
GACGCCGACAAGGCCAAGGTCAAGGACGAATGGAAGCAGCGCCATGAAGCGGTCAAAGCCGCCGGCGGCCTGCACATCATCGGCACCGAACGCCACGAATCACGCCGCATCGACAACCAGCTGCGCGGCCGTTCCGGTCGCCAGGGCGATCCGGGTTCGTCGCGCTTCTACCTGTCGCTGGAAGACAACCTGATGCGCATCTTCGCCTCTGACTGGGTGCAGAAGGCGATGAAGATGATCGGCATGAAGGAAGACGACGTCATCGAAGACAAGCTGGTCAGCCGGCAGATCGAGAAAGCCCAGCGCAAGGTCGAAGCGCACAACTTCGACATCCGCAAGAACCTGCTCGATTTCGATGACGTCAACAACGACCAGCGCAAGGTGATCTACAGCCAGCGCGACGAACTGCTGGAAGCCGACTCGGTCAAGGACAACATCGACGGCATCCGCGGCGACGTGGTTGCCGACATCGTGCTGCGCCACGTGCCGGCCAACTCGATCGACGAGCAGTGGGACCTGCGTGGGCTGGAGGCCGAACTGGCCGAGGAAGCCGGGCTGGCACTGCCGGTCAGCCGCTGGCCGGAAGAAAGCACCGAACTGGACAGCGAGCAGATCGAACAACGCGTGCAGGAAGCGATGGACCAGCATTTCGCCGCCAAGGAAGCCGCCATCGGCGACGAAACCATGCGCGCGCTGGAAAAGCACATCATGCTGACCGTGCTCGACAAGAACTGGAAGGAACACCTGGCCCGCATGGATTACCTGCGCCAGGGCATCCACTTGCGCGGTTATGCCCAGAAGCAGCCGAAGCAGGAGTACAAGAAGGAAGCCTTCGAACTGTTCTCCAGCATGCTGGAAACGGTCAAGCGCGAAGTCATCACCCTGCTGGCCCGCGTCCGCATCCGCAGCGAAGAAGAAGTGGCCGCACTGGAAGCGCAGGAACGCGCCCAGGCCGAAGCCAAGGCCCGCCAGCTGCAGTTCCAGCACGAAAGCGCCGGCGGCTACAGCGCCGACGAGGAGGCCGAACAGGTCGCCGCCGCCCAAGCCGGTGGCTACATCCAGTCCGGCCCGCAACCGGTGCATCGCGAAGGCCCCAAGGTCGGCCGCAACGATCCCTGCCCGTGTGGCAGCGGCAAGAAGTTCAAGCACTGCCACGGCCAGCTGGAATAACAGCCGCCCCGGTCAACAGTAACGAAAACAGGACGGGGGAACCGTCCTGTTTTCATTTGTGGATCCGGCTTCCGGCCAGCCAGCCTGGGTCGAACCCCGCCAACCCACTTCCCCCGCCCGCGGGGGAAGGTGGCGCAAAGCGCCGGATGGGGGCCGCTCGTGCGTCGCCAACCTCGGCTCAACCAGCACCGCGCCAGAACATGACTTCGGTAATTTGCGTCGATGGCACATTTACCGGCAAGCTGGCCGCATGTCTTTCACTCCACAACGCTCCATCCATGTTGTCGCCGGTGTCATCACCGACGCCCGCGGACGGGTGCTGCTGACCCGGCGCACCGAGGGCCGCGACCTGGCCGGACGCTGGGAATTTCCCGGCGGCAAGCGCGAAGCCGACGAGTCCGCGGAAGCGGCGCTGGTTCGCGAGCTGCAGGAAGAACTGGGCATCAGCGCGGTGGTTGGCGAACCGGTCATCAACGTGCCGCAGCAATACCCGGACAAACGCCTGCGGCTGGACGTGCGGCAGGTGCCACGCTGGACCGGGCAGGCCAAAGGCCGCGAAGGGCAGGCGCTGGCCTGGGTGCTGCCGGAAAAACTGCCGCTGTACCTGATGCCGCCAGCCGACCGCCCGGTGGTGGCGGCGCTGCTGTATCCGGATCGCTATCTGGTGACGCCCGCACCGGGCAAGGACGACCACGCCTGGCTCGACGCGCTGGACGGCGCCCTGCGGCAGGGCGTGCGCCGGGTGCAGCTGCGCCTGCCCGACATCGAAACCAGCCGCCGCGAACGCCTGATACGCAGCGCGGTGCTGCAATGCCAGCGCGCCCACGCCGATGTCCTGATCAACGGCGACATCCGCCTGGCCCGCGAGCTTGGCGTTGGCGTGCATCTGCGGGCCGCGCAACTGCCGGAGCTGGAGCGACGACCGCTGCCGGACGGGCAGTGGGTCGGCGTCTCCTGCCACGGCGCCGAAGAATTACGCCACGCCGAAGACCTGGGATGCGATTTCGCGGTGCTTGGCAGCATCCACGACACCCCCAGCCATCCGGGCGGCACCACTCTGGGCTGGGATGCCTTTGCCCGCCTGCGCGAAGGGGTGTCGCTGCCGCTGTATGCCATCGGCGGGGTCGGCCCGGAGGATATAGGGCATGCCCGCCAACACGGTGCCCAGGGCATCGCCGCCATCCGCGCGCTGTGGCCGCAGGTGCGCACCGCGCAACCGGTCTAGTCCGGCCACCGCTAGCGAGGTGGCATGACCTCGGCGCCCGGGGCTGCGCCGGCGAGCTGCCGGTAAAGCCGGTCCAGATCGGCGACCAGCGCCGGCAGTTCCTCCAGTGAGCCATCATTGACGATGATGTCATCGGCCAGCGCCAGGCGTTGGTCACGACTGGCCTGTGCCGCCAGCATCCGTTCGGCCAGTGGCTGGTCGACCTCGTCGCGCTGCATCAGCCGCGCCAACTGGGTGGCCACCGGCACATCGACCACCAGGATGCGGTCCAGCCATGGATAGGCGCTGCGGCCGCCACCTTCGGTCAGCAGCGGAATCGTGGCGATGGCATAGGCGCCGGTCGCCGACTGGCAGGCCTGCCGAAGGCCCTGGCGGATCCGCGGATGCAGGATCGCTTCCAGCGCCTTGCGCTCGACCGGGTCGGCAAACACCCGCTGGCGCATCGCGGCGCGATCCAGCCGGCCATCGGCATCCAGCATCTGTGCGCCGAAGCGCTCGACCACCGAAAGCAACGCTGGCTGGCCGGGTTCGACGATGTCGCGGGCAATCAGGTCAGCGTCGGCAATCGCCACCCCAAGCGCGGCAAATGCGCGCTCGACCGTGCTCTTGCCCGACGCGACGCCACCAGTGAGTCCAATCAGAAAGTCGGCCATGGCGCCATTATCGCCGCAGCCATCGGGCGGGAAGCAAGCATCCTGCCCGCCGGGTGCAGCGCCGACCCGGCGCATCAGTGCCTAGCGCATGCCGGCAAAGCGCAGATAGGCATCAACGATGCCTTCGCCCCAGAAAAATACAATCCAGCCGGCAATTGCCAGATACGGGCCAAACGGAATCGGGGTGGCGCGGTCGCGGCCTTTCATCGCCAGCCAGATCGATCCGATGATGGCACCGACCAGCGATGAGAACAGGATGGTCGGCAGGATGCCTTTCAGGCCGGTCCAGGCACCGATCGCCGCCAACAGCTTGAAGTCGCCGTGGCCCATGCCTTCCTTGCCGGTGATCTGCTTGAACAGCCACCACACCACCCACAGCGACACATAGCCGGCAATCGCGCCCAGCACCGCCGGCTTGGCCGGCATGTACAGGCTGTCGAGGCTGCCAATCAGGCCCAGCCACATCAAGGGCAGGGTCAGCTGGTCCGGCAGCAGGCGGGTGCGCAGGTCGATGCCCGACAGCGCAATCAGGAAGCAACTGAACAGCGCCGCGCCAAAGCCCTGCCAGCCAAAGCCGAAGTGCCACACCGACACCAGCACCGCCAATGCGGTCAGCAGCTCGACCAGCGGATACTGCGGCGAAATCGGCGCGTGACAATGGCGGCACCTGCCGCGCAGCGCCAGCCAGCTGATGACCGGGATGTTCTCGAACCACGACAGCTTGTGCTTGCAATGCGGGCAGTGCGAACTCTCGACCACGATGCCGGGCGGTGGCGGGTCGTACATGTCGTCCTGCTCGAGGATTTCACGCGCGTCGCGCTTCCACTGCCATTCCAGCCGCCGCGGCAGGCGCAGGATGACCACGTTGAGGAAACTGCCTACCAGCAGGCCGAGCCCCGCGGCCAATGGATAGCCCAGGGCGGTGTGTTGATCGAGAAATGCCATGCCGACAGTCTAAACGGTCGCCGCCAGCTTGAAGATGGGCAGGTACATGCCGATCACCATGCCACCGACCAGAACGCCGATGACCACCATGATCATCGGTTCGATCAGGCTGGACAGCGCATCGACGGCGTTGTTGACCTCCTGCTCGTAGTACTCGGCGACCTTGAACAGCATGGTGTCCAGCGCGCCGGCTTCTTCGCCGATGGCGGTCATCTGGATCACCATGTGCGGGAATACCGCGGTCTGCTTCATCGCCATGTTGACCGGATAGCCGACTGCGACGTCATCACGCATCCGCAGCACCGCCTTCTCGTAGACCAGATTGCCGGTGGCGCCGGCAACGATGTCCAGCGCTTCGACCAGCGGCACACCGGCCTTGAAGGTCACCGCGGTGGTACGGGCAAAGCGGGCGATGGCACTGTTCTTCATGATCTCGCCAATCACCGGCACCTTCAGTATCCAGCGGTCCACGGTGTGCTGCAGTGCGGGCGAGCGCCTGAAGGCGAACATGAAGCCGAAGACGCTGCTCACCACCAGCAACAGGATCACCCACCAGTACGAGACCATGAACCGCGAGGCGCCGACAATCAGCTGGGTAAAGGCCGGCAGATCCGCGCCAAAGCCCTTGAAGGTCTCCTCGAACTGCGGCACCACGAAGATCAGCAGGATCGCGCTGACGATGATCGCCACCGCGATGGTCATCGCGGGGTAGAACATGGCCTTCTTGATCTTGCCCTTCAGGGTTTCCAGGTTCTCCTTGTAGTTGGCAATCGTCTCCAGCACGGTTTCCAGCACGCCGGCGCCTTCACCGGCCTTAACCAGGTTGCGGTACAGCTCATCGAACTGGACCGGGTGCTTGCTGATCGCCTCGGTCAGCGACGAGCCGCCCTCGATATCGAAGCGGATCTGCTGGACCATCTTCTGCATGCGCACGTTCTTCTGGCCGCCTTCGATGATCTCCAGCGCGCCGACGATCGGCACGCCCGATTTCATCATCGTCGCCATCTGCCGGCTGAAGAAAGCGATTTCCTTGGCCGTGATCGGTTTGCCGGCGCTGCCGAACAGCGGTTTGGGCTTGGCCTTGACCACCCCCGGGGTTATCCCCTGCTTGCGCAGTTCGGCGCGCAGCATGTTGACGTTCTTGGACGACTGCTCGCCCTTCATCTTCACGCCACGCTTGTCCACCCCCTCCCAGACAAACAGGCTGAGTGGATTCTCGCGTACGGGCGTAACAGTCTTTTTTGCAGCGGATCGGCTGATGGCCATAGTGGTTTCCCCGTCCGGCTTCCCCCACCGGACAACTCCTGCATGGTAGCGGTTTATCAGCGGAAGGGAACTCCCCCGGTGTGACGCCCGGCAGGGTTCGGCAATCAGCCCGTGTTTGCTGACCCGATGTGTCCGTCCCGGTCCCCGCATCGGCATGCCTTGCCTGGATGCAGGGGAAGGGCTCAGCAATGCGCACTGACAGGGCAGGGGCGGGGCTCGGCAATGCGCACCGACAGCTTCAACGACGTTACGGTTTACTACTCCCTCCCCGTTTACGGGGTAGAGCCCGCCCCGTACTTGATACGGGGGCCGGGGTGGGGGCAGCAAGCGTCAGTACTGCTCAGCCAAGCCCCCATCCCAACCCCCGTATCGAGTACGGGGCATGCCTACCCCGCAAGCAGGGGAAGGGCTCAGCAATGCGCACTGACAGGGCAGGGGCGGGGCTCAGCAACGCGCACCGACAGCTTCAACGACGATACGGTTTTCACTCCCTCCCCCGTTTACGGGGAAGAGCCTGCCCCGTACCTGATACGGGGGGCGGGGTGGGGGCAGGACGCGTCAGGACACTTCCAGTAACACCCATGCCAGTTCGCAGGACGCTGCCCGGCTGGACGCAGAGATCCCAGCACCCCCCCACTCAGTCCTTGGTGACGCGATTTATCTCGGCCAGGCTGGTCACGCCGTTGCGGACCTTCATCAGCGCGGACTGGCGCAGATCGCGGACACCGGCTTTCTGCGCCACTTCGGCAATCTGGATGGCGTTGCCGCCTTCCAGCACGATTTCGGCAATGGCGTCAGTCATCGGCATCACCTGGTAGATGCCGGTGCGGCCCTTGTAGCCTTCGGTGCATTCCTCGCAGCCGACCGGCTCGTACAAGACAAAGCCGGCATCGACCTCGGCCTGACTGAAGCCTTCGGCCAGCAGCGCATTGCCCGGCAGCTCGACCGGGCGCTTGCACTTGTTGCACAGGCGGCGGGCCAGGCGCTGGGCGATGACCAGGGTCACCGAGCTGGTGATGTTGTATGGCGCGATGCCCATGTTCATCAGGCGGGCGATGGTCTGCGGCGCGTCGTTGGTATGCAGCGTCGACAGCACCATGTGGCCGGTCTGGGCCGCCTTGATCGCGATTTCGGCGGTTTCCAGGTCGCGGATTTCGCCGACCATGATGATGTCCGGATCCTGGCGCAGGAAGCTGCGCAGCGCGGCGGCGAAGGTCATCCCGCGCTTGGTGTTCTGCTGCACCTGGTTGACCCCGGGCAGGCGGATTTCAACCGGGTCCTCGACCGTGGAGATGTTGCGCTGCTCGTCGTTGAGGATGCCCAGCGCGGTATACAGCGACACCGTTTTGCCCGAGCCGGTCGGGCCGGTAACCAGGACCATGCCGTAAGGCTTCTGGATCGCCTCTTCGAACAGCTTCTGCTGGTCCGGCTCATAGCCCAGCTTGTCGATGCCCAGCTTGGCGGCGCTACCGTCGAGGATGCGCAGCACCACTTTTTCACCGAACAGGGTCGGCAGGGTGCTGACGCGGAAGTCGATCTGCTTGGTCTTGGACAGGTTGAGCTTGATGCGGCCGTCCTGCGGTACCCGCTTTTCGGCGATGTCCAGCTGCGCCATCACCTTCAGGCGCGCGGCAATGCGCTGGCTCAGCTTGACCGGCGCCTTGGCGACCTGCTTGAGGATGCCGTCGATGCGCAGGCGCACCCGGTAGTCGGTTTCGTACGGTTCGAAATGGATATCCGACGAACCGCGCTTGATCGCATCCACCAGCACCTTGTTGACGAACTTGACCACCGGGGTGTCGTCGCCCTTGGAGTCCACACCGGTATCGCCGCTGCCGCCCAGATCCTCGTCGGTGCCGACCTCCAGGTTCTCCAGCCCGTCATCATCATCGCCAAACGCACCCGACAGATTGCTGTTGGCATTGAGCCACTGGTCCAGCGCACGCCGCAGCGAATCCTCGTCGACCAGGATCGGCTCGACCACCAGGTTGGTATGGAACTTGATTTCATCCAGTGCGTGGGTGCGGGTCGGGTCGGAGACGCCGACAAACAAGCGGTTGCCGCGCTTGAACAGCGGCAGCACCTGGTGCTTCTGGATCAATTCCTCGCTGACCAGCTTGATCGCACTCTGGTTGGCATCGAACGCGGTGACATCCAGCAGCGGCATGCCGAACTCGATGGCGTTGGCGGCGGCCAGCTGCGGCGGACTGACCAGCTTCTTCTCCGCCACCCACTGCGCCAGCGGCACCTTGGCGTCGGTGGCGTTGGCCATGGCGGTACGGGCGACGGTTTCATCCAGCGCCCCGTCCTGGACCAGGCGGCGGGCGATGCCGGTGATACCGACCAGATTGGTGTTGGTAAGTGCTGCGTTCATGAGGTCTACCTGCGGCAAGTCTACAGATGGCAGCAAGAATCAGGCCAGAGCCCTAGACTAACGAAACCGTCTTCAAAACAAAACATACGGAGCCTTGGTCGGCGGAGCCTGCGAAGGCGGCGGTCCGGCGGCGGCCCACATCAACTGCAACTCAAGCGCCCGGCCCTGGGATCCCGCGTCCAGCGGGGATATCGCCAGACGGGTGGCATCATCGGCGACTTCCAGAATGTCGCCAGTCTGGCGCTTTTCTCCATTCACCATGACGTCCTGATTGGTAGTCAGTCGGTAGCGTCCGCCAAATGGCAAGCGCAGTAAATGTTCATCCCGGTCGGTGACCCGTAACCGCCCCCCGGCAACGAAAATCGGCCCCCAGTAACGCAGATAGTGTTGCTGGATAAGAGCGCGATCCGCTGGCAGCAGCTGCTGGAATGCGGACTTGTCTGGATCCAGCAAGGGTCTGTTCGCAAGCAGAAGCGGCGGATGATATCGAGCCAGGGCCATCGGCATGAAGGGTTCACCGCGCGCGCGATAGTCCCCCATGCCCCATCGCGTCATAAAGAAATTGGCTTTGGAGAAAGAAGCGATCATGCCGCTGTGGTCGATGTAGCTGACGGTCTGCGGGAAGATCTGGTGCACAGCGCTGATCAACTGCCGTTGCCTGGCCAGGGTGTCTTGCTGCAATTGCAGATAGGTTCCCCGTGCCTGCAGCAACAAAGGAATCGCCAGCAGTAGCGGTAGCAGATATCCGAATCGTCCAAATTTGCTGACTGTGGTGCGGGTCAATGCATCGACCGCCAATGGAATCAACGCTGAAGCAGTCGCGAGCATGACGACAAAGTAGTAAGGAAATGCGTTGCGATATAACACGATTGGCAGCAACGAGAGTGCGCAGGCCAGAGCACTAGAATTACGGCGGATGACAGCTGCAACGGCACCAGCCAGGAGCAGCAGCCAGTAGAACCTGTTCTCGAACCACAGCCTGGTCAGATAGCGTGAGCCGGGCAGCGGCTCGGCCTCCAGCAGTGTCGTCGTGACCGCATTGTTGACGGTTGTGTGTGCCAGGGCGATATCGACGCCAAGCGATTGCGAATGGGCGGCCAGCAAGACCAGGAAAACACTGGCTGAAATCAGCCCCAGCAGAAACAATGCCTTTACCCTTCGCCACCAAGGTGTGCGTTGGCCGGGAGCCTCCGCTCCTTCGAAAAGGATGATTCCAGCGAGCACGGGGATGAGGAACGCCGCCTTGATCGTGATGGTCCCGGCGAGGCCCAGCAGTACGGCGGTGATCACCAGTCTGGCGGGTTTCACTCCTCGGGATATGACGCCCGTCGCAGCGCAACCCAGCAGTACCAGCATCGAATCTGATCGAAACGATGCACCATGCAGCATGACCGGTAGTGTCGATAGATACGCCAGGGGTGCGATGAGCGAGGTTGACCGACTGGCCCAGCGACACGCCAGATACCAGAGTGAGACACAGGTCAGCGCCAGCAGGCAGACCATGGCGACGCGGGCTGCAAGAATCTGTGCCACTTCATCGCCTTTGATATGGACCAGCCAACCAAAGAGATGCACGTACTGGGTCTGTAATGGACTGGACAACTCGTGTCGATGAAACTTCATCAGCTCGGACAGGAAGTAGAACTCGTCCCAGTTGATGTTGATGCGTGACAGCAGTACGGCCTTGGCTGCCAGTAAAAGCAGACACGCGACCAGCAGGCATGCAATGACAAGCCGTTGTAGCATCAGGTCTGAACGAAAGGCGTGCGACTTCAGGATCATTGCCCGCTCACTGGCAGAGTGCCGTCAGCGCGTGATCGTCCCGCCAGTGCAGGCATGCCTGTTGCTTGAGATACGCCACAGGCGCCTGGGTTGGTGCGTTCTTCACTGGCCACCAACGCAGCTGGCGTCGATCTATGATCAGCGGATGGCCGTCCTGTGAAGCACCGATAGCGAGGATCCAGTTATCGAGGTAAACAGCACGCTGGCGATACCTGATTCTTTCGGGCATGGACAACTCGTCGACAACGACGCGCCCCTCGTCGTCAAGCCTGAACATATGCATCATCTCGTTTGCCACTTGTCCTTCGTTGATGTCATCAGTGTTCAGGGACTTGGGGAAGTAGGATGACTCGACGAATCGAATGCGGTTCGGAGAGGACGTATCAGGCAACGCCGCCAGTTGTGGCGCCAGGGATACGCCATCAAAGCCCTGGGCACGCTCCGGCAGGCCGGCCAACTGGGCCAGCGTTGGCGCGACGTCGATCAGACTGGCCGGAAATTCCCGCTTGCCGCTGATCACCCTGGACCTGCCATATTGCCGAAACGCGAGCAGGACCTGGACTTGAGGGGCACGAAAAGCAGAGCCGCCGTGACCGTGCACTCTGTTTGTGGCCTCATCGCCGGAAGCATTGTGCAGTCGATCCTTGCGCATGCCAAAATCCTCGCCGTGGTCTGACAGCAAAACCATGATGGCGTTGTCCAGTCGACCCTGCTGCTTCAACGCGGCCAACAGCCGACCGATCTGGTCATCGACCTGGGCAAGCGCGTTGAGATAGTTGTTGCGACTGTCGCTGAATGCAGCGTGCCGGGTGCGGAAATCCCTGGCCGGGTGAAAAGGCGACTGGCGACGATAGGGCCAATGTGCGCCGCAGTAGTGGGCATAGAAGAACAACGGACGTTCACGATCCGCATCAGCCAACGCTTTGTCGATGCTGTCCGAGAAAGTTGCTGGCTGGTAAGCGTAGTCCAAGGCGCGATTGCCGCGAACAGCGGGAAACAGCCAGCCACCCACAGGCGTGCCGGCGATCAGATTGACCAGTACGTTGTCCGCGGCCAGCGACATGACAAAGTCGACAATGCCCATCGGCGGACCGATGACGCGGTCAAATCCGTAGCGCTGGTCGATATTGGCGAAGCGTGTTTCGTCCATGGCGAGCAGCGTGCGGTAACCCGCTGCGCGGAACTGATAGGCAACACTGTCCTGGGTGGCGACACGGGAGGGGGGATAGAGATTGTCGCGTCCGCCATGGTGGTTGGGCCAGCGACCGGTCAGTATGCTGACGGTCGCCGGGAATGTATGCGGCTGGGTGGTCAGTGTGTCGTTGAACACTACGCTGTCTTTCAACAGGCCTTCCAGATGCGGCATCAGATACAAGGGTGAGTCGAAAGCCTGGAGGTGGTCCGGCCTCAATGAATCCACCCCGATGACGATGATGTCAGGGCGATCACGTAGTGAGCCACGGCCGGATTTGCCCGCAAATACGGTCAGCGCTGTCATGACAGTCGCCCCCATGACCAGCGCGCCGAAGGTGTAGCGCTTGGCCCGGCGTGCTTGCTTCAACCAGAAAATCAATGCGATCAGCAGATAGCTGGTCACCGCGAACGCGAGCAGTGACCCGATAAGCCTGCCTGAGCCACGCGCCAGGACGGGTATCAACCAGTGGCCCGTGGTGGAATCAGGATATAGCCAGCTGTTGCCCAGATGAAGGATGGCCGTCACCAGAATAAGTTGGGCAAGCAGCACGGTTAACTGTATATCGCGGGAAATTCGCGGTGCGAGAAGCGCATTGAACGCAGCTGCGTTCAGTACAGCAAACAGCAGATGGACGGCGACCCATGCCAGGAAAAATAATCCAAGTTCCAGCCAGGCAGGGTTTGGCCGCAGGATGGCTTGCCATTGCTCAGTGGGTGCGGCCAACTCGCTCAGGACATGCGAGTGAAGTAACGCATAGCATTGCAGCGCCAGCCACAGGAGTGCCCACGTAAAGCAGATTGTGCGTGTGCGCAGGACTGGCATTGGAAAGGAATTTCAAGACGGTTTAAAAAAAAGAAACCCCGCAAATGCGGGGTTTCTTGTACGCATCTGTGCTTGCTTATTCGCGGCACTCAGACGGCACGTACTTAACGTCGCTGGGGTTATTACAATCCCAAGTGACGCCGGCGCTGGTTTCTGTGGGGACCAGGTCAAATGTCACCGGGGCATCCGCACCTGCCTCAACCGAGATGCCGATGGTGCCGGCATCGCAAGTAAGAGTCGTACGGCCGATCTCAGCTTCGTTCACGCCCAAGCAATCGTCACTTGCGTCGGAGGCCATGTTTTCTGCAACAGTCGCTTTGGCGCCGCTTGCAACAGCAACACCTTCACTGACACGTGCGCGGACGGTGTAGTCCTTGTAAGCCGGCAGTGCGATGGCGGCCAAGATGGCGATGATGGCGACCACGATCATCAGTTCGATGAGGGTGAAGCCCTGCATGTTCTTCTTCATTACGTTTTCCCCTTCAGGAGTGGCATGGTTGGTAGGTGACACAGGACCCGCGTGTGCACATGCAAGCCCCGTATCCCCGTGTACTGGAACCGTGGGCGCCGAGCTGTTGCCCTGCAACGGAGAGTGATGCATGTAACGTGCCAACTTGGTCACCGCTCGAGCCACCCTGTGTCCCCACGATGGCCGAGCGCTGTGTGACCGAAGTCGGGGCGAACTATGGCATCAAAATTTTGACTTGTGTATCGGGGAAACGGCCGTCAAACAGGTAAGTGGTCACAGTCCCGGCGATTGATGGATTTATCGCCAAGGTGGCGGAGTCAAGAAAATGACACCTTGGGTCAGAAAGTGACGCAGTGTGTCAGTTGGGCCGGCTGACATGGTGGCCAAAGCGGTGATGGTTGTTGTGGTTCGGATGCCCGAAGCGCGTTGAGAAGATCGTGAGCGTGCGACGGGGCAGCGGAGCAAGCTCCGCTCTACGTTTGGGGTTGGGATTGGGTGTGGCGGCGTTGCCGGTTATTCGATGCCGAGTTTCTTGAGCTTGTAGCGCAGGGCGCGGAAGGTGATGCCCAGTTGCGCGGCGGCCTTGGTCTTGTTCCAGCGGTTGTCTTCCAGCGCTTTGTGGATGGCGCTGCGCTCGAGCTGCTCGATGTAGGACGGCAATGGGCCGTCGGGGGCGTCATCGTTGATGTCGTGGACCACGCCGTTGCCGGCAGCCGTCGCCCTGGCGTGGCCGTTGGCCTGCGGCAGGTACAGATCATCGGCGTTGATGATGTCGCCATCGGCCATCGCCAGCGCGCGCTCGAGGATGTTTTCCAGCTCGCGCACGTTGCCGGGAAAGCCGTAGCCGGCCAGCGCCGCCATCGCCGCATCCGACAACGCCGGGGTGTCGCGGCCGTGCTGGGCGGCCAACCGCGCCAGGATCGCCTGGGTCAGTTGTGGCAGGTCGCCGGTGCGTTCGCGCAGCGGCGGCACCCGCAGCTCGATGACGTTGATGCGGTAGTACAGGTCGTGGCGGAAGCGGCCATCGGCGGCCAGTTCGCCCAGGTCCTTGTGGGTGGCCGAAAGGATGCGCACGTCGACCGGGATCTCGGCCGAGGCGCCGACCGGGCGCACGCTTTTTTCCTGGATCGCGCGCAGCAGCTTGACCTGCATCGGCAGCGGCAGTTCTGCCACCTCGTCGAGGAACAGGGTGCCACCGCTGGCGGCCTGGAACAGGCCCGGCTTGTCGGCATGGGCGCCGGTGAAGCTGCCTTTCCTGTGGCCGAAGAATTCGCTTTCCATCAGCTCGGCCGGGATCGCGCCGCAGTTGACCGGGATGAACGGCCCGGCCGCGCGTGCGCCCTGTTCGTGGATGGTGCGGGCCACCAGCTCCTTGCCGACGCCGGACTCGCCGAGGATGTAGACCGGGGCCTGGCTGCGGGCGACCTTGGCGATGGTCTCGCGCAGCACGCCCATCGCCGGCGACTGGCCGAGCAGGCGGCTGGCCTGTTCCGGCGGTGGCGGGGCAGGCGCGGGGCGTTCGGCATTGTTGAGCTCCAGCGCGTGCTTGACCAGCCCGCGCAGCACCGCGATGTCGACCGGCTTGCTGACGAAATCGAAGGCGCCGGCCTTCAGCGCCTCGACCGCCAGTTCGACATTGCCGAAGGCGGTGATCATGGCGACCGGGGTGCGCGGATGGTCGCGGGCGATCTCGGCAACCAGCTCGATGCCGTTGCCATCGGGCAGGCGCATGTCGGTGAAACACAGGTCGTAGCGGTTGCGGGCCAGTTGCTCGCGGGCATCGCCAAGATTGGCGGCGGTATCGATACGCAACCCCATGCGCCCCAGGGTCAGTACCAGCAATTCTCGGATGTCCCGCTCGTCGTCGACGACCAGGGCGCTACGGTTTTCGCTCATGAATCTCCCCTTGACCCCTGTGAGAACAGTGTAACGGGAGAATGTGAATGTGTTCCAGCCGCGCCGCATCATGGCATCGGCGACCATTGCGCTGAGGCTGCCGCCGCGGCGCGCCGCATGAAACCATCGGCGCCATTACGGTCATGCCGTCGCCCCGGCGCGGCGCAGGAAGGCACTGGTCACCATGACGCCTGGGCCGCCGCCGCGGCGCGCTGCATGAAACCATCGGCGCCATTACGGTCATGCCGTCGCCACGGCGCGGCGCAGGAAGGCACCGGTCACCATGACGCCTGGGCTGCCGCCGCGGCGCGCCGCAGGAAGGCATCGGTCAGGGTGACGTTTGGGCCGCCGCCGCGGCAGGCGGTAGTACGGCGTCGGTTGTACAACCACACAGACCGCCCGGATCAGCCGCGCGATAGCTACATCGGTGTGGACTGCAGCGCGTGCGGGCCGGGCAGGGTGATGCGGAAGCAGCTGCCGCCGCCGGGGACCGGTACGTATTCCAGCGTGGCCTGGTTGGCGCGGCACAACTCGCGGGCGATGTACAGGCCCAGCCCGGTGCCATGCTCGGAAGTGGTGAAGAACGGCCGGAACAACTGCGCCGCGACCGCCTCGGGGATGCCGGGGCCGCGATCCATCACATCGATGATCGGGTGGTGCTGGGCATGGGCCACACGCAGCCGCACCCGCGCCGACTCGCCCGGCAGCCGACCATAGTTGAGGGCGTTGTGGACCAGCACGGTGACGACCTGCTGCAGGTGGCGGAGGTCGGCCATCGCCGGCACCGCGCTGGCGCCGGTCACCGCTACCAGCGAATCGGTCTCGATCGACAGGCTCTGCTGGTAGTCCTCGACGAAACGGCGGGCAAAGCTGTTGAGCTCGATATGTTCGGGGCTGGCCCGCTCGCGCCGGGCCAGGCCGAGCACGCTTTCGACGATGCCGTTGGTGCGCTGGCATTGCTGGTGGATGATCTGCAGCAGGCGGCGGTCGCCATCGACAATCTGCTGCGACTCTTCCAGCAATTGCACCGCGTAGTTGATCGCGGCCAGCGGATTGCGGATTTCGTGGGCCAGGCTGGCCGAAAAGCGGCCGAGCGCGGCCAGGGTCAAGGACTCGGCGCGGCGCGAGACCACGGTGGCGTCGTCGAGGAATACCAGCGAGGTGTCGCTGTCGGCCAGCAGCCGGGCAAAACGCGGCTGCACTTCGGCCTGGTCCGGGCTCAGCTGCAGCGGGCTCTCGTCGTGGGTCCAGCCGTTGCGCCAGGCCTGCAGGCGGCGGTACAGCTCCGGCGCGGCATGGACCAGGCTGCTGGCCTGCGGGTCGCCTTCGGGCTCGCCCGAGTCACCGAGCAGCAGCGAGGCGGCTTCGTTGGCCAGCTTGATGTGGTTGTCGGCATCGACCACCAGCACGCCGGTACGCATGCGGCGGATGATCAGCTCGTTGATTTCATACAGGTTGGCGACCTCGGCGCCGCGCTGTTCGGCCAGCTCATGCCCGCGTCGGGCGCGGGTGCCGGCCCGGTGCGCCAGGTAGCCGACCGACAGATAGGCCACGCTGAACATGATCAGGTCGGGGATGGTGCGCTCGACGCTGCCATCCAGCTCGTCATGCCAGAAATACTCGCCAAACAGCACGCCGATGGCCAGCAGGGTGATCGCCAGCGACAGATTGGCCGACGGCAGCAGCAGCGAGGCGGCGGCGACGTTGAACAGCAGCATCATCGCCACCCCGGCGGCGGCGGCGGGCAGGGCATGGGTGATCAGCCCGGCGACGGCGATGTCGACGCAGACGCCGATCAGCACGATCGGCACCAGCCAGCGCACGTTGCGGCCAAACACGTACAGACCCAGCGCCAGCAGCAGGTAGCTGACGCTGGTGCAGATGGCCAGGTCCGGATGCGGTGGGTCGGCCAGCATGCTGGACAGTGGGCTGAAGATCAGCCCGGCCAGTACCCCGGCCTCCAGCAGGCGGAACAGGGCGAAGTAGTACAGCTCCCGGCGCGGGGCTGATTCCAGATGCGAAAGGATCGAAGGACCTGGCCGCAAGCGCTTGTTTCCCCTTGGCTGACTTAACAGTATAGGCACAGACCGGGGCCGCGGTTTTGCGCCACCCGCCGCTGTGCGCGACAATAGGGGGCTGGCTGACGCAGGAAGCGTACCTCGTACCCCCCACCCGGTACGCGACAGGCGCCAGCTTCTATTTTGTTCCCTACCCACGGTGACGCATGAATTTCCACGAATATCAGGCAAAACAGTTGTTTGCCGACTACGGCATCCCGGTGCCAGCCGGACGCGTTGCGTCCACTCCCGACGAAGCCGTCGAAGCGGCCCAGGCCCTCGGCAAAGGCCCCTGGATGGTCAAGGCCCAGATCCACGCGGGCGGCCGCGGCAAGGCCGGCGGGGTCAAGTTCTGCAAGACCACCGATGACGTCAAGACCGCTGCCGCCGGCATGCTGGGCACCAACATGGCGACCTACCAGTCCGCTGGCGTGGCCCTGCCGGTCAACCTGGTGCTGGTGACCGAGGCCGGTGAAATCGCCAAGGAACTGTACCTGTCGGTGCTGGTTGACCGTGGTACCAAGTCGATCACCTACATCGCGTCCAGCGAAGGTGGCGTCGACATCGAGCAGGTTGCCGCCGAGACCCCGGAAAAAATCCAGACCCTCAACGTCAGTTTCGTTGAAGGCCTGCAGCCCTACCAGGGCCGCGAAATCGGCTTCAAGCTGGGCCTGACCGCCAAGCAGTCCAACCAGTTGGCCAAGATCATGGGTGGCCTGTACACCCTGTTCAACGAAAAAGACCTGTCGCTGGTCGAACTGAACCCGCTGGCGATCCTGGACAGCGGCGACCTGTACGCGCTGGACGGCAAGGTCAATTCCGACGACAACGCCACCTTCCGCCACAAAGACCTGGCGGCGATGCGCGACACCTCGCAGGAAGACGAAACCGAAGTGCTGGCCTCCGAGCACGATCTCAACTACGTGACCATGGACGGCAACATCGGCTGCATGGTCAACGGCGCTGGTTTGGCGATGGCGACGATGGACGTGATCTCGCTCAACGGCGGCAGCCCGGCCAACTTCCTTGACGTCGGCGGCGGCGCCACCAAGGAACGCGTGACCACGGCGTTCAAGCTGATCCTGTCCAGCGACAAGGTCAAGGCGATCTTCGTCAACATCTTCGGCGGCATCGTCCGCTGCGACATGATTGCCGAAGGCATCATCGCCGCGGTCAAGGACGTCGGCGTCAAGGTGCCGGTGATCGTGCGGCTGGAAGGCACCAACGTGGAAGCCGGCAAGAAGCTGCTGGCCGAATCGGGCCTGGCCATCCAGTCCGCCGACGACATCAACGACGGCGCCAAGAAAGCCGTCGCTGCTGCCGCCTAATCACGAGATCCAAGGATTCCCAATGAGCGTTTTGATCAACAAGAACACCAAGGTGATCGTGCAGGGCTTCACCGGCCAGCAGGGCACCTTCCACGCCACCCAGATGGTGGAATACGGCACCCAGGTCGTCGGCGGCGTGACCCCCGGCAAGGGCGGCACCACCCATATCGAGCTGCCGGTGTTCAACACCGTCGCCGAAGCCGTTGAAGCCACCGGCGCCGACGCCTCGGTCATCTACGTGCCACCACCGTTTGCCGCCGATGCGATCCTGGAAGCGGCTGCTGCCGGCATCAAGGTCATCGTCTGCATCACCGAAGGCATCCCGGTGCTGGACATGCTGCGGGTCAAGAACGTGCTGAACGGCCATCCGGACGTGACCCTGATCGGTCCCAACTGCCCCGGCATCATCACCCCGGGCGAGTGCAAGATCGGCATCATGCCGGGCCACATCCACCAGCCGGGCAAGATCGGCATCGTCTCGCGCTCCGGCACCCTGACCTACGAAGCGGTCAAGCAGACCACCGACGTCGGCCTGGGCCAGAGCACCTGCATTGGTATTGGCGGTGACCCGATCAACGGCCTGAACTTCGTCGACTGCCTGAAGCTGTTCAACGAAGATCCGCAGACCGAAGGCATCATCATGGTCGGCGAAATCGGCGGCAGCGCCGAGGAAGAAGGCGCTGAGTACATCAAGAACCACGTCAAGAAGCCGGTCGTCGGCTTCATCGCCGGTGCCTCCGCCCCTCCGGGCAAGCGCATGGGCCATGCCGGTGCCATCGCCTCCGGTGGCCAGGGCACGGCCGAAGGCAAGTTCGCGGCGATGGAAGCCGCTGGCGTCACCACCGTCCGTTCACCGGGCGACCTGGGTGCCGCGATTGCTGCCCGCTTGAAGAAGTAAGCATTGGTCACCGGCGAGGTGTCGGTGATGTCGAGAAGAAAGCCGCCTTCGGGCGGCTTTTTTTTTGGCTGGATGTTGATGAAAGTCGCGTGACCTTGCCCCCACCCCGGCCCCCGTACCTGATACGGGGGCTGGGGTGGGGGCAAAATAGCGACAAACCAAGCAAGGCAAAGCACAGGAGGTGCAACGATGCGACAGGGACAGAAACGCGACCGCGCGCGGCAACTGCGCCGGGACATGACGACCGCGGAACGACGCTTATGGGGTGTGCTGCAGAAACGACAACTGGACGGATGCCGCTTCCGGCGCCAGCATCCGATTGGCCGGTACATCGCCGATTTCGCCTGTCTTGAGGTGGGGCTGATTGTGGAAGTCGACGGTGGCCAACATATGGACGCACGCAGCGATCGCGTGCGTGATGCATTCCTGCAAGAGCAGGGTTTCCAGGTTCTGCGCTTCTGGAATGACGAGGTGTTGACCAATCTGGATGGTGTGTATTGTCGATTGGAAGCGTGGTTGAACGAATATCGCGAGCGTTGCCCCCACCCCAACCCCCGTATCAGGTACGGGGCAGGTTCTACCCCGTAAACAGGGGAGGAAGCTAGGCGACAGGGCCAGGGAGTGGACCGCATAGTGTTTGAATTGTCGTGCATCTGTGACAGATAAAGATCTGTTTTTGCCCCCTCCTCCGCTTGCGGGGGAGGGTTGGGGTGGGGGCAGGCTCCTGGCCGTGAACAGCGACGCGGCTGGATTGGTGCCGGCACTGCACCGCAAATGAACGCCGCCGGACGCCTGTTGCGGCGCTTCTGGAATAATGGGCGCCAGCGATCCATACCGCGTCCGCGTACACGGACGTCGCCCAGCCGCCTGCCTCGCAGTGACAGATCCAAAGGACATCCATGCCAAGAACTCTTCGCATCGCCATGGCCCAGTTCGACTTTCCGGTCGGGGCGGTGGCTGGCAATCTCGAGCGCATCCAGCAGATGATCGCGCAGGCGCGGGATGAATACGGCGCCGACGTAGTGATGTTCCCGGAATTGGCCATCAGTGGTTATCCGCCGGAAGACCTGCTGATGCGGCCGCGCTTCCTGGCTGATTGCGAAAGCGCGTTGCGGCAGATTGCGGCGACCACCACCGGCATCGTCGCGGTGGTTGGCTGGCCGGAGTCGGCCGGCAGCGTGGTCTACAACTCCGCCAGCGTGCTGCGCGACGGGCGGCTGGAGCGGACCTACCGCAAGCGCGAGCTGCCCAACTACAACGTGTTCGACGAGCGCCGCTACTTCGACGTCGATCCCGATGGCGGCTCGTGCGTGTTCACGGTCAAGAGCGTGCAGGTCGGATTGCTGGTCTGTGAGGATCTGTGGTTTGCCGAGCCGATCCATGACACCGCGATGCAGGGCGCCGAAGTGGTGGTGGTGCCGAACGCCTCGCCGTTCGAGCGCGACAAGCACGCACAACGCGATGCGCTGATCAGCCAGCGGGTGGCCGATACCATGCTCGACGGCAGCCAGCTGGGCGTCGGCCTGGCATACCTGAACGTGGTCGGCGGCCAGGACGCGCTGGTGTTCGATGGCTCGTCGGTGGTTGCCGACGGCGATGGCAGCGTGCATCCGGCCGCAGCCGCGTTCAGCGACCAATGGCTGGTGGTGGACTTCGATGCCGATACGCGCCGGTTCTCGCCGGTGGTATGGATGGACGACGGTGATGAAAGCCGCGATGCCCTGGCCTGGCGGGCGATCGTGCGCGGGCTGCGCGACTACTGCGGCAAGAACGGCTTCAGCAAGGTCTGGCTGGGACTGTCAGGCGGCATCGATTCCTCGATCGTACTGGCGCTGGCGGTCGATGCGCTGGGCGCGGACAACGTCACCGCGGTGCGCCTGCCCTCGCGCTACACCGCCGAACTGTCCAATGATCTGGCCCAGGAACAATGCGATGCATTAGGCGTCAAGCTGCTGACGATTCCGATCGAGGCGCCGTTCAAGGGCTTCCTGGAGGCCCTTGGGCCGAGCTTCGAAGGCCTCGCCGCTGACACCACCGAAGAGAACCTGCAGTCGCGCAGCCGCGGCGTGATCCTGATGGCGTTGTCGAACAAGCTCGGTGGGCTGCTGCTGACCACCGGCAACAAGAGTGAATACGCGGTCGGCTACGCCACCATCTATGGCGACATGTGCGGCGGTTATGCGCCGATCAAGGATCTGTACAAGACCGAGGTGTTCGAGCTGGCCCAGTGGCGCAATACCGTTGGTGGCGCGCCGGTGATCCCGCCGGCGGTGATTTCGCGGCCGCCATCGGCGGAACTGCGGGAGAACCAGAAGGACCAGGATTCACTGCCGCCGTACGATGTGCTCGACGCGATCCTGTACCGCTACATCGATCAGGAGCAGTCGCGCGATGAAATCGTCGCCGCCGGTTTCAATGCTGAAACGGTCGACCGCATGCTGAAACTGGTACGCACGAATGAATGGAAGCGCCATCAATCGGCGCCGGGGCCGAAGATCTCCAAGCGCGCGTTCGGCCGCGAGCGACGGTACCCGATCAGCAACCGCTACGGCAGTTGACCCACTGCCCGGCGGATGCCCGTCTGGCGGCGTGAAGCGTAAAAAAAGGGCCCAGCGGGCCCTTTTTTCGTTTCAAGCATCTGACGGCGCTTACTTGCTCTGCTGGGCTTCGCACTCGAACTTCATCACGCATTTCCACTCCGACTTCATGCTGATGAGGCTCCAATTGCGTTCCTTGGACTCTTCGATACCGTGGTCGAGTTTGCCGAACGGCGACTTGCGGTCATAGGCGAATTCACGCTTGCCATCGTCGTGATGCAGCAGCATGCCCAGTCGCGGTCCGGCACCGGAAGTCGTCCATTCCAGCATCTGGATGTCGCCATCGGAATTGCCGAAGGCGGCGATCGGGCGGCGGCCAATGTGGTACTGGATCATCACCGGCTTGCCGGTCTTGTCATCCAGGAAGTTGAGCGCCGGCTGGCGTACCAGCGTGGGCTTGCCGTCCTTGAGCTGGTATTCGACCTTGATGGTGCTGCCGATCACCTGCTCCGGCGGGATGCCGTAGATCGACTCCGTCCACGGCCGCATGAAATCAATGCCACCGCCGGAGACGATGAAGGTCTTGAAGCCATTCTGGCGCAGGAAGTACAGCAGCTCCAGCATCGGCTGGTAGACCATTTCGGTATACGGCTGGCCGGTCTTGGGATGGCGTGCCGTGCGGATCCAGTCGCTGGCGATCTGGTTGAACTCATCGGTGCTCATGCCGGCATGGGTGACCATCACCATTTTCAGCAGGCCTTCCTCACCGGATTGTGCCAGCGCGGCCATGTCGTTCTCGAGCACGGCCTTGAACGGCTGCTCGGTTTTCCACTCTGGATGTTGCGCTGCCAGCGCCTTGACCCGATCCAGGGCAAAGGCCAGTTGCACGTACATCGGCTGTTCGGCCCAGAGGGTGCCGTCGTTGTCGAACACGGCAATCCGTTCGTCCGGGGCGACATAGTCCGCGCCACCCTGCTGGGTCACACGGTTGACGAAATCAATGATCGCGGTGCGGCTGGGGCCATCGTTCCATGATGGCAATGGCTCGGCGCCGAACGCCGCGCCGGCAGCCAGCGCCAGCGAGGTGGCCAGCAAGGCGCTGGCAAGAGGTTTGAAGACCAGGTTCATGGTGTCTCCTGCGCTTTAAGCGAGCCGCCCCGCATGATGCGGGGCGGCGTTGGGGTTGGCGTCAATCAGTTTCCGCTTGGCATCGGAATACTGAAGCCTTCTTTTTCCAGATTCTCTCGTACGTACTGGAACCGCTGGTACTGGCTCAACGTGATCGGTCCGGTATACGTCTCGCTCTGCAACTTGCGCGGCGGGTACTTGATGTAGCTCTTCATCTTCTCCTGGGTCGCGGCGTTGATTGCCACCAGCATCCAGGTACGTTCCGTGTAGTTGTTCATGAAGATGTCGTAGCGTTCCTGCGGGTCCTGCCAGAGATCGAAGATCTGCGGCACGGTCGCCACGTATTTCTCCGGACCCTTCCAGCCCTGGTTGGCATCCACGGCCAGGCCGCCGGTGGAAGCCCCGTTGTCACCGCGCAGGTTGAACACGGCCTTGTAGTTGCCTACGCGCACCGCACCCGGGGTCAGCTCGTTCTCGGTGAAGTAGAACCAGGAATTGCGCAGCGGCTTGCCGGTGGCGAACAGGACCGGCGACATGTCGATGCTGTCGAAGATGATCGGCTTGCCGTCGCGGTCGTTGCCCGGCAGTTCCACGCCGGCCACGTTGGCGAAGGTCGCCATCAGATCCAGGCCACCCATGACGTCGTGGTTC
The DNA here is from genome assembly GCF_001431405.1 of Pseudoxanthomonas dokdonensis. Classification (GTDB taxonomy): domain Bacteria; phylum Pseudomonadota; class Gammaproteobacteria; order Xanthomonadales; family Xanthomonadaceae; genus Pseudoxanthomonas_A; species Pseudoxanthomonas_A dokdonensis. The sequence continues at coordinate 43,836 of NZ_LDJL01000007.1, forward strand.
TTGACGCCGGCCTTGATCTTGCCGGGCATCCAGGCAATGGCCGGGACGCGGTTGCCGCCTTCACGCACGGTACCCTTGGTGCCCCGGAACGGGGTGTAGCCGGCGTCCGGATAGACGTCCTGCCATGCACCGTTGTCGGTGGTGTAGAACACCAGGGTGTTCTTGTCCAGGCCGGTCTCGCGCAGCTTGGCCATGATCGCGCCGATGCGTGCATCCAGTTCGACGATCGAGTCGGCGTACTTGGACTTGGACAGTGACTTGCCCTGGAATTCCGGGTCCGGCATGTTCGGCTGGTGGACCTTCATGAAGTTGATGTTCATGAAGAACGGTTCGGCCGGCTTGTCCCTGGCGACCTGGTCCAGATAGTCCAGCGAGGCTTTTTCGACATAGGCGTCGAAGAACGGGATACCGACCACGCCGGTCGGGTATTCCTCGCTGTTCTCGTCAGGCTTGTTGACGTACTGGCCGTTGATTGCGAAATCCTCGACGGCTTCCTCGCCGGCATTGGCCGACAGCGAACCGCGGGTGACCTTCTTGAACATGGCGCGCATTTCCGGCGTCATGTCCGGGAACCAGGTCGGGTCCGCGTAGGTGTAGGCATTGAGGTGGTACAGGCCGGCGTACTTCATGACGTCGTAGCCTTGTGCATTGGGCAACGCGTAATCGGATTCGCCAAGGTGCCACTTGCCGGTGAAGAACGTGTGGTAACCGGCCTTCTTCAGCATCGATGCCAACGTCCACTCGGCGGCCGGCAGACCGCCACCCTGACCCTGGAAGGCCACGGTGGTCATGCCGCTGCGGTTGGGGATGCGACCGGTCTGCATGGCGGCGCGGCCCGGGGTACAGCTGGCCTGCGCGTAGAACGAGAACATGGTCATGCCTTCGGCTGCCAGGCGGTCGATGTTGGGGGTCGGCATGCCCCGGCCTTCGCCGCCGCCGTATGGGCCCAGATCGCCGTAGCCGGTGTCATCGGAGACCAGCAGGATGATGTTCGGCTTGGAACCGGCGACCGCGGAGGCGGCCTGCGGATCGACCGGCACCGGGGTCGGGTTGGCATCCAGCGCGGCATGGATGCCGACACCGACCGCGCCGGTGGCGTCGGTCGATGGCGCCATGGCCGCGGAGCTGGGGCCAGCGGCGGCGACAGCGGCGGAACTGCCGCCTGCGGGAGTGTCGTCGGCGTTGTTGGCGACGGGGGCGTCACCCTTGCCGCACGCTCCCAGCATCGCTGCCATCGCGATCAGTGGTACGTACCTCGTGAGTATTTTTCTCTTTCGACTGCTGGACATGCCGTTCTCCTGTGACGTTTGGTTCCAACCTTGTGTGCGGAGCGTTTCCTGGCTCCGCGGGATTTCCCGGTCGATGCAACAGCCCGCGTCAGCGGCGCTGTCCCGCATCGGCCAGGGCAATGCTTCGGGCCGGCGGCGGTGCGTCCTCGACCAGCCGGAAGCCGACATGGCTCATGGCGTTCATCGGGTCGTTGCCGCGGCGCGCGCTGGGCCGGTAGCTCAAGCAATATTCGACATTGCAAAGAAATGAGCCGCCGCGGATGGTGCGGCGGGGAGCGGCAGGCACGGCGCCGCTGTCCAGCGGATCCCAGGAATCATCAGGGCCGGTCGGGTCGACGATGACCTGGTCCGGATGGGCCTTGGCCTGCAGTTCGAAATAGTCGGAGCGGTAGTTGTCGGCGGTCCACTGCCAGGCATTGCCGGTCATGTCGACCAGGCCATAACCGTTGGGCGGGAAGGTGCCGACGCGGACGGTGCCGACCGCGCCACCGGCCTGCGGGCTGACCACCGGGAAGCGGCCTTTCTGCTCCGAATCCCAGATCTCGGTCATCGACTTGCCGTCGGGCTTGAACTCGTCGCCCCAGGCATAGGTGGCCTGGTTGAGGCCGCCGCGGGCGGCGAATTCCCATTCGGCCTCGGTCGGCAGGCGCTTGCCGGCCCACTTGGCGTAGGCCAGGGCATCCTCGTAGCTGACCTGGACCACCGGATGGTTGTCCTTGCCCTCGATGCTGCTCTGCGGACCCTGCGGATGGCGCCAGTCGGCACCGGGCACGAAGCGCCACCACTGATTGACGTCGCGCAGGTCGACCGGGGCTTCGGTACCGACAAAGACCATCGCCCCGGGGACCAGGGCTTCTTCCGGCAGCGGCGGGGTGCCCGGCGGCAGTTGCACGGCCAGATCTTCCCAGCGCTGGCGCTGTTCGGCGGTGGTGACGTAACCGGTGGCCTTGATGAATTCGGCAAACTGGGCGTTGGTGACGTGGGTGCGATCCATCCAGAAGCCGTGCACCCGCACCTTGTGGGTCGGTTGTTCGTTGGGATGCGCCAGCTGGTGGTCGCTGCCCATCAGGAAGTCACCGCCCGGTATCCAGGCCATCTGCTGCGGGCCGCTCTGACCATCGCCGATGATCATCCGCGGTGCGCTGGGGGCGGCATCGGCGCTGCTGCTCGCGGTGGTCGTCGCCTGATCATCCTGAGAGGTGATCCAGACGGTGGCGGCACCGGCGGAAAACACGAACGCCACCAGGCCAGCCAGCCCAAGACGGACCGAATCGGAGAGCCGCCGGCGCGCAGGAGCCGCAGCTGCCTGCGCCGTGTTGGCGGGAGCCTTGCGTTGATTCCTGACCTGTCTGCTGCTCATCCGGTACTTTGCTCCGTGCTGTTGCAACTTGCTGTTGCCCTGCATATTCCTTGCCGCGAAGTCCGGCCAATGGCAGGACTGAACGCGGCCAAAAGTAACACTCGGTAACTGCAGTTACAAGACAAATCGCCCGAAGCAATGGTCCCGCAAAGACGCCTGCAGTGGTTATGAATGACCCATCGGCATGCGTTGCAAGGCCGTCGCACAGTGATCGACATCGCACGTGTTCGACGTGCCGACGTCGTGCCGGCGAGCGATGCCCGCATGGCAGCGATTGTCCTGCAGACAGGCCTGACGAACCGTCATCGAGCCAAAAAAAAAAAGACCCTTGCGGGTCTTTTTTTCTGTTGCCGTTGAAATCAATTCAAGCGTTCGGCATTGCGCTTGCCGGTCGGTGACTTCTCGCCGGCAAACGGATTGAGCTTGCGGATTGCCCAAGGGTACTTCGGCCAGTCGCCGGTCAGCCACGGATGGGTCGGATCGTTCAGTTCCAGCACCCGGCGGGCGTCGTTGGCCAATGCCTGGTTGCCCATTTCGGTGTAGGCGGCGCCGAGCAGGGCCACCGCATCGTACTGGTATTCGCTCTGCGGGTAGGTTTCCAGCAGGTATTTGGCGCGGTTGGCAGCCGATACCCACGCATCGCGACGCATGTAGTACAGCGCGGTATCCATTTCGTGCAGGGCGAACATGTTGCGCAGTTTGATCATGCGCAGGCGCGCATCCTCGGCATAGCGGCTGTTCGGATAACGCTCGGCGACGATGTTGAAATCGCTGTAGCCCTGCATCGGCGTGGCCAGGTCGCGACGGCTGGCATCCAGGCGCCAGGCGCGTTGCAGGAACACCGCATCGCGTTCGGAGTTGGACAGGCCGCGCAGGTAGTACATGTAAGGCACGTTGCGCTGGGTCGGATAGGTACGCAGGAAGCGGTCGATGCTGGAGATCGCGTCGTCCTGCTTGCCGGCCTTGAACTGGGCATAGGCCGATTCAACCATCGCCTGCTCGGTATACGGGCCGTAGGGATACTGCGCAATCAGCTTGCGGAAGTCGGTATCGGCCTTGGCCCAGTTGCCGCGCACCATCGAGGCATGGGCGGTGTCGTACAGGGTCTGGACCGGCACGCCTTCCAGGCTGTCCTTGTCGCCGCCCTTGGACTTGCAGCCGACGGCGGCCATGGCGATGACAAACAGCAGGATGAAGAGCCTGAAGGAGGCAAGGGAGCGTATTGGGGCAAGCTGGGTCATGGGCAGGCGGCGGGCCGCGGCAAGGAAACAAGGCGTCGATGATAGCCTAGGCGCTGCCCAAGCCATGAATATTCGGCCAATATGCCGTACATCCCCCATGAATGACACCTCCGAAGACCATCAGGACACTGACAGCCCGCGCACCGCCTTGGTTCCCGAGGGCGCAGGTGGCCGCCGCTTCGACGCGGTCCTGGCCGAACTGTTCCCCGAATTCTCACGCTCGCGGCTGAGCGAGTGGATCAAATCCGGCGATGCCCTGCTGGACGGCCAGAGCGTGCGCCCGCGCGACCCGGTGCGCGGCGGCCAGGTCGCCAGCCTGACCGTGGTGCTGGAGGAACAGACCCGCTCACTGCCCGAAGACATCCCGCTGGAGGTGCTGTACGAGGATGCCGACGTCATCGTCGTCAACAAGCCGGCCGGGCTGGTCGTACATCCGGGCGCCGGCAACCCGACCGGGACCCTGGTCAACGCGCTGCTGTTCCGCGACCCCAACCTGAACCTGCTGCCGCGTGCCGGCATCGTCCATCGCCTGGACAAGGACACGTCAGGGGTGATGGTGGTGGCGCGCACGCTGCCTGCGCATACCTCGCTGGTCGCGCAGCTGGCGGCCCGCGACGTGCACCGCCAGTACCTGGCAATCGTGGTCGGGGCGATGGTCTCCGGCGGCACCGCCAACGCGGCCATCGACCGGCATCCGCGCGACCGCCTGAAGATGGCGGTGCGCGATGACGGCCGCGACGCGGTCACCCATTACCGGCTGCGCGAACGTTTCCGCGCCCATACCGCGCTGGAATGCCGGCTGGAAACCGGCCGCACCCATCAGATCCGGGTGCATATGGCCCATCTCAAGTATCCGATCATCGGTGATCCGCTGTACGGCGGCCCGCTGAAGCTGCCGAAGGGCGCCAGCGACGAACTGGTCGCAGCGCTGCGCGGCTTCAAGCGCCAGGCGCTGCACGCCGAGACGCTGGAATTCATCCATCCGGTCAGCGGCCAGCCGATCCGCGCCAGCGCACCGGTGCCGGATGACATGCAGGCGCTGCTGAAGGCGTTGCGCGACGACAGCCTGGCACACAAGGTCAAGGCATGAGTCATCCGGTTGTCCAGCTGGAATGGCCGGCACCGGCCAACGTGCATGCATTCACCACGTTGCGCCATGGCGGCGGCAGCTCGGAGGCGCCATTCGACAGTTTCAACCTTGGCGCGCGCTGTGGCGACGACGCCCAGGCCTGGCGCGGCAATCGCGCCGAACTGATCGAACGCTACGCGTTGCCGTCGGCACCGCGCTGGCTGCAACAGGTGCATGGCACCCGGGTGCTGGTCGAGCCCGGCGATGACGAGCCCGAAGCCGACGCCGCGGTCACCCGTACCGCCGGTACGGTGCTGGCGATCCTGACCGCCGACTGCCTGCCGGTGGTGCTGGCCAGCGATGACGGTCGTGCGGTTGCCGCCGCCCATGCCGGCTGGCGCGGACTGGCCGCCGGCGTACTGGAAAACACGGTGGCGGCGATGGACTGTGATCCCGCCCATCAGTTGGCCTGGCTCGGCCCGGCCGCCGGCCCCGGCGCCTATGAAGTCGGCCAGGAGGTGCTGGATGCCTTCATCGCTGCCGCCTCGAACGACGACGCAGTCGACGCCGTGCGCGGTGCATTCGTGGCCACCCGTCCGGGCCACTGGCGGGTCGACCTGTACGCGCTGGCGCGGCAGCGGCTGGCACTGGCCGGGGTCACCCGGGTGTATGGCGGCGGTCTGTGCACCATCAGCCAGCCCGGGCGCTTCTTCTCGCATCGTCGCGATCAGCGTACTGGCCGCATGGCCACGCTGGTGTGGATGCAATGATGCTGGCCCGCCTGTCCGGTAAAAGCGTGGCCGTAGTTCTTATCTGCCTGCTTGCACTGTTGGCTTCGATGACTGCCACTGCACAGAGTTGCCAGCAACGGATGCCGGAATTGATCAGGTCAGCTTGGCCGCATGCCACCCAATTGGCCGACGGACGCTGGCAGATAGGGGGTGATGATCCACGTTGGCTGGATATCGGCAACAGCCAGTGCAAGGTCTGGCCAGCCCATCCGGAGTTGATCCTGTTGGCCGTGCAACTGGACAGCGCCGACATCGCACAACAGCAATTGACGATTGATGTGAGCGATGCGGATCTGGAAATGCTGGTGTTGCGCGGTGATGATGCCAACGTCGTCGCACGGCAACGCAGCTCTGGACTTTTGTCTTCCGATGCAATCAGCGTGAGCAGCTTTACACTTGATACTGCGCGCTATCATTTGGCTCCGGGGAACACCGCATTTGGTTTGCGTATCAGCAGGCATGGGGCATCGCGGGTCAATCCCATCGATGTCACCAGCTTGCGCCTATACGTTCTCGAAGGTGACCATCTGCGGACAGTACTGAGCAATCTGTTGATGGATCACAGCGGCGGCGAATGGGATGGCAACTGCGCTGGCAGCTTCTTCGAACGACATTGGATACTTGAGGTCCGTCCTGAGCGCCAGCATCGATGGGCGGACCTGCGGGTCACCAGCCGCGATATTGAAAGCGTTGCCACTACCGGTGGCAACGGTGACTGCCATGAATCGGAATCAACGCCGCAACGACACACTACTCGACTGCGTTACGACGGCCAGCACTATCCGATTCCAGAGCACCTGCGCGGCCTCGATGATGACTACGCCGATCCGCAGGAAAATGGCTGAAGCAGTTATTGGTTCTGCCACAGGCAAGGGCAGAGGGAGCGAGCCAGACCGTATGGATCATCGTTGGATGATTCTATCCCGCTGGCTTTGATGAGCGATCTCTTTATCAAAACGCATAGCGCACACGACCGTAGTAGTACGCGCCGTTGCTGCCAATCGGCGACAGCACGTCGTAGGGCAGGTTGCCGAAATAGCTGATGTCCTGGTTCGACAGGTCCGGATACTCGTCGGTCAGATTGTTGCCGCCCAGGGCGATGCTCCAACTGTCGCTCACCCGGTACTCCACTTCCGCGTCCAGCTGCCACTCGGCGCCATAGGTCTGAGTCGGGACAAAGCCGCCGCCGAAATCGAATACCCGGGTGGCGCTGCCGTGGCGGGTCAACCGGCCCAGCAGCGACCAGCGGTCGCTGTTCCAGTTGGCGCTGAACATCGCGCGGGTGCGCGGTGCGGCGTCGGTCAGCGTGTTGCTTTCCTCCAGCCCGAACAGCACGTAGTCCGGGTCGATCGCCAGCAGCTCGGCCGGGGTGGCGGCGACCCGCTTGATTTCGGTTTCGGCATAGCTGTAGGTGCCGGTCAGCAACAGCTCGCCGGCGCCCAGCGCCTGCCGCCAGTTGCCGACCAGCTCGGCGCCTTCGGTGCGGGTGTCGGCGGCGTTGATGAAGAAGTTGGCGCTCTGCACACCGGCGACGCCGAAGTTGTCGTCGATGAAGCTGGTCAATGCATCGCCGGTAATGCTTTCGGTCAGGGCGACACGGTCATCGATGTCGATGCGGAACACGTCCAGCGACAGATCGAAGTGCTCGCCAATGCGGCTGGTAAAACCCAGGCTCAGGTTCACCGACTTTTCCGGCTGCAACGGTTGCGCACCCAGGGCCTGGGCGATTGGATTGTTGACCGACAACAACCGGCCCTGCAGCAGGCGGCCGCTGGCATCGTAGCCGGTGGACGTCGCTTCATAGCCAATCTGGCTGAGTGACGGTGCGCGGAAGTTGTTCGACGCCGATGCACGCAAGGCGAAGGCCGGGGCGAACTGATAGCGCGCGGCCAGTTTGCCGGTCAGCTCGTTGCCGAAATCATCGTAATGCTCGTAGCGGGCGGCAACGTCAGTCGACAGCTTCTCGCCAAACTGGCTGCTGAGACTGGCATAGACGCTGGCCACATCGCGGCTGAGATCGGCGGTGTCCTGCGGCGTCAGGCCGCCACCGGCCTGCGAGCCGGTTGGGCGATCGGTGTAGGGGCCGGCGGCATACGCGGCTGGATCACCGGCGCCGGTCTGGTAGTTTTCGTGGCGCAGTTCCAGCCCGGCGGCAAACGTATGCGCGTCCCAGACCCGGCTCAAATCCAGATTGGCCAGCGTCTGCTGGAACTCATAGTCGCCGGTCTTGAAACGGGTCGGGCTGCCCGGGCCGAGCGAGGCGTTGAGTGAATTGCGCAGGCGATAGGTGAACGCATTGCGGCCATGGTTGAGGCTGGCGTCGTAGTCCCAGTCGCCCCATTGCCCGCGGACACCGGCGACGGCGGCCAGATCCTGGTTTTCGCCAATCGACACTGGCCGGTAGCCGTCGGGATAGACCTCTGTCCAGGTTGCCACGCTGTCCGGATAGCGAAAGTAATTGTCACCCTGGCTTTCGGTCTGGTGAAAGGTGCCGAACGCGTACAACAGCGCGCTGTCGCCGAGCGGGATTTCGCTGTTGAACCAGGTGTTGATGTCCTTGGAAGCGCCATCGCCAAGGGCGTAATTACGCTGGCCAGCCAGGGCCAGATTGGCCGGCGTCTGTTCCTCGAAGAATGGAATCTGGTCGAAGCCGGCGCGATTGGTGGCCTCGCGGTTGCGATATTCCAGGCCGCCGCGGACGAAGCCGCCATCGCCGACCGCGGTGCCGACCTGGCCACTGACAAAAGTGGTCTGGCCATCGGTCAGGGTCTGCCCAATCGGCGCCACGTCGGTGTGGTGGGCGCCATAGCTGACTTCCCAGCTGCCGCCTTCGCTGGCGTCATCGAGGATGATGTTGATGACCCCCGCCACCGCGTCGGAACCGTATTGCGCACCGGCACCATCGCGCAGTACTTCGATACGCTTGATTGCGCTGACCGGGATCGCGTTGAAATCGACCGGCGTGGTGCCCTTGCCGATCTTGCTGTCGGTGTTGACCAGCGAGGTGATGTGGCGCCGCTTGCCATTGACCAGTACCAGCACCTGATCCGGGCTCAGCCCACGCAGCTGGGCGGCGCGGATATGGTCGGCGCCGCCGGAGTTGGACTGGCGCGGGAAATTGAACGACGGCAACAGTGCCTGCAACGCGCTGCCGAGTTCGCCGTTGGCACTGGCCTTGCGGATGTCTTCGCCGGCGAGCAGGTCAATCGGCGACGTCGATTCCAGCACGGTGCGGTCACGCGCGCGGGTACCGGTGACGATGACGTTGTCCAGCTGCACCGGATCACTCGACGGCGCGGTGTCCTGCGCGCGCAGCGGCGACGCCGGCAGCGCCAGGACCAGGCTGATGGATAGGGCGAGGGGAGCGGCGGCGGGACGGCGCATGGACATTCCTGGGTAAACGAGGGGGCAGGGGAACGCCGGCGGGTGGCAGCCAGCGGGCGGCAAGTCTACAGCTATCCATCCATCCGGATAAAGCGATATATTAGCCGCCTGGCGGTGGCATGGGTGGCGGCTCGACAGTCGTTTTGCCCATGTCGCCATGTCGATTGGTCATGAGGTGCGGGGCGAGGCTCCGCGCCGTAGATGAGGAACCCCGGATGCGCCCGACCCTGTTCGCCCTGACATTGGCCGCCAGCCTGTCCGCCTGTGTCAGCCAACCTGCCGCCCCTGTCGCCAGCGCTCCGACCACCGCCACCATGCAGGGCGATGCCGCACGCCCGGCCGATGCGCCGGGCTGGATCCGCAGCGAACTGTACTTTGGCGTCGGCACCGAAGGCGACGCCGCCAGTACCATCAGCGAGGCGCAATGGCGTGCGTTCCTGGACCAGCAAGTGACGCCACGCTTCCCGGATGGGCTGACCGTGTTCGACGCCTACGGGCAGTGGCTGTTCCGCGGCGCCGACGGCCCCGAGCGCCTGAACTCGAAAGTGCTGGTCATCCTGCACGAGAACAGCCCGCAGCGGCGCGCCGACATCGAGGCGATCCGGCTGGCCTGGAAACAGCAGACCCATCACCAGTCGGTGCTGTGGTCGCAGCAGCCGGCCGACGTGTCATTCTGATCACTCGCCGGCTCTGATCAGCAGCCGCTTGTCGCCACGCTTCGTCGAGATCATCCATGTCCCATGCTCCGCAACGTCCACTGCGCTGGTTTGTCGCCGGTGACCTCAATGGGTTCTTCGGGCTGGTGGTCGACAACCTGTCGATCCTCGGTTTCATCGCCGCGGCGTTGATTGGCATCTTCCAGTTCCCGGCCGAAGTGGTGTTCACCCGCATGTTCCCGGGCACCGCGTTGGGCGTGCTGGTCGGCAATCTGATCTACACCTGGATGGCGCGGCGGCTGGCCGTGCGAAGCGGCCGCGACGATGTCACCGCGATGCCGCTGGGGCTGGATGCGCCAACCAGCATCGGCATGGCCCTGCTGGTGCTGGGACCGGCATTTGTCGCCTTCAAGCAGCAGGGACTGGATGAGAACGCCGCCGCACTGGCGACCTGGCAACTGGGCATGGCCTCGCTGGTGGTGATGGGCCTGTTGAAGCTGCTGTTGTCGTTCTTCGGTGACACCGTGACCCGGTTGGTGCCACGCGCCGGACTGCTGGGCTCGATTGGTGGCGCGGCGCTGACCTTGCTCGGTTTCCTGCCGCTGATCGAAACCCTGCGCAATCCGGTGGTCGGTTTTGTCACCCTCGGCCTGCTGCTGTATGTGCTGGTTGCCCGCGGCCGCCTGCCGGTGCGGCTGCCGGGCGTGCTGGTCGCCTTCATCGCGGGTACCACGCTGTATTACGGACTCGGCCTGGCCGGGCTGGGCGTGCCGGGCTTCGCGCTGCCGCAAGCGACGCCGCTGACGTTGGCATTGCCGCTGCCGAGCCTGGGCTTCGTGCAGGGTTTGCCGGCGACGGTGCCATACCTGCCGCTGCTGCTGCCTTTCGGGGTACTGATGATCGTCGGCGGCATCAACGTCAGCGAAAGCGCGCGCGCCGCCGGCGATGACTATCGCACCCGCGATGTGCTGCTGGCCGAAGCGATATCGACGCTGGTCGCCGGCGTCTGCGGTGGCGTCGCCCAGACCACGCCTTACATCGGTCAACCGGCCTACAAGCACATGGGTGCGCGTAGCGGTTACACCCTGCTGACTGGTATTTTCATCGGCCTCGGCGGGATGCTCGGCTATGTTTCGCTGATGGTGCAATGGCTGCCGGTGGCGGTGCTGGCGCCGATCATCGTCTACGTCGGCCTCGACATCACCGTGCAGGCCTTCCACGAAAGCCCGCGCAAGCACGCGATGGCGGTGGCGCTGGGATTCCTGCCGTCGATTGCCTATCTGCTCAACATCAAGCTCGGCAACCCGGCCTGGATTGCGCCGGAGACATTCGCCGCCTTGTATGCGGCCAGTGACGCACACGGCTTGCCGGATCTGGCGACGATTACCACCCTCGGCAATGGTTTCATCATCACCGCGATGATCTGGACCACCGCGCTGGTGGCGATGATCGATGAGCGCCCGCGGCACGCGGTGATCGCGTTGCTGCTGGCGGCGTTGTTGACTCTGTTCGGCCTGATCCATTCGGTCGACCCGCGCGGTGGCATCTACCTGCCGTGGCAGCTGCAAGGTCTGCGCGCGGCGATCATGTATCAGTTCGCCGGCGCCTATGCCGCATTGGCGGTGGTGTTGGCGCTGCTGTCGCTGCAACGCCCGCGCGTCAGATAGATTCGTGCGTCAGCTGGCCCAGTGTTGGCGCGGGATCGTGCCGGCAACGGGTACCTGCTGCAGCCATATCAGCGGCAGGGCAAGCCCGGCCAATGCCTGAATTGCAGTCTCACCGGGCCTTGAAACACGGGCCGTTAACCGCATCTGGTTAGCATTGGCTGGTATCGCCGGCCCCCTGTGTCATTTCGGAGGAAATCCCGATGCGGATGGACAAACTCACTTCGCGTTTCCAGCAGGCGCTGGCTGACGCGCAATCGCTGGCCGTGGGCCGCGACAACAACCTGATTGAACCGGTGCACGTGTTGACCGCGCTGCTTGAGCAGAGCGGCGGCAGTACCCGGCCATTGCTGGTCCAGGCCGGGGTCAACATCCCGGTGCTGCGCGAGCGTTTGAATGAAGCACTGGACAAGCTGCCGAAAGTCTCCGGCCAGGAAGGCAATCTGTCGATTGGCAACGACCTCAACCGCCTGCTCAACCTGACCGACAAGCTGGCCCAGCAACATGGCGATCAGTACATCGCCAGCGAGTGGTTCGTGCGTGCCGCGCTGGACGACAACGGTGTGGTCGGCCAGGAACTGCGCGCCTCCGGTGCCGACAAGCAGAAACTGGAAGCGGCGATCGAGAAAGTCCGTGGAGGTGAAAAAGTGCAATCGGAAAATGCCGAAGACCAGCGCCAGGCGCTGGAGAAGTACACCATCGACCTGACCGAGCGCGCCGAGAGCGGCAAGCTGGATCCGGTGATCGGGCGCGACGAGGAAATCCGCCGCACCATCCAGGTGTTGCAGCGCCGGACCAAGAACAATCCGGTGCTGATTGGCGAACCCGGCGTCGGCAAGACCGCGATTGTCGAAGGCCTGGCCCAGCGCATCATCAATGGCGAAGTGCCCGAAGGCCTGCGTGGCAAGCGGGTGTTGTCGCTGGACATGGGCTCGCTGATTGCCGGTGCCAAGTTCCGCGGTGAATTCGAGGAGCGGCTGAAAGCGGTACTGAGCGATCTGTCGAAGAACGAAGGCCAGATCATCCTGTTCATCGATGAGCTGCACACCATGGTTGGCGCCGGCAAGGCCGAGGGCGCGATGGACGCCGGCAACATGTTGAAGCCGGCGCTGGCGCGTGGCGAACTGCATTGCATCGGCGCGACCACGCTCGACGAATACCGGCAGTACGTGGAAAAGGACGCGGCGCTGGAACGTCGCTTCCAGAAAGTGCTGGTTGGCGAGCCGTCGGTGGAAGACACCATCGCCATCCTGCGCGGCCTGAAAGAAAAATACGCCGTCCACCATGGCGTTGAAATCACCGACCCGGCGATCGTCGCCGCGGCGACCCTGTCGCATCGCTACATCGCTGACCGCCAGTTGCCGGACAAGGCCATCGATCTGATGGATGAGGCGGCCAGCCGCATCCGCATGGAGATCGATTCCAAGCCCGAGGAAATGGATCGGATGGAACGGCGCCTGATCCAGCTCAAGATCCAGCGCGAAGCCTTGAAGAAAGAGAAGGATGCGCAGTCGAAGCAACGGCTGGCGGACCTGGAAAGCGAAATCGAAACGCTGCAGCGCGAGTTCAACGATCTGGAGGAAATCTGGAAGGCCGAGAAAGCGACCCTGACCGGTGCGACCCGGATCAAGGAGCAGATTGAACGGGCCAAGCTGGAACTGGAATCGGCGCAGCGCCGGCAGGATTACGCGCGCATGAGCGAAATCCAGTACGGCCAGCTGCCGACCCTGGAAAAGCAGCTGCAGGATGCGCAGGAAGCCGAACAGAAGGGCTTCACCCTGCTGCAGGACAAGGTCACCGACGAGGAAATCGCCGAAGTGGTCGCGCGCTGGACCGGCATACCGGTCAGCAAGATGCTGGAAGGCGAGCGCGAAAAACTGCTGAAGATGGAAGATGCGTTGCACGGCCGGGTGATCGGCCAGGACGAGGCGATCAAGGTCGTCTCCGATGCGGTGCGTCGTTCCCGCGCCGGTCTTTCTGATCCCAACCGTCCCAGTGGTTCATTCCTGTTCCTCGGCCCGACCGGGGTCGGCAAGACCGAGTTGTGCAAGGCCCTGGCCGAGTTCCTGTTCGACAGCGCCGACGCGATGATCCGGATCGACATGAGTGAGTTCATGGAGAAGCATTCCGTCGCGCGCCTGATTGGTGCGCCTCCCGGTTATGTCGGTTACGAGGAAGGCGGTTACCTGACCGAAGCGGTGCGCCGGCGTCCGTACAGCGTGATCCTGCTGGACGAGGTCGAGAAAGCCCATCCGGACGTGTTCAACATCCTGTTGCAGGTGCTCGATGATGGCCGTTTGACCGATGGTCAGGGACGTACGGTCGATTTCCGTAACGCGGTGATCGTGATGACCTCCAACCTCGGTTCCAACCTGATCCAGGAGCTGTCCGAGGATGATTCGGCGGAAAGCTACACGCAGATGAAGGCGGCGGTGATGGGCGTGGTGCAGGCGCACTTCCGGCCCGAGTTCATCAACCGGCTGGATGACATCGTGGTATTCCATCCGTTGGACAAGGCACAGATCCGCGACATCGCCCGCATCCAGACCCGTTACCTGGCCAAGCGGCTGGCCGAACGCCAGATCACGCTGGAGCTGGATGACTCGGCCTTGGCGCTGCTCGGCAATGTAGGCTTCGATCCGGTGTACGGGGCGCGACCGCTCAAGCGAGCGATCCAGACGCAACTGGAAAACCCGCTGGCGCAGAAGATCCTGTCGGGTGAATTCGGCAGTGGCGATACGGTAAATGTGACTGCAGAAGGTGGTCACCTGATGTTCGCCAAAAACGTGCGGTAACGCCGGATAGCAAAAAATCCCGGTAAAACACCTTGTTCGGGACCGGCAGCGGTCGCCACCGCCGCGCTTTGCCAGGCGGCGATGGCGGCCTGCACGACGGTCCGTGGCAGGATGCACCCCTCAGCCACCGGTGCGAAGGGGCGATGCCAACGCGGACTACCAGTAGACGATTGTTCACCGCACTCGGGCTTGGCCTGCTGTGCGTATTGCTGCAGCAGGTACCGGCGGGTTTCCGCTACTGGTCGGCCAACGTCGAACCGTTCCATGCCTCGCTGGTGCACCTGCATGTCGGCCTGCTGATGGCGCTGGTGATCCTGTGCCGCGACCGCTGGATCGTCGCCGGTGCATTCTTCGTGGTGTTCCTGGGCTGGTGCGTGCGCCAGTGGCTGCACGAGCCGGACCTGCCATTGCTGCTGGGTCTGGGATTGCCCAATCTGCTGTTTGGCTGGGCCTGGGCGATTGCCTGCGCGCACTGGGCCGGCTGGCCGAAGCCGCATCGGCTGCTGCGGATACGGCGCAGTGACCTGGGCCGGTTGGCGTTGTTCGTGTTGCTGCTGTATCCGCTGGGGTCGGCGCTGATCGCCTGGGCCAGCATGGCCGCGCTGCGGCCGGCGGTGGCGCATGAGGTCGGCGTGCTGGTGTTTTTCGCGCGCTATTTCGGCATCGCGATAGTGACCCTGCCGTTGATGGTGGCCTGGGCCGAGCGCCGGCAGCCGGCAGCGGATCGTCATCCGCGCTGGCGTGGCTGGCCGCTGCTGTTGCTGCTGGGCGTCGCGGTGATCGTGGCCAGCAACCAGTGGGTACAGTCGCATGGGCAGGGCACGCTGCTCGACTACCGTTTTGTACTGCTGGTGGTGTTGGCCATATTCGTATTGCGGTTGCGCCCGCTGTATTCGATGCCGCTGCTGTCGCTGGTGCTGTTTGCTCTGGTCGTGCTGATTGCGCGCCATGGCGCCGGTGACATCGGCCACAGCGTCGCGGCCATCGTCGCCCTTGGCCACAGTGCGCTGGAGGTGTTCGTGCTGTTGTTCGCGATGATCTATCTGCGCATCAGCAGCCGTGATCGCCGCGAGCTGGCGGCGTTGGTGCTTGAAGAAACCCTGCGCGATACGGTCACCGGCCTGCCCAATCTGCGCGCCCTGCGGCAAAGGGTTAACGAGATGCAGTCGCGAGGCCAGGAAGGCTGGCTGGGCTACCTGGTGCTGGACCATGCGGAATCGGTTGCGACCGGGGTCGGGCTGGATGCGCAGGCCACGGTCATCAGCACTGTCGCCAACCGGATTTCAAGCCTGGCCGGCATCCATCTGGTCGGGACCGGGCAACTGGCATTGCTGTGCCTGGAAGCGCCAGCCGACGGCTACTGGGAGCGCATCCTCAACCGGGTCAAGAACGCACGCATCGACGCCGGCGGCCATGAGGTCCATCTGCAACCGTATCTGGGCGTGTGTTCGACGCCGATCCGCTCGGTCGCGGATCTGGACGCCGGTTTGCTGGTCAGCTCCAGCCTGGCCTTCGACGCCCGCGGCCGTGGTGAGCTGGTACCCAATTACAGTGCCGATGGCGCTGTGCCGCGGCCCGACCCACGCAGCAGCATGCAGGCGGCGGCAGCGGCATTCGATGGCCTGCGCAACGAGCGCCTGTCGCTGTATTTCCAGCCGATTGCGCGGTTGCAGCCCGCGGCGGCTGACAGCGCCGGAATCCGTGGCGAAGTGTTGTGCCGCTTGTACGACATCCACGGACAGCTGATGCAGACACCGGCGTTCATGCCTTACATCGAAGCTGCCGGGCGCGGTGCCGAGTTGGACCTGGCGGTCATCCGGAGCCTGTTTCGGTTGCTGCGGCAGCATCCGCAGGCGCTGCCCGAAGTGCATCACCTGGGCATCAACATCACCGGCCAGAGCCTGAGCCTGGCCAGCTTCCGCAGCCAGTTGCTGGCGTTGCTGGCGGAGTCACCGCTACCGCTGGGGGCGTTGTGTTTCGAAGTGACCGAACGGGCCAGCATCGTTGATGTGCCGGCGGCCGGCCGCCTGCTGCAGGAACTGCGCGAAATGGGGGCGCGAATCGCCATTGATGATTTCGGCACCGGCATGCAGAGCTTTGACCGGCTCAAGCAGCTGCCGGTGGACATCATCAAGATTGATGGTTCGTTCGTCAGCCACATGGCCGGCAATCCCAGTGATCACGCGATCATCGAGGCGTCGGTGGCGATTGCGCATGCGTTCGGTGCATCGACGGTGGCTGAGTTCGTCGAAAGCCGGCAACTGGCCGAGCTGTTGTGCGGGCTGGGCGTGGATGAAGGCCAGGGCGACTTTTTCGGTGCTCCGCGCCCGCTGCCCGATGTGCTGACCGAATCGGCCCATGCGCTGGGCGCGCGGATGTCGTAGCAGCTGCTGGACCTGTTCTCAGCCGCCAGCGGCTGGCTTGCTGCGCAGGCCGCGATAGGGCGGCGTGGCCATGATCATCTCGTTCAACGAATGCGCCAGCTCGCGTTCTGCCAGCACCGCGCCATCGGCACCGTGTTGCAACAGGTGTCGCACTTCGCCTTCGCTGTGGGCACGCGCCAGCACCGTGATCGACGGGTTAAGTGCGCGCAGGCGGGCGATGGCCTCGCCGGCTTCCAGCGCACGCGGAATCGCGAATACCGCCAGCTGCGCGGTTTCCGGCCGCGCTTCCAGCAGGACTGGTTCGGAGGCCGTATTGCCACGCACGGTGACGATGCCGGCCAGCCGCGCGGCGCGCACGCGATCGTCGTCTTCCTCGATCACCACCACCGTCACCCCCTGCTGTTGCAGCAGGCCGGCCAGATGGCTGCCAACCCGGCCGTAACCGACCACGATGGTGTGATCGCCGGTGTCTTCCGGCACCCGGTACGCGCCATCGCCATCCGGTTGCAACGGTGCGTTGTCGATCGGTTTGGCGGTCAGTGCGTCCTTGTGGCGGCGATAGAAGAAGCTGAAGATGAAGGGATTGAAGATGATCGACAGCAGCGCGCCGGCCAGGATCAGGTCGTGGGTATCCTGCGGCAGGATCTTCAGCGAGACGCCAAGCCCGGCGAGGATGAAGGAGAACTCGCCGATCTGGGCCAGGCTGACCGCCACCAGCACCGCCTTGGACTTGGAATAGCCGAAACGGCGGACGATGAAATAGGTCAGCCATGCCTTGACCAGGACGATGATCAGGAACGTGCCCAGCACCTGCAGTGGTTGTTCAATCAGCACCGCCGGGTCGAACAGCATGCCGACCGCGACGAAGAACAGCACCGCGAACGCATCACGCAGCGGCAGCGAGTCGCTGGCGGCCTTCTGGCCGAATTCGGACTCGTGCAGCAGCATGCCGGCAAAGAACGAACCCAGCGCGAACGAGACGTCGAACATCGCCGCCGCGCCGTAGGCCACGCCCATTGCCACCGCCAGCACGCACAGGGTGAACAGCTCGCGCGAGCCGGTGCCGGCGACGCGTTCCAGCAACCATGGAATCACCCGCCGGCCGACCAGCAGCATCATCGCGATGAACGCACCGACCTTGCCGAAGGTCACCAGCATGGCGTTGCCGACGCTGCCGCTGTTGGCGGTGGCGCCGGTGGTGTCCTGTCCGCCCAGCGCGCTGGCCAGCGCCGGCAGCAACACCAGCGCCAGCACCATCGCCAGATCCTCGACCACCACCCAGCCGATGGCGATGCGGCCGATCTTGTTGTCCAGCAGCCGGTATTCCTCCAGCGTACGCAGCAGGACCACGGTACTGGCGATCGACAAGGCCAGGCCGAGCATGATGCCGACCCCGTCGGGCAGGTGGAAAAACCAGGCCAGCAGCCAGCCCAGCGCGGTAATAAGAACGATTCTGGAAATGGCGCCGATGAAGGCGATGGCGCGTACTTCCATCAGTTCCTTCAGCGAGAAATGCAGGCCAACGCCGAACATCAGCAGCATCACCCCGATTTCGGACAACTGGTTGGCCAGATCCTGATCAGCGGAAAAGCCCGGCGTATACGGCCCGACCACGATCCCGGCCAGCAGATAGCCGACCAGCGGTGACAGCCGCAGTTTCTGGGCCAGCAGGCCAAGCAGGAAGGCGATACCCAGGCCAACGGCTATCAGGCTGATGAGGTCGGTGTTGTGCGGCATGTACTCGGATCAAGGCAACGTGGGGTGGGGCGGGCTGACGTGCTTGCACGCAGGCCCGTGCCTGTTCAGGGTAGCGCACCCGGTGTAAACGCCGATAAAAGTTAACCGGTTGCCGGTTCCGCCAGGGCGTGCGACCGGCACCCGCCGCAGCAGCCTGGCTGCGCCGCCGCCGGGCTCAGCGCTTGTCGCGATAGGGAGGTGTGGCCAGCACCATTTCGCCGAGCGAAAAGGCCAGCTCGCGTTCGGCCAGCACCGCGCCGTCGGCGCCGTGGGCCAGCAGATGCCTGACCTCGCCATCGCTGTGGGCACGTGCCAGCAGGGTCAGCGACGGATTGATCGCGCGCAGCTTGGCCAGCACCTCGCCGGCTTCCAGCGGTTGCGGGATGGCCAGCACCGCGATGGTCGCCCGTTGCGGATGGGCTTCGGCCAGCACTTTATCGGCGGCGGCGCTGCCGCGGATGGCGGGTAGGCCGGCCGCATGCGCGCGGGCGACATGGTCGGCATTGTTGTCGATCACGATCAGCGGCACGTCGCGCTCGCGCAACACCTCGGCCAGTGCGCTGCCGACCCGGCCATAGCCGATGATGATGGCGTGGCCGCTGACATCCAGCGATGGCCCCGGTGCCGGATCCGGAGGCAGCGGCAGATCGTCCTGCTGGCGTTTGCGTTGCCAGTCATCCAGCCACGAGAACAGGAACGGATTGGCGATGATCGACAGCAGCGATCCGGCCAGGATCAGATCCCGGCCCTGCGCCGGCAGGATCTCCAGCGACACTCCAAGCGCGGCGAGGATGAAGGAAAATTCGCCGATCTGGGCCAGGCTGACCGAGATCGTCAGCGCGGTGCCGGTCGGGTGCTTGAACGCCTTGACGATGTAGAACGCGGCCAGCGACTTGCCAACCACGATGATCAGGAAGGTCGCCAGCACCTGCCACGGCTGCTGGATCAGGATCGCCGGGTTGAACAGCATGCCGACCGAGACGAAGAACAGCACCGCGAACGCATCGCGCAACGGCAATGAGTCGCTGGCCGCCTTGTGGCTGAGTTCGGATTTGTTGAGGAGCATGCCGGCAAAGAATGCGCCCAGCGCGAATGACACCCCGAACAGGCGCGCCGAACCGAACGCCACCCCCAGCGCTATCGCCAGCACCGACAGGGTGAACAATTCGCGCGAGCCGGTCGCGGCGATTTTTTCCAGCGTCCACGGGATCACCCGCTGTCCGACCAGCAGCATGAAGGTCACGAACGCGCCCAGCTTCAGCAGGGTCCAGGCGATCGCGCTGAGGAAGCCACCGATGCTGGCACCTTCGCCCGTGTCGCCGCCGCCAAAGGTTTCGGCCAGCACCGGCAGCAGCACCAGCGCCAGCACCATCACCAGATCCTCGACGATCAGCCAGCCGACCGCGATGCGGCCGCGGTGGGTCTCCAGCAGCCGCCGGTCCTCCATCGCCCGCAGCAGCACCACGGTGCTGGCGACCGACAACGCCAGGCCGAACACGAAGCCGTTCAATGGCGTCCAGCCCATGCCCCAGGCCAACGCCCAGCCCAGTCCGGTCGCCACCGCGATCTGGACGATGGCGCCGGGAATGGCGATGGCTTTGACTTCCAGCAGATCCTCAAGCGAGAAATGCAGGCCGACGCCGAACATCAGCAGCATCACGCCGAGCTCGGACAGCTGGTTGGCCAGATCCTGATCGGCGACGAAGCCGGGCGTGAACGGCCCGACCAGCACCCCCGCCAGCAGATAGCCCACCAATGGCGACAGCCGCAGTTTGTTGGCCAACGCACCCAGCACGAATGCCAGCGCCAGCCCTACCGCGATGATGTCGATCAGGTGGGTGTCATGGGGCATCGGTGGCAGGTCGTCGTTGAGTCACATTCGAGTGTCGCTGATCCCGCGCCGGGGCGGCAAATCCAAGCTGAGTGGCCGATTCAGCCGAGCCGCGGCAAGGCTCAGATCACCAGGCCGGCGAGCAGCGGTACCTGCGCATCCCAACGCTGGCGCGCCGACAGCGCCGACAATTCGATCAATACGCTGGCGGCGACCACATGCGCGCCCTGTTGCTGGAGCAGGGCAACCGCGGCTTGCAGGGTGCCGCCGGTGGCCAGCACGTCATCGACCAGCAGTACCGGCGCCCCGGCGGGCAGTGCATCGACATGCATCTCCAGCCGATCGCTGCCGTATTCCAGTGCGTAATCCAGCGCCAGCGTGGGCCCGGGCAGCTTGCCCGGCTTGCGTACCGGCACGAAGCCCACGCCCAGTGCCTGGGCCAGCGCCGCGCCGAGGATGAAGCCGCGTGACTCGATACCGACCACGGCGTGCGGCGGTGCCGCGCGCCACGGCGCGGCCAGGGTCGCGATGGCGGCGGCAAATCCATGCGCGTCAGCCAGCAGCGGGGTGATGTCCTTGAACAGGATGCCGGGCCGGGGAAAGTCGGCGACATCGCGCAGCAACGCCGGCCAGTCGGCCTGCACCGGTGCGGTGGCGTCCAGCATCCGCTTCACAGCTGCCGGCTCACAGCTGCGACTGCACCGGCAGTATTTTCATCAGCCAGGCCTGCATGCGCCGGCTGGCGCTGGCCTTGGGTTCCTTGTCGAAGGTTTCGCTGCCATCGCTCCAGCGCAGATCGCCATCGACCTGTTCGACTTTCCAGGCATGTGCCGGTGACACCTGGGTCTGGAAGATCTGCTCCAGCTGCGCTGCCAGTTGCGGGTCGCTGACCAGCACGCCCTGTTCGGAATTGAGCGAGGTCGAGCGCGGGTCCAGGTTGTACGAACCGACGAATATCTGCCGTTCGTCGATCACCAGTGCCTTGGTATGCAGGCTGGAGCCGGATGAGCCCTTGAGGCTGAAGTTGTCGTTGGCTTCGCCCAGCGGCTTCAGTTCCCAGATCTGCACGCCGCCTTCCAGCAGCGTCGGTCGATAGCGCGAGTAACCACCGTGCACGGCGGCAACGTCATTGGCCGCCAGCGAATTGGTCAGTATTTTGACGTCGCGCCCGGATTTGGCCAGATCGACCAGCAAGGCGGTGCCGCGATCGCCGGGCACGAAGTAGGGCGATATCAGGTGCGCGCGCTGCTGGGTCGACTGCAGCACCGGCAGCAGTGCGGCGGCGACGTTGGAGCGCTGATCGCCGTCGCCCATTTCCAGTTTCATCGGGTCGTCGCTGACGAAGCGCCATTGATCACTCCAGCGCAACTCGGTGCTGCCATCCATCCATGCCTGCACGCCGCTGTCATCCTGCACCGCGCGGGCGTAGGCGCTGTTGCGGATCGCGTCGATGCTGGCCAGCAGCTGCGGGCGCACCTTTTCCAGCGCCGCCGCATTGGCGTCGTCCGGCGACAGGGTGGCGATCGGGTAATTGGATGGCGCATTCCAGAAGCGGTCGAAGCTGGCGCTGATCTGGCCGACCACCGGTCCGGCCATCAGCAGGTCCAGATCGACGAAGTTGGTTTCCTCGCTGGCGCCGAAATATTCATCACCCAGGTTGCGCCCGCCGACCAGGGCGATGCGGTTGTCAGCGATCCAGCTCTTGTTGTGCATGCGGTGGTTGAGCCGCTTGAAGTCGGTGCCCAGGTCACTGACCTTGCCCCAGGTGCCTTTGCGCGAGGCAAACGGATTGAACATCCGCACTTCGATGTTGGGGTGCGCATCGAGCGCGGCGAAACCGCGGTTCTTGGCCCGTGCGTCCATGTCATCGACCAGGATGCGCACGCGCACCCCGCGGTCGGCCGCTTCCAGCGCACGCTGCGCCAGCAGCAGTCCGGTCATGTCGCCGTGCCAGATGTAGGTCTGGATATCCAGGCTGTCATGCGCCATCCGGGCGCTGCGGGCGCGCAGGGCAAAGGCTTCGACGCCGTTGCTGACCAGGCGGAAGCCGGCCTGGCCGGCATGTGCCTGTTCCTGCGGTCCGGTCCATTCCGACAGCGGGCCCTGGCTGGCCGGCGGCAGCGCAGTGGCGGGCGGCATCTCGGGACGGGTGGGCAGTTGACTGCAGGCGCTCAGCAGCGCGACCAGGGCCAGGACGAACAGGCGGCTATGCATGAGGTGAATCCCGCGGGTGGTGGACGGCGACGCCGTACTCAGGCGGCATCTTAGCGTATCGATCACGCCGGCCGGCGGGGCAGCCGCGCGCTGCCGGCCCGGGCGGCGAGCGCACGCCGTGTTCACGAGCGCTGCCGATAATCGGCTCACGCTTCCATCAGGGCACGCGCATGAACCGAACCGCAGCTCCATCCGTCGACAGCCAGTCCGGGCATGATCAGGACGGCAAACCCAAGGGCAACCTGTTCACCCGGCTGGCCAAGGCGGCGGCGGGTTTTACCGGACGTCCGCTGTGCTTCTGCCTGGCCCTGGGCACGGTGCTGGTGTGGGCGATTTCAGGCCCGCTGTTCAAGTTCAGCGATACCTGGCAACTGGTGATCAACACCGGCACCACCATCATCACCTTCCTGATGGTGTTCCTGATCCAGAACACCCAGAACCGCGACACCGCGGCCATGCAGATCAAACTCGACGAGTTGATCCACGTCACCGACGCGGCCCGGAACGAACTGCTGGATCTGGAAGAACTGGAAGAAGACGAACTGGAACGCCTGCGCACCCGTTACGAGGAGATGGCCAGGAAGGCCCGCCAGGCAAGCGACGCCCGCCGGGCGCACGGACGGGATTCGCAGCGCTAGCCGGAGCACGACCGCAAACCCGTATCATGGGGGTTCACTGCGCAAACGCTTCAGGTGGACGACGATGGAACTGGCAATGATTGGTCTGGGCCGCATGGGTGCCAATATGGCGCAGCGGCTGGTGCAGGGCGGGCATGTGGTGTCCGGCTACGATCCCGGCGAAGCGGCGCGTGAGGCGGCGGCCGCCAACGGCATCGCACCGAAGTCGTCGCTGGCGGAGCTGGTGGCCTCACTGCCGGCACCGCGGGTGCTGTGGATGATGGTGCCGGCCGGTGCCATCGTCGACGACACGCTGGCGCAGCTGCTGCCTCTGCTGGCGCCGGGTGACGTGGTCATCGACGGCGGCAACTCGATGTACAAGGACACCCAGCGTCGCGCCGCGATGATGGCTTCGCATCAGCTGGGTTACGTCGACTGCGGCACCAGCGGCGGCATCTGGGGCCTGGCCGAAGGCTACAGCCTGATGGTCGGTGGCGAGGCGGCGCTGGTGCAGCGCCTGCGGCCGCTGTTTGAAACCCTGGCACCGGCTGCCGACAAGGGTTGGGGCCACGTTGGCCCGGTTGGCGCCGGCCACTTCACCAAGATGGTCCACAACGGCATCGAATACGGAATGATGCAGGCCTATGCCGAAGGTTTTTCAATCCTCCAGCACAAGCAGGAGTTCGCGCTGGACCTGCCGCAGGTCGCCGACATCTGGCGCGACGGCAGCGTGGTCCGCAGCTGGCTGCTGGATCGGACCACCGATGCGCTGAAGGACAATCCCACGCTGGAGGGTATCGCCCCGTACGTCGAGGATTCCGGCGAAGGCCGCTGGACCGTCGCCGAAGCGATCGAGCTGGATGTGCCGGCGCCGGTGATCACCCTGTCGCTGATGGAACGGTTGCGTTCGCGCGACAAGGACTCGTTTGCCGACAAACTGCTGGCGGCGATGCGCAACGCGTTTGGCGGTCATCGCATCACCCGCCAGTAGCACGGCGTTTCCCTGCATCCGTGTGCGGATTACGCCGCCGGATGCTGTGGCGATCAGTTGCCGATGCTGCGCCGCTGCACGCAGCATTCGGCTATCCATTGGCAGGCACGCTGCATACCACGCTGTAACAACCCCGATGCTAGATTGATCGCTCCACCCGCAATGGAGTCCGGTCGTGAAGATATTGATGGTGCTGACGTCGCACGCCACCCTTGGCGACACCGGCAAGAAGACCGGTTTCTGGCTGGAGGAACTGGCCGCGCCGTATTACGCGTTCCGCGATGCCGGTGCCGAGGTCGAGCTGGCCTCGCCGGCTGGCGGCCAGCCGCCGCTGGACCCGAAGAGCGATGAGCCCGACGCGCAGACGCCGGCCACGGTGCGCTTCAATGGTGATGCCGATGCGCTGGCCGCGCTGGCCAATACCCACAAGCTGGCCGACGTGGTGGAGATGGAATTCGATGCGCTGTTCTATCCCGGTGGCCATGGCCCGATGTGGGACTTGGTAGAGGATCAGCATTCGATCACCTTGATCGAACATACCTTCTCGGCCGGCAAACCGGTGGCCGCGGTCTGTCACGGGCCGGCGGTGTTCCGCCACGCCAAAGGCACGATGAGCCAGCCACTGGTCAAGGGCAAGACCGTCACCGGCTTCAGCAACAGCGAGGAAGAAGCGGTCGGCTTGACCCATGTGGTGCCGTTCCTGCTGGAAGACATGCTGGCCGCCAATGGCGCCCATTACCGGCGCGGCCCGGACTGGCAGAGTTTCGTGCTGGCCGACGGCATGCTGGTGACCGGGCAGAACCCGGCCTCGTCCGAAGCCGCCGCCCACGAAGTGATCAAACTGCTGGGCGTGCGCGAGCACTGACGCCGCCACCGCGCCACCGCGTGCCGACCGGCAATGCCAGGCGCGAATGACTGGAGCTGGAGCATCACATGCACGAACGTCCCCAACAGATATACGCCGACCAGGCCGACATCGATCGCCTCGAAGCCTTGATCAGCAGCCTTGACGACGAAGCCATCGTCGCCTTGACCCTGCATGACGGCCGCCGCATCAAGGGCGTGGTGTCGGTGCGACCGACCCTGCAACTGTTCCGCGATGACGCCGGCCAGCAGGGTTTCAATTCGGTGTTGCGGCTGGATGATGCCGAGCAGCCGCAGCAGACACACTACCTGTGGCTGGACCAGATTGCCCAGGTCGATCACCTGGGCACGGACTGAAGCCAAAGCCGCGCCGCATCGAGCGACGCGTTACTGCCTGATGCCGCTACGGCACGCCGTCGGCGGTCACCGTGCACTGCATCGTCACCACCACCTGGCCACCGACCGGCATTGACGGCAGGGTGATGCCGGCACCGGTCAGATCCGACACCGCCACGGTCGCCGCCGGGCAGCTGGCACCGGCGCTGGCTTCGCAGGTGGCGGTGCCCGGTTGCGTGCAATCCAGGCCGGGGTCCGGGGTGTCGGTCAGGATCGCATTGCTGACCGCGGTCGGACCGGCATTGTTGACCGTCAACACGAAGGTGGCGGTGTCGCCAGTGACGGCGGTCGCCGGCCCGGTCTTGCTGATCTGCAGGTCAGTGACGTTGCGGATGTTGCTGAAGGTGCAACGGATCGGACCGGCAGTGGTCGTGGCCGCCGCGTCCAGTACCAGCGAGCGGCTGGCGGCGTCGAAAGTGGCGGTGCCATCGGTACCCAGCCCGGTGCAGCTGGCATCGGTCAGCTGGAAGAAATCCTGCGGTTCGGCTTCAACCAGGGTGGTGGCCACGCCTGCCGCCGCCAACGTCTGGGTAGCGCCATCGACCGGGGTCCCGGCGGTGACCGTGGTGATGTCATGCGCGGCCACGCCGTTGTCGCCGGTGAAGGAGAAGGTACCGACGCCGTTGCTCGTCACCTTGCTGATGATCAGGGTCGGGCAGACCACCTGGAAGGTCGCGGTGGCGGCATTGTTGGTTTCGTCCAGATCAGTGAAACCGGCGCTGGGATCGAATGCGGCGCTGGCGCTGTTGTCGATTTCGGCATCACAACTGGCGGTAGTGGCGACCGTGCTCTGCACGGTGAAGGTCAGCACCCCACCCGGCGCCAGGGTGTAGCCACCGGCAACGGCGATGCTGCCGGTGCCGCTGGCGGCCGGACAGGTGGAACCGGCACTGGCGGTGCAGGTCCAGGTCGCACCGGCCAGCAGTTCCGCCGGCAGGGTGTCGGTGATCGCCGGCGTATTGGCACTGTCGATCGTCGGTGACTGGTCGCCGGGGTCGACCTGGTTGATGTCGTTGTTGGTCACGGTCACCGTGTACGTCACCGGCTGGCCGCGCAGGACGGTGGTCGCGTCCACGGTCTTCTGGACCAGAATGTCGGCTGGCGCGGTCGCGATCAGATTGCGCACTTCGTGGATGTTGTTCAGGCCACCGGTCGATCCGGACAGGCCCAGGCGCAGATTGGCCGGTGCCGAGTAGGGAAAATTGAGTTCGTTCAGCAAATCCGGCGGTACCGCGCCGGCTGCACCGACGCCGACCGTGACCCGGTAACCGCCGCTGCCGTTGGGTACCAGCAACAGCCGGACCCGTTTCGGCGCCGGCCGCGAGGTGGCGCCCGGATTATCGATACCGCCCGCTACCGCGGCGCCACCGATATAGACGTTGGAAGCCGACTGCGGCGCACGTACCACCACCTGGTCGGGGCTGCTGCCAGGCCCATCCGCGCAGTCGGGATTAGTGGGGGTTCCCGAGTACAGGCCGTACTCGTCCAGGCCGACGCCGAGATAACCGCCGACGCCGCCGCAATAGCCGAGCGACGCGCCATTGCCGGCACCCGCCATGTCGGAGGCGGCGTCATACAGGAACATCGCGATGCCATCGGCACCGTTGCCGCCCCAGGCGACATATTCCATTTCGACCAGCACGCCCTGGCTGGAGGCGAAGCTGCCGCTGGTCAACAACGCCCGGCCGATGTGGGTATTGCTGTTGGTGGTCAGACGCAGCCAGCCATCGCCGTTGGCATCGTTGACGTTGTTCGGTATCGCGCCGTAACCGCCGGTCAGGATGCCGCTGTCGTTGTTGCTGGCACCGTCATCGGTGCCACTGATGCTCCAGCCCGGCTCGGTGCTGTTGCGGAAAGTGGCCTCGACCCGCAGCTGCGCCTGCGCGCTTACCGCGCTGACCAGCAGCAGCACGCCCAGCGCGCCCGCACCCATCCATTGTCTGTTCATTGCGTTTCCACCCCCTTGGCAACGGACTGGCGTCCGGTCATTCCATTTGTCGCATTCGCCGCCTCCCGGCGACACCCGGCGGTTGCATCCGGGTGCAAAGCAGATGGCGGAGTCTGGGATTGTTTGCTGCCGTTAGTCAACCGTCGCGGCCGCAAATGCGGGCAGGCTCGGCCGTGTTCGGCGACAATATGAAAGAAGCGGCCACCTCCCGGCCGCTGGAGAATCCTGCCAATGGACCTGTTGCCAAGCCTCGACATCCAGTGCCCTTATTGCGGCGAATACCAGAGCATCAGCATCGAGGTCAGCGCCGGCGACCAGCGCTACATCGAGGACTGCCAGATCTGCTGCCGACCGATGTCGATCGCGGCCGATGTCGACGAAGACGGGGTTGCCAGCGTCCGCGTACACGGCGCCGACGAGGCGTGACCGGCGGCGTCGGCGGCGGCTGAAAGCAGGGCCGGGTTGACGTATGCTGCCCGCCAGCACCGCCGCGCAAAGGAACCGCCATGCAAACCGTCACCCGCAGCCCCGGCCGCATGTTCATGATCGTGGCGATCATCGCCGTGCTCTGGAATCTGCTCGGCGTGTTCATGTTCATCATGCAGGTGACCCTGTCGCCTGCCGCGATTGCCAGCATGCCAGCGGCGCAGCAGGCGGTGTACCAAGCGATACCGGTCTGGACCAATATCGCCTTCGGGGTCGCGGTGCTGTCCGGCCTGGTTGGTTCGGTCGGGCTGCTGTTGAAGAAGCGCTGGGCGGTACCGGTGTTCGCGCTTTCGCTGTTGGCAGTGCTGGTGCAGGCCGCCGGCAATTACATGTCCACCCCGCTGTGGCAGGTGACCGGGCCCTCGGGCCTGGTAATGCCCTTGCTGGTCGCCGCCATCGCCCTGTACCTGTGGCGATACGCCGCCAATGCGGCGCGTCACGGCTGGCTGCACTGAAACGGGTAGGCGACGATGAGTGGCAAGCGTCCAGCAACCGTCGACGAATACATCCGTAACGCCCCCGATGCAGCGCAGCCGCATCTGCGCAGGCTGCGCGCGATCCTGCGCAAGGTGGCGCCGGCGGCCATTGAAACGTTGAAGTGGAACACCCCGTTCTTCGTCGAGCCGCGCTTCCTGTTCAGCTATTCGGCGCACAAGGCCCACCTGAGCTTCGCCGCCGGCGCGGATGCCATGCAGGCATTCGCCGATGAGCTGGCGCAGCAACAGACAACCACCCATTTCCTCAAGGTCGGCTACGACCAGCCGCTACCCGAAGATCTGATCCGGCGGATGGCCGAGTACCAGCTCCAGCAGGTCAGCCAGCGCAGCAGCGACAGCTTCTGGTAGCCGCCAGCGCGAAGCCTGCTCGGCCGCGGATCAGGCTTCGCTGCCGGCTTCGACTTCGACATCCACGTCGACGCCGATGAAGCCACCGGACTGCCGGCGCCACAACGCCGCGTACAGGCCGTCACGTTGCAGCAGCTGCTCATGGCTGCCGCTTTCGATGATCCGGCCCTGATCCATCACGATCAGCCGATCCAGCACGGCGATGGTCGACAGGCGATGGGCGATGGCGATCACGGTCTTGCCTTCCATCAGTGCGTACAACTGCTCCTGGATCGCGGCCTCGACTTCCGAGTCCAGCGCCGAGGTTGCCTCGTCGAGGACCAGGATCGGTGCGTCCTTCAGCAGTACCCGGGCAATCGCGACGCGCTGGCGTTGGCCGCCGGACAGCTTGACCCCGCGTTCGCCGACCTGGCTGTCGTAACCGCGATTGCCGTGCGGGTCGACCAGCTCGCGGATGAACTCGTCGGCATGCGCACGCCGCGCGGCCGCTTCCAGCATCGCCTCGTCGGCATCGGGACGCCCATAGCCGATGTTCTCGCGGATCGATCGGTGCAGCAGCGAGGTGTCCTGGGTGACCATGCCGATGTGCTGGCGCAGTGATTCCTGGCTGACCTGGGAGATGTCCTGGCCATCGATCAGGATGCGACCGCCGGGCAGGTCGTAGAAGCGCAGCAGCAGGTTGACCAGGGTCGATTTGCCGGCGCCGGAGCGGCCGACGATGCCGACTTTCTCGCCCGGCTTGATCAGCAGCGAGAGATCATCGATGACCCGGTTGCTTTCGCCGTACTGGAAATGCACGTGCTCGAAGCTGATCTCGCCGCGCTCGACCCGCAGCGCCGGCGCCTGCGCGGCGTCGGTGATGGCCAGCGGCCGCGCCAGCGTGCTGATGCCATCCTGCACGGTGCCGATGCTTTCGAACAGGCTGGCGACTTCCCACAGGATCCAGTTCGACATCGAGCGGATGCGCATCACCAGCGCAATCGCCACGGCGATCGCGCCGACCGTGATCGCCGACTGCTGCCAAGCGTAGATCGCGATGCCGGCGATGCCGGCCAGCAGCAGCGCGTTGAGCGTGTTGAGGCTGACCGTCAGCCAGGTGACCAGGCGCATCTGCCGGTGCACGGTCTGCATGAAGCCGTCCATCGCATCGCGCGCGTAGTCCTGCTCGCGCTGGGTATGGGCAAACAGCTTGATGGTCTGGATATTGGTGTAGCTGTCGACGATGCGGCCGGTCATCAGTGCGCGCGCATCGGCCTGCTCCATCGACACCTTCTGCAGGCGCGGCACGAAGTGGAACAGGATGCCGAGGTAACCGGCCAGCCACACCACCAGCGGCAAGGTCAGCCACAGGTCGGCGCGCCCAACCAGGATCACGGTGCCAACGAAATACACGACCACGTAGACGAACACGTCGAGCAGCTTGGTGACGGTTTCGCGCACCGCCAGCGCGCTCTGCATGACCTTCTGCGAAATGCGTCCGGCAAATTCGTCCTGGAAGAACGACAGGCTCTGCCGCAGCAGGTATCGATGCGACAGCCAGCGCCCTATCATCGGATAGTTGCCGAAAATGGTCTGGTGCATCAGCAATGACTGCATCAACACCAGCAGCGGGTACACCAGCAGCACCAGTCCGGCCATCCATGCCAGGCGGGTGCCGTGATCCTGCATGAAGGTCGCGGGCTCGGCCTTGCCCAGCCAATCCACCAGCTGGCCCATGTAGTCGAAGAAGGTCACCTCGACCACCGAGATCAGTGCGGTGAACAGCGACATCAGCAACAACCACGGCAGCAGCGGCCGCGAGTAGTGGTACAGGAAGGCCCGCAGCGTGCGCGGTGGCGTCTGCGGCTCACCCGGGGGATAGGGATTAACGCGGGTTTCGAAGAAGCGGAACATGGCTACCTGCTGTTGGCGCGGCCCGGCGCGGCTGCCAGGACTGGATTATTTTACGTCAGCGGCCATCGACGCGACCGCATTGTCGCCATCATCCAACCTCAAGTAATATTGAGGTCAAGCGATGAGTGGGGGACGCGCGTGGAATTGTCGGTGGGGCAGGTGGCGCAGCGCGCCGGAGTGGCGGTGTCGACGCTGCATTTCTACGAGGCCAAGGGCCTCATCCACAGTATCCGCAATGCCGGCAACCAGCGCCGCTATCCGCGCGAGGTCCTGCGCCGGGTGGCGGTCATCAAGGTCGCGCAGCGCGCCGGCATCCCGCTGGCCGAAATCGCCCAGGCATTGTCGGCGTTGCCCGAAAAGCGGACCCCGACCGCCCGCGACTGGCAGCGGCTGTCGACCCGCTGGCGGCAGCAACTGGACGAGCGCATCGAGCGTCTTACCCGCATGCGCGCGCAGATGGATCGCTGCATCGGTTGTGGCTGCCTGTCACTGAAGAACTGCCCGCTGCGCAACCCGGGTGACATTCTCGGCGAAGAAGGCGCCGGCCCGCGCTTGCTGGACCCGCTCTAGCGGCCGCGACTAGGCGACTGCGATCTCGCGACGCTGGTCGGCGCTTTGCTGGCCAAGCTCGATCAGCCGCATGACCTGCAGCGCCTGTTGCGCGGTCACCGGCGGCGCGTCACCGCTGGCAATGGCGTCGGCCAGGCCGGAATAGAACTGGCGGTAGTCGCCGGGAACCGCCGCTGCCGGGTGTGATTGCCGGCCGTCATCCTGCTGACGGATCACGCTGCCGGGCTGGCTGTCCACGCCCCAACCCGCACTGCCGGGCAAGATGCCGGCGCGCAGTTGGTTCTCCTGCGTATCCATGCCGTACTTGAGATAGCTGCCGGCGCGGCCATGCACGGCCATGCGCAGCGCGTTGGCATGCACCAGCGATCCTGCGTGCAACAGCACTCGCAGGCGCGGATAGCGCAGCGATGCATGGAAATAATCCGGTGCCTGGTCCGGCTGCCGCTGGCGGGCGATATCGACCAGGATCGCCTGTGGCATGCCGAACAACTGCAATGCCTGATCCAGCAGGTGCGGGCCGAGGTCGAACCACAGGCCGGCGCCGGCTTCGTCACGCTCGCGCCAGCGATCGCCTACCTGCGGGCGGAAGCGATCAAAGTGCGAATGGAACTCGGCGATCTCGCCCAGCACGCCACTTTCGACCAGTGCCCGCGCGCTGAGAAAATCCGAATCCCAGCGCCGGTTGTGGAACACGCTCAGCACCCGTCCGGCTTGCTGCGCGGCATCAATCATCGCCCCGGCTTCGGCAACGTCCAGTGCGAATGGTTTATCCACCACCACGTGCTTGCCATGCCGCAGGGCGCGGATGGCCAGTGGCGCGTGAGTATCATTGGGCGTGGCAACGACGACCAGATCCACCTCCGGATCGGCGATGGCCTGCTCGACTGTGCGCACATGCACGCCCGGCCAGTCAGCTTCGACAAGGCGGGTCTGGCTGCTGCCGATGCAGTGCAGTTGCAACCCGTGGCTGTGCGCAATCAGTGGCGCATGGAATACGCGCCCGGCGAAGCCATAACCCAACAGCGCAACCTTCAAAGGTGTATCCATCGCTCATTCCCGGTGGGTTGGCGGCACTCACGCTGTGTGCACGGCGGTGAATCGCCTGCAACACAACAATTTCTTCATGCCTGTCTTCACGGTCATTGTACTGGCCAGGGCCAACACTGGACCTCAATCCCAACACGGAGAGCCAGACATGAAAAGCAATGCCACGAAGACGATGTTGAGCAAGACGCTGCTGGTCCCGGCCCTGTGCCTGGGCATGATGACCGCCGGCGCTGCGATGGCGCAATCGCAGGGTCAGGAAATGGAAGAGCACGGCAGCGACTCGTCGCAGCCAGCCAGTGATACCTGGATCACCACCAAGGTCAAAGCCGATCTGCTGACCACCGACAACGTGTCCGGCACCGACGTCAGCGTCGAGACGGTCAATGGCGTGGTCACCCTGACCGGCACCGTTGCGACCCAGGCCGAGTTCGACCGCACGGTCAAGGTCGCGAAGGGCATCGAAGGTGTCACCCAGGTCAATACCGACGGCCTGAAAGTGGTGCCTTCGTCTGACTGACCGCGCCGCCCGCGGCAAGCCGCTTTGGTGCGGACCCGCATACCACCGGCAGCCCGTGTTGCCGGTGGTTTTTTTTGCCGGGGGCTTGATGGGTAGACCTGTGAATCAAGCTCCCGTCCTGATCCATCCACGAAAGGAGATCTGTTGATGAATCCATTGCCGCTGTTGCTGTTTGCCGTGGCCAGTGCCGCCAGTCCGGTGTCGACCGCCCAGACGCCGGTGAACTCGGTCGCGCAGCTGGATCTGAAGCGCTATGCGGGCGAATGGCACGAGATTGCGCGTTTGCCGATGCGTTATGAAAAAGATTGCGTCGGCGACATCACCGCCACCTATACGATCAACGCCGATGGCAGCATTGGTGTGCGCAACGCCTGCCGGATTGCTGGTGGCGAGACCAAGGTATCGGACGGCGAGGCGCGGGCAGTGGCCGGCCATCCGGGCCGGCTGCAGGTGCGTTTCGCCCCCAGCTGGTTGTCGTGGCTGCCGATGGTCTGGGCCGACTACTGGGTGCTGGCGATCGCCGATGATTATTCGTGGGCGCTGGTCGGTGAGCCGGACCGCAAGTACCTGTGGGTGCTGGCGCGGGACCCGGTGATGAGCCGACCGCTGCTTGATTCAATCACCGCGCGTGCCAGGGGCATGGGCTACAAGCTCGATGATCTGATCATCGCCGCGCCGGTACACGACTGAGTCACACCGGCGCTGACGTGGGCGCCGGCCTCGACCGGGCGCCCGCTCTCCAACGTTGGCCATTCGCGCGTGCTACGGATTGCTGGCAACCAGTTCGGATTCGCTCTCGCCCCAGCCACCCAGCGCCTTGTATACCGTCACCACGCCGACATTGACGTCGGCTTCGGCCTGGGCCAGCGCGTCGTCGGCGTCCAGCGCGGTGCGCTGCGCATCAAGCAGGGTCAGGAAATCCGATGCACCGTTGCGGTAGCGGACCTCGGCCAGTTCAGCGGCGCGGTTGGCGGCGGTCGCTTGTTCCATCACCCGCTTCAGCCTCACCTGCATGCGGGCGTAGGCGAACAACGCATTTTCAGTGTCTTCCAAAGCACCCAGCACGGTTTTCTCGTACTCGGCGGCGACGCCGTCGGCCTGGGCTTCGGTGGCCCGCAACCGCGCCCGCACGCTGCCGATGTCGAATGCCGCCCAGGTCACCGATGGCGTCACCGACCAGGCCTTGTTGTCGCCATTGACCAGGCCGCTGAAATCACCGGACACAAAGCCGATGAAGCCCTGCAGGCTGACCCGCGGGAACAGATCCGCGGTGGCTACGCCGATGCGTGCGGTCGCCGCGGCCAGGCGGCGCTCGGCTGCGCGCACGTCCGGTCGCTGGCGCAGCACCGCCGTGGTATCGCCAATCGGCAACGGCTGCGCGTAGGCCGGCGTCGGCTGCGACTGCAGCAGGGCATCCAGCGCGCCCGGGCGCTCGCC
The DNA here is from genome assembly GCF_001431405.1 of Pseudoxanthomonas dokdonensis. Lineage (GTDB taxonomy): Bacteria > Pseudomonadota > Gammaproteobacteria > Xanthomonadales > Xanthomonadaceae > Pseudoxanthomonas_A > Pseudoxanthomonas_A dokdonensis. Next base: position 77,862 of record NZ_LDJL01000007.1, read on the forward strand.
AGCCAGTACGCTCAAGCGGTTGCGGAACAACGCCTCGTTGGTTTCCAGCTGCGGGATGCTGGCGGCGATCGCCTTGATCCGGGCCAGGCTGCTCTGCACGTCCAGTTGGCTGCCGGCACCGAGTTGCCAGCGCGACTCGGTCAGGCGCTGGGTGCTGGCCAGGTTGTCCAGAGTGCGGCGGGCGACATCCAGCTGCTTCTGCGCGCCGCGCAGTTCGAAGTAGTTGCGCGCCACTTCGGCAGCCACCGACACCTGCACCGCCTGCAGGTCGTTGCGATTGGCTTGCAGGTCGGCGAATGCCGCTTCCTTGGAACGGCGGATGCGGCCGAACAGATCCAGCTCCCAGCCGACATCGAAGCCAACGCTGTCGATTTCGGTGATCGCGTGGCCATCGGGCAATGGCTCGCGGCTGCGGGTCTGTTGTGCGCCAGCGGTCACGTGCGGGCCCAGATCCAGGCGACGCTCGCTGAACACCGCACGCGCTTCGTCGATGCGCGCCGCCGCGATCCACAGGTCCGGGTTGGCTTCCAGCGAGCGCTGGATCAACTGGTCCAGCACCGGATCACCGAACTGCGCCCACCAACTGCTGACCGGGTGGCCGTCGCTGAACAGGCCGGCCGCCGCGGCGTCGTGGGTAGTGGCGTTGGCGCTTGGCAGTTGCGCCGGAGCCAGCTCCGCGGCCCGGTAATCCGGGCCGACGGTCACGCACGCGGCCAGCGCCATGGCCAGCGTGCTGGCAAGCAGTGGCCTCACCATGGCAGCACCTCGCCGAGGTGGAAGAAGCCGCCCTGCGGACCATCGTCTTCAATCAAGGCCAGCTGCACGCTGGTACGGGCACCGTCGACGATCTCGATTTCACCACCACCGGCGTTCATGTCGGTCTTGACGTAGCCCGGATGGATGCTGTTGACCTTGATCGTGCTGTCCTTGAGCTCGTACGCCAGCTGCACCGTCCAAGCGTTGAGCGCGCTCTTGGACACGTTGTAGGCGGGAATCTTGAAGTCGTAGATCGGCGAGGACGGATCCGAATGCAGCGCCAGCGAACCGAGGATGCTGGAGACGTTGACGATGCGGCCGTGCGCCGAGCGCCGCAGCAACGGCAGCATCGCCTGGGTCACGCCGATCACGCCGAACAGGTTGGTTTCGAAAGTCCTGCGCCAGGCATCCAGGCTTTGCGCCGACACCGGCAGTGACGGGTCATCGGCGATGATGCCGGCATTGTTGACCAGGATGTCCAGGCGACCGTGGCGCTGCTCTATTTCCCGCGCGGCGGCCTGGATGCTGGCCGTGTCGGTGACGTCGAGCTGGATCGCCTCGACCGGCAGGCCCTGCGATTGCAGTTCCAGTGCAGCCTGCACGGCGCCGTCGCGGTTGCGGCCGGCGAGCAGGGTATGGACGCCGGCTTCGGCCAGCTGGCGCACGGTTTCAAGACCGATGCCGCGGGTGGCGCCGGTGACCAGGGCGATGGTGGATGAGCTTGTCATGTCGAAGACCTCGTGGGGACAGGGTGGGTAAGGGCCATCAGTGGGTGGCCGCCGCGGGCACCGGTGCATGCGACACCAGCGGACGGTTGGACAGCTTGCGCAGTGCGACGTAGAACACCGGGGTCAGGAACAGGCCGAACAGGGTGACGCCAAGCATGCCGGCGAACACGGTGACGCCGGTAATCGAGCGTACCTCGGCGCCAGCGCCATGCGACAACACCAGCGGCACGGTGCCGGCGATGAAGGCGACCGAGGTCATCACGATCGGACGCAGGCGCAGGCGGCAGGCTTCCAGGGCCGACTCGACGATGCCCTTGCCCTGCATCTCCAGCTCGCGGGCGAACTCGACAATCAGGATCGCGTTCTTGCAGGCCAGGCCCATCAGCACCACCAGCCCGACCTGGACGAAGACGTTGTTGTCGCCGCCGACCAGCCATACCCCGAGCAACGCCGACAGCAGCGTCATCGGCACGATCAGGATCACCGCCAGCGGCAGGGTCCAGCTTTCATACAGCGCGGCCAGCACCAGGAACGCCAGCAGCACCGCCATCGGGAACACCACCAGCGCGGCCTTGCCCTGGGTTGCCTGCTGGTAGCTCAGGTCCGACCAGTCGATGCCCATCCCGGCCGGCAACACCTGCGCCGCCAGTTCGGTGACCTTGGCCATCGCTTCGCCGGACGACAGCACCCGCGGGTCGGCGTCGCCGAGCAGATCCGCGGCCGGATAGCCGTTGAAACGGATCACCGGGTCCGGACCGTAGGTCTGGCGGATGTCGACCATGCTGCCGATCGGCACCATTTCGCCATTGGCATTGCGGGTGCGCAGGTTGGCGATGTCCTCGACGTTGTCGCGGAATGGCGCGTCGGCCTGGGCGATCACCTGCCAGGTGCGGCCGAACATGTTGAAGTCGTTGACGTAGGCCGAACCCAGATAGGTCTGCAGGGTGTCGAACAGTTCGGTCAACGGCACGCCCTGGGCCTTGGCCTTGACCCGGTCGACGTCGGCATCCAGTTGCGGCACGTTGGCCTGGTAGCTGCTGATCGGGAAACCCAGCCCAGGCGTCTGCGCGGCCGCGCCCTGGAATGCCTGAACCGCATTCTGCAACTCGCCGTAGCCCAGCCGGGTGCGGTCCTCGACGAACAGCGACCAGCCCGAACCATTGCCCAGGCCCTGGATCGGCGGCGGCATGAAGGCGAATGTAAAGCCCTCGGAAATAGCGGCGAACTTCTGGTTCAACTCGGCGGTTATCTGCTCGGCGCTGCGATGCCGCTGGTCAAACGGATCCAGGGTGAAGAAGACCACGCCGTTGTTGGGCGTGTTGGTGAACTGCAACGGATTGAGGCCGGGGAAGGCCACTTCATGGGCCACCCCGTCAACTTCCATCGCCATCGCGGCCATCTTCTTCAGCACCGCGTCGGTGCGTGCAATCGAAGCACCCTCGGGCATCTTGACCCCGGCAATCAGGTACTGCTTGTCCTGTGCCGGAATGAAGCCGGCCGGCACCGCCTTGAACATCACCCCGGCGCCGACCAGCAGCAGCAGGTAGACCAGGAACACCGCGCCACGCTTGCCCAGCGCCCGCGACACCGCGCCTTCGTAGCGCTGTGAGTTGCGGTTGAAGAAGCGGTTGAACGGACGGAACAACCAGCCGAACAAGCGATCAATAAGCCGTGACGGTGCATCCTTGGCCGCGTCATGCGGCTTCAGCAGCTTGGCCGCCAGTGCCGGCGACAGGGTCAGCGAATTGATCGCCGAGATCACCGTGGAGATGGCGATCGTCACCGCGAACTGCTTGTAGAACTGGCCGGTGACGCCGGTCAGGAAGGCCATCGGCACGAACACCGCGCACAACACCAGGGCGATGGCGATGATCGGCCCGGACACCTCGCGCATGGCCAGGTGCGCGGCCTGCAACGGACTGGCTCCTTCCTCGATATGGCGTTCGACGTTCTCGACCACCACGATCGCATCGTCGACGACGATGCCGATCGCCAGCACCAGTCCGAACAGGGTCAGCGTGTTGATCGAGTAGCCCAGCAGGTACAGCACCGCGAAGGTGCCGACAATCGACACCGGTACCGCCAGCAGCGGGATGATCGAAGCGCGCCAGGTCTGCAGGAACAGGATCACCACCAGCACCACCAGCAGGGTGGCTTCGAGCAATGTGGTGATGACCGCTTTGATCGAATCGCGGACGAACACGGTGGTGTCGTAGATCGAGACGATGTCCACGCCCGGCGGCAGGGTCTTGCGGATCTGGTCCATCTTGCCGACCACCGCATCGCGGATATCAAGCGCGTTGGCGCCAGGGGCCTGGAAGATGCCGATCGCCGATGCATTCTGGCCATCCAGGCGCGCACGCAGGGTGTAGTCGCCGGCAGCCAGCTCGATGCGGGCGACGTCGGCCAGGCGCACGATTTCGCCATCGCTGCCGCTCTTGAGCACGATGTTGCCGAACTCCTCGGTGGTCTCCAGCCGGCCCTTGGCATTGATCGGCAGCAGGAAATCGCTGCCATTGGGCATCGGCTCGGCGCCGAGCTGGCCGGCCGACACCTGCACGTTCTGTTCGCGCACCGCGCGCAGCACGTCGCTGGCGGTCAGGCCACGCGCGGCGACCTTGTCCGGATCCAGCCACAGCCGCATCGCATAGTCGCCACCGCCGAACTGCTGCGCGTCGCCGACGCCGGGGATGCGCGCCAGTTCATCCTTGACGTGCAGGCGCATGTAGTTGCGCAGGTACAGCGAATCGTACTTGCCGTCCTTCGATACCAGATGCACCACCATCAGGAACACCGGTGACTGCTTCTGGGTGGTGATGCCCTGCCGGCGTACGTCCTCGGGCAAGCGCGCCTGGGCCTGGGCGACCCGGTTCTGTACCCGTACCGCGGCTTCGTCGGGATCGGTGCCCGGCTTGAAGGTCACCGTCAACGACAGCACGCCATCGGAGCCGGCGACCGACTTCACGTACATCATGTCCTCGACGCCGTTGATGGCTTCTTCCAGCGGGGTGGCGACGGTCTCGGAGATGACCTTGGGATTGGCGCCGGGATAGACCGTGCGCACCACCACCGACGGCGGCACCACTTCGGGATATTCGCCAATCGGCAGCAGCGGGATCGCGATCAGGCCGGCGGCGAAGATCACGATCGACAACACCGCGGCGAAGATCGGCCTGTCGATGAAGAATTTTGAAAAGTCCATGGGTGGATTTCCATGATAAGGAGAAAAAGAGCACCTGCTTCCCCCATCCGGGGGAAGAGCGTGGCCCCTGCCGGGCAACGCGTGCCCGGGGTGGGGAGTGTTGCCGGTGGTGAAGGCTTACTTCACTGCGACGGTCTTGGCCGGGCTGCCATCCACGCCCATCGCCACCGTCTTGGCATCGACCGGCATGCCGGGGAAGAACACCTTCTGCACGCCGCTGACAATCACCCGATCGTTGCCCGACAGGCCGCTGTTGACGATGCGCAGGCCACCGGCCATGCGGCCGATCTGCACATCGCGCCGCTGTGCCTTGCCGTCCTTGTCGACCACGTAGACGTACTTGCGATCCTGATCAGTCAGTACCGCCTTGTCGTCGACCAGCTTGGCCTCGAAGCGGCCACTGCCGAGCAGGCGCACGCGTGCATACAGGCCCGGCGTGAACAGGCGGTCGGCGTTGTCCAGCAGCGCCCGCGCGCGGATGGTGCCGGTGCCACGGTCGACCTGGTTGTCGAGGAAGTCGACCACGCCCTCATGCGGGAAGCCCTGTTCGTTGGCCAGGGCAATCTGTACCGGCACCTTGCCGCCGCGCTCGCTCGGCCGTTCGCCGTCACGCGCCATCTGCTCGTAACGCAGGAATGCGTGCTCGTCGGCATCGAAATGCACGTGCACCTTGTCGAGCGAGACCAGCGTGGTCAGCACGCTGGCGCCGTCACCGGCGGTGACCAGATTGCCGGCGGTCACCAGCGCGCGTCCGGCACGCCCGCTGATCGGCGCGCGCACCTGGGTGAACTCCAGGTTCAAACGCGCCGCATCGACCGCCGCCTGCGCGGCGGCGACGTTGGCGCTGGCCTGGGCAGCGTTGGCGCTGCGCTGCTCGTACTCTTCGGTCGACAACACCTGCATGTCGGCCAGCTTCCTGGCGCGTGCGGCTTCGCTGCGGCCCAGTTCGGCCTGGCTGCGGGCACGCGCCAGTTCGGCGTTGGCCTGCGCCAGCGCGGCGCGGTAGCTGCGCGAATCGATGGTGAACAACACGTCGCCCTTGTTGACTTCATCGCCTTCGACGTAGTTGACCTTGTCGATGTAGCCGGACACGCGTGGCCGCAGGTCGACGCTCTCGACCGCTTCGATGCGGCCGCTGAATTCATCCCACTGGGTAATCGGTTTGACCAGTACCTTGGCGGCGTTGACCGACGGCGGCGGCGGCGCGGCGGCTTCGCTGGCATTGCCGTTGCAACCGGCCAGCACGGCCAGCGCCAACAGGCTGAAAGCGCCGAGTGCAAGCGCGCGACGATGGAGGTGGAAGGGGGGGGTGGATGTCATGGCAGCGGTTCTCGTGGGGAGAGAAAGGAAAGTGGAGACAATGGATGGAAAGGTTCGGTGCATGGCCAGTCCTTGCTGTTGGACGCGTGGTTCCGTGGAGCACAACGTGCGTGGGTAGTGGGGTGGTCGCGACGGCGGCAGGCGCATAGCCTGCAACCTCAAGCAAACTTCAGGTCAAGCGCTATCGGTGTTGGAAAACGGCGGGCAGGCCGCGTCATGCGGCGCGGGAAAATCGGCGAACATCAGCCCGGCAGGTGCCGGTGGCGGCTGCTCGCCATTGAAAGAGACGATGGTCGGCAACGCGGATCTACATGGATTGAGCAGGCTGACCGCGCGCCGACCGACGGCCAGTGCGGTCGGCCATTGCGCACAGGCATGGCCGGCATTGGCCGGGGTCGACAACGGTTGGTCGATCGACAGCAACTGCACGCGCACGCCCAGGCTCAGGGCTTCCTCATGCAGCACCTGCACCAGCATCCGCATCGCCGCGGCGGTAATCGAACTGTGGCCATAGCCGGACCAGCCACGTTCGGCATAGGGCCCGCCGAGGATGATGTAGTGCGCCGGCCGCCCGTTGCGCTGGCGCGCCTGCGCCAGCAGCGGCAGCAGGTGACGTGCCGCGGCCAGGTGCGGCAGCAGATCCTGTTCCAGTTTCTGCTTCAGGAACGCGACCGGCTGATCCAGCAGGCGGCCCGCGTGCAGCGGTGTGGCGATGCTGGCGAACACGTGCTGGATGGTGCTGCCGTCGCGGCGCAGTTTCGCGGCCAGGCGCGCGGCGGCGCGATCGTCGCTGATGCAGCCCGACTCCAGGATCCGCAACGCCGGCTCGTCGGCATGGCGCTGGGCCAGCGCCTGCATGCGCGGACTGTCGCGGCCCACTGCCAGCACCGGGCAGCCGACTTCCAGCAACGCATCGACCACGCCCATGCCGGCGGTGCCACCGGCACCCAGGACCAGCGCGGCGGGATTGACTATCCCGCTCATGGGATTTTTCCTCCCGCGGTTGGGACAACCAGCGCGGTGGTGCTGGGCCGGAACCCGTGTTGGCGGGAATCGTGGCCGCCACTGCGCTGCCGCCTGGGGGAGGTGCTGAACTCGCGCACAGCCTTGGCCGGCCGTGCTTTCAGCGCCACCAGATCGGGCGCTGGCAGGGCGCGTGGCGATGGCACGGCGCGGAACAGAAGGGGCAGGAGCAGCAGCGGCGACATGATGGCGGCAACGTGGCGGGATTCGACGGCGGCCAAGGTATCGCTAAAAAAGGGACTTGATTAGTCCGGATTTAAGGGAATAATAATCCCGCAGACGGTCCAATGTGCTTTTTGTCTCTATCCAGCCGCGCCTTCTCCCGCCATTCCCCATTCCCCCCGGAGCCGTCATGAGCCACGATCTCAACGACACCCTGATTTTCGTCAAGGTGGTCGAGCAGGGCAGTTTCATCGCTGCTGCCAAAATCCTCGGCCAGCCCAAGACCACGGTCAGCCGCAAGGTGCAGGAACTCGAAGTGCGGCTGGGCGCGCAACTGCTCCATCGCACCACCCGCAAGCTGGGCCTGACCGAAGCCGGCAAGGTCTACTACGAACACTGCCAGCGCATCGCCAGCCATCTGAGCGAAGCCGAAAGCGCGGTCAGCCAGTTGCAGGCCGGTCCGCGTGGCTGGTTGCGGTTCACCGCGCCGTATTCCATCGGCATTGATCGGATCGCGCCATTGCTCGGCGAATTCCATGCCCGCTATCCGGAAATCCGCGTCGACATGCTGTTGACCAATGACACCCTGGATCTGGTCGGCAAGGAAATCGATGTCGCCCTGCGCCTGGGCAGCCTGCCCGATTCCAACCTGATTGCGCGCCGGCTGGCGGTGCTGCGCACCCAGGTCTATGCCAGCAGCAGTTACATCGAACAACACGGCGAACCTTTGACCCCGGATGACCTCAAGCACCATCGGGCATTGGCGATGTCCAAGCACCATCGCGGCGGCAGTTACGCCTGGGGCCTGCACGATGGCGAGCAGCTGGTCGAATTCCCGATCAATCCGATCCTGGTCGCCAACGATCCGGCTGCGCTGAAGGGCGCGTTGCTGTGCGGCGAAGGGCTGATGCTGACCGCCGACGTGATGGTGCGGCAGTATGCCGAACAGGGTTACGTGCGGCGCGTGCTGGCCGGCTGGACCGGTCCGGAATACGAATTGAACGCGGTGTTCCCGCAGGGCCACGTGCAATCGCCGAAGGTGCGCGCGTTCGTCGATTTCCTGGTCGAACGGGTCAACCTCGATGTCGACGTGATGGAAAACCTGTGCCCGAGCATGCAGGGCCGTTGTTACCGCAGCGACAGCGAAAGCGGCGAAGTGGTCAAGCAGGAAATGACCAAGATCCGCAAGGCCGTGGTCGATGGCGACCGCCCCTCGCCGTATGCACCAGTGCCGTCAGCCGTGCCGGTGGTAGCGGAGCGCGACTGACGGCACAGGCCGCGTGACACCGGCCTGCCCGCTCCTGATCCCTGCCTGCGGCGACTAACGCGTGCCAGCAAACGCGGCTGACACGAGACGGGAAAGTGCGGTCATCAAGCCCGACAACACCGCCGGGTCCTAGCCAATCGCTTTGCCAGGAAGCGCCAAGGTCGTCCGGCTTGCCAGAAAGCACCAATGTCGTCCGGCTTGCCAGGAAGCGCCAAGGTCGTCGGGCTTGCCAGAAAGCGCCAATGTCGTCCGGCTGCCAGAAAGCGCCAATATCGTCCGGCTGCCAGGAAGTGCCAAGGTCGTCCGGCTTGCCAGAAAGCACCAATGTCGTCCGGCTGCCAGGAAGCGCCAAGGTCGTCCGTTTTGCCAGGAAGCACCAATGTCGTCTGGCCCGCCAGGAATGGCCAACGTCATCCGTTTTGCCAGAAAGCACCAATGTCGTCATCCCGGCGAACGCCGGGATCCAGCCTTTGCCCACTGCTGAGCAAACACTGGAACCCTGCGAACGCCGCAATGACGATGACAGGCACGCTGCCGTGAGCGCGCTGCTTAGCGCACCTGCACCTCGACCCGGCGCGCTTCCATCGGATCACCGTCGCCGGTGGTTTCGACCGGTTTTTCCAGTGCGATCCGATCTTCGCTGACACCGTTGACCAGCAGCCACTGCGCGATTGCTTGCGCACGCTGCTTGGACAGTTCCTGGTTGAACGCGGCGTCACCACTGCGATCATGGAAGCCGGAGACACTGGCGCGACTGGCCGGATCGGTGTGCAGGCGGCCCAGCACAGCGCTCAGGCGGGTGCTGGCATCGGCCGGCACCACCGCCGAACCGACATCGAAGTAGACCTTGGCCAAGCGATCATCGACCGTACTGGCCGGCGCATGCGCGGCGCTCACTGCCGACGCCGACACCACGCCATCACCGCCCAGCCAACCATTGACCGGCAGCACCGGTACCAGCAGCAGGGCAACGATGTTGATGATCTTGATCAGTGGGTTGATCGCCGGACCGGCGGTGTCCTTGTACGGATCACCCACGGTGTCGCCGGTGACCGCGGCCTTGTGTGCTTCCGAACCTTTGCCACCGTGATGGCCATCTTCGATGTACTTCTTGGCGTTGTCCCAGGCACCGCCACCGGTGGTCATCGAAATCGCCACGAACAGGCCGGTGACGATGGTGCCGATCAGCAACCCCCCCAGCGCCTGCGGACCGAGCAGCAGACCGACGATCACCGGTACCACCACCGGCAACAGGGACGGCAGGATCATTTCCTTGATCGCCGACTTGGTCAGCAGATCCACCGCCTTGCTGTAATCGGGCTTGCCGGTGCCGGCCATGATGCCGGGGATCTCGCGGAACTGGCGGCGCACTTCCTCGACCACGCTGCCGGCGGCGCGGCCAACGGCTTCCATCGCCATCGCCCCGAACAGATACGGAATCAGGCCGCCAATCAGCAGGCCGATGATGACCATGTGGTTGGACAGGTCAAAGGTAAACACGGTGCCCGGATGGGCGGTCTGCAGGTTGTGGGTGTAGTCGGCAAACAGCACCAGCGCGGCCAACGCCGCCGAACCGATCGCGTAGCCTTTGGTTACCGCCTTGGTGGTGTTGCCGACCGCGTCCAGCGGATCGGTGATGTTGCGGATTTCCGGCGGCAACTCGGCCATCTCGGCGATCCCGCCGGCGTTGTCGGTGATCGGCCCGTAGGCATCGAGGGCGACGATCATGCCGGCCATCGACAGCATCGCGGTGGCGGCAATGGCAATCCCGTACAGGCCACCGAGTGCGTAGGAACCCCAGATCGCGATGCACACCGCAATCACCGGCCAGGCAGTGGATTTCATCGAGATGCCAAGGCCGGCGATGATGTTGGTGCCGTGGCCGGTGGTCGATGCCGCCGCCACATGCTGCACCGGCTTGTACTGGGTGCCGGTGTAGTACTCGGTGATCCAGACGATGACGCCGGTCAGCGCCAGCCCGATCAGCGCGCAGCCGTACAACGGCAGCGGGCCGTAACTGGAGTCGGCCATCAACTGGGTGGTGATCGGATAGAACGCGATCGCCGCCAGCACCGCCGACACCACCACGCCCTTGTACAGCGCGCCCATGATCGAGCCGCCTTCCTTGACCTTGACGAACAGCGCACCAATGATCGAAGCGATGATCGAGACCCCGCCCAGCACCAGCGGGTACAGCACCGCATTGCGGCCGACATCAGCCATCATCAGCCCGCCCAGCAGCATCGTGGCGATGACGGTGACCGCATAGGTTTCGAAAAGATCCGCGGCCATGCCGGCGCAGTCACCGACGTTGTCGCCGACGTTGTCGGCAATCACCGCCGGGTTGCGCGGGTCGTCCTCGGGGATGCCGGCTTCGACCTTGCCGACCAGATCCGCGCCGACGTCGGCACCCTTGGTGAAGATGCCGCCACCGAGGCGGGCGAAGATTGAGATCAGCGAACTGCCGAACGCCAGCCCGACCAGCGCATGCAGCGCGGGTTCGCCCTGGATGCCAAACCTGCCCAGCAGCAGATAGTAACCGGCCACCCCCAGCAGACCCAGCCCGACCACCAGCATGCCGGTGATGGCGCCGCCACGAAAGGCCACGTCCATGGCCGCGCCCATGCCTTTGCGGGCCGCTTCGGCGGTTCGTACGTTGGCCCGCACCGAGACATTCATGCCGATGTAGCCGGCGGCGCCGGACAGCACCGCACCGAGCAGGAAGCCGATCGCGGTCGGCCAGTTGAGGAAGATCCCGACCAGCACGAACAGGACCGCGCCGGCGATGGCGATGGTGGTGTATTGCCGGTTGAGATAGGCCTTGGCGCCTTCCTGTACCGCTGCTGCGATTTCCTGCATGCGGGCATTGCCGGCAGGTTGCCTGAGAATCCAGCGAGCGGAAAAAATACCGTAGATGATTGCGATTGCCGCGCATGCCAGCGCGAGCGCCAGACCATATTGTTCCAGCATGACCCCTCCCAGGTTGATGGATGTCGCCCCGCCAAAAGCAGGAAACGCCGAACCCAATCCCATGGAGCCTGTTGAACGATTGGGTACTTCCACCGCGGCCCGGCCGCGATGTCATCCGACGTGTTCACACAATCTCTGGAGCGCCTCGAGTATGCCCGCTGCGGTGGCGGCCCGCCAGCTGCGAAGGCGCTGTTCAGGCCGGTCGTGCCAGCCTTGTCCGCTGTTGTCTGCAGAGGTCAAACCATGCGAACCCCCATCGCTTTGTTGATGATCACCATGGCCGGCTGGTCGCTGTCGGCCAGCGCCGCGCAAGCCGCGGCCGAACCCCAGCCGGAAATCCAGCGCCCGGTCGGCAAAGCCCAGTCGGTGGGCCAGGTGCATACCATCCGCCAGATTCCCGAAGCCTGCGTGCGACTGGAAGGCGCCTTCACCGGCCAGGCCAGCCAGCCCTATCGCTATCACGTTACCCGCACCAGCGAGCAATGCCAGCCGCGCGCGCGACTGGTCGATTACGCCAAAGCGCGCCCGTCGGAAGCCAGCGGCTGGAAATTGAACGATGTGATCCGCATCCCCAGCGCGGCCTGCCCAAGCCAGCAGGCGGTGGTGCGGGTATGGCGGATGCCCGAAGCCAGCAACGCGCCGGCACCGGACGGCCAGGGCCAGACCCGCGTCTACCTGGAAGACGCCAAGAAGGACATCGCCTCCGGCAAGGTCGCCAACGCCCGGATTCCGCTGTACGCGGCCGGCATGAAACTGGAAGGCGACGCCTGCCCGTAGCGCGCAGCTCGCTCCGCTACCGAACCGCAGACGTCCCCCACGTAGAGCGGAGCTCGCTCCGCTACCCGAACCGCAAACGTCCTCACGTAGAGCGGAGCTCGCTCCGCTACCGAACCGCAAACGTCCCCCACGTAGAGCGGAGCTCGCTCCGCTACCGGAACCACAGACGTCCCCCACGTAGAGCGGAGCTCGCTCCGCTACCCGAACCGCAAACGTCCCTCGCGTAGAGCGGAGCTTGCTCCGCTACCCGAACCGCAAACGTCCTCACGTAGAGCGGAGCTCGCTCCTCTACCGAACCGCAGACGTCCCCCACGTAGAGCGGAGCTCGCTCCGCTACCGCAACCGCAAACGTCCTCACGTAGAGCGGAGCTTGCTCCGCTACCCGCACAGGCAGCCGAGCAAGCGCGTGCGTGGTCACACAATCCCAGCGCCATCAAGCGCAGCAAGCTGCGCTCTACCGAGATGCCAGCGGCCGGTTGAGCTGGGTCATCCAGTCGCGTGGTTCCAGACCCGATTCGGGGCCGGCATCGTAGACCTCCCACAGGCTGTCGGCAGCGCGGTGGCCGTTGGCCTGCATCCAGGTTTCGAACTCGGCCCACGCCGATGGCAGCCCGTCATACGGACCACGATGCCAGCCGCGGGCGATGGTGCCGCCGGGCAGCTCGCTGGCGCTCACCCGGCCACTGCTGGTGACCAGATTCTCGACCGGCAGGCCCAGTTCGAAATCGAACACATCCGGATGCAGGCGCAGGTGATGGGCGAACAACGGCCCGGTCGGCGCGATCTTCTGTTCGGCCAGCACCTGCAGCAATTCACTGACCGCCGGTGCAAACACCTCGGCCATCCGCGCGCGCGGCACGTTGATGCGGATCACCGCGGTCAACTGGCGCTGTACTTCGACGACTTCCGGATTTTCCAACATATGTTTCTCCTTGGCGCGTGATGCACCGGCGACGTGATCCGGGTGGATGCCTGCACCTTGCCGGTATCCGGCTTAGGCCGGCGTGATGGTGGCTCAGCCGGCGTCCCAGGCGGGCAGTTTCTGTTTGACCGCGATGTTCTTCAGGGTCACATACACCGGCAGTCCATTGCTGCCGTAGGGCAGCGGTGCCTGGCCGCGAATCAACGGTTGCAGATAACGGCGTGCGCTGGCGGTGATGCCGAAGCCATCCTTGCGGATGAAGCCGGCCGGCATCTTCTTTTCGTGGTTGGCGACTTTGCTCAGCGGCACGGCTTCGATCTTCCAGCGGTACGGCAGATCGGAACTGCGCACGATCACCGGCATCACCGCGTTGTCGCCCTTCAGCGCCATCTGCACCGCCGCTTTGCCGACCGCCTGTGCCTGTTTCCAGTCGGTCTCCGAGGCAATGTGGCGGGCCGATCGCTGCAGGTAGTCGGGCAGGGTCCAGTGCACCTTCATCCCCAGTTGATCCTTGACCCGTCCGGCCAGATAACTGGCGACGCCGCCCAGTTGGGTGTGGCCAAATGAATCCTTGCCGCCGCCGGCATCGGCGACGAAGCGGCCATCGGCATGCTGGATCCCTTCACTGGCCACCACCACGCACCAGCCGACCTTGTCGACCACTTTCCGCACCTGGGCCAGGAACGCCGCCTCGTCGTAGGCGCGTTCGGGAAACAGGATGATCTGCGGCGCCGCATCCGGATCCTCGCCGGCCAGGCCGGCGGCGGCGGCCAGCCAGCCGGCGTGGCGGCCCATCGCCTCGTAGACGAAGACCTTGGTCGAGGTCTCGGCCATCGCCGCCACGTCCAGCGCCGCTTCGCGCACCGAGACCGCGGTGAATTTGGCCGCCGAGCCGAAGCCGGGGCAGGTGTCGGTGACGGCCAGGTCGTTGTCGACCGTTTTCGGCACGCCGATGCAGGTCAGGGGGTAGTCGAACGCCTTGGCCAGCTGCGAAACCTTGAGCGCGGTGTCGGCCGAGTCGTTGCCGCCGTTGTAGAGGAAGTAGCGGATGTCGTGGGCCCGGAAAACCTCCAGCAGCCGCTCGTAGCGGGCACGGTCGGCCTCCAGCGACTTCAGCTTGAGCCGGCATGAGCCGAATGCGCCGCCAGGGGTGTGCGCCAGGGCGCGGATGGCCGCCGGCGACTCGCGGCTGGTGTCGATCAGCTCCTCGCGCAGGGCGCCGAGGATGCCGTTGCGGGCAGCCAGGACTTTGACCTTGCGGGCCCGGGCTTCGTCGATGACGGCGGCGGCGGTGGCGTTGATGACAGCGGTGACACCGCCGGACTGGGCGTAGAGCAGGTTACCTTGACGCATGGGGTTCGTTCCGAGTTGCCGGGATGCGGTAAGCTTCACATGGATGACGCAGTGCAGCGCTGGCGCGGCCCCTGGCCTGGACGCCGCTGCCGCGCAAAGAATTCTGGTTTGGGAGTGACACGATGCGATTGGTTCTACTGGGCCCACCCGGGTCGGGCAAGGGCACTCAGGCGGCCCGTTTGAAGGAATACCTGCAGGTTCCACACATTTCCACCGGCGATCTGCTGCGCGCCGAAGTGGCCGCCGGCAGCCCGCTGGGAATGCAGGCCAAGGAAATCATGGCACGTGGCGACTTCGTCAGCGACGAAATCCTGCTGGGCATGCTGGAGGACCGCTTCGCGCGTCCGGACACCGCCAATGGTTTCATCCTGGACGGCTATCCGCGCAACCAGGCCCAGGCCGATGCGCTCGGCCAGTTGCTGACCAGGCTCGGCCAGCCGATGGACATGGCCGTGCAGCTGGAAGTCCCCAGCGACCTGCTGGTTGAACGGATTGCCGGCCGCGCCGCCGCCGAAGGCCGTGACGACGACACCCCGGAAGTGGTCCGCAACCGCCTGGGCAAGTACGAAACCCAGACCGCGCCGGTGATCGATTATTACCGCCAGCATGGCCAGCTGGTGGTGGTCGATGGCGTCGGCAGCCTGGACCAGGTATTCACCCGCCTGCAGGAAGTGCTGTCACCGGCCAAGGAAGTAGGTTAAGGCCGTCCCCCGCGTAGATCGGAGCTTGCTCCGCTGCTTCCCCATCCGCGTAGATCGGAGCTTGCTCCGCTGCTTCCCCATCCGTGTAGAGCGGAGCTTGCTCCGCTGCTTCCCTATCCGCGTAGAGCGGAGCTTGCTCCGCTGCTCCCCTATCCGCGTAGAGCGGAGCTTGCTCCGCTGCTTCCCCATCCGCGTAGAGCGGAGCTTGCTCCGCTGCTTCCCCATCCGTGTAGAGCGGAGCTTGCTCCGCTGCTTCCCCGTCCGCGTAGAGCGGAGCTTGCTCCGCTGCTTCCCCGTCCGTGTAGAGCGGAGCTTGCTCCGCTGCTTCCCCGTCCGCGTAGAGCGGAGCTTGCTCCGCTGCTTCTCGCGCCGACAAGCAAAGCAGCCGAGCAAGCTCAGCTCTACGTAGCAGGCAAAGCAGCCGAGCAAGCTCGGCTCTACGGGGTAAGCAAAAACAGCCGAGCAAGCTCGGCTCTACCCGGCAGGTGAAAACAGCCGGCCAGACTCGGCTCTACATTACGCGCGAAACAGGCGACAATCGGGGCATGAGCAAACTGCATATCCTCGGTGTCGCCGGCACCTTCATGGGCGGCGTCGCCGCGTTGGCACGCGAAATGGGGCATCAGGTCGAAGGCAGCGATCAGGCCATCTATCCGCCAATGTCGACCCAGCTGGAAACCCTCGGCATCGACCTGCGCCAAGGCTACGACGCCGGCAATATTTCCGTCGACTGCGATGAGGTGATCATCGGCAACGCCCTTTCACGCGGCAATCCGGCGGTGGAAGCAGTGCTGGACGCTGGCCGCAGATACAACTCCGGCGCGCAATGGCTGTGCGAACAGGTGTTGCCCGGCCGTGACACCCTGGCCGTGGCCGGCACCCACGGCAAGACCACCACCACCACCATCCTGGCGTTCCTGCTGCAGGCCGCCGGCCGCGAGCCTGGGTTCCTGATTGGCGGCGTGGCCGAGGATTTCGGTGTCTCGGCACGGCTCGGCAGCGGCCGCGAATTCGTGGTCGAGGCCGACGAATACGACACCGCGTTCTTCGACAAGCGCAGCAAGTTCGTCCACTACCGGCCGCGGGTGGCGATCCTCAACAACCTGGAATACGACCACGCCGACATCTTTCCCGACATTGCCGCGATCCAGCGCCAGTTCCATCATCTGGTCCGGACCGTGCCGGGCAGCGGTCGCCTGATCGTCAATGGTGAGGACGCGCGCCTGCGCGAAGTGCTGGAGATGGGTTGCTGGACGCCGGTCGAACGCTTCGGTTTCGCCGACGGCCTGGAATGGCAGGCGCGCCTGCTGCATGAAGACGGCAGTGCCTTCGCGGTGATCCGCGAGGGCCGCGAACTGGGCCAGGTGCAATGGCCGTTGCTGGGGCGCCACAACGTGCTCAATGCGCTGGCGGCACTGGCCGCGGCGCATGCGGTCGGCGTGCAGCCGATCGCGGTGATGCCGGCGCTGGCGGTGTTCCGCAGCGTCAAGCGACGGCTGGAAGTGATCGGCGAAGCCAACGACATCACTGTCTACGACGATTTCGCCCATCACCCGACCGCGATCCAGACCACCCTGCAGGGCTTGCGCGCGCGGGTCGGCGAGGGCCGGATCGTGGTGGCGATGGAACCACGCAGCAACTCGATGCGTCTGGGCGCCCATGCCGATGCCTTGGCGCCGTCGTTGGCATTGGCCGACGAGGTGCTGTTCCTGCATCGCCCGGAACTGAGTTGGGACGCCGCCAGGGTCATCGCCGATGTCCGCGGCAAGGCCCGCACCGCCGCCGATGCCGACGGCCTGATTGCCGGCTTGCTGGAAGCGGTGCGCCCCGGTGACCATGTGGTGTTCATGTCCAACGGTGGCTTTGACGGGGCACCGCGCAGGTTCCTGTCGGCGTTGCAGGTTGGCCTGCCGCGACCGCTGTAGAGGACGACGATGTCGCCGTTCGAATCGCAGACACTGCCGCTGTTCCCGCTGTCTTCGGTGTTGTTGCCGGGGGCGGCACTGGGCCTGCGGATTTTCGAACGGCGCTACCTGGACCTGATCCGCGACTGTGGCCGCAGCGGTGGGGGATTCGGCGTCTGCCTGATCCTGGAAGGCAGCGAGGCTGGGCAACCGGCGATACCGGCGGCCTATGGCACCGAAGCCATCATCGAGGATTTCGACAACGGTCCCGACGGCCTGCTCAACCTGCAGGTGCGAGGCGCGCGGCGCTTCCATGTGCAACAGACCCGGGTCCGCGACAACGGACTGGTGGTCGGCCAGGTGCAGTGGCTGGCCGATGATGACCAGGCGCGCCTGCAGCCGCAGCACGCGCTGCTGGGCACGGTGCTGGAGAACATCCTCGAGCAGATGGCCGGCGCCGGTGCGTCATTGGGGCCGACCCACCTGCAGAGTGCGGCCTGGGTCGGCTGGCGACTGGCGCAGGTGTTGCCGTTGACCCCGCAGCAACGACT
Source organism: Pseudoxanthomonas dokdonensis (assembly GCF_001431405.1). Classification (GTDB taxonomy): domain Bacteria; phylum Pseudomonadota; class Gammaproteobacteria; order Xanthomonadales; family Xanthomonadaceae; genus Pseudoxanthomonas_A; species Pseudoxanthomonas_A dokdonensis. The sequence continues at coordinate 95,498 of NZ_LDJL01000007.1, forward strand.
GGCGGTGCTGCAGGAAGACGACCCGCACGCGCGCCTGCAGATGTTGCTGCAGTCAATCGCCTGAGGATGGCGCGGCGGCCGCGCCACTGGCCGACGAAGCCGGTGCCAGCAGGCAGATGCGCAGCACCGGCAGGCCACTTTGCGGATGCACGCTGATCCGGTGATCGGTGTTGCCGAGGCTGTCAGCCAATGCCTGCAGGGCCGCCGGTGCTTGCGGCTGCGGCAGCCACATGTCGACCAGACCGAGCAGGGCTTTGTGGTGGACCACCTGGGCGCTGCCGATCCACAACGGCGTCGCCGCCGGTGCGCTCAACTGGGTATGCGAGCGCCATAACCGCAGCACGTACATTTCATCGGCGCGCGCACCGGGCCGCAGCATCAGCAGCGATTCGGCGCGGGTGTCGAGGGTGGCCGGCATCACCGGCTGCCGTGACGGCGGCAAGTCGCTGTCGAGCAGGTTCAGCGCCTGTTCCCAGCCCGCCTGCGGCTGCTGGTGCCAGCCATTGGCCTGCAACTGTTGCCGCAGGGCCGGCAGCGGTCCGGCGACCTGCACGTCCAGCGGCCAGCTCTGGTCATCGTCGAATTCGTTGCGGCGGGCCGGCTCGTCGCGCCAGCCGTCGTCCCACCATTGCGCCAGCGGCATGCTGCGTTCGATCACCGGGGCGTCGAAGCGGGCCAGCATCGGTTCGATGTGGCGCGGCGCATACCAGGCCGCGGCAGCAGCGAAGCTGCCGTAGAAAATCCAGGCCAGCGGTGTGATCCAGAACGAGCGTTGCATGCGCCGGCGATAGGCAATGCCGAGCACCAGCAGCCAGACGATGCCGAACAACATGCCGCCGATGATGTCGCTCAGCCAGTGCGCGCCCAGGTACAGGCGGGCAAATCCAATCAGCGCCACCACCACGCCCGACACCAGGTACGGCCACACCCGGGTGCGCCCCGGCAGTTCACGCGCAATCAGCACCGCGAAGAAACCAAACGTGATCGTGGTCATGGTCACCGCGATCGAGGGAAAGCCGAAGCCGCTGCTGACCAGCGGCGGCTTGGGAATATCCACCGAGGCGCCCAGCCACGCGGTCAGCGCCAGTCCGAACGCCAGCGCCGCCAACCAGTGCGCGGCCGCCATCCAGCGCCGGCGCCAGACCAGATAGGCCAGCACCAGCGCCGCGGCCGGGGTCAGCACCTGGGCATCGCCGAGCAAAGCGATCGCCGCCAGCGGATAGTCGGCCAGCGGATTGCGCAGGGCCAGCATCAGCTCGTGCACGGCCAGGTCCATCGACAATGGCTCGCCATGCCCGACCACGATGATCAGGAACGCGAAGAACACCCAGACCATCGCCAGCAGCAGGATCGCCAGCAACGCCAGTGGCACCGACTCGCGCCGGCGTGGATCGAACACCGCCGCCGAATAGCGGCCCAGCACCGGATGCGCGTGCGACCAGGCCAGTGCCCGCGCCAGCAGCGCGTCGGCATGCATGGCGAACCAGCGATAGGTGTACAGCACCAGCGCCCAGGCCAGCGCCAGCACGATGCCGAGCAGCCCCAGCACCAGCCCCAGCCGGCCGGCGACCGCGGCGACCGCGTCGTAGACCTGGCCCAGCAGCCAGCCCGGCAACAGGAACAGGAATGCCCAGGAAACCGCTGCGACGCCACTGGCCAGCAGATAACGCTTGAGCGGCATCCGCGACATCCCGGCGATGGCCGGCACGAACGGACGGATGGCGCCGACATAGCGGGCCACCAGGATGCTCTTGAAGGCGTTGCGGCGGAACAGCAGTTCGCCACGATCCAGCAGCTGCGGATATTTGCTGAAAGGCCAGTGGTGGCGCAGCTGATGGCCCCAGCGATGGCCGACCCAGTAACTGCAGGCATCACCCAGCAATGCGCCCAGTGCGGCGCAGACCATCGCGTAGGTACCGGAAATCTCGCCCAGCCCGATCAACACACCGACCGCCGTCATCAGCGGCAACGCCGGCACCACGATGCCCAGCACGATCAACGCATCGCAGAACGCGACCGCGAAGATCACGACCCCGGCGGCTACCGGATGCGTGCTGATCCAGGCCAGCAGGGAGTCGAACCAGGAAGAATTCATCGCCGTGATTATAAGCGGCTGGCATCGGCCGACGTGGCTTTACAATGGTGGCCCTGGCAGCAGCGTCAGCCGACGTTGGGCCGCCACTGCGGATCCGGAACCATGAGCCAGTTGCAAGGCAAAACCCTGTTCATCACCGGTGCTTCGCGTGGCATCGGACTTGCCATCGCATTGCGTGCGGCGCGCGATGGCGCCAACGTGGCGATCGCGGCCAAATCGGCGGTGCCCAACCCGAAGTTGCCCGGCACCATCCACAGCGCGGCGCAGGCGGTCAACGATGCCGGCGGCCAGGGCCTGGCGCTGAAGTGCGACATCCGCGAAGAAGACAGCGTGCGCGCCGCGGTCGCCGCCACCGTCGACACCTTCGGCGGCATCGACATCCTGGTCAACAATGCCAGCGCGATCTGGCTCAAGGGCACGCTGGACACCCCGATGAAGCGTTTCGACCTGATGAACCAGGTCAATGCGCGGGGCAGTTTCCTCTGCGCGCAGGCCTGTCTGCCGCATCTGCTGCAGGCCCCCAATCCGCACATCCTGACCCTGGCGCCGCCGCCGTCGCTGGACCCGAAATGGTGGGCGCCGCATACCGGCTACACCTTGGCCAAGATGGGCATGAGTTTCGTGACCCTCGGCCTGGCCGCCGAGTTCGGCCCGCAGGGCGTGGCGGTCAATGCGCTGTGGCCGCGCACCATCATCGCCACCGATGCCTTGAACATGATTCCCGGCGTCGACATCCCACGTTGCCGCACCCCGGCGATCGTCGCCGACGCGGCGCATGCGGTGCTGTCGCAACCGGCTGCCGGTTTCCACGGCCGCTTCCTGATCGACGAGGACGTGCTGCGCGAGCAGGGCGTCAGTGATTTTTCCGACTATGCGGTCGACGCCAGCCAACCATTGCTGCCCGATCTGTTCCTGGACTAAGCCACCGGCGCGGTCCCGACCTGTCCAACCTGCAAGGAAATCCCCCATGAAATACCTGCACAGCATGCTCCGCGTCCACGATCTGGAAGCCACCAGCCGTTTCTTCACCGAAGGCCTGGGCCTGCAACAGACCCGGCGCATGGACAGCGAGCAAGGGCGTTTTTCGCTGGTCTATTTCGCCGCGGCCGAATCGCCGGAAGCCGAAGTCGAACTGACCTACAACTGGCCGGCCGAAGACGGCAGCCCGGCCGAGGATTATGGCAACGCGCGCAACTTCGGCCACCTGGCGTTCGAGGTCGATGACATCTATGCGCTGTGCGCGCATCTGCAAGCCATGGGCGTGACCATCAACCGGCCGCCCCGCGACGGGCACATGGCATTCGTGTTGACACCGGACCGGATTTCCATCGAACTGCTGCAGAAAGGCCAGCGACTGCCAGCGCAGGAACCATGGGCGTCGATGGCCAATACCGGCAGTTGGTAAATCACAGCATTCGACAGGGAGGCAGCGATGACAGCAGCAGTGGGAGTGGAACCGGCCCCGGCGCGCGCCGCGCTGGTGATCGTGGACGTGCAATGCGGATTGTTCGACGTTGAACCAGCCCCGGCCGACGCCGATGCGGTGATAGAACGCATCAATCAGTTGTCGCGGCAGGCACGCCAGGCAGAGCTGCCAGTGATCGTGGTCCAGCACGAACAGGCCGAAGGCGCACTGGTACATGGCAGTGACGGCTGGCAACTGCAGCCGCAATTGCAGCTGGCCGATGGCGACCACCGGCTGCGCAAGACCACCCCGGATTCATTCCTGCGGACCGGGCTGGATGAAGTGCTGTCGCTGCTGGGCGTGGAAGAGCTGGTGATCTGCGGCTACGCCAGCGAGTTCTGCATCGACAGCACCAGCCGCAGCGCCGCCGCCCACGGCTATGCGGTCACCGTGGTCGCCGACGGCCACACCACCTGCGACAAACCGCATGCAAGCGCGGCGCAGATCCGCCAGCACCACAACGCCACCCTGTCCAACATCACCAGTTTCGGTGCCCGCATCCGCGCGCTGCCGGCAGCGGATATCCGCTTCGACTGACAGCCCCCGCACATGGCGGACGGTGTAGGCCCCGCCTGTAGAGCGCAGCTTGCTGCGCTGAACCCCCGACCGGTGCTACATGGCGGACGGTGCATGAAAAGCAGCGGAGCGAGCTCCGCTCTACAGAACAACCACCGAGCCCTTGAAACATGGCAGACGGTACAGGCCCCACCCGTAGAGCGCAGCTTGCTGCGCTGAACCCCGACCGGTGCTACATCGCGGACATTGCATGAGAGCAGCGGAGCGAGCTCCGCTCTACAAAACAACCACCGAGCCCTCCACACAGCGAGGACGGTGCACGCCGCCCGTAGAGCGCAGCTTGCTGCGCTGAACCCCTGACCGGTGCTACATCGCGGACGGTGCATGAAGAGCGGCGGAGCGAGCTCCGCTCTACAAAACAACCACCGAGCCCTCCACACAGCAAGGACGGTGCACGCCGCCCGTAGAGCGCAGCTTGCTGCGCTGAACCCCTGACCGGTGCTACATACCGGACATTGCATGAAAAGCAGCGGAGCGAGCTCCGCTCTACAGAGGGGTAGAGCCTTGGCTTTCCCTACGCCCCTGCTCAGCCGATCGGCGCCGGCAGCGGATGGCCGCAATGGCGGCAGTGCAGGGCGTCGGGGTCGTGGCCTTCCAGGCCGCATTCGGGACAGCCACGATGATCATGGCGGCTGATTTCATGGCTGGCTTCGCGGATGCTGCTGGCCAGCTCGGCGGTGTAGATGCCGGTCGGCACTGCAATCACGCTGTAACCAATCAATACCAGCAGGGCGGTGATGAAGCGGCCGAGCGAGGTCTGTGGCGCGATGTCGCCGAAGCCGACCGTGGACATGGTGACGATGGCCCAGTACATGCTGGTCGGGATGCTGGTGAAGCCGTGTTCCGGCCCCTCGACCACATACATCAGCCCGCCGAATACCACCACCACGGTCAGGATGCCGCTGATGAACACGAATATCTTGCGCCGGCTGCGCCACAGCGAGCCGACCAGGATGCCACCTTCCTCGACGTACTGGGTCAGGCGCAGGATCCGGAACAGACGCAGGATGCGCAGGATGCGCACGATCTGCAGGTACTGGCCGCCCGGCAGCAGCAGCGAGATGAAGGTTGGCAGGATCGACAGCAGATCGATGATGCCCCACGCGCTCAACGCGTAGCGCAGCGGACGGCGCACGGTCGCCAGCCGCAACAGGTATTCGAGGCTGAACAGAATGGTGAAGCCCCATTCGACGATGTAAAGCTCGCGCGCGTAGCGGGCGTGGAAACTGGCCACGCTGTCGAACATGATCACCACCACGCTGAGCAGGATGGTGGCAATCAGCAACAGATCGAAATTGCGCGACGGCACGGTGTCGTGGCGATAGATGATATCGAACCACCGGCGTCGCCAGCCGCTTTCCCTAGCCGGATTGAGTTGCGGATTTGAAAACAGTCGCATCTAGGATCCTCCGAACCCCTGGGTAGCGCCGCGCAGGCCGAATAATCGGCCACAATACGTCATCCGACCTTGTGACCGTGTTGCCATGACCACCCACGCCGACGCCGAACTCCTTGCCCTGGGCCAGCAGTACTACCTGCCGGTCTATCGCCAGCGCGAGCTGGTCCTGCAGCGCGGCCAGGGGGCCCGGGTCTGGGACAATCAAGGGCGCGAGTATATCGACTTGTCCGCAGGCATTGCCGTGTGTGGCCTGGGGCACAATGACCCGGATCTGACCGCCGCTTTGATCGAACAGGCCGGCAAGCTGTGGCACACCAGCAACATCTTCCACAGCGAGCCGCCGTTGCGCCTGGCCCAGGAACTGGTCGAGGCTTCGCGCTTTGCCAGCCGTGCTTTCCTGTGCAATTCCGGCGCCGAGGCCAACGAGGCGGCGATCAAGCTGGTGCGGCTGTGGGCCAGCCAGCAGGGACGCGGTCCTGACCGGCGTGTCATCGTCACCTTCCGCGGCAGTTTCCATGGCCGCACCCTGGCCACCGTCACCGCCACCGCGCAGCCCAAGTACCAGCAGGGCTATGAGCCGTTGCCGGCGGGTTTCCGCTATGTAGACTTCAACGACATGGCGCAGCTGCAGGCGGCGATGGCCAATGACGACGTGGCCGCGGTGATGCTGGAGCCGGTGCAGGGCGAGGGTGGAGTGATGCCGGCTGCCGAGGGTTTCCTGCAGCAGGTACGCGCGCTGTGCGATCAGCATGGGGCGTTGCTGGTGCTGGACGAGATCCAGGCCGGCATGGGCCGTACCGGTACCCTGTTCGCGCATTGGCAGGATCAGGTGAAGCCGGACATCGTGACGTTGGCCAAGGCCCTGGGCGGCGGCTTCCCGATTGGCGCGATGCTGGCCGGGCCGAAGGTCGCCGAAGTCATGCAGTTTGGCGCCCACGGCACCACCTTCGGCGGCAATCCGCTGGCCGCGGCGGTGGCGCGGGTGGCCCTGCGCAAGCTGGGCTCGGATGCCATCAGCCACAACGTCGCCCGCCAGTCCGCCGCGCTGCGGGATCGCCTGCAGGCGATCAATGCCGAGCTGGGCCTGTTTGAACAGCTGCGCGGACGCGGGTTGATGCTCGGCGCGGTGCTGGCGCCGGCGCATGCCGGCCGGGCTGGCGAGATCCTGGATCTAGCCGCGGCGCAGGGCGTGTTGCTGTTGCAGGCAGGTCCGGACGTACTGCGTTTCGTGCCGGCGCTGAACATCAGCGACGAAGAACTGGAACATGGCCTGTCACGACTGCACGCCGCGCTGCGGGAATTTGCCGGCCGTAGCTGACGGCCAGCTCGTGCCGCCCGCCGTGGCGGGCGGCGCAGGACGCGGCTTCGCGTCCGCGCCGATGTGTCCAGGGATCAGCCTTTGGCGACGACCGCGAATGCCTCGCGGGCGATGGCGATGGTCTGTTCGATCACGGCCGCATCGTGGGCGCTGGACATGAAGCCGGCCTCGAACGCCGACGGCGCCAGATACACGCCACGCTCGAGCATGGCATGGAAGAAACGATTGAAAGCGGCGGTATCGCAGGCCACTGCCTGGGCATAGGTATCGACCTGTTGATCGGTGAAGAACAGGCCGAACATGCCGCCGACACGGGTCGTGGTCAGGGCGACGCCGGCCTCGGCCGCGGCCGCTTGCAAGCCATCGCAAAGTGTGTTGCTGGCCGCTTCCAGCCGGTCATGGAAGCCCGGTGCCTGGACCAGCTCCAGCATCGCCAGCCCGGCCGCCATCGCCACCGGATTGCCGCTGAGGGTGCCTGCCTGGTAGATCGGACCGGCCGGTGCAATCTGCTGCATCAGGTCGCGACGGCCACCGTAGGCACCGACCGGCATGCCGCCACCGATGATCTTGCCGAAGGTGGTCAGATCCGGGGTGACCCCGTAGCGCGCCTGCGCGCCGCCCAGCGCCACCCGGAAACCGGTCATCACTTCGTCGAAAATCAGCAACGCGCCATATTGCGTGCACAGCTGGCGCAGGTGCTGCAGATAGCCTTCGCGTGGCGGCAGGCAGTTGGCGTTGCCGACCACCGGTTCGATGATCAGCGCGGCGATGTCATCGCCGGCTTCTTCGAACAGTCGGCTGGCGGCATCGAAATCGTTGTAGCTCAGGGTCAGGGTCAGCTCGCTCAGGCCGGCCGGCACTCCAGGCGAGGTCGGTACGCCCAGGGTCAGCATGCCGCTGCCGGCCTTGACCAGGAACGAGTCGCCATGGCCGTGGTAGCAGCCTTCGAACTTGACGATGCGGTTGCGGCCGGTGGCGCCGCGGGCCAGCCGGATCGCCGACAGGGTCGCCTCGGTGCCGGAGTTGACCATCCGCACCATTTCGCACGACGGCACCAGCCGGGTGATGGTTTCGGCCATGGTCACCTCGGCCGGGGTCGGGGTGCCGAATGACAGCCCGTTGTCGATCGCCAGGCGCACTGCCTCGCGCACCTGCGGGTGGTTGTGGCCGACCACCATCGGGCCCCAGGAACCGACATAGTCGATATAGCGGTTGCCATCGACGTCAAACAGATACGGGCCGTCGGCACGCTCGACGAAGAACGGCTCGCCACCGACCGACTTGAACGCGCGCACCGGCGAATTGACCCCGCCGGGCAGCAGCGACTGGGCGCGGGTGAACAGGGCGTGCGAGTGGTCGTGGTTCATGATTTACCTTGGAAGCAGGCCAGATAGGCGCGCGCGGAGGCGATCGGGTCCGGCGCATCGAACACGCCGGCAATGACCGCCACCAGATCCGCGCCCGCGGCGATGAGGGGACCGGTATTGTCCGGGCTTATCCCGCCAATCGCCACCCGCGGCACATTCAAGCTGGCGGCCTGGGTCAGTAGCTGCGGCGATGCGCGGCGAGTGGCCTGCTTGCTGCGGCTGGGAAAAAACGCTCCGAAGGCGACGTAGCTGGCACCGGCGGCCACCGCCTGCCGGGCCAGCTGCAGCTGGTCGTAGCAGGACGCGCCGATGATGGCGTCGGCGCCGAGCGCGGCGCGGGCGGCGGCGATGTCACCATCGTCCTCGCCCAGATGCACGCCGGCGGCACCCACATCCGCTGCCAGGGCCACGTCGTCATTGATGATCAGTGGCACCCCTGCGGCGGCGCAGGCGGTCTGCAAGGCGTGCGCCTGCTGCCGGCGCTGGCCGGCATCGGCGCGCTTGTTGCGGTACTGCAGCCAGCACACGTCCAGCGCCAGCAGCGGTGCGACCCGGGCCAGCAGGCGCTCGCTGTCGGTCTCGTCAGGCGTGATCAGGTACAGGCCACGGGGCGGCGCGGGCATCGGCAAACTTCCGGTCAGGGGCGGGGAGTGGGACAATCGGGTTTTCGCAGCGCTGATTATCCAATGACCGACCCCAATGCCGCCATTTTCCGCAGCTGGATGTGCGTGGTCTGTGGCTTCATCTACCACGAAGCGGACGGACTGCCTGAGGAAGGCATCGCTCCCGGCACCCGTTGGGAGGACATTCCCGATACCTGGACCTGCCCGGATTGCGGGGTGACCAAGGATGACTTCGAGATGGTCGAGGTCTGATCGGCAGCGCAGGCAAGGCCGGCGGCCTCAGCGCCTGATCGCTGGCGCTGGCCAGTACCGCTCAGTGACGGGCCGGGCGCTTCAATGCATGCGCCCGCTACGGCTGCTGGCCTCGATCAACTGCTCGCGGATGGCGACCGCATCGGCCGCATCAGGGGCCAGCTGCAGATAGCGCTGCAGGTCCTGGCGGGCACCGTGCTGGTAGTCCAGTTGCAGATAGGCCAGGCCGCGGTCACGCAGCGCTTCCGGTTGTTCGCTGGCCAGCTTGAGCACGCGATCGGCACTGCGCGCGGCGCGTTCCCAATCCTGCCGGTCCGCGTACAGGCCATGCAGGTTGCGCAGGGTCCGGATCAGGATGGCCCGGTGCGAGGCCGGGTCAAGGATGTGCAGCAGGGCATTGTCGTCCGGCACATCGCCGCCGAGGTGCGGCTTGGCCCGCTCGCGCAATTCGTCGACCCCCAGCGGGCGACCACCGTTGAATGGATCCATCACCAGCAGCCCGTCATCGACCGGCAGCCGGACCAGGAAATGGCCCGGGAACGAGACCCCGTCCAGTGGCACCCCCAGTCGCCGCGCCACTTCCATCTGCACCATCGCCAGTGAAATCGGATTGCCGAGCCGGCGCTCGAACACTTCGTTCAAATAACTGTTGCGCGGGTCGTAATACTCGTCATGGTTGCCGCTGTAGCCGAGTTCGTCGAACAGATGCCGGTTGATCGCCGCCATCTTCAGCGGCCAGGCCTGGATCGCATCGACCTCGGTCTGCAGATGGGCGACATGGCTTTGCAGCAGGGTGTCGTAGAGATCGGCATCCAGCTGCGGATATTCGTCGCGCGCAATCAGCAGCGCGGCTTCCAGCAACGGCACGTTGTCATCGGGATGAGCCGCCAGCTCGTTCCAGTCCGGTAGTCGCATTCGTGTCCGCATGGCCACAGACTGCGGCCATCGAGCGACACAATCAAGTCTTGGATGGGGAGCGGGTGATTGTTTCTATTGCTTGAAGCGGCCCCCACCCCAACCCTCCCCCGCAAACAGGGGAGGGGGCTGATCCGTACACCAGACAGTGGCAGTAGACGATGGCTATTCGCCTGACCAAGAGGCATGTCTGAAAAATGTGCGGTGCAATTTTCAGCACGGATGAACCCCCTCCCCCCGGTTTACGGGGGAGAGTCTGCCCCTACTTGATACGGGGGTTGGGGTGGGGGCAAACCGCAACAACAGCCAGCAGCAACTACTGCACCGGCGGCGCTTCGATGCCGTCACCGAAAGTGATGCTGGCGCCGTCTTCCAGCTTCAATGCGGCGGCCTGGCCGGCGTTGAGTTCCAGCACGTAGCGTGCGGGTGCATTGCTGGGATAGGCCGGGCAGCCGTCGCCGGCCGAGCACGGCGGTACGTCGCGCTGCTGGCTGACCAGTTTGCGATCATTGTCGAAGTACAGGATGTCCAGCGGGATATGGGTATTCTTCATCCAGTAGGCCTGCCGTTCCTGGCGGTCATGGATGAACAGCATGCCGGCGTCGGCGTCCATCTGGTCGCGGAACATCAGTCCGCGTGCGCGCTCGGCGTCATCATCGGCAATCTCCACCTGGTAGCGGTGGCCGCCCAGCTCGACCCATGGGCCCTTGGCATTGGCGCATGCGCTCAGCAGCACCAGGCAAGACAACAACGACACACGCTGGAACCACATGGCACGCTCTCCATCCTAAAGGGCGAACCATGCGCGAAGCCGTCGACAGCGTCAAGGTGACAGCGGTCAGCTGTTGCGGGTGAACCAGCAGGCAATCCGCTCGGCGACGCGTGGATGACGGCGATAGTAGCTGGCGTTGTCGGCCAGCGACTGCCAGCGCTGCTGATCGAGATAGCAGGCATGCTGCTGTCGCGACAGGCGCCGCAGCAGGTCCGGCGACTGCGGGGATGGTTCGTCCAGCAGCTGCTGCAGCAGCTCCATCATCAGCAATGTCGTTTCGCCACACTGGTCGGCCTGGCGCTGGGCCGACGCGCTGATCTGTTCGAGGCAGGGCCTGGACAACGCCGCCAGTCCCGGATCGGCGATGCTGCTGGATACACCGCCCTGGATCATGCGCAGAAGCTGGTCGAGTACGTGCGGACTAGCCGGCGGGCGCACGCCAGGACGATCAATGTGCGTGTTGAAAGCAGAATCGTTCATCAGTTCCCATCCATGACCAAGACGGAGCACCGCATCCGCCTGCGGGCTGTTCCTCAGCCCCGGTGACGGCCACGCGGCAGAGCCCGCGCGGCAAGCGTCATCACTGTATGCGCCTGAAAAGTTCATGTCAATGAACGTAGAATGTGAATTGGTGCCGGCGCGCTCCATTAACTTCTTCCGGCATGAACAACGAGCGCGAGAAATTTTCTCAACGACTGGCGCAGGCCATGCAGGACGCAGGATACGAGCCGCGGCCGGTGGTGTTGTTCCGCTTGTTCAACAGCAAGTATCGCGGTCGCTCGGTGAGCTTCCAGACGACTTCCCGCTGGCTGGGCGGGATGGGTATCCCGGCGCAGGACAAACTGCTGGTGATAGCGCAACTGCTCGGCGTCGAGCCGCACGCGCTGCGGTTCGGCAGCACCGGCAAGGGGCGCGTGGCCGAATCACGTCCGGCATGGCCGGCGATGAGCGGCAAGGACCGGCAGACCATCGACGCGCTGCTGAAACTGCCGCCGAAGCGGCGGGCGCTGGTCGCCGAGCTGGTCGAGGCGCTGTCGGAAAGCGATTGAGCCGGGCAGGCGCTGGACGCCTGCCCATGCCGTCGGGATGCTGTCAGGTTCGATGATGCCCGGGCAGCGGATGCCTGATTACGACACCCCTGGCGGCAGCGCGTCTGCTTACGGCGCGCTCACGGACGACAGCAGCGCTTACAGCACGATCGGCGGCTGTCCGCCGACGATGACCACGTCGGCCGGACGCCGCGCGAACAGTCCAACGCTGACCACGCCGGGGATCTGGTTCAAGGCCTGTTCCATGCCGACCGGATCGACGATGGACAGATTGTGGATGTCCAGGATCCAGTTGCCGTTGTCAGTGGTGACCCCATCGCGCCACACCGGCTGGCCGCCGGTCATCGCCAGGATTTCGCGCGCCACCAGGCTGCGTGCCATCGGGATCACTTCCACCGGCAACGGAAACCTGCCCAGCACCGGCACCTGTTTGGCCGGGTCGATGATGCAGACGAATTTTTCGCTGGCTTCGGCGATGATCTTCTCGCGGGTCAGCGCCGCGCCACCGCCCTTGATCAGGCGCTTGTTGCCATCGCATTCGTCGGCGCCGTCGACGTACAGCGACAATTTGCCGGTAGCGTTGAGATCCAGCACTTCGATGCCGTGCCCGCGCAGCTGCTGGGTACTCTGTTCGGAACTGGACACCGCGCCTTTGATGCGGTCCTTGACCGTGGCCAGTGCGTCGATGAAAAAGGCCACGGTCGAGCCGGTGCCGACGCCGACAATCATGCCGTCCTCGACGTAATCAATGGCTTTCTCGCCGGCCAGGCGCTTGGCTTCGTTCTGAGACATCGGGGTTACCTGCTGGAAAAAAAAAAGAGGGTGGGGCGGTGGCTGGACACCGCCAACCGACGCGGCGCGCTGGCCGCGAGGCGGATCATTCGAGCGCCAGCAGCAACTTCCATTGCGCCGCGGTGACCGGCAGCACCGACAGGCGGTTGCCGCGCTGGGTCAGGGCAAAGCCTTCGCCGAGTGCATCGGCGTGGGCCTTGATTTCGTCCAGCGCGATCGTCCGCGACAGTTTCCTGTCGAAGGCTACATCGACCAGCATCCAGCGTGGTTCCTGCGGGCTGCTCTTGGGGTCGTAGTAGTCGCTCTTGCGATCGAACTGGGTCGGGTCCGGGTAGGCCTTGCTGGCGACGGTGGCGGTGCCGACGATGCCCGGGACCTTGCAGTTGGAGTGATAGAACAGGATGCCATCGCCGACCTGCATGCCATCACGCATGAAGTTGCGGGCCTGGTAATTGCGCACCCCGTTCCAGGGTTCGACCTTGACCTTCTGCAGATCGTCGATCGAAAACGCGTCCGGTTCGGATTTCATCAGCCAATAGCGTTTGCGGGCGGTCATGGTGGTGCGGTTCCGTTCAAAATCAGGGTGTCGCGCTCGGTACAGATGGCATCGGCTCTGACATCCCACGGCTGCACCGGCAACGCCGGTACCGCCTGGGCGGCGAAGCCGACCCCGACCAGCCATGGCGGCGGCGGTTGCGACTGGCGCGATGCGAACGTGCGATCGTACCAGCCGCCGCCCATGCCGAGGCGGTTGCCGGCGGCGTCGAAGCCGACCAGTGGCATCAGCACCAGGGTCATGTCCCGTGCCGGCAGCGCCGACGACGGCGACACGTCCGGTTCGGGAATGCCGAACTGGTTGGTCACCAGCGGATCGCCCGAGCGCCACGGCGCAAACCGCAGTTGCTGGTCCTCGTGCAGGACCGGCAGGCAGTACACCAGATCCGCCGGCAACTGGACCTGCAACGCATGCAGGCCAATTTCGCCCTGCATCGACCAGTAGCCGGCGACATACCCGCGGGAGGGAAAGAACGGCAGTGAAAACACCTGCCGGGCCAGGCCATCGGCAGCAGCGATGCGTTCGGCGGCGGGCAGGGCCTGGCGGCGCTGGCGCAGCTGGCGACGCAGCGCGTCGCGATCCGGAGTCATGGGGCGGGCATCCGCGGGGCAAGGGAAGTCATCGGTCAATTCTAGAGGGTCAGGCGGTCTTTGGTCAGGCGCGGTCTGACCGACAGCTGCCAGGCAACGCGCGCCTCTGTGGCGTGGACGCCGGCGCGGCCAACCGCACTCTTTGTTAATTGACCGGTTTCACCGGCGATTGCTAGAACCGGGGTATCAGATTTTTCATCGCTCGAGGACCAATCATGCCGATCAAACCGATGATGCTCGCACCGTGCTTGCTGGCACTGGCCATGCCAGCGCTGGCGGTGCAGAAGATGGAGTGTGCAGCCGGCCAGGAGGGCGATGGCGGCTGGCAGCATCCGACCAAGGCGGTCGGAGAACACCCGGCGGTCATTCTCGGCGAGGTCGACCTGGGCCAGGAGAGCATCCAGCAGCCCGGCTATTTCCTGCGCATGCGCACGGTCACTGTCGAACCCGGTGGCGTGATCCCGTACCACTCGCATGGCAAACGCCCCGGGATATTTTTCATGAAGCACGGACAGATCAAGATCTACGTGGACGGTTGCAAGATGCCGCTGGTACTGAACGAAGGCGACAGCGTGGTCGAAGACCACCGGATCAAGCATTTCGCCCGCAACGAAACTGACGATGTCGCGATCCTGCTGGTGGCGGACATCCACCAGTAACGGCGCTGCGGCTCAGGCGTATGGATTACACATCCCCATCTTGTAGAGCGGAGCTTGCTCCGCTGCCTTTTCTCCGGACATTCGCATACGTCTTGTAGAGCGGAGCCTGCTCCGCTGCCCTTTCTCCGGACATTCGCATACGTCTTGTAGAGCGGAGCTCGCTCCGCTGCCCTTTCTCCGGACATTCGCATACGTCTTGTAGAGCGGAGCTCGCTCCGCTGCCCTTAGTCTCCGGACATTCGCATACGTCTTGTAGAGCGGAGCTTGCTCCGCTGCCCTTTCTCCGGACATCGCATACGTCTTGTAGGGCGGAGCCTGCTCCGCTGCCTTTTCTCCGGACATTCGCAGCGGAGCAAGCTCTGCTCTACGGTGTGCGATGTCGATAAGTCCGGCTGGGCGATGGGTGCTTCAGCGGAGCAAGCTCCGCTCTACGTGGGCGGGTCGAAGAATCCACGCAGGAAAAAATACGTCCTCCGCCATGGCGATGCTCGCGAAACGACCTTGAACCCGGGGTTCAAGTGGGAAGGCTTGGAGGCCATCGGGCTTTCCGCTCAAGGCAGACATGCACTCCCGGCTTCGGTTGCCTCCCCGCGGTCGCAATTAAGGGACAAGGCGAATGTTTGCGCGCGCTGTCGGACACAGCAGAGGACGCAGCGACAGTATAGCGGCAGGGCCCCCGATGCGCAGCCCGTTTGTCGGCCGATTTTCACTGCGATTCAGTTGCATCACGGTGCTGTCAGTGGCCACCGCGCTGGCGCGGCCCAGCCGGCCCGTTGCCGATGCCCGGATGACTCAGGCCGGCGTATCCAGCAGGTGGTCGAGCTTGCGGTTGAGTTCGGCCAGGGTGCGCGCCATTTCGCGTTCGCGGGCGAAGCCTTCATCGCGCAGCTGCTGCAGTTCGTGGGCCAGGTTGAGCGCGGCCAGCACGGCGACGCGATCAATGGCGGCCATCTTGTTGCCCCCGCGCACCTCGTGCATCTTGTTGTCCAGCAGTTTGGCCGCGGCCATCAGGCTGCTGCGCTCGCTGGGCTCGACGCCGACGGTGTATTCGCGGTCGAAGATATGGACGCTGACCGGCTCGTTGCTCACGTGTGCTGCTCCAGGGATTTGAGGCGGGTGATCATGGCTTCCACCCGTGATCGGGCCTGCTCATTCTTGGCCAGCAGCTGTGAACGTTCGCCCATCAGCTGTTCCTGCTGGTGGCGCAGGCTGCGGTTCTCCTCGCTGAGTCGATGGCAGCGGTCGGCCAGCTCCTGGATGCGCGAGGACAGGCGTTGCAGTTGGTCGCTGAAGTCGGGGCTGTCCATGGCACGCACGATAGGCACGAGCATGGCAGGTGGTCAAGCACCGCGGCTGTCGACGGCCGTGGCCGCTCAGCTCACCGCGTGCACGCCGGCCGATTGCGGGTAGTAGTCACGGATGAAGCGCAGGCACTGATCGGCCGACAGCGCCTGTGACACCCAGTGGCCCTGGACCTCGTCGCAGCCATGGCTGCGCAGGAACTCGTACTGGTCGAAGGTCTCCACGCCCTCGGCGATGACCTTCAGCGCTAGCGACTGGGCCATGGTGATGATGGTGCTGGTGATGGCCTCGTCGTCGCGGTCGTGGGTCAGATCGCTGATGAATTCGCGATCGATCTTCAGGGTCGTCAGCGGCAGCCGCTTGAGGTAGGCCAGCGATGAATAGCCGGTGCCGAAATCATCGATCGCCAGCCAGACGCCGAGCCGGCGGCAGGCGCGCAGGGTGTCCGCGTTCTGTTCCGGGTCGGTCATGATCACGCTTTCGGTCAACTCGATTTCCAGGCAGTCGGCCGGCACCCCGCTTTCGGCAAGCGCGCGTTCGACCACCTGCGACAGGTCACCGTGCTGCAGTTGCGCCGCCGACACGTTGACCGCCACCACCAGATGCTGCATGCCGGCGTCGCGCCATTGCCGCAGCGTGCGGCAGGCTTCCTGCATGGCCCAGGTGCCGATGTCCAGGATCAACCCCGACTCTTCGGCCAGCGGGATGAACTGGGCCGGCGAGACCATGCCGAACTCCAGGCTTTCCCAGCGCATCAGCGCCTCGACCCCGGTGATGCGCTGGCGGCTGATCGAGAACCGTGGCTGGAACACCAGCGACAACTCGTTGCGCTCCAGCGCCCGTCGCAGCGCGCTGGCCAGCACCGCGCGATGGCGGTTCTTCTCGTCCATCGACTCCGAATACACCTGGTAGGTGTGCCGGCCCATCGCCTTGGCCTGGTACATGGCGGTGTCGGCATGCTTCAGCAGGTCCGCCGGCGATTGTCCGTGATCCGGGTACAGGCTGATGCCGATCGACGGCGATACCGACAGTTCCAGTCGTTCGTCGAAACTCAACGGCAGCCGGAAAGCACGGATCAGATCCATCGCGAACTGTTCGGCATCGGCCTGCGAGCTGATGTCTTCCAGTACCACGGTGAACTCATCGCCGCTCAGGCGCGCGACGGTGTGGCGCGGGCCCACCGTCTGCTGCACGCGCGATGCCGCCGCGCGCAGGATGCGGTCGCCGGTGGCATGGCCCAGTGAATCGTTGATGTCCTTGAACCGGTCCAGGTCCAGGAACAGCACCGCCACGTAGCCCCCCTCGCGGCGGGCGCGGACGATCGCGCGCGAGAGCCGCTCGGACAGCAGCGACCGGTTGGGCAGGCTGGTCAGGGTGTCGTAGTTGGCCAGGTAGCGCAGTTCCTGTTCGGCGCGCTTCTGCTCGGTGATGTCGGTCAGCACCTGCACGTAGAGGTGCCGCTGGTCGTCCTCGGCGATGCGGTTGGTCTCGATCCGGCACAGGATCTCCTCGCCATCGCGGCGCACCTTCCAGACTTCGCCTGACCAGCGTCCGGCGTGTTCCAGTTCTTCGCGCATGCGCTGGAAAAACGCATCGTCGTGCTGCGAGCTGTCGAGCATGTGCACCGACTGGCCGATGACCTGGCTGGCTTCGAAGCCGGTCATGCGGGTGAAGGCGGGGTTGATGGTGACGAAATGCTGGTGGGCATCGAGCACCGCCACCGCTTCGTTCATGCTGCGCATGACTTCGCCGGTGATGCGCTGCTCATGGCGCGCATTGCGACTGGCGCTGATGTCGCGGGCGGTGCCGGCCAGGCGGATCGGCTGGCCGTGGTCGTCACGCTGGACCACCCGTCCGTGTGCCTCGATCCAGGTCCATTGGCCATCGTTGCGCAGATCCATGCGGTGCTCGGAGCGGAACATCGGCGCCTCGCCATCGAGATGCTCGCGCAAGCGCTGCATCACCCGCGGCAGGTCATCGGGATGGATGGTCGGCACCTCGCCGTCACGGGCGATGATACGGGTATGCAGGCCGGCAGCCGCCGCGGCGATCGGCGGCGCCGGTTCGGTTGCGCCGCTGGCGGGCGCCGGCAGGTCGCCGATATACAGATGCCTGATCCGGCGCTGGCGCAGGTCGTAATCCCAGAACCGCTCGCCGCTGGCCCACAGCGCCGAATTCAGGCGCGACATGTCGTCCACCGCCTCGGCCCGGTCGAACGGCGGCGATGTGCCGAGCCGGTCGCGACGCGTCCGCCGCTGCTCGCGCAACAGGTACCCGATCACCGCCACCAGCACGGCCATCGCCAGCAGCATGACGGCCACCCGGCCGCCGGCGGGTTCGGCGACAGCGACAGCGAAAACGGCGGGAAACATGCTCACGGCCATCAAGGACAAGACTTGCGAGCCAAGGGATGACGACGAGTGTAGACACGCCGGCAGCGCCAGAACAAGCGGCCAGGCGGGGATTCATTGCTACACTTCCACATTGTCCGGCTTCCCCCACGGAACGCGTTTGACCATGTCCGATATGCCCTCTATCGAAGAAATCTCGCTGGCCTCCGAGCAGTTGGGACTGGCCACCGATGCGTCCGAACTGCACGGTGCGCTGTGCGGCTGGCTGGCCGGTGGCGGCCTGGACACCGCCGCCTGGCCGGCCAAGGTGCTGGCCGACGACGTGCTGCAGACACCGGCGGCGGACAGTCCGCTCGACCGCCTGCGCCAGATCAGCGCGCAGCAGTTGGAAGACCGCGGCTTTGCTTTCGAACTGTTGCTGCCGGATGCCTCCGAATCGCTGTCGGACCGCGCCCAGGCGCTGTTTGCCTGGTGCCGGGGTTTCCTCGGTGGCTTCGGACTGGCCGCCGGCTCGGCACCGGCGTTGTCGGAGGAAGGCAATGAAGCGCTGCAGGATCTCGCGCGCCTGGCCCAGGCCGATCCCGACAGCGGCGACGGCGATGGCGAGGAAGAAGAAGACGCGCTGGCCGAAATCGAGGAATTCGTGCGCGTGGCGACCTTGCTGCTGCATGGCGACTGCGTGATGGCGCCCAGGCACCGCCAGAGCCTGAACTGATGAAGGCGTGGACCGGCATCGCGGCGGGCGAGTTCGCACGCAGGCGCAAGCAACTGATGCGGATGGCCGGACCCAACGCCATCCTGATCCTGCCGGCGGCGCCGGAGCGCGTGCGCAGCCACGATACCTTCCACCCGTATCGCCAGGACTCCGATTTCTGGTACCTCAGCGGCTTCAACGAGCCCGAAGCGGTGCTGGTGCTGGTGCCGGGCCGCAAGCACGGCGAGGTCATCCTGTTCTGCCGCGAGCGCGATCCGCAGCGTGAGCGCTGGGATGGTCCGCGTGCCGGCCAGGAAGGCGCGGTCGAGGTATATGGCGCCGACGATGCCTATCCGATCGAGGACGTCGACGACATCCTGCCGGGCCTGCTGGAAGGACGCTCGCGGGTCTATTACCACTTTGGCCGCGACGCCGATTTCGATCTCAAGCTGATTGGCTGGCTGCGCCACGTGCGCGGCCAGGTGCGGATGGGCGCGCAGCCGCCGCATGAGTTCCTCGAGCTGGGCCACCTGCTGCACGAACTGCGGCTGTTCAAGTCGAAGGCCGAGCTGGCGCTGATGCAGCAGGCCGCCGACATCAGCGTGCTGGCGCACCAGGCGGCGATGCGTGCCGCGCGCCCGGGCATCCGCGAATACGAATTGCAGGCGCAGCTGGAATGCGTGTTCCGCAGCCACGACGGCTGGCCGGCCTACAACAGCATCGTCGGTGCCGGCAGCAATGCCTGCGTACTGCATTACCGGGCCAACAATGCCGTCGCCCGCGATGGCGAGCTGGTACTGGTGGATGCGGGGGTGGAGTATCGCGGCTACGCCAGTGACATTACCCGCACATTCCCGGTCAACGGTCGTTTCAGCAAGGCGCAACGCGCGCTGCATGATCTGGTCGGCAAGGCGCAGGCGGCCGCGCTGCAACAAGCCAGACCGGGAGTGGCCTACGAAGCCGGCCACGAAGCAGCGGTGGCCACGCTTACCGAAGGCCTGCTGCAACTGGGCCTGCTGAAGGGCAAGCTGGAAAAGAACATTGCCGATGGCGAATACCGGCGCTTCTACCAGCACAAGACCGGGCACTGGATCGGTCTGGATGTGCACGACGTCGGCGAATACCGGCTCGGTGGTGAGTCACGGCTGCTGGAGCCGGGCATGGTGTTCACCATCGAACCAGGTCTGTACATCGCCGCCGACGACACCCGTGTTGCGGCGCAGTGGCGCGGCATCGGCATCCGTACCGAGGATGATGTGGTCATCACCGAAGACGGTCACCGGGTACTGACCGATGCGCTGGCCCGCAGCGCCGACGAGATAGAAGCGTTGATGGCGGCATAGCACCGCTTCAACACTGGCGCTGGCTGCCGTGCGTGTCAGCAGCGCCTGGCCTGGCTTGGCCCTCGGCTGTCGCGGCAAAAGCCCTCCATGCCAATCGCAGAAGGCTCGTAGTCGCTATCAATCCGCCTGTGCGAATGCTTCGCGGGTCAGATTGACCGCATCGCCATCGGTGCACAGCACTTCGTCTTCGATACGGATGCCGCCATACGGACGGAACTGCTCGACCCGCTGCCAGTTGATGCTGTCGCCGTGGCCGTTCTTCTTCACTTCTTCCAGCAGCATGTCGATGAAGTACAGGCCCGGTTCGATGGTCACCACCATGCCCGGCTCCAGTACCCGGGTCATGCGCAGGTAGGGGAAGCCCTCGGGCCTGGCGATGCTGCCGCCGCGGTCGCTTTCGGCGAAACCGGCGACATCATGCACCTGCAGGCCAATCGGATGGCCCAGCCCATGCGGCATGAAGGCAAAGCTGACGCCGCTGGCGACCGCCGCTTCCGGCGATACGTTGATGACGTCGAAGTCCTTGAGGATGGCCATCAGCATGTGATGCGCATCGATATGCAGCGCCTTGTAGTCCTTGCCGTCGCGGACCGCGTTGCACATCCGGATCTGCGCCTGGTCGACCGCATCGATCATTGCCTGGAACTCGCAGCCTGCATCGGCCGCGTAGCTGCGGGTGATGTCGCTGGCGTAGCCGGCGTGGCTGGCGCCGGCATCGATCAGGAAGCTGCGGGCATCGGCCGGCGCCTGCTGCGCCAGCTCGGTGTAATGGAGGATGGCGGTGTGCTCGTTGAGCGCGATGATGTTGTTGTACGGCAACGTGCCCAGATCCTGGCCGACCGCACGGCAATACGCCATGTGGATGCCGAACTCGCTTTCACCGGCGCGGAATGCCGCCTCGGCGGCCCGGTGGCCGCGGACACCCAGTTGCTGGGCGACCCGCATCAGGGTGATTTCGTACGGCGTCTTGTAGCTGCGGTGGTATTCCAGATAGTCCAGTACCGGCCGCGGATTGTTCGGCGCGTACTCCTCCAGCGCGCTCTGTGGTTCACCCAGGATCGCGCAGCGGGCGACGTTGGCAGGCAGCAACTTCCGTGCTTCCTCCGGCTTGCGGATGATGTGGATGTCGAAATGCTCCACCCACCAACCGCTCGGCGCGTCCGGCACCACGTGCCAGTAGTCGAATGGCTGGTAGAAAATCACCTGCGGGCGCTGGCCCGGCGTGTACACCAGCCAGCTGTAGGGCACGCGCGTCAGCGGCAGCCAGGCCTTGAATTGCGGATTGACCGCATACGGGTAGTCGCGGTCGTCGAACACCTGGTAGTGCAGGGTGCCGCTGGGGATCACCAGATGATCGAAACCACCCCGCAACAGCGCTTCATCGGCGCGCGCCTTCATCATGGCCAGGTGTCCGGCATACAAAGGGGCGATGTCGAGGGCGGCAGTGGTCATCGGCGGCTACTCTTGAGGAGAAGCCGCCTATTGTGCGGGAAAGCGCCTGTAGCGGCAGTGAAACAGGTCATGCGCGGCCACCGCCGCGCGGCTGATCAGCGCGCCGCGGTGCCGGCTGCGGCGACCCAGGCCGCCAGCGCTTCGCGCGCGGCCGAGTCCAGGGTCAGGAAGCGCAGACCGGCGAATGACTGCCCGGGCGTATTGGCCTGCGACAGCCACAGCAGGTGTGCGCCGACATTCATCGCCTGCTCGCGGCCACGTGCATCCCGGATCGAGAAACGCAGCTGGTACAGCGCATCCTCCACCAGCGGCACGCTCGCAATCAGCAGCATGCCGGTTTCGGACACATTGCCAACGCGGCCGATCACCTGCTCGGTCATGGTGTTGCTGACCTGCATCGGCTCGACCACGTGGCGGCGCGCGGCACGGCGCGCTTCGCGGCTGCCGGCGTCGTGTGCCGATGACGGCGGGTTTGAGTCGCGACGGCTCATGCGGGTTCTCCCGATGCGTCGGGGCCACGGCTGGTCAGGCCGCGCAGCGCCTTGAGGGTGGCATTCCAGGCGCGGTCAATCAGCCGGCCACGATCTTCGCTGACGATACGGACCTGGCCCTTGGCCATCAGGTGGGCAATGGTGTCCATCGAATGTTCGCCGACACGCTGTCCACGCTGGTTGACGAACAGCGCATTGCCGGTCACCGGGCTGAACCATGACAGGCGCTGGCGGCGGACGTCGCCCTGCTGGTTATGGGTGAATTCGAACCAGGTACCGAACGGCAGGCTGCGCAGGTGATCATAGGCCTGTTGTTCTTCCGGCGTGCGCTCGTGCGGCTTCTTGCGTGGCGTCGGCGTGCTGCTCTGGTCGCCGAGCCGGCTGCGCGCCTTGAGCCGTGCGGTCAGCTCGGTGCGCGAAGTCGTCTCATCGTCTTCACTGCTGGACAGGCGACGGGCAATCGCCGCCGCTTCATCGCCGTGGTAGCCGACCTGCAGCAATGACTGCTCGATCTTGCCGGCCAGCTCCGGATTGCCGTCGCTGGCTTCGCCGGCGCTGGTGGCGGCGACGATTTCCAGCGTGGTCTGCAGTTGTTCGTGCCACTCGTCGGAGTCCTCGCCGTTGCGCAGCAGGGCCAGGGTCAGGACATCGGCCCAGGCCTGGTTGAGCAGGGCCTGCACGAACTTCTGCGGCTGCTGGTCACGCAGCGCGGTATGGATGGTGTCGCTGGCCTTCTGCTTGGCGATCTCCAGCCTTTCCTTGCCACGTGCGGCCTCGATCTGCCGGCGTTCTGCGAGTTCGGCCTTGCGGGCCATCGCCTGCAGGTGCTGCTGCAGATCCTGGTTGGCGCGTTCGAACACGATGTCGTCGCCGTCGTAATCGGCGACCACGTTCTGCACCGCTTCCTGCAGCTTCTGCACCAGCTGCGGATCGACATCGTCGTCGCCCAGCCAGGTGGCGCCGGATTCGGCGACCGCGTTGAGCAGTTCGCGCGCAGGATGCTGCGGACGCAGGAAGAAGTTGCGGTCGCGCAGGGCGGCCTGGACCACCGGCACCTGCAGTGCCACCAGCAGGTCGGCGGCGGCCGCGTCCTGCTGCACCTCGCGATCGATTTCGTTGTACAGCAGGTCCAGCAACTCGAAGGTGTCCGAGTCGGCGCTGGCCAGCGCTGCCTGCGGGCCATGCTGTTGCCGCGCCTGCGCCAGCATCGCCTGCTGCAGGTCCTGCATGCTGCGCCGGCGCCCGTTGTGCGGGCGTTCGGGCAGATCGGCGGACTGCAGCGTCTTCAGGGTCTCGAGCACGTCGTGGGTGGGCAGCAGCTTCTTGCGGAACGCGGCTACTGCATTGGCGGCCTGCGGGGCAGGGTCTGGCAGCGCCGCGGCATCCTGCAACGGATTGGCGGCCAGGCCGGGATCGCCGGCATCGGCGGCGCCTGCCTGGGCGGCATCGTGCTGCTGGGCATTGCGGCGGATCGACAGCAGCTTCTGCAGGGTGGCAAACGAGGCGTCGGCGCTGGCGCTGTCGGCGGCGGCCGGCAACGGCGCTTGGCCGGGGGTTGCGGTCGCCGGCGCGGCGTTGCTGCTGGCCGGGCTGCCGCTGTTGACAGCCGACGCATCGGCCGCGGCCAGATCGGCGGCCGCCAGGGTCGCCCAGTTGGCGGGTGCAGCCTGGCCCTGCCAGGCCGTCATCGGCCGCGCCGAGGCCTGCGCCTGTCCTTGCGGGCGGCTGCCATCGCTGGCCGGTCGCACCCGCCGCGGCATGAACACCAGCCCCGGCAGCACCCCTTCACGGGACAGGAACTGGTTCAGCAGTTCGGCCCATTCGGCGTAGTTGTGCATGACCTTGTGATCGAACGTGCGATACAGCAGCAGTTGCGATTCGAGATTGATTTCCAGGGTTTCACCGGCCAGTTTCAGCATCCGGCACAGCGCTTGCGGGCCCACCGGCAGGCGGGTCAGATCGAACGCCGGTTGCCCTGCCAGTACGCCAAAGCGCTGGCCCAGCAACAGCAGCGGCCCGGCGGCGCGGATTTCGCTGCGGCGGGCGACTTCACGCAGCACGATTTCCTGATCCATCACCGCGTCTTCGACCAGGGTCAGGGTGCGGTATTCCACCCGTGGCGACTCGGCCGCTACCACTGCCGCGTGGCTGATTCCGGACAGTTCGGCTTCGAGCGCGAACACGAAATGCGGGATGAATTCGTCATGGTTGCGCTGGAACGTGCGCAGGTTGGCCAGTTGCTCGGCCTGGCGGTTATTGCTGTGCGAGCGGTCGGCCTGCTTGAACATCTGCTGCTCGAACTCCGGCAGCATCGCGGTCAGCGACGAGGCCAGATCTACCGATGCGTATTGCAGCAGGTTGCGCAGGATCGACCGCACCCGCGGGGGCAGGGGCGCGTTGGCGATGGTGGCCGAGGGTGCGGCCGCTAGCGGCGACTTGGGTGCTGGCATTGTGTTGGGTGACTCTCCCGCTTGAATTGAAGAAATATCACATTGGTCGGATGAAAGGCGAATCAGGTCACGCCAAGCCGTAGCCCACGGCGGCCCGGGCGCTCGCCACCCCGGCGGCGGTCCTCAACTGTCCAGGAACAGGCTGATGACGTCGTTGGTGAAGCGCCGGCCGAGCTCGGTCGGGCGCACGAGCGCGCCGTCGCTGACCAGCCAGCCACGCTCGAGCGCCTGTTGCAGGCCCGGCTGCAGCGATGCAAGTTCCAGGCCAGTACGCGCCTGGAAGTCGGCCAGGGCAAAGCCTTCGTGCAGGCGCAGGCTGTTCAGCAGGTACTCGAACGGCAGTCGCTGCGGGGCGATGCGTTCGTCGCCGCCGATTGCCGCCGCGCTGCCGGCGTGGGCCAGGTACTGGGCAGGGTGCTTGATCTTCCAGCGCCGCAGCACTGCCTGTTCGGCCCCCAGCGTCAGTTTTCCGTGGGCGCCTGCGCCGACCCCGAGATAATCGCCGAAACGCCAGTAATTGAGGTTATGCGCGCACTGCCGGCCCGGGCGCGCGTAGGCACTGACCTCGTAGTGGCCGTAGCCGGCGGCGGCCAGCAGGGCCTGGCAGCGTTCCTGCATGTCCCAGGCGTTGTCCTGGTCGGGGATGCCCTGCGGTGGCCGGGCGAAGAACACGGTGTTGGGTTCCAGGGTCAGCTGGTAGTGCGAGATGTGCGCCGGCTGCAGCTCGAAGGCCCGTTGCAGATCGTGTTCGGCCATGGCCAGGGTCTGCCCGGGCAGGGCGTACATCAGGTCCAGGTTGAGGTTGTCGTAACCGGCATCCTGGGCCAGTTTGACCGCACGTTCGGCTTCGCCACTGTCATGGATGCGGCCCAGCCGCTTGAGGCAGGCATCGTCGAAACTCTGGATGCCGAAACTGATGCGGTTGACACCGGCGGCGCGGTAGCGGTCGAAGCGGCCATGTTCGGTGGTACCCGGGTTGGTTTCCAGGGTGATTTCGCAGTCCGGCGCAAACCGCAGGCGGCTGCTGGCGGCCTGCAGGAAGCGATCAATCGCCTCCGCCGGGAACAGGCTGGGGGTGCCGCCACCGAAGAACACACTGTGGATGCTGCGTCCCCAGACCAGCGGCAGGTCCTGATCCAGGTCGCGGATCAATGCGTCGACGTAGTCTTCAAATGGCAGCGCACCTTTGCCTTCGTGCGAGTTGAAATCGCAGTACGGGCATTTGCGCACGCACCACGGCAGGTGTACGTACAACGACAGCGGCGGTGGAATCAGCATGGTCATGGCAGCAGGTTCGGTGAGGCGCGGGCCGATGCGCGATCTGCATGCGACACCGCGCATGCATGGCCGCTGGTCTGGTCAGAGGCCGGCGGCCAGGCGCTGTCGCAGCAGCGCCAGGGCCTGGCCACGGTGGCTGAGGCGATTCTTCAGCGACAGCTCCATTTCCGCCGCACTCTGCTGGTGGTCTTCATCGAAGAACACCGGGTCATAGCCATGGCCGCCGTCGCCGCGTCGCTGCCGCAGGATCCGCCCGCGCCAGAGGCCTTCGACGATCAGTGGTTGCGGATCCCGTTCATGCCGCAGCAGTACCAGCACGCAATAGAAGTGGGCGGCCCGGTGCTGGTCCGGTACGTCCTTCAACGCCTCCAGCAAGGTGTCGATGTTGCGGCTGGCATTGCCGTGCTCGCCGGCATAGCGGGCCGAATACAGGCCGGGTGCGCCATTCAGTGCATCCACGCAGATGCCCGAATCATCGGCCAGCGCCGGCAAACCGGTCAGGCGACTGGCATGGCGCGCCTTGATCAGGGCGTTCTCGACGAAGGTGGTGCCGGTTTCCTCGGCATCGTCCACGCCCAGCGCGGACTGGGCCAGCAGTTCGATGCCGCTGTCGGCCAGCAACGCGCCAAGCTCTTCCAGCTTGCCGGCATTGGAGGAGGCCAGGACCAGTTTCATCGGCTGGTTTCCCGCCTGCAGGGGATGTCGGTCATGGCGCCACGCCGCTTCATGCCAGGGCCAGTGCGTCCCGCTGCGCGGCGAACAATTCGCCGATGCCTTTCTCGCCCAGGGCCAGCAGCGCGTTGAGTTCGTCGCGACGGAAGGCATGGCCTTCGGCGGTACCCTGCAGTTCGATGAAACCGCCGCCATCGTTCATCACGATGTTCATGTCGGTGTCGCAGTCGCTGTCTTCGGCGTAATCCAGATCCAGCACCGGTACTCCGCGATAGATGCCGACCGACACCGCCGCCACCGCACCGTGGATCGGATCGCGCTTGATCTCGTTGCGGCCACGCAACCAGTTGACCGCATCGACCAGGGCCACGTATGCGCCGGTGATGGCGGCGGTGCGGGTGCCGCCATCGGCCTGCAGCACGTCGCAGTCCAGGGTGATGGTGCGCTCGCCGAGGGCGCCACGATCGACGCAGGCGCGCAGGCTGCGGCCAATCAGGCGCTGGATTTCCAGGGTCCGGCCACCCTGCTTACCGCGCGCGGCTTCGCGGTCGCCGCGGGTGTGGGTGGCGCGCGGCAGCATGCCGTACTCGGCGGTGACCCAGCCTTCGCCTTTGCCACGCAGGAAGCCGGGCACGCGATTCTCGACGCTGGCCGTGCACAGCACCTGGGTCTGGCCAAAGCTGACCAGCACCGAGCCCTCGGCATGGCAGGTGAAGCCGCGCTGGATACGCACCTCACGCATCTGTTCGGGCAGGCGCGCGCTGGGGCGGGCAAAAGGGGCGGCAGTCGACATGCGGGGATTCCATCGGAGTAGGGCCGGCGCCTGGAGATTCGAGCTGCCGGGGGGCGCTAGGGTACCATTCGCGCTTTCCTGTCGATGCAATCGCTCATGAGGAGCCCGCCATGATTCGCAGCATGACCGCATTCGCCGCGGTCGAACGCACCACCGAAGGTGGCACCCTGGCCGGCGAACTGCGCGCGGTCAATCACCGCTTCCTGGAAGTGGGCGTGCGCCTGCCCGACGAGCTGCGGGTGATGGAACCGGCGCTGCGCGAGCGCATCAGCGCCCGGATTTCGCGTGGCAAGCTCGATTTCAACCTGCGCCTGCGCAGCGCGGCCGGCGAAAACCAGCTGCAGCTCAACAGCGCGCTGGTCGCCCAGTTGTCGGAACTGTCGCTGGACATGTCCTCGCGGTTCCCGGCGCTGCGCACCGAGCTGACCCAGCTGCTGCAGTTCCCCGGCGTGCTGCAGAGCCGGGCGGTCGACCAGGCGGCCTTGCAGGCCGATGTGCTGTCGCTGCTGGACGAACTGCTGGATCAGTTCCTGGCCGCGCGCGAGCGCGAAGGCGACAAGCTGGCGCAGGCCATCCTCGAGCGCGTCGACGGCATCGCCGGGCTGGCCATGCAGGCGCGCGAACTGATGCCGGTGATCCGCGCTGGTCAGCGGCAGAAGCTGGAAACGCGGCTGGCCGATCTGGCGCAGCCGGCCGACCCGGGCCGGGTCGAGCAGGAACTGGTGATGTCATTGCAGAAGCTCGACGTCGACGAGGAACTGGACCGGCTGGACAGCCACGTCAAGGAAATCCGCCGGGTCTTCAAGCAGCCCGAGCCGGCCGGCCGGCGCCTGGATTTCCTGTTGCAGGAGTTCAACCGCGAAGCCAATACGCTGGGATCCAAGTCGGTCGACACCCGTACCACCAACCTGGCGGTCGAACTGAAAGTCCTGATTGACCAGATCCGCGAGCAGGTACAGAACATTGAGTAACCGCGGCACCCTCTACATCGTCGCCGCGCCCTCGGGTGCCGGCAAGAGCAGCATCGTCAACGCGGTCCTGCAGCGCGACAACGACATCGCCCTGTCGATCTCGTTCACCTCGCGCGCGCCGCGGCCGGGCGAGCGCCATGCCCAGCACTACCATTTCATCAACGCCGACGAGTTCAAGGCGATGATCGCCGCCGGTGACTTCTTCGAATACGCCAGCGTCCATGGTGACTGGAAAGGGACCGCCCGCCAGTCGGTCGAGCCGCAGCTCAGTGCCGGCAAGGACGTGCTGCTGGAAATCGACTGGCAGGGCGCGCGCCAGGTGCGCGAGAAAATCCCCGATGCGGTCAGCGTGTTCATCCTGCCGCCATCGGCCGATGCGTTGGAGCAGCGCATGCGCAGCCGCGGCCAGGACAGCGAGCAGGTCATCCAGCAGCGGCTGGCGGCGGCACGCGAGGAGATGTCGCACTACGACGAGTTCGACTACGTGATCGTCAACGACGTGTTCGATACCGCGGTCGCCGAGATGCATGCGATATTCACCGCCAGCCGCCTGCGCCGGCCGCAGCAGCAGGTCCGGCACCGCCAGCTGATCGGCGAGCTGTTGCGGGATTGACCGCGTCCACGACGATGCGTCGGCGGTTTCATGAACGTAAGTAATTGATTTGAAATGGCCTACTTGCGCCGCGGCGGGCATTTGCCTACAATCGCCAGCTCTTTTCCCACAGATTCGTGCGACCCAGGTCGCCGGGAGCCCGCATGGCCCGTATTACCGTAGAAGATTGCCTGCAAGTCGTCGACAACCGTTTCGACCTGGTCACCATGGCTGCCAAGCGCGCCCGCCAGCTCGCCAACGGCGTCGAGTCGACCATCGACAACAGCGAAAGCGCCGACAAGCCGACGGTGCTGGCACTGCGCGAAATCGCCGCCCGCCAGATTGACAACGATCTGATTGATCGCGTCGAGAAGGCCGAGCGCGAACGCGCCGAACGCGAAGCGCTGGAGTGGGCCGCCGCCGAAGTGGTCGCCGACGAAGACCTGGCCAAGGGCGACGACTGATCAGCCGCGCTTGCGCGACTGCAGGAAAAAGGCCCGCGCAAGCGGGCTTTTTTTTCGCTTGTTAATTGCCGTGGACAACGGTCTGGCATAGGCTGGCGACATGAACCCAGGTCGTCCCGCCAAGGCCATCAAAACGCGTCCGTCCGCCAATGCGGAAGGGGTGCCGGATTATGTCCTCCAGTTTGAAAAAGCCGCCTCCTACCTGCCGCCGGAACAACTGGCGATGCTGCGCAAGGCCTGGGTGGTCGGCGCCGCCGCGCACGAAGGCCAGATGCGCAAATCCGGCGAGGCCTACATCACCCATCCGGTGGCGGTTGCGCGGGTATTGGCCGACATGGGCATGGATACCGAGACCCTGATCGCGGCGATCCTGCACGACACCATCGAGGACACCCCGCTGACCGCGCAGGAGATCGCGCTGGAGTTCGGCGAGTCGGTGGCCGAGCTGGTCGAAGGCGTGACCAAGCTGGACAAGCTCAAGTTCCGCAACCGCAAGGAAGCGGCGGCCGAAAGCTTCCGCAAGATGCTGCTGGCGATGTCGCGCGATTTGCGCGTGATCATGATCAAGCTGGCCGACCGCCTGCACAACATGCGCACGCTGGGCGCGCAGAGCGCCGAGGCACGCGCGCGCATTGCCCGCGAAACCCTGGACATCTACGCCCCGATCGCGCAACGGCTGGGGATGAATCTGGTCAAGTCCGAGTTGCAGGACCTGGGTTTCCGGGCGATGTATCCGTGGCGGCATGCGGTAATCGAAAAACACATCAACAGCCGACCGGTGGTGCGTCGCGAATCGATGGCGCAGATCGAAGCGCACCTGGCCCAGCGCCTGACCCGCGACGACATCGAGCATCGCCTGGTCAGCCGGATCAAGACTCCGTGGAGCATCTACAACAAGATGCGCAACGAAGGCAAAAGCTTCGACCAGGTGATGGACGTGTTCGGCTTCCGGGTGGTGGTCGATTCGGTGCCGGCCTGTTATCACGCGCTGGGTGCGGTGCATTCGCAGTACAAGCCGCTGGATGGTCGCTTCCGTGATTTCATCGCCATTCCCAAGGCCAACGGCTACCAATCGCTGCACACGGTGTTGTTTGGTCCGTACGGCTCGCCGATTGAAGTGCAGATACGCACCCATGAAATGGATCTGGTCGCCGAACGCGGGATTGCCGCGCACTGGACCTACAAGTTCGGCGCGCAATCGCCGAACAGTGCGCAGAGCCGCGCCCATGCCTGGATCGTGGAGCTGATCGAGAACCAGCGCGCGGCGGGCTCCTCGCTGGAATTCCTCGACAACGTCAAGGTCGATCTGTTCCCGGACGAGGTGTATCTGTTCACCCCCAAGGGCAAGATCCTGGCGCTGCCGCGCAATTCGACCGCGCTGGATTTCGCCTATGCCGTGCATACCGATGTTGGCAACCAGGCGGTGGCCTCGCGGGTGGACAAGAAGCTGGTGCCGTTGCGGACCAAGCTGTCCAGTGGCCAGAGCGTGGAGATCATCACCGCCAAGTCGGCCGCGCCAAAGCCGCAATGGCTGGAATTCGTGGTCACCAGCAAGGCGCGGACCGCGATCCGCCACCAGTTGAAGCAGCTGGAGCACGAGGACGCGGTGCAACTCGGCCACCGGATGCTGGACCGGGCGCTGGAAGCGCTGGACAGTTCGCTGGAACGGCTGCCGCAGCAGCGCCTGGACGCATTCCTGGCCGAGCATCGTTACCCGCGGCTGGAAGCGCTGCTGGCCGATGTCGCGCTGGGCAACTGGATGCCGGCGCAGGCGGCGCAGTCGTTGATGGCGTTCGCCGAGTTGCGCAACGGCGGCCACTCGCGCCATTCGCAGGAAAAGATCCTGATCAACGGCACCGAGCGCGGGGTCATCAGCTTTGCCAACTGCTGCCAGCCGATCCCCGGCGATGACATCATGGGTTTCCACACCGCCGGCAAGGGCATCGTCGTGCACCGGCTGGACTGTCCGAATGTCAGTGAGTTCCGCAAGTCGCCCGAACGCTGGATACCGATCGACTGGGATGCCAACGTCAGCGGCGATTACGATGTGGCGATCCTGATCGATGTGGAGAACAGACCGGGCGTGCTGGCCCAGGTCGCCACCGCGGTGGCCAAGAGCCAGTCCAACATCGATCGCGTCGAATACCTGGAGCGCGACATCAACGTGGCATTGCTGCGGTTCTCGATCCAGGTCCGCGACCGCAACCATCTGGCCGAAGTCATGCGCCGCGTGCGCCGCCTGAACGTGGTCCATGGGGTGCGCCGGCAGTAGCCCACTGGCGGCCTGCGCCGGCCACGCCCGCGCGCCCACGATAACGATGCCGGTTGCCCGGATCGTTTAAAATCGCGGCTCTTTTTCCAGCAGGAGCCGCCATGAGCCGCCAAATCATCCAGACCGACCAGGCACCGGCCGCCATTGGTCCGTATTCGCAGGCCGTGCGTGCCGGCAACACGGTGTATTTTTCCGGCCAGATTCCGCTGGACCCGGCCACCGGCAACATTGTCGAAGGCGACATCGAAGCGCAGGCCAAGCGTTGCTTCGACAATCTGACCGCGGTGGCGACCGCCGCAGGCGGCTCGCTCGACAAGATCGTGCGCCTGGGCCTGTACCTGACCGACCTCAACCAGTTCGGCAAGGTCAACGCGGTGATGGAATCCTATTTCAAGGCGCCGTTCCCGGCGCGTTCGACCATCGAAGTCTCGGCACTGCCGAAAGGCGCGTCGTTTGAAGTCGACGCGGTGATGATCCTGGATTGATCGACAAGCTGGCCGGTGTCCGTCGCGCGGCGGACACCGGCCGCGCATACGGCCGCTAGCGACCGCGCGCCTGGCTGGGCGTGGTCCCGGTCCAGCGCTTGAAAGCGCGGCGGAATTCCCGCGCATCGTTGAAGCCCACCAGTACCCCGATGTGGGCAATCGAATCCTCGCTGTTCTGCAGCATCTGCAGCGCCTGTTCGGTGCGGATGCGATCGTGGACGGCGCTGAAGCGGGTGTCTTCGTTGCCCAGCCGCCGGCGCAGGTTGCGTTCGCTCAGGTGCAGGTGCGCGGCGACCTCCTGCATGGTTGGATTTTCGCGCAGGTGCCGGCGCAGGTAGCGCTCGACCGCGGTGGTGTATTCGCCGTCATGGCGGTCGCTGGGCTGGTGCGCGCGGCACATCGCCAGCGCGTGCTGCGAGGCCACCGGGTTGTAGCTGGGAAATTGCAGCGACAACCACTGGCGGTCCAGCAGCAGCGCATTGCGTGGCTGGTTGAATACCACTTCGCACTCGAACAATGCGGCGTATTTCTGCTGGTAGGGCGGCGCCGGATACGCCAGTTCGACCCGCTTGGGGGCGAGTCCGGGACCGGCCAGGTCGCGACCGAGCATCAGCAGGCTGGCGAACATCTCTTCGCACAGGAATGGCAGCAGGTCCTGCTGGGACTCCGGCGCGTGGGCGAGGATGGCGACGCTATCCGCGCCTGCATCGTGTTGCATCCGCAGTTCCATCAGCGGTCCCTGGTTACGCTGGAACTCCAGGCCGATGGCCACGGCCTGGGCGAAGTCGCGCGACGTCTTCATCGCCAGCCCGAGCAGGCCGAAGTTGCCGCCGTTCTGGCGCCTGCCCAGCTCCAGGCCGATGTCCTCGGGCAGCATGCGCACGGCCCGGCGCACGATTTCGCTGGCCTGGCGGTACGACACCCGCGCCCGTACGTCCTGGATCTCGGCGGCGCTGACGCGCAGGCCAGCGAACCACGGATCCGGGTTGATCCCGCGCAGCCGTGCTTCCTGCAGCAGGCCGCACAACATATTGGTCGGCAATGTGCCGGCGAACGCGCCGTCGTCGCTGGCAGCGCTGTTGTCTGACCCTGTCATGCCCCTTTTCCAAACCGTCCGGTTATCCCCCCCCAGTATGCCGGTTATGCCCTGCTTTGTGACACAGCTAACCGCAAGACTTCACTGATTGGTCTGCAAGAGGCGTGGTTCCGTCCGGAACACGCCAATCATCGGGGAGGAGGGGAAATGGAAGGTCGAAACAAGTGGCAACCAGGGCGGACGCTGGCGATGGCGGCGGCGTTGCTGGCGGTGGCAGGGTGTGGGCGCGAGCAACAGCCGCCGGCAGCGGCAAGCGGCGCTGACGCCGATTTCAGTCGCACCCTGCATCAGCGCCTGCTGGATGCCAAGCCAGGCGACGTCATCGAAATCCCGGCCGGGACCTTCCATTTCGACCGCAGTCTCAGCCTGCGTGCCGATGGCGTGACCATCCGCGGCGCCGGCATGGACCAGAGCGTGTTGTCGTTCAAGGGCCAGAAGGCCGGCGCGGAAGGACTGCTGGTCAACGGCAATGATTTCACCATCGAAAACCTGACCATCGAGGATTCCAAGGGCGATGGGCTGAAGGTCAGCGAGTCGGAGAACATCACCATCCGCAAGGTCAAGGTGCAATGGACCGGCGGTCCCAGCACCAAGAACGGCGGCTACGGTCTGTATCCGGTGTTGACCAAGAACGTGCTGATCGAGGATTCGGTGGCGATCGGCGCATCCGACGCCGGCATCTACGTTGGCCAGTCCGACGGCGTGATCGTGCGCCGCAGCCGCGCCGAGCAGAACGTCGCCGGCATCGAAGTCGAGAACACCATCAACGCTGATGTGTACGACAACATCGCCACCCACAACACCGGCGGCATCCTGGTCTTCAACATGCCGGGGCTGTCGCAGCAGGGCGGCAACATCCGGGTCTACAACAACCGGATCCTGGCCAACAACACCGGCAATTTCGGTGCCAAGGGCACTCCGGTGGCCAGCGTGCCGGCCGGTTCGGGCATCGTCGTCAACTCGAATGACGATATCGAAATCTTCGGCAACCAGATCGTCGACAACGATACCGCCAGCATCATCATTTCCAGTGTGTACTCCACCGGCTACAAGGACTCCAGCAAGTCGGAGACCTTCGATCCGTATCCGGAACGCATCTACATCCACGACAACACCATCAGCGGTGGCGGTGGCTCGCCCGACGGCATGGATCTGAAAGCCCTGAAGGTGGCGATGTACGGCTTGACCGGCAATCTGCCGGACGTGCTGTGGGATGGCTACCAGAACCCCGAACTGGCGCAGAAGGGCAAGCTCAACGCCGCCCAGATCTGCCTGAAGGGCGTCAATGGCGTGCTCAACGCCGACGGCCCCAACGGCTACAAGAATCCATCCAACGGGATGGCGCCATTCAACTGTGAACTGCCTGCGCTGCCGGCCATTGATCTGGGGCGGGGATGATTGCAATGCGGGGATGGAGGACGCTGGCGCTGGCCGGCTTGCTGATGGCTGCGTCGGGATGTGGCAAGGCACCACCGGTGACGTTCTTCGACCAGGGTCAGCCGCAGACGTTGAGCCAGTGGCATGTTCTGCAGGTCAGCGGCCGCACGCTGTCGCTCAACCAGGGCGTGATGCCGTATGACCTCAACACGCCGCTGTTCAGCGATTACGCGCACAAACTGCGCACGGTATGGATGCCGGCGGGCAGCCATGCGCAGTACCGCACCGGTGTCGGCCTGGATTTTCCGGTCGGCACCATCATCAGCAAGACGTTCTACTACCCGCTGGCGGAAGGCCGCGATGGCGACCGAAACATGGTGGCGCGGACCGACCCCTCGCAGAGCCTGTTGCGGGACGAGAAGCTGGATCTGGACAAGGTGCGCTTGATCGAGACCCGGCTGCTGGTGCATCGCAAGGATGGCTGGGTGGCGCTGCCCTATGTCTGGAACGAGGCTCAGACCGAGGCGGTGCTGCGTCGTGAAGGAGATCTGGTGGCGCTGACGCTGGTGTCGCCGCAGGCGCCGACCCGGGAAGAAGTCGCTTACCAGGTACCGGACCAGAACCAGTGCGCCGGCTGCCACGCGGTCAATAACCGGTCCCGGCACATCGCCCCGATTGGCCCCAAGGTACGGCACCTGAACCGTGACTTCGACTACGCCGACGGCAGCGAAAACCAGTTGGCCCACTGGGCCCGGATCGGCTACCTGCAGGGGGCGCCGGATCCGGCACGCGCGCCGCGTGACGCCAACAGTGGCGATGCCACCGCGAGTCTGGATGCGCGCGCACGCGCCTACCTGGACATCAACTGCGGCCATTGCCACAGCAATACCGGTGCGGCCATCACTTCAGGACTGCACCTGGACGCCGGTGGCCATGAGGGACTGGCGCGTGGATTCTGCAAGCAACCGATCGCCGCCGGCAAGGGCACCGGCAACCGGCCGTATGACATCGTGCCCGGTAAGCCGGACGAGTCGATCCTGCTGTTCCGCATGGACAGCGATGATCCGGCGGTGATGATGCCCGAGCTGGGGCGCTCGGTGGTCCATCGTGAAGGGGTGCAGCTGATCCGCGAATGGATTGCCTCGCAACACGGCAGCTGCGATGTCTAGGCGCTGTATCCAGACACAGAAGCCAGCGCGCACTCGCGCGCGAACATAATAACCAGACGGTTCAAGGGGAAGGGATATGAAACTGTTGCAAAGGACGTTGGTCACCGGTCTGCGCCGCGCCATGCTGGGCGGTTGCGTGCTCGCTTCAGGCGCGGGGGCTGCCTGGGCACAGGATGTCCAAGGCCAGGATGCCCAGAATGAGGCCATCCTGCTGGACACGGTGACGGTAACCGCACAAGGCCGCGAACAGGAACTGAAGGACGTGCCGATTGCGGTCAACGTGGTCAGCGAAGGTTTCATCGCGGACACGGCCGCCACCGATATCGGCGATCTGGACATGTTCGTGCCCGGCCTGCGGGTCGAAGATGGCAGCCCGACCCAGCCGCGCTACGCCATCCGTGGCATCAGTGCCGGCGATTTCGGCATCGGCACTGATCCGCCGGTCGGCGTCTACGTCGATGGCGTCTATTCGGCACGCACCGGTGGTGCGATGCTGGCATTCAACGATGTCGAACGCATCGAGGTGCTGAAGGGTCCGCAGGGTACCTTGTTCGGTCGCAACAGTGCCGCCGGTGCGGTATCGATCATCACCAACAAACCGTCCAGCGTATTCGAGGGCGATGCCACGGTGCGCCTTGGCAACGACGGCCGGCGCTATGTCTACGGCCTGCTCAACGCCCCGATCAGCGACAGCCATGCGCTGCGCATCAGCGCGATGTCCAACCAGAGCGATGGCTGGCTGCGTGATGCCGGCACTGGCGAAGATCTTGCCGGCGATGACAACTGGGCCGCGCGGATGGCATGGCGCTCTTGGATTGGCGAAGACACCACCCTGGACTTCACCTGGGATCACGAGGAAATCAGCCAGCTGGCACGTCCGGCGATTGGCCTGGTGGCGCTGGATTCGTATCCGGCCACCGCACCGTATCCGGCCGACCCGGCCAACTATCTGAACCCCATTGACGCACCTGTCTTCAATGACGTCATCGGCAACCGCGAATCGCGCCGCTTCGACGCGGCCACGGTCCAGGTCAACCACGCCTTCAGCTGGGGTAACCTGCTGTCGACCACCGCCTGGCGCGACTTCGACACGGTCAACCGCGAAGACGAAGACGGAACCAACCGCCCCAATCTGTACTTCGACACCGCCAACATCGAAAGCAACCGCAGTTACTACCAGGAGTTCAAGTTCAACGGCGTGGCCGGCGCGTTCGACTGGGTTGCCGGGGCCAGCTGGTTCAAGGAGGATGCGCAGCAGACCAGCGCCACCAACCTGCTGACCGACAGCCTGGGTACGGCAATGCAGAACCTGCCTGACTTCGGTGGCCTGAACGTGTTCGCCGCCATCGACCAGGTACTGGCGATGCAGGGCATTCCGTTCTACCTGCAAGGGCATACCTGGAACGAATCCATGCACAACCGCAGCCAGGCCGAAGCGCTGGCCGCGTTTGGCGATGTCATCTGGCACGCGACCGATCGCCTCAACCTGACCTTCGGCCTGCGCTACACCCACGACGCCAAGGAGTTCCAGTGGCTCAATGGCCCGCGGGTGGCGCCGGATCTGGACCAGAACGTGGCGGTGCTGGATTCGCTCGGCGTATTCGCCGCGCTGCAGCAGATGGGCTATCCGGTCAGTGCCGAGATGTTCCAGCAGGACTTCGTGTTCAATGTCGGCCCGCTGGAAGGGGTGACCTTCAAACGCAAGGACAGCTGGCAGGATCTGAGCCCACGCCTGGTCATCGACTACGCGCTCAACGACAACACCATGGTGTTCGGCTCGGTTGCCAAGGGCTACAAGGCTGGTGGCTACAACGCGCTGGAGATCAATTCGTACTTCGACAACGAGGAAGTCTGGAACAGCGAGCTGGGCCTGAAGATGGCGTTGCCGGACTACAAGCTGGCCTTCAATACCTCGGCGTACTACATGATCTACAAGGATCGCCAGTCAATCACGCTGGATTTGAACAGCCAGGGCTCCGGCGTGCCGCGTTACCTGGTCAGCACCGACGACACCCAGGCCTGGGGCGTGGATGCCGACCTGCACTGGCAGCCGCTGCAGGGACTGGACCTGATGCTGGGCATGGCCTACATCGATGCCACCTACAAGAATGGCGAGTCCAACGGTCGTGACCTGTCCGGCGATGCCACCGGTGAGCCCTATCTCAGTGCCACCGCCAGCGGCAGCTACACCTGGCTGCTGGACCGCCACGGCAGCCTGCGGATGTCGTTGATGCATGGCTATCGCGGCCAGACCCGCTGCAATGCCGATTCCAGCACCCAGGGCACCTGCCAGGTCAGCCCGGTGTTCCGCACCGGCGAGGCGCAGAACCGTACCGACATGCGGCTGCAGTGGACCTCGGTCGACGGCCAGTGGGGCGTGGGCGTCTACGCCAACAACCTGTTCGACAACCAGTACATCGGCGTCAACAACCTGACCACGTCGGTGCTGGGCACGCCGTTCGCTTCGGTTTCCGAACCACGCCAGTACGGGCTTGAACTGAACTACAGCTTCTGATCACCCATTGGGGAGGGTGTCCCGGGCGCCAGTGACATGGCTGGCGCCCGGGCATCGACTGGCAGTCGGCGCGGCAACCCGGCATGCTTGCCGGATGTCGCATGTTGTCAGCGGCGGTGACCTGATCGCCGCCACCTCCATCCAGACCCTCAAGGGCGTCGGCGAACGCGTCGCCGCCAAGCTGGCCGCGCGCGGCCTGCTGACGTTGCAGGATCTATGGTTCCATCTGCCGCTCCGTTACGAGGACCGCACCGCGATCCTGCCGATCCGGCAACTGCAGCCCGGCGTCCCGGCCCAGGTCGAAGGAACGGTCGAGGCGGTCGAGCGCGGGTTCCGGTTCCGGCCGGTGCTGCGGGTCGCCATTGGCGATGCGTCCGGCGCCACCCTGGTGCTGCGCTTCTTCCATTTCCGCGCCGCGCAGGTGGCGCAGTTCAAGGTCGGCAGCCGGGTGCGTTGCTACGGCACGCCGAAGCCGGGCCAGCACGGACTGGAAATCATCCACCCCAGCTACCGCCTGCTGGCCGATGGCGAGGCCGGCGTGCTCGGCGATTCGCTGGACCCGATCTACCCGGCGGTCGACGGCGTCGGCCCGGCGGTGCTGCGCAAGCTGATCATGCAGGCACTGGACCGCCTGCCCGCTGACGAGCGGCTGGAAATCCTGCCCGCCAGCTTGCTGCAGGAACAGCCGTGGCCGTCCCTGCGCGAGGCCCTGCTGACCCTGCACCGGCCGGGACCCGGCACCGATCTGGCGGCGCTGGCGGCCGGTCGCCATCCCGCCCAGCAGCGCCTGATCATCGAAGAACTGCTGGCCCATCACCTCAGCCTGCGCCGGCAACGCATCGCGCTGCAGCGGCATCGGGCGCCGGCGTTGCGTGGCAAAGGCACGCTGGCGGCAAAACTGCTGGCGACACTGCCTTTCCAGCTGACCGCAGCGCAGCAGCGCGTGTTCAAGCAGATCCAGCAGGATTTGAAACGGCCTTCGCCAATGTTGCGGCTGGTGCAGGGCGATGTCGGCAGCGGCAAGACAGTGGTCGCCGCGTTGGCGGCAATGCTTGCGGTGGAGGCAGGCAAGCAGGTGGCGCTGGCGGCGCCGACCGAACTGCTGGCCGAACAACACCTGGCCAACCTGCGCAACTGGCTGCAGCCGCTGGGCATCGAAGTGGCCTGGCTGGCCGGCAAGGTCACCGGCAAGGCGCGCACGCAGGTGCTGGAACAGGTGCGCAGCGGGCAAGTGCAGGTAGTGGTCGGCACCCATGCGCTGATGCAGGAGGCAGTGGTGTTCCATGATCTGGCATTGGCCATCGTCGACGAGCAGCACCGGTTTGGCGTGCAGCAACGGCTGGCCTTGCGCGACAAGGGCGCGCTGGCGGGCAGCGTGCCGCACCAGTTGGTGATGACCGCCACCCCGATTCCGCGCACGCTGGCGATGGCCGCCTATGCGGACCTGGATGTGTCGGCGATCGATGAGCTACCGCCCGGGCGCACACCTGTGCAGACGGTAGCCTTGAATGGCCAGCGCCGGCCGGAACTGGTCGAACGCATTCGCGCCGCCTGCGCTGAGGGCCGGCAGGCCTACTGGGTCTGCACCTTGATCGACGACAGCGACGAAGTCATCGCCCAGGCCGCGCAGACCACTTACGAACAACTGGCCGCGGCGCTGCCGGAGCTGCGCATCGCACTGGTCCACGGACGGATGAAGGCCAATGAAAAGCAGGCGACCATGCGCGCGTTCAAGCAGGGCGAGCACGATCTGCTGGTCGCCACGACGGTGATCGAAGTCGGCGTCGACGTGCCTAATGCGTCATTGATGATTGTCGAGAACGCCGAACGCCTCGGCCTGGCCCAGTTGCATCAGTTGCGTGGCCGGGTCGGTCGCGGCGCGGTGGCGTCGAACTGCGTGCTGCTGTACCAGTCGCCGTTGTCGATGATGGCCAAGCAACGATTGGCGACGATGCGGGAAACCAACGACGGTTTCATCATTGCCGAAAAAGATCTGGAACTGCGCGGTCCCGGCGAACTGCTCGGCACCCGCCAGACCGGGCTGGCCAGCCTGCGCGTGGCCGATCTGCAACGCGACGCCGGCTGGCTGCCACTGGTGCAGGCGTTGGCCGAACGCCTGCTGGCCGAATCCCCGCCACTGGCCGACCGCATCGTCGATCGCTGGGTCGGCAGCGCCGCCCGTTATGCCGCGGCGTGAGGCCCGGCAGCGGCGCACGCCAATGCCAGGCTAGGGCTGGGGACGCGACCTGACCGGCTGATACTGGCCTTTGTCGCCGCTTTTGTGTCCACGCGGGTCGACATTGGCGCAGAGGCGATCGCCGCAAAGCTCGATATCCGAGCCGTAGAAGGCTTTCACTATCGGCACCGCGTTTTCGTAGCGCTGCAGTTCTTCCTTGTTCGCGCTGATTTCGCGACGGTAGTAACCCAGCAGCGCCCATCCGACCAACAGCACCAGCAGCAGGGTACCGACAGCAGCGCCCAGCCACAGCCAGACCATCCTGCCGGCCTGCCGCAACTGATTGCAGGTCTCGGACACGCTGCGGCCATAGTCGGCGGCGACCGGGGCTATCGATTCCCGGGCCTGGCGCGCGATTTCGCTGCTGGCGTTGCGGGTGATGGCTTCAATCCGTTGCTGCGCCTGGCCGACTTCGTGCTGCAGTGACTGCATCCGCTGCTCGAACTCGGCCTGCATCCGGGCCTCGCGCTGTTCGGATTTGGCCAGCAGCATCGATTGCATCTTGATGGTGCCTTGCAGTGAGGACAGCAATTCGGTTGAAAGGGCAGAATCGTGCATGGGATCTTCCTTGAGAAAAAGAGGGAATCAGATACGCATCGCCGGCGTTTGTCGTTGCCGGCTCAGTTCCTGTTGCTGCAGTTCCTGCTGTTGCTGGCTGGTAAATTGTTCGCGGCCCCATTGCTCGACGGCCTGCATCTGCGGTGAGTTGGCGATAAGGGCAGCGGTCTGCGAGATTGCCCGGTCATTGTCAGCCAACAGGGCAGCGGCCAGGCGGTCCAGGTCCGGGTCGCCGGTGCGGAAGTGCTGACGCGGCTCTGGCGCATGCCGCTGCGGCGATGACGGCAGCGAGGTATCAGCCAAAGTCTGGTCTGCATCCGCGCGCGGGATGGTCGTAGGTACCTCATTGTCGGTCAGCAGCTTCTGCTTCCAGTCGCGGTCCTTGGGCAACGGCCGGCTGGATTCACTGTTGTACGGACTGTCCGGGTAAGGCGCCGGGATGCTGCGGATCATGTCCTTGTTGTCCAGTACCTTGAGCGTGCCGTCAAAGTTTTGCAGCGGGACGAGCGTATGCGGGTCATTGGGCAGCGGCAGATTCATCTGCGCGTGCAGGCCGGCACGATTCAATCCGGTCCAGACAAAATCGATGCAGCTGTTGCTGACGCCGTTGTAGTTGAGGTCGAAGTAGGTCTCGTTGCCGCGTCGGCCTGCTTCGCCGTAGCCCTTGAGTGTCCGGTATTGCTGCTCGCTAATCTCCAGCGTGCGGGTGTAGGTGGGGTTTTGGTAGAATTTTTGTTCATCCAATACAATCTGGCCCGGACCGCGGATACCGGTTTCGATGGGTGAGAAGCCATAGCCGACGGTTTTGGTTCCATTGCTGATGCTGTAGTAGGCGTGACCGGCCACTGAGCGGTGGTCGGGCTGGCCGGGATGTTTGACCACAGTGCCGGGCGCAGCCAGATAAATCGAGAGCGTATAGACGGGTACATTTGCATCGGCGTGCAAATCAGGGGCAGAGGTAAGACGGTTCATCAGCG
Source organism: Pseudoxanthomonas dokdonensis (assembly GCF_001431405.1). Taxonomy (GTDB): domain Bacteria; phylum Pseudomonadota; class Gammaproteobacteria; order Xanthomonadales; family Xanthomonadaceae; genus Pseudoxanthomonas_A; species Pseudoxanthomonas_A dokdonensis. Next base: position 137,464 of record NZ_LDJL01000007.1, read on the forward strand.
GGCACCTATTTCAGACAGACCTATTTCAAAGTAGTGGCTGACCAGCAGCTCGAAATTCAGATGGGCGACCTGTGGATGGTCCTGGAGGCTCTCGATTTCGATGTGATAGCGACCGGGTGTCGGCGGCGTGATACGCGCGATATCCCAGATCAGGTAATTCAGATTGAAGTCGAACTGACCGATGGCGTAAAGTTCTTTGACATCCTGGCCGGCGCCGCCGTGATGTACGAAGGTGTTTACTGGATGGGCTTCATACCACACCCGTGGAGGCCGAACACTGGAGTCCTCCTGTAGCTCCGAAAGCACCACCGGGATGCGCTTGCCGGCTTCCAGTTTCCACAGGCGAATGCGAAACGGCATGGGTTGGGTGTCGAGATACTCCAGAACTCCTGGTCCGGCATCCGGCCGGCCTTTGGGTCCCGGACTACGAAAGCCAACGAACACCGGGCGCAGATAGCCGTTGTCGGTGGTGTTGGGCAAGCTGAAGTCCGCTTCGACCTTGGCCCCAGCACGGGTCAGATCAAATGGTTTGACCACCGGAAAACTACGGTCGGCAGTGGCGGGCGTCGGGGTGATGTTCTGCGCGCATCCTGCCAGCAGCATCAGGCATGCCAGCAGCCAACGCTGTCGTGGATTTGTTCTCATGGTTGATTACCTGTGTGATGCGCAGTTGAAAGGGAAGGATGAATGACGCTGATGCGGAAACGATGACCGATGCTGGCTTGCCGGTCATGGCAAGAGATTGGGTGATTCATCAGCGGATGCCTCTCGCGTTGTAATGGCTGACCAGCAGTTCAAAGTTCATCTGTGAAACCTGAGGGTGGTCCTGAAGGCTTTGTATTTCGATGTGGTAGCGGCCGGGCGTCGGCGGCGCGATACGCGCGATATCCCAGATTTGATAGTTCAGATTGAAATCGAACTGGCCGATGGCGATGAGCTCTTCGGCATCATCACCCGCGCCGCCGTGACGGATGAAGACATCGGCGGGGTGGGCTTCGTACCACACACGTGAAGGCCGAACACTAGAGTCCTCTTGAAGCTCGGAGAGCACGACCGGGATGCGTTTGCCGGCTTCCAGTTTCCACAGGTGAATGCGAACCGGGATGTCCTGGGTGTCTAGATACTCCAAACCTTTGGGCCCGGCATCCGGTCGTCCCTTTGGCCCTGGACTGCGGAAGCCAACGAACACCGGGCGCAGATAGCCGTTGTCGGTAGTGTTGGGCAAGCTGAAGTCGGCTTCGACCTTCGCACCAGCACGGGGCAGGTCGAATGGTTTGACCACCGGAAAACTGCGGTCGGCAGTGGCGGGCGTCGGGGTGATGTTCTGCGCGCATCCTGCCAGCAGCATCAGGCATGGCAACAGCCATTGCGCCCGGGCTTTTGCCTGTATGGCGGGTTGTCCAATGCTGGCGAGTGCGATCTTGCAAACGCGTTCGCCAGTGCCTGCTGATGAGCGGCCAGCACCGGCCCGCGCAATACGCCGCCATCGGACCGGCGTGCTCCATCGCAGACGGCTGTGGTCCTGGATTGCACCGTGCAACAATCGGATAACGTGATACGGGCCAGCGTCCATTCTTCTGCCATCTTCATGTCCTTGCGAAACTATACCGCTGGCCGTGCGCTTGCAATGCAACTTGTTTGAACGGATGCGACGCTGACTGCGTCGCGACGAGAACGGGCGTCCTGAGCTCCATTGCAAGTCACTTTCATCAAGCAGGCTCTGCTGTCAGACCGCCTATCCCAAGGCGATGGTCGATGAGGCGCGCGTCCATGTTGGTCATTGACACCCAATCTTGAGTACGGAATGCACTGACAAGCCGGATGCCATCCAGTGACGAGTGTCACCAGATGGGTGGGCAGGTGTCTTTGGCAACCATGGTCTCGATGACACTGAGCGTAAAGGGTTAACGCCGTGTGGAGTGTTCGGACGCGATGAGGTCCAACTTCAGCGCCTGCTGTCCGCCTCGGTCCTGTCGACACGGATGCCGCGGCTGCGGTCGCTGTCGAGCACGAATGATCGGTGATCGTCGGCGGGGGTGAGTGAGAAGGACTTGCCCTGGTACTGCTGCTGATCCTTCTGCAGCAGGAAGGTCACCGGCGCGGTGCCGGGCAGGCGTGACTGCACGACGACGGTCAGCACCTCGCCCTGCAGCGAAAGCTGATAGTCGGCTTGAAGCTCATCCGATCCGTAGCGGCCAGCCAGTGGTGGCGGAGCCGGTGCGGCGAAGCCATCGGGCAGAATGCGCGCGAGTGCGGCGTCGATCTTGCGACCGGCATTCCAGTCGGCGCGGTTGCACAGGATCGCCGCGCTGACGCCGGCATCGGGCAGATAGGCATAGAAGGCCTTGAAGGCTTCCGCCGAACCGCTGTGCTGGACCACCCGTTGACCATTGCGTTGGCCAACCAGCAGGCCGCCGGCGTACGCCAGCTGATCGGATGGATGGATGACCGGCCGGCCATCGCTGAGCCTGCCCGGGGTCAACATGATGCGGCGTACGTCATCGGTCCAGACCCGATGCTGCAAGGTCATGTCGCGCTGGTAGCGCGCAAGGTCATTGATGCTGGTCATCAGTCCGCCGGAGCCGCCGAAGTGCGGATAGCTGTCGCGCACGGCGAATTCACCATCCTGTTCGACGTAGCCGTGGGCCAGGTTCTGGACATCGGCCTGCCGGCCCTGCATGACGTAGCTGCGTGTCATGCCCATCGGTGCCAGTACGCGCGTGTTGACGTAATCCGCGAATGACATACCGCTGACCCGCGCGACGACTTCGGCCAGCAGCAGATAACCACCATTGGAATACAGATAGTCGGTGCCGGGGACGAAGTTGGTGCCGCGTTGACGCATGAGCAGGGCCAGCGCGGTGTCCCTGCTGTTGTCGGCACCGCTGCCGAGGCCGGCCATCCGCAACAGTGAAAGGAAATCACGGACCCCGGAACTGTGGTGCAACAGCATGTCCAGGGTTACCGGCGCGTCGTAGCGCGGAAGCTCCGGCAGATAGCGCTGGACCTCGTCATCGAGCGACAGCTGTCCTTGGCTGGCCAGCTGTGCGACGGCCAGCGCGGTGAACTGCTTGGATACCGACGCGGCGTAGAACAGGGTGTCGCCGTCAATCGGTTGGCGGCGGGCAATATCGGCATAGCCCGCCGCGGCGATCTGGTCGGCCTGGCCCTGGCGGAATACGCCCAACGCGCAGCCCGGTGCAATCGCCTGGTCGTTATCGGTGACCAGCACCTGCAACGGGTTTTCAGGCGACGGCGGAACCGCCTGCACCGGGCACGGTGCCAGGGCCAGCCACAACAGATACCTGTACTTGAACATCATCACAGCTGCTTCCCGCTTTGCCGCGCCGTGCCGTTGCCGGCAGGGCGCGCAGATACATCAGAAATTGAAACGCACGCCCACATTGTATTGGCGGCCGATGACGTCATACAGCGAACGCACCGTGGCGTAGCCACCCGTACCGGTGATTGCCGGATCCTTGTCGGCTACGTTGCGTACAGATGCGAACACGCTGACCGTGGCATCGTCTGCATGGTAGATGTCGTAGGAGCCGCCCAGATCGAAGTAGGTGCGACCGGAATGGCTGAGGACGTTGAGATCCTTGTAGGTGTAGCTGTTGTTGATGTTGCCGCCGCCGATGTAGCGCACCCCAGCATTGAAGCCCCAGGGCCCGATGCGGTAGTTGCCGGTCAGGTTGCCGGTCCAGCGGGGCTGGCCGCCGACACTGGCGATGGTTGGCTGGTCGGTGCTGCCGGCCAGCTGGGTGACGGTTTCACCGTCGTCCAGTTCCAGTGTATCCACGTAGGACACCAGGCTGCGCACGCCCAGCTCGCCATTGCCGAGCGGGGTGCTGTAGGAAAGTTCGAAGTCCGCGCCGCTGACCAGCATCGACTGCAGGTTCTGCGGCGATACTTCGACGTATGAAATCAGGCCGCTGTCGGGGTCGCGGACGATCAGATCGCACAGCTGCGGCTGGCCGCCGTAACAGCGGTCGACGATTGCCGATGCCTGGAAAGTGGTGATCGCCTTGTCAACGCTGATGCGGTAATAGTCCAGCGACATCATCAGGTTGGGCAACGGGCTCAACACGATGCCGGCGGTGGTGGTATCGGCTTCTTCCGGATCCAGCCCGGGATTGCCCGAAGACACCGACTGCACCAGGTACGTGGTCCCGGTGTCACGGTCGAACACATTGAAGTTGGCCGATGATGCACCGCTGTACAACTCGTCAAGCGAAGGCGCACGGATGTCGCGTGACTGGGTGGCACGCAGGCGCAACAGCTCATTGACCTGCCAGGAACCGCCGATCTTCCACGAGGCAACCGAACCGGACGTGCTGTAGTCGGTCAGACGCGCGGCCAGATCCAGATCCAGCGACTGCGCCCAGGCGGTATCGGCGGCCAACGGCAACACCCATTCGGTGAACAGCTCTCTGACCTCGACTTCACCGTCCCAGGGCACGGTATTGCCGGTATTGAAGTCACCGGCCATCGAGCGCGCGTCCGAAGTCACGTCGGCGCGTTCGCGACGCCACTCGACACCGGTCGCCATCGACACGGGACCGGCCCAGGTTTCGAAGGGTTCGCCGCGCACGGTTGCGGCAGCGGCATCCTGGACAATGCGCGAGTTGACCCAGGAGGTACCGGTCACGTAATCGCGCGCCGCCTGCGAGGGGGCACCGTCGCCGAACAGGTTGATCGCCTGGCAACCCGCGGCGCGCGCGTCGGCGTCGCGACAGACCGCCGCACCGGTGGCCGGGTCGATGATCGAATTCAGGGCATAGGCGAATTCACTGGTCAGGCGCTTGTCGTAGCTGCGCAGCATGGTCTCGCTTTCGCCATGGGTGTAATAGGCGTCCCAGCTCCAGTAGTTGTCCATCAGGCCTTCGAGCCCGGCCACCACTCGCTTGGTTTCCATCGTCTTGTCGTTTACTGCACGCGCGTAGTCGCGGTTGTAGCGGCCCATCTTGAAGCTGTCGATGCCGGCGTCGTCCATTGCCTGGCCAATGCTGGTCGGCAGGAATGCGTTGTCACGCTTGATGGTCAAGCCGCTGTCGGTGCGGGTGAGGCTGTTGTAGTAAAGGCTGGACTTGGCCCACGAAGCCTCGGCATAGCCAGTGACATTGGGAGTGAAGTCGAACGACAGGCGCCCATAGACGCTCTCGCGATCAATCGGCGTCTCCAGCACGAATTCGGCTGAGCCATCGGCGCCGTCGCCACCGACCATGCTGGAACTGCTGACCAGGTCGCCATACTCGAACGGTATCGGGGTGCCGTCGTCGGCAAACTGGATCCCTTTCAACGGACCCGCGTTGATCAGGCCACCGAAGGTCATGTTGGAACTACGGGTGTTGTCAATCAGCAGTTGCCGCGGCTCGTCGTTGTCGGCGGTATAGGCTGGATTGGCGATCTTGCCCCAGCTACGCGCGCCCCAGTCCCGGTCGGCCAGTCTTGGAATGCCGTCGTTGCTGGCTTTTTCCACCGCCAGCAGCAGGTGGCCGCGGTCGTCGGCAAAACGTTTGCCAAAGGCCAGCGAACCCAGTTGCGTATCACGGTCACCATGGCGGGTGGTGCCGGCCTGCAGCAGTCCCTTGACGCCTTCGAGTTCGCGGTCGAATTTGAAATTGACGACACCGGCGACGGCATCCGAACCCCATGCCGCCGACGCACCGCCGGTGACGATGTCGATGTTGCTGATCAACGTCTGCGGTATCGAATTGATGTCCACCGGGCCTTCGGTCTGGCTGGGTACCGAGCGTTTGCCATCCACCAGCACCAGCGTCCGGTTGAAACCCAGGCCACGCAGGTCAAGGTAATAGCCGCCGGCATAGGATGAGTTGTTGGTGGTGCTGGTCGGGGTCAGCGACGGGCGCACCGACGGCATCTGGTTGATGACCTCGGCGACGCTGATCGCCGCGGCGTTGCTGATCTCCTCGGCGCTGATCGCCGTTGTCGGCGTGGGTGCACTGAACCCACCACGCATCACCCGCGACGCGGTTACGCTGACCTTGTCCAGTTGTGTTGCGCTGCCAGGCGCTGCCGCGGTGTCGGGCTGCGACGATGTGGCCGGAACAGGCGCGGCCTGGGCCAGGACGCCAGCGCTGGGCAGCGACAACGCGGCGCAACAGGCCAGCGCCAACTGCCGCTGCCGGCAACCACGCGCACCGGGTTTGCCAAGGGATTGATGCGGGGAACAGGGATTGGCGCTCACGGTCTCTCTCTCTCTTGTAGGAAATCGGGGCAACAGCGGGTCGGCCACAAGCGCTGCATTCCCAACGCATGCTCGGTCTTGGCGAAAAAAACGATCGTCCGGTAACAACACTGCAATGACCGGTTCGTCCCAACCTTAGCCAGCGTTGCCGGCTTCGACCAATGAAAAGACCATGGCCGGGCATAACGTGGAGTTATCGCTGGCGCGATCGCCTGCAATTCCCGCAATGGCGTCCGATGCGCGAGTGGCCGGCGCTGCGCGACCATCTGGACAGGCACGCGGAGCGGTAGTTGGTTCTTGTGGCGCGCCTAGCGCAGTGCCTTCGGCGTCAGATCGGCAATGACACGGATGTGGTCGATGAAGGCTTGCTGGATTGGCGTTGGCTGCTCGCCGTTGCGCACAAGCAGGTACAGCGATACGTCCAGTTCGGGCTTCAAGGTGCGGATCTGGATGTTGTTGCCGCCGCCATAGGCGGTGAATGGATCGACGATGGCCAATCCATGTCCATCGACGACCAGCGCCCGTGCCAACTGGTAGGTCTGCACGTTGATGCGGGTCTGTGGTTCCGGTTGCAGATGTTGCAGGTGGGTGCGTACACGCCGGCCCAGTCCGTCATGCGACAGGATCCCGATCATCCGTTCGCCTGCCAGCTCACTGACCGGCAGCGGCTTGTCGAGCAGCGCAGGCTTCCACCAGCCGGCCGGCGCGATCACGCGCAGCTTGTCGCGATGCAGGCATTGCAGCTGTATGTCGGGGTGGCGTACTTCCTGCAGGGTCAGGCCGATGTCGCTTTCACGCAGCAGCAGCGAGCGCAGCATTTCTCGCGAATGTTCGGTCACCAGCTCGATCGGCGCCTCGGCGAACGCAGCCGACAGACCGGTAACGGCCTGTGGCACCAGCGCGCTGGCCAGCGTCGGGATGCTGACGACCCGCAATGGCCGATGGCCGGCATGTTTGATGCTGGCCGACAGCCGTTGCAGATCGCGCAGCTGATCGTGGATCTTCTCGATCCGCGCGCACAGCAGCTCACCCTCGGCGGTCAACTGCAATCGGCCGCGCACGCGGTTGAACAGGGCAAACCCGAGCTGCATTTCCGCATGCTGCAACAGCTTGGTCGCGGCCGGCTGCGAGACATTCAGCAGCTTGGCCGCTCCGGTCAACGTGCCGGCTTGCAGGACAGCCTGGAAAACCTCGATATGACGCAATCGCATGCTTGACTCTGGTCCAACCTTGTTTGGGGAACCGCGCACAGGTATTCGATCATGTCAGCCACGCGACCCTGGCGGACAGGTGCGTGCTGCCGCCGTGCTATTTCCAGAAGTTGAGGAAGCCGGTGATCACCAGCGCGTTGGCGAAGTCGATGAAGAACGCGCCCACCAGCGGCGCGACCAGGAAGGCTCGCGGGGCCATGCCGTAACGCTCCACCAGCGTCCGCATGACCGCCATCGCATTGGCCGTGGTCCCCAGCATGAAGCCGACGAAGCCACCGCCCATCACCGCGGCGTCGTAGTCGCGTCCCATCAACCGGTACACCACGATGAAAGCGAACAATCCGACCAGGGTCGCCTGCACGATCAGGATGGCGACCAGCGGCAGGGCCAGGCCCGCCAGCTCCCACAGTTTGAGGTTCATCAGTGCCAGTGCCAGGAACATCGACAGGCAGACATTGCCAATGACTTCGATGGTCGGCATCGACAATTTCAGCCAGCCGGTGCGGTCATCGAGATTGCGCATCGCCGCGCCCACCAGCATCGCTCCGATGTAGCTGGGCAGGGTGATGCCAAGCTGGCTGATGCCCTGGCTGATCCAGGAACCCAGCCACATCGCGATCAGCAGCAGCACGATGCTCTTGAGCGCGGTGAATTCGCGTTGGCTGTGGCTCTGGCCGTTGGCCTGCTGATAGCCCGGATCATTCAACTGGGCCGCCAACTCCGGGTCTCCGTGGTCCGGCGTGCGGATGCCCCAGCGCCGGATCAGCGCGGTCGCCAGGGGACCGCCCAGCAGGCCGCCGCAGATGATGCCGGCCATGGCCGCGGTGATCGCCACCGACTGCGCACCCTGCACGCCGGCCTGTTCGAACAGGGGCGCGAAGGCCAGGCCAGTGGCCGGACCGCCGGCCATGGTCGTGGAACCTGCCAGCACGCCGAACAGCGGATGCAGGCCAAACAGCTTGGCCACCATCACCCCGGCCAGGTTCTGCACGACGGTGAAGCCGGCGGCCAGGGCCAGGAAAATCGCCACCTGGCGGCCGCTGATGCGCAGCAGGCTGACGCTGGCGTTGGCGCCGATGGCGGTGAAGAAGGCAATCATCAGCGGCGTCTGCAGGCTGGTGTCCAGCGCGAACAGGGTCTGTCCACGGCCATGGGCCACCAGGCTGGCGAGTGCCAGCAGCAAACCGCCGACGACCGGCGCGGGAATGTTGTAGCGGCTGAGGATGGAAACGTGGCGGCACAGCCCGTAGCCAACCATCAGGCAGGCGCCGGCAAGGGCGAGGGTCTGGATGGCGTCCAGCTCAAACATCGATTTCTCCTGCGGTGGTGGGGACGACGCGCCCGCGGACAGGCACGCGTGGACCCATCACGGGCAGGAGCCCGCCGTGGGGACATGGTGCAGCAGCTTGCCGGCCAGCACGTCGGTGGCCTCGCCCTGGTCAATCGCAAGCCTGCCGTTCACCAGCAGCGACTGCACGCCTAGCGACAGTTCCTGTGGATGCAGGTAATCCGCACGCGGGGCATATTTGACAGGGTCGAAAACCACGATGTCGGCATGGTAACCCGGGCGCAGCAGTCCGCGCTTGTGCAGACCGAGCAGGCGCGCGCTCAGGCCGGTCGAACGATGGATGAATTCGCCCAGGCCCAGCAGCTGATCGCGCTGCACGTAATCGACGTATTTCTTCGGAAACGTGGCGTACTGGCGCGGGTGTCCGTCGGAACCGTCGGAGCTGGTGATGACCCAGGGCTGCCGCATCAGCAGGCGCACGTCGTCCTCGGCCATGTTGAACGAAGCCACCGAGCCAGCCGAACGGACGCCCGGTGGTCGGTCGTCGCCTTCGACGATGCGGATTGCGGCGTCAACCGCATCGATGCCCCATTCGCCGGCTACCTGGCTCAGGCGTTTGCCGGTCCAGGGATGGCCGGCGGCGGTCAGCAGCAGCGATTCGGCGCCGCCACGACGGCGCAGATTGTCCTGCATCTGCTGACCGATCCGTGCGCGCAGGGTCGGGTCGCGCAGGCGTTGCAGCAACGCGCTGCGGCCGCCATCCTGCGCCCACAGCGGAAACAACGCGGACTTGAGGTTGGTGCCGGACGCCAGCCACGGATACTGGTCGGCGCTGACCTGCTGGCCCTGTGTGCGAGCGTCATCAATGAGCCGGACAAGCGCGCCGGCCTGGCCCTGGACGTCGACGCCAAGCGCCTTGAGATGGGCGATGTGCACTGGCAGGCCGGCCCGGCGACCAATTTCCAGCGCTTCGCGGGTCGAGTCCAGCAGGCCAAGCGTGTACGAGGACTCATCGCGCTGATGGGTGTCGTAGATGCCGCCACGCAGTGCCGCCTCGTGCGCAAGGGCCACGACCTCGTCGGTATCGGCAAAGCTCTGTGGCGCATAGAACAGGCCAGTGGAGAAGCCGAAGGCACCCTCGCACATGCCGTTGGCGACCAGCTCGCGCATGGCCTGCAGTTCATCGGCATCGGGATGACGGTCATCTTCCCGCAGCACCGCCCGGCGCACCGGCCCGAAGCCGACGTAGGGTGCGAGGTTGGTGCCGACGCCATGGTTGTCGAACCAGCGCCGCTGTTCGGCCACCCGCGGGCTGCCGTCGCCGTCAACGCCGACCATCAGCGTGGTCACGCCCTGGTACAGCCAAGGCAGGTTGCGGCGGACCGAGGCATCAGGCGAGGTGATGTAGGTCTTGGGGTGGGCATGCGCGTCGATGAAACCCGGCGCCACCACCATGCCCTTCGCATCCAGCAGGCGCCGCGCTCGATAGTGCCGCGAGGCATCGTCGGTGAGCGCGACGATGCGGCCGTCGGACACCACCACGTCCTGCTGCCTGGGATCGCCACCACTGCCGTCATACACCGTGCCGCCGCGGATGACCACGTCCACCTGGGTGAGAGCGGCGACTGGCGCATCGCCCGCCGCCTGCCCGTTGTCGTGGCAGGCCGACAGACACAATGCCAGGCAGGCGATCGCAGGCCACCGGGCGGCGTTGAGAAGGCCTGCTCCGATGCCAGGGATCGTTGTCGTGGATGCTGTTCTCATGGTTTTCATCGTCCGCCCCAGAAGCCATCGGCGGGAGGTTGCAGGCGACCGTTTTCGAAACGCGATCCGTCCGCATGGTCGTGGCTGAGCCACCACGGTCCGTCCAGGTCGACGAAGTCGGCATGCCGGGCGATGTGCAGCGCTGGCGCAATCCCCAGCGAGGAGCAGATCATGCAGCCGACCATCACCTGCAGATTCCGTTCGCGGGCGGCTGCCAGCATCAGCAGTGCCTCGCTGAGCCCGCCACTCTTGTCCAGCTTGATGTTGACGGCCTGGTAGCGATCAACCAGCCGCGTCAGGTCGGCGGCGACATGGCAGGATTCGTCCGCGCAGATCGGTCGCTGCGGCTGGAAACCAAGCAGCGCAGCGTCATCGTCGCTGGGCAACGGTTGTTCCACCAGCGCCACATCGGTCTCCACCAGTACCGGCTGGATCCAGCGCAGCAATTCCAGATCCCAGCTCTCGTTGGGATCCACGATCAATCGTGCGCCCGGCGCTGCTGCGCGGACCGCGCGTATCTGCTCCGCCGGCTGTCGCGCATCGACCTTGATCTTGATCAGTGGCGCATCCGCCACCCGCGCGGCGGCCTTACCCATGATTGCTGGCGCATCCAGGCTGATGGTCAGCGCGCTGGTCATCACCGGCAGTGGACCATGGCCCAATGCGTCACTGACGGCTACGCCATCAAGCCGGGCCTGCAGGTCCCACAAGGCATCATCCAGTGCGTTGCGGGCGGCGCCGGCGGGCAGCAACGACGCCAGTTGCTGGCGATTGGCGCCTTGTTCGATTGGCGCGCGCACGCTTTCCAGTTGCGCGATCACCGACGCGACGCTTTCGCCGTAGCGCGCGTAGGGCACCGATTCGCCACGGCCGCGCATGCCGTCCTGCTGCAGTGACACTTCCACCACCTCGGCGGATGTCTTGACCCCACGCGAAATCCGGAACGGATGCGCCAGCGCCCAGCTGCGGTGGCTGGCGCTCAGCCGGCGAAGCATGACTGCAACCGATCGGCGATGCGGTCCATGCCCATCGTCACCGGGTCCTGGCAGGGCAGGTCGAGCTGGTTTTCGATGCTCTCGCAGGCGCGCTGCGCCTCATCGCGGTCCATGCCCGAGGTATTGAGTGCCACGCCAATGGCAAGCACGCCCGGACTGGTCAGGCGGGCGGCGGCCAGGTTGGCTTCCAGGCATGTGCGCAGGTGCGGAACCGGGTAGTGCGGCAGGCCACGCATGTGCTGGCGCGTCGGCTCATGACACAACAGCAATGCATCGGCTTGTGCACCGTGCAGCAGCCCCAGCGATACCCCGGCATAGGACGGGTGGAACAGCGAACCCTGGCCTTCGATGATGTCCCAGCCGCCATCCTCGCGTGCCGGTGAAATCCATTCGGCCGCGCCCGAAATGAAGTCCGCGATTACCGCGTCGATGGGCACGCCGCCGCCGGCAATGAAGATCCCGGTCTGGCCGGTGGCCCGGAAATCAGCGGCCAGGCCACGCGCCCGCAGCTCTTTTTCAAATGCCAGTGAAGCGTACATCTTGCCCACCGAGCAATCCGTGCCGACCGTCAGCAGCCGCTTGCCGGCGCGGCGCTGGCCATGGCCGACCTGCAGTGGCGGCGGATTGCGGGCATCGTAGAGATGGCGATCGTTGCGTTGTGCCGCAGCGACGATGGCCGGATGCGATGCCAGGCGCTGGTGCAGTCCGGATGCGACGTTGAGTCCGGCATCGAGTGCCGCCACCACCGCACGCACGGTTTCCTCGTCCATGACCCCACCGGCGTTGGCGACGCCGACGATCATCGTATTGGCACCGGCCAGGCGCGCCTGCCGGGCGTCCATGTCAGTCAGGCCGACGCTGGTCCGGCACTGGCTGCCGCGCAGTTGCCCGACGCACCATTGCGGACGCCAGTAGGCCAGCCCGCGGGCGGTCTTGGCCGCCAGATCATCGCGGGCGTTGCCCAGGTACAACAGATAGGGCGGCGCCCACTGCGCATTGGCTGCACCGGCAACGATGGCGGGGCCGGTGCTGTCTGGCGATGCGGAAGAGGAATTCATGCGAGTGCTCATGATGGAGAGATGCTGCCTGCGCAGTGACGGGAAAGTCCGGGGCGGCCCATGCGGGGGAGGAGGCATGGCCGCCACCGGGACCCATCCACGATAGGCAGCCAGCGATGCCTTTCCCAATGAAAAGACGCCGTCGATGCATAACCGGGGGTTATACGCGGAGGCGGGCGCCAGACTTTCATGGCCGCGCGTTGGGTGCCAGACTCGGGTGTCGACCGAACAGGAAGCAGAGCATGACCGACAAGATTCCCCTCGTCATCGATACCGATCCCGGGGTCGACGACGCGCTGGCGTTGTTGATGGCCTTCAATGACGACCGCCACCAGGTGGTCGGGCTGACGATTGCCGCCGGCAACGTCGGTCTCGAGCACACGGTCCGCAACGCGTTGAAGCTGTGCGAGGTGGCCGCAAGGGACGAGGTACCGGTGTTCGCCGGTTGCGCGCAGCCACTGCTGTACCCGGCCGAGGATGCCGCCTACGTGCATGGTCGTGATGGCTTTGGCGACGTAGGCCTGGCTGCGCCGGTGCGCCAGGCCGAGGCAGAACACGCGGCGCTGGCGCTGCTGCGGCTGTCGCATCAATATGCCGGCGAACTGCTGCTGGTGGCGCTGGGGCCGCTGACCAACATCGCGCTGGCACTGAAGCTCGATCCCACCCTGCCATCGCGGATCAAGCGGTTCGTGGTCATGGGCGGCGCCATCACCGCGCACGGCAACATGAGCGCCGCGGCCGAATTCAACATCGGCTTCGACCCGGAAGCCGCGCATATCGTGTTCGAGGCGTTTCCAGCCATCGACCTGGCTGACTGGGAGGCCACCCTCGCCCATGGCCTGCATCATCGCAAGGTCGAGCAGTGGCTGCAGGCGGACTCGCCACGGGCACGTTTCTATGAGCAGATCTCATTGCAGACCCGCAACTGGTCGGCCGACCGCCGTGGCGAGTACTGGCACAGCGCCGATGCGCTGGCCATGGCCTATGCGCTGGAACCCGACGGCGCCAGGCAACTGGTCGAGCGCCCGGTGGCGGTGGAAATGGCCGGCCGGCTGACCCGCGGGGCTACCGTGGTCGACTGGAACCGCCAGCATGGCCGGCCCGACAACTGCCGGGCACTGCTGGAATACGACCAGGACCGGTTCGAGGCGCTCATTCACCGGGCGTTGGCTGCCGGGGGCTGAGCGGGCTTGCGCGGGATTTTGCTTCGGGCTAAAATGCCGCTCTTCTATTCCCTGATACACGGTGTGCCCGCCATGAAGGCCGACATTCATCCCGAATACCGCGAAGTCGTCTTCCACGACGTGACCTCCGATTTCAAGATCCTGACCCGCTCGACCCTGAGCAGCAAGGAAACCACGAAATGGGAAGACGGTAACGAATACCCACTGGTCAAGATCGAAATTTCCTCGGCTTCGCATCCGTTCTACACGGGCAAGCACAAGGTCATCGACACCAGCGGTCGTATCGACAAGTTCCAGAAGCGCTACGCGCGCTGATCGGCAGCGGCGCCGAGGCGCCGTCCTGCTTGTCGCAAGGGCTTCGTGCCCGGTGGTAGCCAGCGGCCGCGCCTAGCGCGGCCGTTTGCGTTGGCGGCGTCCGGATTCGCAAAGCACTGTTGCGCGCACCACTGCGCGCTGGCTCATTTTTGAGGCGACGACCCCCATGCCATGTGCGATAATCATGGCATCCATGGCGTGCCGTGGAATCCCGTCACATGCCCACCGGTTTCCCGGCCGGCACCCCCCTTGAAGGAGCGCAAACTGTGTCCGAACTTGACCAGGTCACGCTGAATGCAGGCGACAAATCCGTCAACCTGCCAGTACTCAAACCCACGCTTGGCAACGACTGCGTCGATATTTCCAGGCTGACCAAGGAAACCGGTCTTTTTACCTACGACTCCGGTTTTACCGCCACCGCCAGCTGCAAGTCGGCCATCACCTACATCGATGGCGACAACGGCGTGCTGCTGTATCGCGGTTACCCGATTGAACAGTTGGCCAAGCATTCCAACTTCCTGGAAGTGGCCTACCTGCTGATGAACGGCGAGCTGCCGACCAAGGCCGAATTCGAAGCCTTCGATCACGAGGTCACGCATCACACGATGATGCATGAGTCGCTGAAGAACTTCCTCGGCGGCTTCCATTACGACGCCCACCCGATGGCCATGCTGGCCGGTACCGTCGCCTCGCTGTCGGCCTTCTATCACGACACCCTGGACCTGGAAGACCCGGAACAGCGCCGCCTGGCCGCCATCCGCCTGCTGGCCAAGATGCCGACCCTGGCCGCCGCCGCCTACCGTTATTCGATTGGCTGGCCGATCCGCTACCCGCGCAACAACCTGGGTTACGTCGACCGCTTCCTGCACATGATGTTCGAAGTGCCAAGCGAGCCGCTGGAAATGAACCCGGTCGTGGCCAAGGCGCTGGACCTGTTGTTCATCCTGCATGCCGATCACGAACAGAACGCCTCGACCTCGACCGTGCGTCTGGTCGGTTCCACCGGCGCCAACCCGTATGCATCCGTCGCCGCCGGCATCACCGCGTTGTGGGGTCCGGCCCACGGCGGTGCCAACGAAGCCGTACTGAAGATGCTCGAGGAAATCGGCGACGCCAAGAACGTCTCCTCGGCCGTGGCCAAGGCCAAGGACAAGGAATCGGGTTTCCGCCTGATGGGCTTCGGTCACCGCGTCTACAAGAACTTCGACCCGCGCGCCAAGATCATCCGCGAGATGACCCACGAAGTGCTGGGTGCGTTGAACATCGACGACCCGTTGCTGGAAGTAGCGATGCGGCTGGAAGAAGCTGCGTTGAAGGACGACTACTTCGTGCAGCGCAAGCTGTACCCGAACGTCGACTTCTACAGTGGCATCATCTACAAGGCACTGAAGATCCCGACCGAGATGTTCACCGTCATGTTCGCCATCGGCCGCACCGCCGGCTGGACCGCGCACTGGCTGGAACAGCAGATCGATCCGGAAGCCAAGATCGGCCGTCCGCGCCAGATCTACACCGGTCACGACGTGCGCGATTACAAGGGCTTCGACCAGCGCTGAGCGGGTTGAACCAGGTCGCACGGAAAAGGCCTCGAAAGAGGCCTTTTTTGTGCGCCGGTAACGCATTGCATCTGGAACCAACCATCGGCAGCCCCTTGTAGAGCGGAGCTTGCTCCGCTGCCGTTCGAGCAGCCTGCGCATTTTCGGGTGTTGTTGGTGTTTCCAGCGGAGCGAGCTCCGCTCTACGCAGGCGTTCCAATCATCGGCAGCCCTCTTGTAGAGCGGAGCTTGCTCCGCTGTGGGTAAAGTAGCCTGCGAAATTTCGGGTGTTGTTGATGTTTTCAGCGGAGCGAGCTCCGCTCTACGCGGGCGTTCCAGTCATCGCCAGCCCTCTTCTTGTAGAGCGGAGCTTGCTCCGCTGCGGGTAAAGCCGCCTGCGCATTTTCGGGTGTTGTTGATGTTTCCAGCGGAGTGAGTTCCGCTCTAAGCAGGCGGCTGGCTGGTCAACAATTGTTTGAGCTGGCTGCTACTCAATCGCCGCATCGGCTTTCCATCAACGGCCGACAGCGGTGCCTGGCGCAATGCGTCGTAGGGCAGCACGAGCAGTTCGAAGTCCACGCCATCGGCGTTGAATGACCAGACATCGACGGTGGCATCGCGCACGCGATCCATACGCAGCTGCTGGCTGCGCAGTTCGGCGGGGATGCCTTGTTCAAGCAGCAGGCGCTGGACCGCGTCGGCGTCATCGCTGTGCAGGTGCAGCTTCACTGGCGAGTGATCGTCGGCGGTGCCATCGGCGACCGCACCGGCCAGCCGCGGCGAGAACCGTTCGAAGAACTGCATCGCCGGCAGCGCCGCCTGCCGCCGCTGCAGCAATGCCGCCTGTTGGCCGGCACCGGCGAACAGGCGCTGGTGCTCGCGCAGGGCCTGTTCAATCTCGCTGTTGCTTGGCAGCAGCGCCTCGTCGTGGATGTGCAGGCGCTGGGCCGCCTTCGACTTGGCCTGCTGGTAGTCGCGCAGGCCGCTTTCGGCCATCAGCCGTGCGGCTTCCAGTGCCAGCCGGCGCCGCTCGCGGGTCTGGTGTTCGCTACGCTGCCTGGAGCTCTGGATGCGGCCGTGCGGCATGCTGACTTCCTGCGTTCCACCTGGAAGCGCGGCCACCGCGTGGCGGCCGCGCGCGATCAGAAGATGTCGTAGGCCGCTTCATCCGGTTCGGCCGATTCGTCGAACACATCGTATTCGTGGATCCGGTCCATGTCTTCGGTCTTGACCCATTCGGTGGCGCCATTGAGGCTGACCTGGACCATGCCTTCCGGCGGTTCGTTCTGCGCGATCGGCTGGTCCTTCAGCGCCACCCGCATGTAATCGATCCAGATCGGCAGCGCGGCCTTGCCACCGTATTCGCGGTAGCCCAGCGAACGGAAATTGTCGCGTCCGACCCACACCGAGGTCACCAGCGGGCCGCCGAAACCGGAGAACCAGGCATCGCGGTGATCGTTGGTCGAGCCGGTCTTGCCGCCGACATCCTCGCGACCCAGCACCTTGGCCGCGGTGCCGGTACCGCGTTGGACCACGTCACGCATCATCGAAACCAGCTGGTAGGCGGTGCGCGGGTCGATGGCGCGGGGGGCGTAGATGGTCGGCACCACCGGCTGGTCGGTGGCGGCGGCGCCGGGCGCGGCGATGGTCTCGGCCTGGGCGCTCTGCTGCCCGGCTGCGGGCTCGATCGAAGCCGGCAGCGCGGGCTTGGTCTCGGCCGGACCGAAATTGAAGCCATCGACGACGTTGCCGCCGCTGCCGGCCGCGGCACCATCACCGCTGCTGGTACCACGGCAGGTACGGCAGGCCACGGCAGGGTTTTCCTTGAAGATCACGGTGCCGTCGCGGTCGCTGACCTCATCGACCAGCCAGGGCGTGACCCGCGAGCCGCCATTGGCGAACACCGCATAGCCGCGGGCGATCGACAACGGGGTCAGCGAAGCGCTGCCGAGCGACATCGACAGGTTGGGCGGCAGCTCGGACTCGTCGAAGCCGAACTGGCTGATGTACTTGCGTGCATAGGGCACGCCGATGCTGTCCAGCAGGCGCACCGAAACCAGGTTGCGCGACTGCACCAGCGCCTCGCGCAGGCGCATCGGACCGCGGAAGCCGCCGCCATCGTTCTGCGGCCGCCACATGTGGCCGCGGCGGTCGCGGAACACCACCGGCGCATCCAGCACGATCGAGGCGGGGTTGAAGCCCTTGTCGAACGCCGCTGCGTAGACGAACGGTTTGAAGCTGGAGCCGGGTTGGCGGCGGGCCATGGTGGCGCGGTTGAATTTGTTGCCGGCGAAGCTGTAGCCGCCGATGATCGCCCGCATCGCGCCATTGTTGGCGTCCAGCGACACCAGCGCCGCCTGCGCCCGCGGGATCTCGTCGACCAGGTAGCTGCCGGGCTCCTTGCCCAGCTTGACCCGGGCCAGGTCGCCGCGCTTGAACAGCTTGGCCGGGGTCTTGCCGGTCCACTTGCTGGAGGCGGCCGGCAACACCACTTCGGTGGCGTCGGCCAGGACCACGGTGGCCGAGCCATCGTCGTGGGTTGTGGCCACGATAGACGGCATCAGAGTGCCCTGGGTCGGGATGCCGCTGAGCTGCGCGGCCAGTTGTTCGGCATCGGCATCGGCGCTGACTTCGAAATGCCGTTCGACCCCGTTCCAGCCATGGCGGTGGTCATACAGCGCCAGCCCGGAGCGCACCGCGGCATCGGCGGCATTCTGCAGGGTGCTGTCGATGGTGGTGCGGACGTGATAGCCCTTGGTCAGCACGTCGCCGCCGAATTTGGCAATCATTTCCTGACGGACCATCTCGGCCACGTAGGGCGCATAGACCTCGATCGGGCGGTCATGCGGCTTGGCGTGCATCGGCTCGGCGGTGGCGGCAGTGGCGTCCGCGGCGCTGACATAGCCGTCTTCGCGCATCCGCTCGATGACGTAGACGCTGCGCTGGTGGTTGCGGGCCGGGTTGCTGATCGGGTTGCCGCTGGACGGGAACTTGAGGGTGCTGACCAGGGTGGCGGTCTCGGCCAGGGTCAGCTGGTCCAGCGACTTGCCGTAGTAGAACTCGGCCGCCGCGGCCACGCCGTAGGCGCGATTGCCGAAGAAGCTCTTGTTGAGATACAGCTCGAGGATCTGGTCCTTGTCCAGCATCTTCTCGATGCGCATCGCCACCATCATCTCGACCAGCTTGCGGGTGTAGCTGTACTCGGAGCTGAGGAAGAACTGGCGGGCGACCTGCTGGGTGATGGTGCTGCCGCCGGCGACCCGGCCTTCCTTCATCGTCGCGGTCTGCCAGACCGCCCGGGCGATGCCCTTGGGGTCGACGCCGTGGTGCTGGTAGAAGTTGGCGTCCTCGGCGGCGATGAAGGCCTGTTTGACCTGATCCGGGACCTGCTCGATGTTGATGGGGTAGCGGCGGGTCTCGCCGAACAGGGCCATCAGCTTGCCGTCGCTGGTGTAGACGTACAGGGGCTCCTGCAGCTCCACGTTGCGCAGCGACTGGATGTTGTCGGGCACCTTGGCCGACACCACGTAGTAAAGGGCGCCCAGACCGGCCAGGCCGAGCAGGGTCAAGCCGAAGAACGCGACGAGCGTCCAGCGAAAAAGACGACGGAAGCGAGACATCCAGACTTTCCGATTGCAGAATTTATGACGGCAGAGTATAGAGTACGCATGGGGTCGCTCGTGGGGACTCTGGGGAAAACAGGGACTTGGGGAAGAACCTTCGTGAACCGTGACAAGGTGCACAGCCACGAACACAGAGGTTGCCAAGCGTAAAAACTTAGTTATTAATGTGTTCGATGTAACAATCGACCACTGCCCGTCGGAAGGGGAAAGACCGTGGGGCTCATCCCAAAAAGCCAGGCGCCGCTCATAGGCGTCGACATCAGTTCGACCGCAGTAAAGCTGCTTCAGCTTTCGCGGGTCGGTAACCGTTATCGCGTGGAACACTACGCGGTGGAGCCGTTGCCGCCCAATGCGGTGGTGGAAAAGAACATCGTGGAAGTCGAAGCGGTGGGCGAGGCCATCCGCCGCGCGGTGACCCGTGCCGGCAGCAAAGCCAGGCACGCCGCCGCCGCTGTCGCCGGCTCGGCGGTGATCACCAAGATCATCCCGATGCCCGCCGACCTGGACGAGAATGACCTGGAAGCCCAGGTCGAGCTTGAAGCGGTCAACTACATCCCGTACCCGATCGAGGAAGTTAACCTGGATTTCGAGGTGCTGGGCCCGATGCCCAACAACCCGGAAATGGTCCAGGTGCTGCTGGCGGCCTCGCGCTCGGAAAACGTCGAGCTGCGCCAGTCGGCGCTTGAGCTGGGCGGGCTGACCGCACGGGTCATGGACGTGGAAGCCTTCGCGGTCGAGAACAGCTTCGCGCTGATGGCCGCCGACCTGCCGATTCCGCAGGATGGCGTGGTCGCCCTGGTCGACATCGGCGCTACCATGACTACGCTCAACGTACTGCGCCGTGGCCGCAGCCTGTACAGCCGCGAACAGGTGTTCGGCGGCAAGCAGCTGACCGACGAAGTCATGCGCCGCTACGGCCTGACCTACGAGGAGGCCGGCCTGGCCAAGCGCCAGGGTGGCCTGCCCGAGAGCTATGACATCGAGGTGCTGGAGCCGTTCAAGGAAGCCACGGTGCAGCAGATCAGCCGCCTGCTGCAGTTCTTCTACGCCGGCAGCGAGTTCAACCGGGTCGACCAGGTGGTCCTGGCTGGTGGTTGCGCGGTACTGGCCGGCTTGCCGGAAATGGTCGAGGAGCAACTGGGCGTGGCGACCATGGTCGCCAATCCGTTGGCGCAGATGACGCTGGGTCCGCGGGTACAGGCGCATGCGCTGGCCCAGGATGCGCCGGCCCTGATGATTGCCACCGGCCTGGCCTTGAGGAGCTTTGACTGATGGCGAAAATCAACCTATTGCCCTGGCGTGCCGAACGCCGCGCGGCACGCCAGCGGGACTTCTACGCCATGCTGGGCGTGGCCGCCATCGGTGGCCTGCTGCTGTCCTTCATGATCTGGTTCTATTACGACCGCCAGATCAGCGGGCAGAACGACCGCAACCAGTTCCTGCAGACCGAGATCGACAAGGTCAAGGCGCAGAACGAGGAGATCAAGGCGCTCGACAAGCAGAAGGACCGCCTGCTGGCGCGCAAGAAGGTCATCGAGGAACTGCAGGCCAACCGCTCGCAGATGGTGCACCTGTTCGACTCGCTGGTACGCACCATTCCCGATGGCGTGGCGCTGTCCAACATCAAGCAGGAAGGCGAGATGCTGACCCTGGAAGGCCGCGCCCAGTCCAACGCCCGGGTCAGCGCCTACATGCGCAACCTGGAAGGCTCGGGCTGGATGACCAAGCCGGACCTGGCGATCATCGAGGCCAAGCCGCCGGAGAAGAATGCGGTGGTCAACGCCACCAGCCGCGAACTGCCGTACGTGTTCACGTTGCAGGTCAAGCTGGCCAATCCGAATGAGAACGAGGATGGTACCGCCAAGGTTGCGGACGCCGCCGACGTGGCGACCAGCGCCGCTGACGCGCCTGCGGTGAACGCCGCCGACACGCCGGCCGCCGCGGTGAGCAGCGATGCCGCCATCCCGGCAGCCACCAATCCCGCCCCGGTGGCAACGCCTGCCACCGAAACCGCCAACCCCGATGCAGCCAATCCGGCCAATCCGGTGCCGCAGCCGGCCGCGCCGGCGGCGACGCCCGCCGATGCCGAAGGCCCGTCCACGCCGGTCAACACCGGGGGCAACCAGTCATGAGCCAGAAAACCTCACTCAAGAACCTCGACTTCAACAACATCGGCAGCTGGCCGCGCAATGCCAAGATTGGTTTCTGCGCCCTGGTCGGCCTGCTGATCCTGTTCCTGGCCTATTTCCTGGTCATCAAGGGCAAGAGCGAAGAGCTGGCCAATCTGGAGAGCAAGGAAGCCAGCCTGCGCGGCGAGTTCGAGACCGAGCAGGGCAAGGCCGCCAACCTGGAGCCGTTGAAGCAGCAGCTGGCGCAGATGGAACAGGTACTGCAGCAGATGCTGCGGCAGCTGCCGAGCAAGACCGAGATGCCGGATCTGATCATCGACATCTCGCAGACCGCGTTGTCCAGCGGCCTGTCCAACGAGCTGTTCCAGCCGGGTCCGGAAACGCCGAAGGAGTTCTACGCCGAAAAGCCGATCGCCCTGCGCATGGTCGGCAGCTACCACCAGTTCGGCGCCTTCGTCAGCGGCGTGGCCTCGCTGCCACGCGTGGTCATCCTGACCATGCATGACATTTCGCTGCAGCCGCGTGGTGGCAAGGGGGCCATCACCAGCAGCGGCGCGCTTGAACTGTCCGGCACGGTCAAGACTTACCGCTACCTCGACGAACAGGAAATCGAGGATCAGGCCAAGGCCGCCGCCGCCGATGCCAGCAACAGCAAGAAGGGGGCATGAGGATGGCGATCAAGCCAATTACCCGCGCGTGTGTTGCCATCGGCGTGGTCCTGTTGATGGCCGGTTGCGCCCGCACCATCACCAGCTCGCCCGGCGATGCGCCCAACCTGCAGAAGTGGGTGGCCGACATCCGCGCCCGCCCGGCGCCGCCGCTGGAGCCGTTGCCGGTGATGCAGCAGTTTGAAACATTCGAATACGCCGCCCAGGCCATGCGTGATCCGTTCAGCGATGCCTGGAACAACCAGGACGCCAACAGCGGCCTGCGTCCGGACCCGAACCGGCGCAAGGAAACCTTGGAAGCGTATCCGCTGGACAGCCTGGACATGGTCGGTACGCTTGGCCAGGGCGGCAATCTGATTGCGTTGGTGATGGCGCCGGACAAGGTCACGTACCGGGTCCGGCCGGGGGCCTATCTGGGGCAGAGCGACGGTCGTGTGACCGCCGTTCGCGAAGATGGAATTGAACTAGTTGAATTAGTGCCGGACGGTGCGGGTGGCTGGCTGGAACGGCCTGCTTCGATTGCGCTTGAAGATCAATGATTAGGGGAAACACGATGACCGCAAACAATGCCCAAAGCCTGCGGCCGTTCCGGCGCTTGGCCACGCTCGGGGCCGGCACCTTCAAGGCGCGTTCGTTCAGGGCCTGCACCCTGGCGCTGGCAATCGGCCTGCTGGCCTGCGCCGGCACCGCGATGGCCGCGCCACCGGCTGCTTCGACGCCGGCCACCGCCGGCAAGGCCGCACAGGTGTCGGTATCCAATATCGACTTCCGCCGTGGCGAGGACGGCGCCGGCCGGCTGGTGCTCAGCTTCGACGGCAACGGCGCGGCGCCCGACCTGCGCAATCTCGGCTCTTCGGTGGTGGTGGACGTCGGCAACGCGGTGTTGCCTGCTTCGCTGCAGAAGCCGCTGAACGTGGTTGACTTCGCTACTCCGGTGCAGCGCATCGATGCCCATCCGCAGGGCAGCGGCACGCAACTGGTGCTGAGCACCAACGGTGCATTCGAATCGCTGGCTTACCAGACCGGCAACGAATACGTGGTCGAGATCGTGCCGAAGAGCGAGCGCGCGGCGATGGGCGCCACCGCGTCCACTTCGATCGCCACCGCGGCGGCCAGGATTGCCACCGCCAACGCCGAGCGCCAGTACAAGGGCCGCCCGGTGACCTTCAACTTCCAGGACGTGCCGGTGCGCACCGTGCTGCAGTTGATTGCCGAGGAGTCGAACCTCAACATCGTCGCCTCGGACACCGTCCAGGGCAACGTCACCCTGCGGCTGGTCAACGTGCCGTGGGATCAGGCCCTGGATATCGTGTTGCGGGCCAAGGGCCTGGACAAGCGCCGCGAAGGTGGCGTGGTCTGGGTGGCGCCGCAGCCGGAGCTGGCCAAGTTCGAGCAGGACAAGGAAGACGCCCGCATCGCGATTGAAAACCGCGAAGATCTGGTCACCGAGTACATCCAGATCAACTACCACAATGCCAACGCCATCTTCAAAGCACTGACCGAAGCCAAGGGCATCGGCAACAGTGGCAACAGCGGCGGTGGCGGTGGCAGCAACGATCAGGAAAACGGCTTCCTGTCGCAGCGTGGCCGCATCGTTGCCGACGAACGCACCAACACGCTGATGATCAGCGACATCCCGAAGAAGGTCGCGCAGATGCGTGAGCTGATTTCGGTGATCGACCGTCCGGTTGACCAGGTGCTGATCGAAGGCCGCATCGTCATCGCCACCGACACCTTCGCCCGCGATCTGGGCGCTCGTTTCGGTATAGGTGGTAGCCACGATTATGGGGACAATACCGCGAGTATTGGCAGCGGAGTACCGAGCGCCGGTAGCGGTGGCAACGCGACGCGCGGTTTGAACGTCAACTTGCCGGCCAAGAATTTCACCGAGGGTACGCCCGCCAGTCTCGCCTATACCTTGCTGGGCGCCAACTTCAATCTGGATCTGGAGCTGTCCGCGCTGCAGGAAGAAGGCCGTGGCGAGGTCATCTCCAACCCGCGCCTGGTCACCACCAACCAGCGTGAGGCCAGCATCAAGCAGGGTCGCGAAGTCGGCTACCTGACCGTGACCGGCAGCGGCACCGGCATCGCCACTCCGACCGTGCAGTTCAAGGAAGCGGTGCTGGAGCTGAAGGTGGTGCCGACCATCACCAGCGACAACCGGGTGTTCCTGTCGCTGAACGTCAAGAAGGACGAAGTGACCCAGTTCATCGACCTCGGCGATTTCGGTTCGGTGCCTGAACTGGCCAAGCGCGAAATCAACACCGCGGTGCTGGTCGACGATGGCCAGACCGTGGTCATCGGTGGCGTGTACGAGTTCACCGACCGCAGCAGCGTCTCCAAGGTACCGTTCCTGGGCGACGTGCCGTTCCTCGGCAACCTGTTCAAGAAGAAGGGCCGCAGCAAGGAAAAAGCCGAGCTGCTGATCTTCGTCACTCCCAAGATCCTGCGCGTGGCCAAGCAGTAACCACCACCGCGCCGGGAACACGACAAGGGACCTTCGGGTCCCTTGTTGTTTGCGGGGTTTGCTGTCTGCAAGCCGGCCGCGCGGCCGCCATGATTGAACCTTCGCCGGCGCTATCGGTCAGAATGGTCCCCACCCGGACCTGATCAGAGCCTGATGGACAGCCAACCCAGCCCCGCCCAGCTTGACCCACCCGATGTTGCCGGCAGCCGGCTGCACGATGTCTTCCACGGCCTGCGCGCGTCGCTGGCGCAGACCATCGTCGGTCAGTCGGAGCTGATCGAGCGTCTGCTGATCGCCTTGCTGGCCGATGGCCACCTGCTGGTCGAGGGCGCACCCGGACTGGCCAAGACCACCGCCATCCGCGCCCTGGCCGAGCGCCTGCAGGCCGAGTTCGCGCGGGTCCAGTTCACCCCGGACCTGTTGCCGGCGGATCTGACCGGCACCGAAGTCTGGCGTCCGCAGGACGGACGTTTCGAGTTCCAGGCCGGGCCGGTGTTCCACCCGATCCTGCTGGCCGATGAAATCAACCGCGCCCCGGCCAAGGTCCAGTCGGCATTGCTGGAAGCGATGGGCGAGCGCCAGGTCACCGTCGGCCGCCACACCTATCCGCTGCCGGCATTGTTCCTGGTCATGGCGACCCAGAACCCGATTGAACAGGAAGGCACATTCCCGTTGCCCGAGGCGCAGCTGGATCGCTTCCTGATGCACGTCCGCGTTGGTTATCCCGAAGCCGCCACCGAAGTGGAGATCCTGCGGCTGGCCCGCGAGCGCGCACGCAATGATCTGCAACCGCTGGCGCAGGCGCTGGACAGGATTCCGCTGGAAGACGTGTTCGCGGCACGCTCGGCAGTGCTTGACCTGCATCTGGCACCAGCGCTGGAGCGCTATCTGGTCGAACTGGTACTGGCTTCGCGTGATGCCGCCCGCTACGACCCGCAACTGGCGCGCCGGATTGCCTGGGGTGCCAGCCCGCGTGGTTCGATCGCGTTGGAGCGCTGTGCCCGTGCCCGCGCCTGGCTGGCCGGCCGCGATTACGTCACACCCGATGACATCCGCGCGATTGCCCCGGACGTACTGCGGCACCGGGTGCTGCCCAGTTACGAAGCGACCGCCGAAGGCTGGGACGGCGATCGTCTGGTCGCGGCCCTGCTTGACGTGGTCCCGCTGCCCTGAAGGCTGTGGCGATGCCTACCACCAGCATTTCCACCGATGGCGTCAGCCCGACGCTGGCCGAGTTGATCGGCCTGCGCTCGCTGGCGCAGCGGCGCAAGGGCGTGCGCAAGGGACGCTTCAACCTGGCCGGCAACGCCGCGTCCAGCCTGCGCGGCCGCGGCATGGAGTACGCCGAGTCGCGTGAATATGTCGCAGGCGACGATGTCCGCCATATCGACTGGCGGCTGACCGCGCGCAGTGGCCGCACCCATACCAAACTGTTCCAGGCCGAACGCGAACGGCTGACCCTGCTGGTGGCCGATACCAGTCCGCTGTTGTATTTCGGCACCCGGGTCCGTTTCAAATCGGTGCAGGCCGCGCGCGCCGGTGCGATCGCGGTGTGGACAGCGATCCGCGAGGGTGATCGGGTCGCCGCCCTGCGCGGTACCCACGCCGAGCCGCCGTTGTCACCGGCCGCCGGTACCCGTGGCGCATTGCGGGTGCTGGATGCACTGGTGCGCTGGTACACGCAGGCGCCGGCCGATGATCTGGGCCTGCCGGCGGCACTGGAAAGCGCCGGCCGGCTGCTGCGCCCGGGCTCGCGGCTGGTGGTGCTGGCCGAACCCCGCAGCGTATTGCAGGTCGAAGCCAGCCGCTGGTCAGCGCTGGCAGCGCATCACGAAGTGGTGGTGCTGCTGCTGGTCGATGCGCTGGAACAATCGCCGCCGAAGGCGCGATTGCCGTTTGCGAGCAGTGCCGCCGGCGCCGGCCAGCGCGTCGAAGTTGACATGACTTCGCCGTCGCACCAGCAGGCCTGGCAGCAGATGTTCGACGCGCCGCTGCAACAGGCACGACAGTCATTGGCGCAACGTGGCGTGCACGCGGTGGTGCTGGCCGCGCATGACAGCAGCGACGCATGGCTGGCCGGCGCCCATCGCAGCCAGTCGCAGGTGGCGTGATGATGGCGGCCCTGGTCCTGCGTGATGTGCATGTGCCGTCGGCACCGGCGTGGTGGCCGTTGGCGCCGGGCTGGTGGTTGCTGCTGGCTGCGCTGGTGCTGCTGCTGGCAGGGTGGGCGTTGATGGCCTGGCGGCGCAGCCGGCGCCGGCGACGCCATCGACAGTTGTTCGACGCCAGCCAGCGCGGCAGTCCCAGCGAACAGGTCGCGGCGATGTCCGAGCTGCTGCGACGTGCATCACGGCGTGCCGATGCCCGCGCCGACCGATTGCACGGCGAAGCCTGGCTGCGGTTTCTTGATGGCGACCACGGCCAGTCGTTCTCGCAGGGGCCGGGTCGCTTGCTGCTGGACGGCGGTTTCCAGCCCACGGTCGAGGCGGACGCGGTCGAACGCCTGCGGATGCTGGCGCGGCCGCGGTTCCTGGCGTTGATGGAAAAACGCCGATGAGCCTGGACTGGTCAATGCTGCCGTTCCTGCCGGATTCGTTTGCCGGTTTCGCCTGGCGCTGGTTGTGGCTGGCCTTCCCGTTGCCGTGGCTGGTGCAGTGGTCGCTGCCGGCGCGGCGCTCGCAGGCTGCCGCGTTGCGGGTGCCGTATGGCAGCGAGCTGCAATCGATCGCGGCACAGGGCGGCAGCGCGGTGCGCAGGCCGTCGTTGTGGCTGGCATGGCTGGCGTGGACCTTGCTGTGCGCGGCGGCGGCGCGGCCGCAGATGCTGGGCGAGCCGATCGTGCCGCCGCAGGACAGCCGCAACCTGATGCTGGCGGTGGATCTGTCCGGCAGCATGAGCGAGAACGACATGGTGCTGGGCGGCAACGTGGTCGACCGTCTGACCGCCGCCAAGGCGGTGCTGGCGGACTTCCTGGATCGCCGCGAAGGCGATCGCGTCGGCCTGCTCGTGTTTGGGCAGCACGCCTATGCATTGACGCCGCTGACCCGGGATCTGGGCAGTGTGCGTGATCAGCTGCGCGACAGTGTGGTGGGTCTGGCCGGACGCGAAACCGCGCTCGGTGATGCCATCGGCCTGGCGGTCAAGCGCCTGCGTGAGCAGCCGCGCGGGCAGCGGGTACTGGTGCTGCTCACCGATGGCGTCAATACCGCCGGCACCCTGGACCCGATCAAGGCCGCCGAACTGGCCCGGATCGAAGGCGTGCGCGTGCATACCATCGCCTTCGGCAGCGATGGCGGGATGATGTCGGTGTTCGGCATCAACATGCCGTTGCCCGGTGATGGCGAACAGATAGACGAACGTGGCCTGCGCCAGATTGCCGAGCAGACCGGTGGCCGTTTTTTCCGTGCCCGCGACATTGACGAACTGGCCGGCATCTATGCCGAGCTGGATCGGATAGAGCCGACCCGGCAGGCGGCGCAGGCGGTGCGCCCGATGATTGAATGCTATCGCTGGCCACTGGGTCTTGCCGCGGCGCTGGCGCTGTTGCTGCTGATCTGGCCGAGGCGCCGCTGATGATCGAGCAGGCCCTGTCGCTGCATTTCCTGCGCCCGCAATGGCTATGGGCGCTGGCGCTGCTGCCGTTGCTGTGGCTGTTCTGGCGGGTCCGTCATCGCCAGCGCAACATCTGGCGGCAACACGTCGATGCGCATCTTCTGCCGAGCTTGATGGTCGAAGGCCGCAGTGCTTACTGGTGGCCGTTGTTGGGGATGACGCTGGCGTGGCTGCTGGCGGTGCTGGCGATGGCCGGCCCCGCCTGGCGCCAGCAGGCGCAACCGCTATGGCAGAACCACGCGCCGCTGGTGATCGCGGTGGACATGTCCAGCCGCATGAACGCGACCGACCTGCCGCCGTCGCGGTTGTTGCAGGTGCGGGCCAAACTGGCGCGGCTGCTGTCGCAACGCAAGGACGGTGAAGTGGCGCTGCTGGCCTATGCCGACGACGCCTTCACCGTGGCCCCGTTGACTGACGATGGCGGTAACGTGGCCTTGTTTCTGGATGCGCTGTCGCCGGACGTCATGCCGGTGGACGGGCAGCGGCCACAGCGGGCAATAGAACAGGCCATCACCCTGTTGCAGCAGGCGGATTTCTCCAAGGGCCAGATTCTGCTGCTGACCGATCACGCGGGTCCGGCAGCCATTGCCAGCGCCGCCGCTGCCGCGGGGCAGGGCTGGCAGGTATCGGTGCTCGGTGTCGGTACCGCCAGTGGTTCCGCCTATCGCCAGCGCGATGGCAGCATCGCCCAGGCACGACTGGATGCCACCAGCCTGCAGCGACTGGCCGCCGCCGGTGGTGGCCAGTACGCGCGCCTGGGCAATGATGACGCAGACCTGCAATCACTGGGCGTGTTGAACGCCGCTGCGGCAGGCAGCGGGCAGGGCCAATCGCAACAACGGATCTGGCTGGATCAGGGCTACTGGCTGCTGTTGCCGCTGCTGTTGCTGGTCGCGTTGGCGTTCCGCCGTGGGGCATTGGCCGCGTGGCTGCTGGTGGCGGTCATGTTGCCAATGGCGGCGCCGTCGCCGGCCTTGGCGCAAGCGGCGGCGACTTCGGCCGGGGCCGGAAAGCCCGGCGGCGACTGGTGGCAGCGTGCGGACCAAAAACAGTACCAGCGCATCGAGCAGGGCGTGCAAGCGTACCGCAACGGGGATTTCAAACAGGCCGAGCAGGCGTTCGCTGGCATCGAGTCCAGCGAAGCCCTGTACAACTACGGCAATGCGCTGGCCAAGCAGGGGCAATACGACGCCGCCATCAAGGCCTATGATCGCGCGTTGCAGTTGAAACCCGGCGAGGCCGATACGCTGGCCAACCGTGCCGCGGTCGAAGCCGCGCGCAAACGACAGCCACCGTCCGGGCAGAAGCCGTCCGACAAGCAGGGCCAGGGTTCGCAGCAATCCGGCGCGGCGGGTGACAACGCATCGGCCGGCGACAGGCACCAGGATCAGGCATCCAAAAGCGATGCCAGGCCGGGCGATAACCAGCCGTCGCCGCCCCCTGCCTCCCGATCAACGTCGCCATCATCGGCCAGCGCCGATAACAACAAGGCAGCACCTGCCGGTAATCCGGCAAAGTCCAGCGCCGACACCGCGGCGCCGCCGCCAGGCGCCGAAGACAGTGCCGCCCAGCAGGCGGCCGATGCCGCGCAGAAACAGCGCATGCAGCAGGCACTGGAACAGGCGAACAAGGATGGCCAGGGCGAACAACAGAAAGCCGCGGTGGCCGGTGAAACCACCGAGCAGCGCGAGCAACGGCAGGCGGTTGATGCCTGGCTGCGAAGAGTGCCGGACGATCCCGGCGGACTGCTGAAAACCAAGTTCCGGCTGGAATACGAACGCCGGCAGAGGGAAGGACGATGAGCGTGCGTTTTCACCGATGGCTATGGACGTGGATGCTGCTGATCTGCGTGATTCCGCTGGCCCGGGCGGAGACCAGCGCCAGCCTGGACAGATCGAGCGTGGCGCTGGGTGAATCGGTGACCCTGACCGTGCAGACCGATCAGTTGCGCGGTTCGCCGGATCTGACCCCGTTGCTGGACGATTTCGCATTGCAGGATCAGTCCACCCGGCGCTCGGTACAGAACATCAACGGCAATTTCCGCAACAGCACCACCTATGAAATCGTGCTGGCACCCAAGCGCAGCGGTGAGCTGGTGGTGCCGGCGTTGACGCTCGGCAACCAGCGCACGGCGCCGCTGCGCCTGAAGGTGGGCGAAGGCCGCCCGGTGATCAGTGCCGATAGCGCCGCCCAGCGTGGCGACAGTACCTTCGTCGAAGTCGAGGTCGACGATCCGACACCCTATGTGCAGCAATCGGTGGGGGTGACATTGCGGCTGTACTACGCGGTACCGCTGGCGTCCGGACAACTCGAGCTGGATAGTCCGGATGGCGCGCTGTTGCAGAAAATCGGTGACGACGTGCAAAGCAGCCGCAACCTGGCCGGTCGCCATTACAACGTGGTCGAGCGACGGTTCCTGCTGGTTCCTGACCACAGCGGCAAGCTGGTGCTGCCGGCGGCACGCTTCAATGGCCGCGGCGCCGGTGGCTGGATGGATGATTTCTTCGGCGGCAACAGTCGCGACATCCGGGCGGCAGGAAGCGCGCAGACATTGCAGGTCAAGCCGTTGCCGGCCAACGCACCGCAACCGTGGTTGCCGTTGACGGATCTGAAACTGCGCTACCTCGACGCACCGCAGTCGCTGCGTGCCGGACAGGCGGCCAAGGTCACCATCGAAGCGGTTGCCAGCGGCGCGACCCAATCGCAGCTGCCCGAACTGTCGCTGCCGGCGCCGCCGGGAGCGCAGGTGTTCGCCGAGCCGCCGCAGTTCAACGAGCGCTTCATCGATGGCAGGCCGCAGGTCAGCATGACCCGCAGTTTCTCCATCGTGCCCAACCAGCCCGGCCGGCTGGACATTGCCGGCCTGCGGATCGGCTGGTGGCGGGTCGGCGATGACAGTCCGCAGCAGGCGGTGCTGCCCGATCTCACCCTCAAGGTTTTGCCGGGCAGTGGTGGATTCGCGACTCCGGCACCTGCCGCGACCACCGCTGACGTTGGTTCGAACGCTGCCTCGGCAGCGACCAGTGATGACCGGATACAGCTGCGGCAACCGGTATCGCGGGTCTGGATCTGGCTGTCCGCCGGCTTCGCCATCCTGTGGTTGCTGACGTTGCTGTGGGCGTTGCTGCGGCGGCCTGCGCCGGTGCTGGCCCACGGCGGCAAGTCATCCGCGGCCACTGCCCGCGTGCCCACCGCGCGGCCGCGCCATGCACTGGCGGATCTGAAGCGGGTGCTGGATACCGGTGATCTGGACGAGGTTGCCGAGGTGCTGAAAGGCATGGCCAGTCCGCCGCTGCGCGAACTCGACGCGTTGTCGGCACGTTTGTCCAGCCCCGACCAACGCGCGGCGATCGAAACCCTGCGCCGTGCGCGCTGGGCCGACGGCGACGCCGTCAGCGCCCGCCATGCGCTGCGCCAGGCATTCCGTGATGGTCCGCAGTGGCGTGTCGTGGACAACGAAGATCCATCGCCGTTGCCGCCGCTGTATCCGCAGCGGTGAAGTCGGCCTGGGGCGGGTTTGCTAAGCTCTGCGCAAACCTGCACCCGGACGCTACATGAGCGCGCAACACAACACCCGCGGAAAACTGCCGCTGCACTGGAAAATGGCCATCGGCTTCGCCGCCGGCCTGGTGCTTGGCCTGATCATCCATGCCAGCGTTGGTGCCGATGCCGGCTGGGTCAACTGGATCACCAGCCACATCACCCAGCCTGCCGGCACGCTGTTCCTGCGGCTGATCTTCATGCTGGTGATTCCGCTGCTGTTCTCGGCGCTGGTGGTCGGTGTGTCGGAAATGGGCGACATCCGTTCGCTGGGTCGCATCGGCTGGCGCACGCTCGGTTATACGGTGCTGATATCGGGCATCGCGGTCGCGCTGGGACTGCTGCTGGTCAACTGGCTCAAGCCCGGTGCCGGCGTCGATCAAGTGGTGGCGCAGCAGTTGCTGGCCGAAAGCGCAGGCCGCGCGCAGGCCATCGTCAGCTCAACCCACGAGCAGCCGGGCGGATTGAACATGCTGCTGTCGATCGTGCCGGACAACGTGGTCGGCGCCGCCTCCAACAACGAAATACTGGGAGTGATGTTCTTCGCGCTGATGATCGGCATCGGCCTGGTCATGACCAACACCCCGGCCACCGCCACCTTCAAGCGCGGCATCGAGGGTCTGTTCGAAGTCTCGATGACGCTGATCGGTCTGGTCATCCGGCTGGCGCCTTACGCGGTGTTCTGCTTCATGTTCAACCTGGCCGCGCAGTTCGGCTGGGATCTGCTGTACCGGCTGGGCGCCTACGTTGGCGTGGTGGTGCTGGCGCTGGCGCTGCACATGTTCGTGGTCTACTCGCTGGCGGTCAAGGTCATCGCCCATCGTTCACCGCTGGGCTTTTTCAAGGGCGTGCAGGAAGCGATGCTGATGGCGTTCTCCACCGCCTCCAGCAATGCCACGCTGCCGACCGCGTTGCGGGTAGCGGAAGACAACCTCAAGCTGCCGAACAAGGTCTCGCGCTTCGTGCTGACCGTCGGTGCCACCGCCAACCAGAATGGCACCGCGCTGTTCGAAGGGGTGACGGTGCTGTTCCTGGCCCAGTTCTTCGGCGTCGATCTCAGCCTGACCCAACAGCTGACGGTAATGTTTGTCTGCATTCTCGGCGGCATTGGTACCGCCGGCGTGCCGGCCGGCTCGCTGCCGGTGGTGGCGTTGATCTGCGGCATGGTCGGGGTGCCACCGGAAGGCATCGGCATCATCCTCGGCGTGGACCGCTTCCTCGACATGTGCCGGACCACGCTCAACGTCACCGGTGACCTGATGCTGGCCACGCTGGTCTCGGAGGGCGAAGAAGACGCCCCGGCCACGGCGATGGATGCCTGAGCGGTCGCCGCCGGGTCCGATTGCCGGCACGGCATCGGCATCAAGCGACTGAACTGCAAGGAATTTCCGCCACGCGGCGGCGGAGCCGGTTTCTAAATGATCGGCTGACTGTGGGACAATGGGCGGCCCGCACGTGGCGGGCCTCCCTTCGCTGCCGATAATCCCATGACGACGCCCGCCTCCAACCAGCCTGGCCGCCGCCAGCTTGCCAACGCCATTCGCTTCCTCGCCGCCGATGCGGTGCAACAAGCCAATTCCGGGCACCCCGGCATGCCGATGGGCATGGCCGACATCGCCGAGGTGCTGTGGAACGACTACCTGCGGCACAACCCGAAGAACCCGCGCTGGTTCAACCGCGATCGTTTCATCCTCTCCAACGGCCATGGCTCGATGCTGCAGTACGCGTTGCTGCACCTGAGCGGTTACGACCTGCCGATGGAAGAACTCAAGCGCTTCCGCCAGCTGCACAGCAAGACCGCCGGCCATCCCGAACGTGACGAAACCCCGGGGGTGGAAACCACCACCGGTCCGCTCGGCCAGGGTTTCGCCAATGCGGTCGGCTTCGCACTGGCGGAAAAGCTGCTGGCCCAGCGCTACAACCGTCCTGAATTCGACATCGTCGACCACCGTACCTGGGTGTTCATGGGCGATGGCTGCCTGATGGAAGGCATCTCCCACGAAGCCGCCTCGCTGGCCGGCACCTGGGGCCTGGGCAAGCTGATCTGCTTCTGGGATGACAACCATATTTCGATCGACGGCAACACCGATGGCTGGTTCACCGACGACACCCCGGCCCGTTTCGAAGCCTACGGCTGGCACGTGGTGCGTGACGTCGATGGCCATGATCCGGACTCGATCAAGGCCGGTATCGACGCCGCGCTGGCGCAGTCCGACAAGCCGACCCTGATCTGCTGCCGCACCATCATCGGCTTCGGTTCGCCGAACAAGGCCGGCAAGGAATCCTCGCACGGCGCCGCACTGGGCAAGGACGAACTGGAAGCCACCCGCAAGGCGCTGGACTGGCCGTATGGCCCGTTTGAAATCCCGCAGGAAATCTACGATGGCTGGCGTGCCGGCAACACCGGCGTGGTCCGTGAAGACCAGTGGAACACCCTGTTCGACAAATACGCCAGGCACTTTGCCGACGAGGCCGCCGAACTCAGCCGCCGCTCGCATGGTGAACTGCCCGAAGGATTTTCCGCCGCCGCCGATGCGTTCATCGCCAAGCTGCAGGCCGAAGGCCAGACCATCGCCTCGCGCAAGGCATCGCAACTGAGCATCGAAGCGTTCGCACCGCAGCTGCCGGAAATGGTCGGTGGTTCGGCGGATCTGGCCCACTCCAACCTGACCTTGTGGAAGGCCAGCAAGTCGGTTGCCAGCGACGATGCCGATGCCAACTACGTCTATTACGGCGTGCGCGAATTCGCGATGAGCGCGATCAGCAACGGCCTGGCCCTGCATGGCGGCTTCCTGCCGTTCGATGCCACCTTCCTGGTGTTCAGCGACTACGCCCGCAACGCGGTGCGGATGAGCGCGCTGATCCCGGCCCACGTCATCCACGTCTATACCCATGACTCGATCGGCCTGGGCGAGGACGGCCCGACCCATCAACCGGTCGAACACTTGGCCAGCCTGCGCTACATCCCCAACAACGACGTCTGGCGCCCGTGCGATGCGGTCGAATCGGCGGTGTCGTGGAAGGCGGCGATTGAACGCCGCAGCGGTCCCAGCTGCCTGGTGTTCAGCCGCCAGAACCTGCAGCACCAAACCCGCAGCGACGAACAGGTCGCGGCGATTGCCCGTGGCGGTTATGTGCTGAAGGACAGCAACGGCACGCCGGAAATCATTTTGCTGGCGACCGGTTCGGAAGTCGGCCTGGCGATGGAAGCCGCCGCGCAGCTGGGTGACAAGGTGCGGGTGGTGTCGATGCCGTCCACCGACGTGTTTGATCGCCAGAGCGCCGAGTATCGCGAATCGGTGCTGCCCAAGGCCGTGCGCAAGCGGGTGGCGGTGGAAGCGGCGATTGCCGATTTCTGGGGCAAGTACGTCGGCCTGGATGGCGCCGTGGTCGGCATGCACAGCTTCGGTGCCTCGGCCCCGGCCGACGAGCTGTACAAGCACTTCGGCATCACCGTCGAGGCGGTGGTCGAAGCCGCCCGATCGCTGGGCTGACCGGCGACAGTCAGCGGCGACCGCTGTCGCCGCCGACAAACAGGAAGAGCCGGTGCTTGCAACCGGCTCTTTTTTTTGCGCGCAGGGAAGCTGCCCGTAGTCGATACCGTCGACATGATCGGCATGCTTGCCATCATGATCAGGCGCACGTCTGCATCCTGCGCAACACGATCATCAGCGGCCAGTGCGTCACCGCCACCATGATCGAATGTGCATTTTCCTCACCGCTTGCTTACAGCGGATACGGTTTTCTATTCCGGTTCCGACCGCAGCCAATCCTGAAATTCCGCGCATGCGCCATGTTGCTGGCAGCGGGTGTTGCCGCCGGGCCGCTGCACATCGCTGTGGTAGTGGTCAGGCGATCAGGTGAAACGCAATCCGCGGTCAGCGCAGCGATGCGGTGGCGCGGGCTGATGCCGGCACGATCAGTTTGAAGTGATCACACAGGTCGGATCGTAGCGGTGGACTGCTATCGATGAGCTCGAAACGATGGGCTCGGAGCGACGTGACCGCGCGGCGCATCAAACCAGCATCGGGCCTTAGATCAAACAAGGAGAAACAGATTGTTCATCAGGAAGTGCAGGATCTCGTTGCTCATGATGCTGGCGATCGCCGGCTGCGGTGGTGGAGGTGAGCCGGATCCGCCGCCACCGCCGCCGCCACCGACTCCCGCGCCACCTCCGCCCGCGCCTGCGCCAGGAGCTGGCATAGCCCTGCAGGGCGACGTTGTCGACGTCAACGGCGACATCGTCGTTACGGCCTATCGCGAGATGGCGGCGAAATTGAGCACGGCCGACGGCATCGAATACCGCTACGGCCCATCCGCTGCTGCCTATGGCGCGACCGGCAACGAAGGTCGTCCCACCCTCAGCGCACGTCCCGATCATTCATTCGATCCCATTGCCTGGAGCGTGGGCGGCAAGCGCGGATGTCATGCAAGCCAGCACGGCGGCTTCTGCGGCACCTGGCAGCTGGGTGGTCCATTGCAGGCCAAGGTCGGTGATTATTCGTCCAGCATCGCGCACGCGGCCTATGTGGCCGATACGCCCGAGACATCGGTTGGCGTGGCCAGCTTCCAGGCGCTGGCGATGGCCAACAACACCTACAGCCAGAAGCCGGAGCCAAGCTGGACCACCTACTACGGCGACAATCGCGAGGGCTTCGATGACTTCCATGCGCTGGATTACGGTACGGACGCGCGCAAGGCGATCGCCATCGGCCGCTGCTATCGACAGGGCTGGTGCAGCAACAGCCTGATGGCATTCCAGAGTGGCTTGATCGGTGGCACCGGCAGCAACACCGCCTACAATCGCGCCAGCCTCAAGCTGCCAGCGGGCAAGGTGCCGACCGGCATCGTGCTGACCCACAGCAGTGAGTTCGCCCTGGTAACCATCTGGGACACGGTCAACATCCGCGGCCAGGTGGCGGTGATCGCGCTGGGCGGACAGACCGCGGCCTGCCGCGATGGCAATTGCCGCAGCGACTTCTGGGGCGAATGGCGGGGCTTCTATCCCGGCCTGCCCAACCTGGGCAACATCGGCTACATGAAGCTGCTGGGCTTCATCGACCTGCCGGACGAGATGCGTGCGCCGACCGAGATTTCCGCATCGACCGGACTCGATCACACCGACTACCTCTACATGCACAAGCCGCAGGACTTTCTGCTTGACGACGCCGCGGTGCGGCAGGCCTTCAACGATGGCGAGTACCGCGACCGCACCGCCCGCGCTGGCGTGGCAGTGGTGATTTCAAAATCGGAGCGACGCGCGGCCGTCATCGACCTGGGGCCGTTGTTCCGCTATTACCGTGCGCAGTATTTCGCTGCCAGCCAGGCCGATTTCGATCAGAGGCAGGCGTCCGCGGGCGAGGGGCCGGGGCAGTGGCCATACCGCTTCGAAGCGCAGCCATCACAGATGCCGACAGTGGCCAAAGTCATCGCCTTCGAGCACAAGCCGACCGCGGTCAACGTGCTTGCCAAGGGACCCGGCCGTGCATTCGTCGCCACCCAGCAGGGGCAGCTGCATATCTTCGACCTGGGCGGCTATCTGGATCCTGATCGCAAAGCCGGAGCCGAGCAGATTGCGCGTCTGTCGAGCGTCATGGTCGGGCGCAATCCGACCGGCATCACCTATCCCAAGATGCATGGCCTGGCCAGCGATTCGAGGCGGGTCTACAAGGACAGCTACAAGCGCGAAGTCATCGTCACCTCGCGCGGTGACCGGCGCATCGACTTCGTCAAGTTCGCCGCCGATTACAACAGTGGCGCGGTGCGGGGCGAGGCGACCATCGTCGATGCCGACCTGGTCGATCCCATCAGCAGCGAAGACGCCGACACCCATGGCACCGAGGGCTATGTGCTGTCGGTGGCCGACTACGGTGGACGCAGGGTCAGCAATTACCGCTATGGCCCGGTCATTTTCCATACCAACCCCGGCATGGCCTGCGCGGCACCGGCAGGCTGTCCGGTGCAGGGACCGTACCGTTATGAGCTGGGCGGCCGGCATCCGTTGCCCGGCGGCCCATTCCATATCAACGGCGCCAATATTCCCTAGCCCGGTGGTCATCACTGCGCCGGTGCTCGCACCGCACCGGCGCAGCGCTGGCGACTAAGGCGATGCGGCTGGCGTTGTCTGCCGCAACGCCAGCGCCAGCAGGCGGGCTTCGATACGCTCGCCAAGGGACTGGGGTGCCTGCAACTGCATGCGTTCGAAGGCTTCGTGATCCTGGCTGCGTGCGGTCAGCGCATGCAGCACGGTCTTGATTCTGGACGGCGTGCTGGCGGTGTTGGCCTTCAGCCATGCCAGTGCTTTGGCCAGGCGCTGTTCGACCGGAGTGAAATCACTGCCCAGCGGGTAGTCGGGCAGGCTGCCGTCGTGGCGGAACGGCCGCAGCTTTTCCTGCAGGCGCTGAAGCGTGTTGTCACACCAGTGCGCCGGTGCCTGGAAGTCGCTGCGCAGTTTCAGCGATTGCCTGGCCTGCTCCAGCAATGGGGCCTGGAAGCGTGCGTCGGTGATCGCCGCCATCGCGATCACGCACTCCTCGTCGTTGCGCGCCAGCAGATCGGCGATGCCGTATTCGTTGATGTACAGATCACGCAGATGCCGCGGGATGGTGGTGTGGCCGTAATTCCAGCGCACGTTCGACTGCTGTTTGCCGGCATGTTCACGGACGGCGCGGAACATCAGTGCCGAGCGTGCATCCGGCAGCGCGTGCGACATCGCCACGAAGTTGTACTGGCCACCCACCCCCGACACTACCCGCCCGTCCTCCAGCGCATCGGATACCGCCGCGCCGAGCGCGGTCGCCATCATGCATGAGTTGAAGAACCGGGCATCGCGCCGCTGCAGCCGCTCCAGGGTTTCGTGGCCACCGTACAGCTGGTTGATCTCGCTGATGCGGCGCATGCCGATGCCGCGCCGTTCGCTTTCGTCCAGCTGCCGCAACCAGTCGTAGAAGTCTGGCGAGCCCAGGTAGAACGCACCATGCAGATATTCGCCATCGCGATCCAGCCGGGCCAGGTCGCCGAGGTTGGCGGTGCCGGTGGCAATGCGTGTCATCAGTGCTTCGTCATCGACCACCTTGCGGCGGATGACGCCGGTTTCCACCAGCCGCTTGAAGCCCTCGTTGATCATCTCGCTGCAGCCGTACAGGCCATGCTCGAACGGATCCAGCCCGCCGTGCGAACGCACCACCGGGTGTTGCTCGAGCTGCGGATCCAGCGCCGCCAGCACCCGCCGGTAGGCCGCGTTGTCGGTATGCCGCAGCACCAGCGCATGGCACAAGGCATCGGCCAGCGCGCCAATGCCAATCTGCAGGGTGCCGCCATCGCGGACCAGCGCACTGGCATACAGGCCGATGGCGTAGTCGGCATCGCCAATCGGCTGGCGCGGCAAGCCGAACAACTTCGGGTACGGCGGCGGCGGGGTGATGACCAGATCGAAGTAATCGGCGGCCACGCTGGCGCTGCCGCCCATCCACGGCAACTGCGG
Organism: Pseudoxanthomonas dokdonensis; assembly: GCF_001431405.1. Lineage (GTDB taxonomy): Bacteria > Pseudomonadota > Gammaproteobacteria > Xanthomonadales > Xanthomonadaceae > Pseudoxanthomonas_A > Pseudoxanthomonas_A dokdonensis. The sequence continues at coordinate 176,547 of NZ_LDJL01000007.1, forward strand.
ATCGATCTCGGCCACCATCAACGGACGCGGCAGGCCGCGATCGAGCACCGCCTGCACGGTGTCCTGGGTCAGATCATTGTTGCTGGACAGCGACAGCCGGTCGCTACCGGCCTGTGCCGCTACCTTCTGCACGATGATGTTCACTTCGCGCTGGGCCAATGCCTCGGCCACATGGGTGTAGTTGAGGCTGGCATAGCCGCGCTGGGTCTGCCGCGAATTGAGCAGGGCCCCGGACTGCATGTAGAACTCTTCAACTTCGATGTTGGCCGGCAACGCATCGCGCTTCATTGCCTGCACGTAGTCCAGGCGCGGGAAGTCCTCGCCGAACTGGCGTTGCAGGAACGGTTTCAGGAAGCGGCCCTGCAGACCGCTGCCGGCGTCGGGTGGATCCAGTGACAATGCGGTGTACAACTGCCACCGGCGCTGGCGGTCGGCTTCGATGCGCTGGTACAACGCATTGAGCAGCCGATGTGGTTTGCCGATCCCCAGCGGCGCGCCCATCCGCAGCGTGCCGGCCACATGGCCGAGGATGTGTTCAACCGCCTGATCCAGGCTATCCAGGTAAATGGTCATCGGCATAGCTTAGAACGCGTCGTGTAGTTTTCGGTAATGGCGGCCGCTGGCTGGTTGCCGCCATCCCGATTCCCCGCGCGTGACCCGTGACCTCGCCAGCAGCCTGGATCACGTTGACGCGTCCGGCTGGCGGAAATGACTTGACAGCACAATTGTTTACGCGTGTAATCGATAAAAATTACAGGTGTAAACGCCATGCCGATCAGTGATGCCGAAGCGCAGGTGATGCAGGTGCTTTGGGACGCCAGTCCACGCACCGCCGAGGAGATCGTCGCCGCCCTGGCCAGCCGCCACGACTGGGCCGAAGCGACCATCAAGACCTTGATCAACCGGCTGCTCAACAAGGGCGCCATCGATGCCGAAAAGCAGGGCCGGCGCTATTGCTACCGGCCGCTGCTGCAGCGTGATGAATGGTTGTCGCAACAGAGCCAGGGGCTGGTCGACCGTCTGTTTGGCGGCCGGGTGGCGCCGCTGGTGGCGCATTTCAGCGAACAGGGCAGGCTGTCGGCCAAGGACATCGCCGAGCTTCGGCAGCTGATACAGGAGCTGGACGATGACAAGTGAACTGTTCTCGACGCTGTGGCAAAGCACCCTGGCCAGTACCGTCGCGATGCTGTGGGTGATGCTGTCGCGACCCTGGATGCGGCGCTGTTTCGGTGCCGGCATCGCCTATGCAAGCTGGTTGCTGGTGCCCATTGCCATGGTCGCGGTGATGCTGCCGGCGCCAGTGACCACCGTCGTTGTGGGCGCCAACGAAATGGCCATGGCGCCCATGCATGGTGTTGCCGCTGCGTCGGCTAACTGGACATCCGCGCAGATGCTGCTGCTGACCTGGTTCGCTGGTGCGCTGCTGATGGCGGCGACCCTGGCGGTACAGCAACGCCGCTTCGTGCAACGCCTGGGCCCACTGCAGACATGCGTCGACGGCAGCCAGCGCGCAGCCACCGCGGTCGGATTGCCGCTGGTCTACGGCCTGTGGCGACCACGCATCGTGTTGCCGCTGGATTTCGAACAGCGCTACAACCGCGACGAACAACAGCTGATCCTGGCCCATGAGCGCGCCCATCTGCGGGCGGGCGATATCCATGTCAACGCGTTGATCGCATGGCTGCGCTGCCTGTACTGGTTCAATCCGCTGCTGCATGTGGCCGCGAAACTGGTCCGCCAGGATCAGGAAATGGCGCGTGACCAGACCGTCGTCGCCTGCTTTCCGGGACAACGTCGCCGTTATGCCGAGACCATGCTGAAAACCCGGCTGGCCGCCGAGGCTGTCCCATTCGTCTGTCACTGGAGTGGCATCGGGCCACTGAAGGAGCGCATCGCCATGTTGAAGTATCCCGGTCCGTCGCGTCATCGTCGCATCGGCGGTATCGCCGTGCTCGGCCTGTCGCTGGTGTTGGCAGGCATCGCCGCATGGGCGGCGCAGCCGGCGCGGATGGTGGTATCGGTCGCGCCGGTCCTGCCGGATGCACCTGCCGCGCCGCCGGCACCGCTTGCACCGGCAGTGCCAGCGTCGTTGGCGGCGCCGGAAATGCCGGCAACGCCGGCAGTACCCCCGGCACCGCCAGCACCGCCAGTGGAAAGAACCTTCTCCGGGCGCTACGAGCACAGCCACATGCCGCCACCCCGCTATCCGGCACAGGCGGCCAAGGACAAGGTCAGCGGCGAAGTATTGCTGCGGGTCCTGGTCGGCAGCGATGGCAGCACCAAACAGGTCCAAGTGGAAAAATCCCGGCCGGCCGGTGTGTTCGATGCCGCTGTACTGGAAGCCGCCCGGCAATGGACGTTCGCGCCGAAAATCAGCCACGGCAAAGCAGTCGAAGAATGGATCCGGGTGCCGGTGACGTTTGCCATGGATCCTGAGAACGACGATGCAGACGATCCGGGCCGTGCCACTGCACCGGTGCGGATGTGAGCCATCGCCATCGTGCCTGCCATCGGCTGGCCTTGTATGTGCTGTCGGCGATGCTGACGGCCTGCGCCAGCCAAGCGCCAATCAGCGAACAACAACCCGCGCGGACTGCCGTTGATCAGCGGATGTTCTTGCCCGAAGGTGTCAATCAGTACCAGTTGCAGGACACTCAGCTCTTCGTCTATCCGCAACCACACGACAATCCGTCGCCAGGGTTCCCGGCGGATTTTCCCAATGTGGATTTGCCACCGACTTCGGTCTGCGTGTCGTTCGCGGTCGCGGTGGACGGCAGCGTGCAGCAGGTGGTGCCGGCACAGGCGCCGGACTGCGCACCGGCGGCCGAAGTGCCGGCTTTGCTGCGGGCCGCCATGCAGACGGTCAGTCAATGGTCGTTCGACAGTGCGATGTTATGCAGTTACCCGGATCTGGAAAGCAAACAGCGTGACCGCAACAACACGGGTTGCAATGGCGATGGCGTCAGTATCGAAAAAATTCCCGTGACGCTGTCCTACGCGTTCGTGTTTGCTTCGCAACAGGGCAAAACCACGGTGCGGATGCGGAAGCAGTGAGGCCGATCAGTGTTCGTGCCGGTTCATGAAAATTCATGCACCACGTCGGCGATGCGGCGTACCTCGTCGGCATGGTGGCTGACGTAGACGATTGGCAGGCGGGTGTGATCGCGCACCCGCTGCAGGTAGGGAATCAGTTCTTCGCGGCGGGCCTGATCCAGCGCCGACAGGGGTTCATCCATCAACAGCAGCGAAGGCTGCGACAGCAACGCGCGCCCGAGCGCCACCCGCTGTGCTTCGCCACCTGACAGATTGCGGGTGCGTCGCGCCAGCAGGCCGGCGATGCCGAGCAGTTCGACCACATCGTCCATCTCGAAGCCGGCCGCCGACGGATGCCGATGGCGTCCATACAGCAGGTTGCGGCGTACATCCAGGTGCGGGAACAGGCGCGCATCCTGGAATACATAACCGACCCGGCGCTGGTGCACCGGCAGATTGATGCCGGCGGCACTGTCGAACAGGCAGCGGCCATCGACTTCGATGCGCCCTGACTGCGGAGCCAGCAGGCCGGCGATGGCGTTGAGCACGGTGGTCTTGCCAGCGCCGGATGGGCCGAACAATGCGGTGACCCGTGCGTCGGTGGACAACTGCACATGGCGTTGGAAATGCCCGCGCCGCAGATGGATGTCCAGGCGCAGCATCAGCCGTCTTCCTCGCCGCGCTGGCGTCGCACCAGCCACTCCGACAGCAGCAATGCCAGCAGCGAAATCGCCACCGCGACCGCCGCCAGCCGCCAGATGCCGGCTTCGCTGCCCGGCACCTGCATCAGTCCGTAGATGGCTGACGACAGAGTCTGGGTTTCGCCAGGGATGTTGGAGACGAAGGTGATGGTGGCGCCGAATTCGCCCAGCGCCTTGGCAAACGCCAGCACCGTGCCGGCGACCACGCCGGGCCAGGCCAGCGGCAGGGTGATGGTGAAGAACACCCGCCATGGGCCGGCCCCCAGGGTTGACGCGGCCTGCTCCAGGCGGCGGTCGGTGGCTTCCAGCGATAACCGGATCGCGCGCACCATCAGTGGAAATCCCATCACCGCGCAGGCCAGCGCGGCGCCAGTCCAGCGGAACGCGAACACGATGCCGAACTGCTGCTGCAGCCAGCCGCCAATCGGTCCCTGCGTGCCCAGCAGCACCAGCAGCGCATAACCGGTGACCACCGGCGGCAGTACCAGCGGCAGATGAATCACCGCGTCCAGCAGGGCCTTGCCGGGAAAGCGCCGGCGCGCCAGCAGCCAGCCGACCGCGATGCCCAATGGCAGGCTGGCCAGCGCTGCCACCGATGCCACCTTCATGCTCAGGCCGATGGCGGTGAGCTCGTCGGGCGACAGCCAACTCACCTGAGGATGACCCGGCCAGCGGCAGCCATCACGGCTGCTCCAGCACGTCGAAGCCGCGGCGCAGGAAAATCGCCTGCGCCTGCGCTGAGCGCAGCCAGGCGACCAGTTGTCGCGCCGCGTCCTGGCGCGGCCCCTGCAGCGCAGCCACCGGGTAGATGATCGGCGCGTGGCTGTCGGCAGCGAAGGTGCCGGCGATACTGACCTCGGGCTGGGCCTTGGCATCGGAGGCATAGACGATGCCCAGTGGTACTTCGCCACGCGCGACCAGCATCAGCGCGGCGCGCACGTTTTCCGCCTCGGCCAGCTGATGCCTGACGCTGTCCCATTGACCCGTGGACTGCAATGCCTGGCGTGCGTACTTGCCGGCCGGCACGCTGCGGGTCAGGCCGACCGCCAGCCGTTGCCGGCCCAGCGCCGCGGCGATTGAGCCAGACAACGCCGGATCGACCTGCAGCGGCCGCGAGGCAGGCGCAACCAGCACCAGCTGGTTGCCAAGCAGCTCATGGCGGTCGCCGGCGCTGACCTTGCCGCGTTGTTGCAGGTAATCCATCCAGGCCAGATCCGCCGAGAAGAACACATCGGCCGGCGCACCCTGTTCAATCTGCCGCGCCAACGCGGAGCTGCCCGCATACGAAACCCGCAGCGGGGTGCCGGTAGCGGCTTGATAGGCGATCGCCACTTCATCCATCGATTCCTTCAGGCTGGCGGCGGCGAACACGGTCAGCGGTGGCCTGGTCTGGCGACTCTGGGCGCCTGCCTGTACGGACAACAGCAAGGCCATCAGCAGCATCGCCCAACGTGCGGCGGTGGCGTGTCGAGGTCGACGGTGCTGATGGTTCATCGCGGTTCCCTGGCGGTGACGGAAAAGTGGTGGTCGCAGGCGGTTACGTGTCGGCAGGTCCAGTCTGTCAGGGCTCACCCAGGCTCTGGTTCAACAGCGCCGCCAGGTGTTGGCCTCCGGCTTGCAGTTGCTGCTCCATCAGGGACAGATGCTGGTCGACATAGGTTTGTGGCAGGACGCCGGGTCTGGCCGGATAGAACCCCGGCTGCACGACCAGCGAGCATGAGTGCTCGGCCCACTGCACGGCGGTGTCGGCAGGCAGGCGGCCGGGCGCGGAAGGTTGCGCCGGCAACGCCTGCAGCCGCGTCAGCCATTGCGATTCGCGCAGGCCGGTGCTGTTCAACATTCCGCTGTCCCACAGGCTGTGCAGGTTGCTGCCCTTGTCGCGGTAGTTGATCTGGAAGGTGTTGCCGCCCTTGTCGGACAGATAGCCGGCATGCAGCGGCTGATGGATGTCGCCGGCAAAATGGACGACGAACTTCAGCGCCTGCAGGCGCTGCTCGCGCGGGAGCGAGCGGTCGGCCAGCAATGCAGTCTGCGCGCGCAGCGCCTTGACCACGTCGCCATGGGGGTCTTCGGGCCTGGGCGGATAGTGACAACCGTTCTCGGCGATATTGACGTAATGCCAGTGCGAGGTCTGTTTGAACAGTTCGGCGTTGGTATCGCGCAGATTGTCGGCCCAGTTGGCGATGCCGGCCAGGCTCGGCTCGGCTTCGCCGGCCAGCAGCGAATGGACCTGGGCCTGGGCCGCGGGCGTGAGCCGTGACTCAGCCAGCTCGGCCACCAGCCGGTGGCCGGTCGGGCCCCAGGCCAGTGCTGGCGCGGAGGCTGCCAACAGCGCGCCCGCTAGCAGGGCGCGCCGGTAAACAGTAACAAAAGCGGTCGGATTCATGCCGGCCACTTTAACCGACCTGATCCAACCGCGGCATGACGCCCGGGGCGTGGCTTCAGAACGTGATCACATAAGCGACGCCGTAAACCGTCGGGTCGACGTGGGCGGTACCGATGTTCTGGCCGTCAAGCTTGACGTCGGTGTCGATGTCGATCCAGCGCGCATCGATGCGGAAGGCGCTGTTGTCGTTGACCGCGATATCGACGCCGACGTGCGCCGCCGCGCCCCAGGAATCGCCCAGCTTCAGCTTCTGGCCGTCGAGCGGGCCGGCGGCGTCCTCGTCGAAGAAGGTGGTGTAGTTGAGGCCGACGCCGACGAAGGGCGAGAACCGGCCCAAATCATTGAAGTGGTATTGCAGGCTGAGCGTCGGCGGCAGCTGCTTGGCGGTCCCGATCCGGCCAAGTCCGCCGGCATTGATGGTGTGCTTGAACGGGGTCGAGGCCAGCAGTTCGATGCCCAGGTGGTCGGCGATGAAGTACTCGCCGGTGAAGGTCGGGCGTACCGAGCTTTCGATGTTGACCGGCAGGGTGCCGTTGACCAGCTTGCCGCTGTCGGCATCGGGGTTGACCGCGTGGATGCCCACGCCCAGGGTCCAGTCGCCCTTGGACTGGGCCATGGCGGGTGCGGCGGCACAGGCGGCGAGGACGAATGTGGACAGGAGCAGGGTGCTTTTCATCAGCGATTCCAATGGGGGAGACAAGCCGCGATCATCGGTCCGGAGCGATGGCCGCGCCTTGATCCGGATCAATCCGGCCGCCGCGGCGGGGCCCTGTTAGAATGAGCGCCCCTAACCCGCTAACCGGCCGCCGGGCGTGGCCGCAGGAGTCCGCTGAAATGTCGATCAAGGTTGGTATCAATGGCTTCGGCCGCATTGGCCGCAATGTGTTGCGCTCCGCCGTGCAGAATTTCGGCAACGACATCGAAATCGTCGCCATCAATGATCTGCTGGAGCCCGACTACCTGGCCTACATGCTCAACTACGACTCCGTGCATGGCCGTTTCAAGGGCGACGTGAAAGTCGAGGGCAACACCCTGGTCGTCAACGGCAAGAAGATCCGCCTGACCCAGGAGCGCGACCCGGCCAACCTGAAGTGGGACGAGGTCGGCGCCGAGGTGGTGATCGAATCGACCGGCCTGTTCCTGACCAAGGACACCGCGCAGAAGCATCTGGATGCCGGCGCCAGGAAGGTCATCCTGTCGGCCCCGTCCAAGGACGACACGCCGATGTTCGTCTATGGCGTCAACCACAAGACCTACAACGGTGAAGCGATTGTTTCCAACGCATCGTGCACCACCAACTGCCTGGCACCGATTGCCAAGGTGGTCAATGACAAGTGGGGCATCAAGCGCGGCCTGATGACCACCGTGCACGCCGCCACCGCCACCCAGAAGACCGTTGATGGTCCTTCCAACAAGGACTGGCGCGGTGGTCGCGGCATCCTCGAAAACATCATTCCCTCCAGCACCGGCGCGGCCAAGGCGGTCGGCGTGGTGATTCCGGAATTGAACAAGAAGCTGACCGGCATGGCGTTCCGGGTGCCGACCAGCGACGTGTCGGTGGTCGACCTGACCGTCGAGCTGGAAAAAGACGCCAGCTATGCCGAGATCTGCGCGGAAATGAAGGCGCAGAGCCAGGGCGCGCTGAAAGGCATCCTGGGCTATACCGAAGACAAGGTGGTGGCAACCGATTTCCGCGGCGAGACCTGCACCTCGGTGTTCGACGCCGAAGCCGGCATCGCCCTCGACGGCACCTTCGTCAAGCTGGTCAGCTGGTATGACAACGAATGGGGTTATTCCAACAAGTGCCTGGAAATGGTCAAGGTCGTGGCCGGCAAGTAAGCAGGCCAAAGTCCGCAGCAAACGAAAAGGCGCCCCGCAGGGCGCCTTTTCTATCGCCTGATTGGCAGCGCCGGAAGTTTGAACCAGGCGAGCACTGGTCAGGGCGCGGCAGGCGGATTGTCGCCGCCGGCATCCATCGCCTGCGCCGGTCGCGCCGAGGCCGGCAGTTCGCCGGTCAAGGCGTGCAGGAAGGCGACGATTGATGTCACCTGGGCGTCGGTCAACTCGCGATCCAGCTGGTATTTGCCCATCAGCTGCACGGTGCTGGCCAGACTGTCCTGCGAACCGTCGTGCAGATAGGGGGCGGTCAATGCGATGTTGCGCAGGGTCGGCACCTTGAACACATGCCGGTGCTGCTCTTCGCCGGTAACGTTGAATCGTCCCAGATCGGCATCGGTGAGGTTGCCGCGGTCGGCAAAATAGTCGTGATACACGCCCATCCGCTGATACTGGGTTCCGCCGACGTTGATGCCCTGGTGGCAGGTGGTGCAGCCAACGCTCTTGAAGGTCTGGTAGCCCTCGATTTCGACTGGCGACAGCGCGGTCGCGTCGCCATTGAGGTAATCATCGAATCGCGATGGCGTCACCAGCGATTTTTCGTATTCGACAATCGCGTCCAGGGTATTGGCCTGGGTGATGCCATCCGGGTACAGCGCGGCGAACGCCGCCGGGTAGTCGGCATCCTGTTGCAGGCGCGGCACGATCACCGACCAGTCGCCGCCCATTTCCACCGGATTGAGCACTGGCCCGGCGGCCTGTTCCAGCAGATCCGCGGCCCGTCCGTCCCAGAACTGGACGAAGTTGTGGCGGGCATTGAGCACGGTGGGCGAATTGATCGGCCCGATCTGGCCGTTGATGCCGATCGAAGTGACGCGTGGTTCGGCGCCGCCGTGATCCAGTGAATGGCAGCTGGCGCACGATAACGTGGCGTCGCCGGACAGCCGGGTGTCGTGGAACAGCTGTTTGCCGAGTTCGGCCCTGGCGACATCGAAATCAGCCGGTGGCAGCGGCTTGACCAGTTCGCTGCTCGCCGCTGGCGTCGGTTCGACCACCGCCGCGGCGCCGGCCTGCTCGCGTTTGCATGCCGGTGTCGTCGCCAGCGCTGCCAGCAGGACAGCGGCGATCGGCCATCGGCGGTGGACGAACAGGTGGCGGCTGACGCAGAGCAGGGTTGCATTGCACGCCGCTTGTGCCGCGCCGCGCTGCGGGATGCTGGTGGAATGGGAAAAGCGTACTGATGCGCCTGTCGTGTCCATGACATGTCCCGTGGGGCAGGAGAAACCGGACTCCCTTGCCTCACCGACCCTAACAGCATGCTTTCGCGAAAGCATTTTACATTTAGAATCGGAGCGGGCCGGATCGCCAGCCATCAGCCATGGTTGGCGTGGTCGCGGCTGCTCCCTATTTTTCTCAAAGGAAACCCGATGTCCATCGTCCGCATGACCGATCTCGACCTCACTGGCAAGCGTGTGTTGATCCGCCAGGATCTGAACGTGCCGATCGATGATGGCCGGATCACCTCCGAGCAGCGCATCAGCGCGTCGCTGCCGACGTTGCGGCTGGCGTTGGAGAAAGGTGCCGCGGTGATGGTCACCTCGCACCTGGGGCGGCCGAAGGAAGGCGTCTGGTCGCAGCAGGAATCACTGGCACCGGTGGCGACGCGCCTGTCGCAGCTGCTGGGCGTCGAGGTGCCGCTGATCAAGGATTGGGTCGACGGCGTCGAGGTGCAGCCGGGCCAGATCGTGCTGCTGGAAAACTGCCGGATGAATCCGGGCGAGGGCAAGGACGACGAGACGTTGGCGAAGAAGTACGCCGCCCTGTGCGACGTGTTCGTGATGGATGCCTTCGGCACCGCGCACCGCGCCCAGGCATCGACCCACGGCGTGATCCGCTTCGCCCCGGTCGCCGCCGGTGGTCCGCTGCTGATGGCTGAACTGGACGCGCTGGCCAAGGCGCTGGACAAGCCGGCGCGTCCGCTGCTGGCGATCGTCGCCGGCAGCAAGGTCTCGACCAAGCTCGAACTGCTGTCCAACCTGGTCGGCAAGGTCGACCAGTTGATTGTCGGCGGTGGCATCGCCAACACCTTCATCGCCGCGCAGGGCCACGGCGTCGGCAAATCTCTTTATGAAGCCGACCTCATCGATACCGCGAACAAGATTGATGCCGATGCCAAGGCACGGGGCGCCGACATCCCGGTGCCGACCGACGTGGTTGTCGCCAGCGAGTTCAAGGCCGATTCGCCGGCCAGCGTCAAGCCGGTCGATGCGGTGGCCGACGACGATCTGATTCTCGATATCGGTCCGGACACGGCCGCGCGCTATGCGGCGATGATCAAGGCGGCGGGGACCGTGGTCTGGAATGGACCGGTCGGCGTGTTCGAGTTCGATGCCTTCGGCCAGGGCACCGAAACCCTGGCGCGGGCCATCGCCGACTCGCCTGCGTTCTCCATCGCCGGTGGCGGCGACACCCTGGCCGCGGTCGACAAATACGGCATCGCCGATGAGGTCAGCTACATCTCCACCGGTGGCGGTGCGTTCCTGGAATTCCTGGAAGGCAAGACCCTGCCGGCGGTGGCGGCGCTGGAGGCACGCGGCAAGTGAGCACCGATGTGGTGTTCTTCGATCTGGACGGGACGTTGATCGATTCGGCCACCGGCATCACCCGTTGCGTCGCCCATGCGTTGACCCAACTGGGCGAGCCGGTACCGGAACAGCAGGTGCTGCTGGGCTGGATCGGGCCACCACTGCGGACCAGCTTCGCGCCGTTGCTGCAGGACGAGGAAAAAGTCGTGCGCGCGGTCGAGCATTACCGGAATCGTTTCGAAAGCCATGGCTGGGCCGAACACGAGATCTATCCAGGCATCGAGGTCTGCGTGCGCGCGCTGCATGATGCCGGCCACCGGTTGGCGGTGGTGACCGCCAAGAACGAACCGCATGCGCGCAGGATCGTCAGCCATCTGCCATTCGGCGAATGCTTTGAAGATGTCATCGGGGCGACCGCCGATGGCAGTCGCAGCCACAAGCCGGAGTTGATCAGCGAAGCGTTGCAGCGATTGTCACTGGCGGCGGAACAGTGCTGGATGATCGGTGACCGGCGGATGGATATCGAGGGCGCGCGCCACCACCGCATGCGCAACATCGGCGTGCTGTGGGGCTTCGGCGGCGAGCAGGAACTGCGCGATGCCGGTGCCATGCAGCTGGCGCAGACACCGCAACAACTGCCATCCATCATCGCCGCCTGAACGCCATCGGCCGGCTGACATTTTGCGCAATCCATGTGCAGACGCAGCAGCGGCGCGTGCTTTCTCAGACCAAAAAAATACCACTCGCCAATGGTTGCGGATGAGGCGGAAAACCGCTGTTTTACAGGGGTTTTCCGCACTTCCGAAGTCTTGTCCCGGGACAGCCGGAGTGACCGGCGGACGCATGCGTGCAACGCACGTTGCAGCGTCAAAACGGTGTGATAGCGTTGCTGGTTTAGAAGGACCCTGCCATGACCGAACGCCAACGCCGCACCAAGATCCTCGCCACCCTCGGACCGGCCACCGACCCGCCCGGCGTGCTCGACAATCTGTTCCGTGCTGGCGTCAACGTGGTCCGGCTGAACTTCTCCCACGGCGATCCGTCCGGCCAGGCCAAGCGTGCCGCGGCGGTGCGCGCCGCCGCCGCCCGTGTCGGCGCCGAAGTCGGCATTCTTGCCGATCTGCCGGGTCCCAAGATCCGCATCGAGAAGTTTGCCGCTGGCAAGGTACAGCTGAAGGCCGGTGATCGTTTTGATCTGGTGGCCAGCGCCGATGCGCCGCCCGGTGATACTGCCCAGGTTGGCGTCAGCTATCTCGGCCTGCCCGGCGACGTGCAGCCCGGCGACGTGTTGTTGCTGGATGATGGACTGATGCAGTTGCAGGTCGAAAAGGTCGAAGGCGATCGCATCATCAACACCGTGCTCAACGATGGCGCGCTGTCGGATCGCAAGGGCCTCAACAAGCAGGGCGGCGGGCTGTCGCTGGGCGCGCTGACCGAGCGCGACAAGGAACTGATCGGCATCGTCGCCCAGATTGGCGTCGACTTCATCGCGGTGTCGTTCTGCCGCAATGCCGAGGACATGAATGAAGCGCGCCGGATCGCCCGCGGACACGGCTGCGATGCGGCACTGGTATCGAAGATCGAGCGTACCGAAGCAATCGAGAACCTGGCCGAGATCGTCGATGCCAGCGACGTGGTGATGGTGGCGCGCGGCGATCTGGGCGTGGAAATCGGCGATGCCGAATTGCCCGGCCTGCAGAAGAAGATCATCCGCGAGTCACTGGCCCGCAACCGGGTGGTGATCACCGCCACCCAGATGCTGCAGTCAATGGTCGAAAGCCCGATCCCGACCCGCGCTGAAGTGCTGGACGTGGCCAATGCGGTCATCGATGGTACCGACGCGGTCATGCTGTCGGCCGAAACCGCTGCCGGTGCCTATCCGGTCAAGGCGGTCGAGGCGATGGCCCGGATCTGCCTGGGCGCGGAAAAGCAGTTCGAGATGGACACCGATTTCGAGAAAGCGCCGCGCAACCTGTCCCGTGCCGACCAGGCCATCGCGATGGCGGCGATGTTCCTCAGCGAGCATATCGGCGTGCGTGCGATCGTGGCGATGACCGAATCCGGTGGCACTGCCCGCTATCTGTCGCGGTTCCGTGCCAACGCGCCGATTTATGCGTTTTCGCGTCACGACGGTGCGCGCCGCAAGATGGCGATGATGCGCGATGTATTCCCGATTGCGTTCGACACCCGTGGCCTGGCGCCGCGCGAGGCCGCGCGGGAGTCGCTGCGCTGCCTGCGTGATCGCAACCTGATGGAGCCCGGTGACCGGGTGATCTTCACCAGCGGTGACCACATGGAGAAGCACGGCGCCACCAACACCATGCGCCTGCTGCAGATCGACTCCGACGGCAACGCCGAGGGCCTGGGCGAGCTCTAATAAAGCGCACTCTAATCAAGCGCGCTGTGTAAGCAGGCGAGCCGCAGGGCCACGCGCTTGAAGCCGGCCAGCGCCGGCGACAGTGCTGGCCGCCAGTGAGCGCCGGTTGCGATGGTGGGCCGCAGTCATCCAACCGCGGCATCACCCACGTCCCGGCCCGACTCAGTCAGCCAGTTCGGTGTACTTTTCGATAAGGTCCTGGCGTGCCGGGGTCCAGCTGGAAATCATCTCGCCGGTCGGGCTCAGGCAGATGGTGTTGTGCTCGACGTTGGCCGCCACCTGGGTCGCATCGCCCGGATACATGAGATGGCGATGCTCGCCGTTGACCGCTTCGAAACGGCCGGAAACGATCACGTCGGTTTCCTCGTTCGGATGATGATGGGTGGTCGGGAAGCCGGGTCCGGTGAACCAGAACTTGGCGATCATCAGTTGCTCGGTATAGGAGATGACCTGCATCGTGATGTGTTCGTTGAGCTGGTACTTCTTGTAGGTTTTCTGCGTCATTACTGGCTCCTTGAATGGCTGGGGCATGTGCCGCGCACGGCGGCGGCCCGGGCGGATCCGCTACCCATGGACCTGTGCCAACCTGGACAGGCCGACCCGCCGGGTCGGGCTGCTGGATGGCTTGCCCACCGGCGTCAGCATGGCTGGCGTGGCGGACCGGCGCTGAAAGCGCGGCCCAAGTATGGCCATGCCGATACGGACGGGGAATGCTCCGGCTGCATTACTTAGTCAGGTCACAATTGGCACGGCGCCCGGGCAGTGGCCGCAATCGCCGGATTGACGGGTCATCGATGCCGGGCGCGGTGGCGGACCGATCTTCAGCGCCGGCCCCCGCTGGCGGCATCGCGTCCCATAATAGGCAGGCATCGTTGCTGTCACCCATGTCGTGCCCGCTGTGAACTGGGCTACAATTGGTATCTTTTCTTCCCTCAGCCATCCAGGAAACCCCATGAGCATCGAACAGCTTGCCGAAACCGCCCAGGCGATGGTCGCCGCGGGCAAGGGCATCATCGCGATTGACGAGTCCACCGCCACCATCGCCAAGCGCTTCGCCGGCGTCGGCATCGAGAACACCGAGGAAAACCGCCGTGCCTACCGCGAGCTGCTGCTGACCACGCCCAGGCTGAGCGACTACATCTCCGGCGCCATCCTGTATGACGAAACCATCCGCCAGTCGACTCGCGACGGGGTGCCGTTCGCCAAGTACATGGCCGACAACGGCATCATCCCGGGGATCAAGGTCGACAAGGGCACCCACCCGCTGGCCGGCTGCCCGGGCGAAGTGGTCACCGAAGGCCTGGATGGCCTGCGCGACCGGCTCAAGGAGTACTACAAGCTGGGCGCACGCTTCGCCAAGTGGCGCGCGGTGATCAACATCGGCGAGGACATCCCGTCCGGTACCGCCATCGAAGCCAATGCCCACGCGCTGGCCCGTTATGCCGCGTTGTGCCAGGAATGCGGCCTGGTGCCGATGGTCGAGCCGGAAGTGCTGATGGATGGCGACCACGACATCCAGACCTGCTACGAAGTCACCGAAGCCACGCTGCGTTCGCTGTTCGGCGCACTGTACGAGCAGAACATCCTGCTGGAAGGCACCATCCTCAAGGCCTCGATGGTCGTGCCCGGCAAGGACTGCGAAGAGCAGGCCAGCATCGAGGAAGTCGCCGAGTCCACCATCATGTGCCTGAAGAGCACGGTGCCGGCGATCCTGCCGGGCGTGGTGTTCCTGTCCGGTGGCCAGAGCGACGACGATGCCACCGCCCATCTCGACGCCATGAACCGCATCGGCAACCTGCCGTGGCCGCTGTCGTTCTCGTATGGCCGCGCCATGCAGTCGGCGGCACTGGCGCTGTGGTCGAAGGATCTGAAGGGCAACTTCGCCAAGGCCCAGTCCACCGTCTACGAACGCGCCAAGGCCAATGGCCTGGCCGCACTGGGCAAGTGGGAAGGCTGATGGTCGCACCCGGCGGCTGACGTCGAGTGCCCATGGGCGACAACACCGGCTACGTGCCGGTGTTTTTTTTATTACTACAAGGAGCCGTGCGTATGGAACGCATCCGATTCCGCCGCTTGGCGGTCTACTTTCTTTCGTTCGGGCTGGCTCTGCCGGCATTGACCGGCACCGCCGCAGCTGCCAGCCATGACGATACCTACTTTGTCCGTCAGGAAGTCGGTCCGGTGGACGGGCCCGCACTGATCACCCAGCAGATGCTGATGCCGGTGACACTGGAAGCCGACGGTAAAGGCAGCCGCATGCGTGCAAGTACGGTCTGGTTCGAGCTGGATGCCGGCGCCGGTCAGCACGGTAGTTCCTACAAACTGGATGCCAGGTATGCGGACGATGCAGCGGTCGCGGCGTTCCTGGCCAGTGGCATCGAGACCCGGGTCGATGGCAAGGGTCGCGTGGTGTCGGTGGGCGCTGCCGACCCGCAGGCGCTGGAAGCGGTGGCCAGACACCGGCCAGGTGTGCGTGATGCACTGGCCCGTATTGGTGATGCGGTCGGCTTGCGTCCATTCGTGCTTCCACGACGCCTGCACGTCGGTCAGCGCCTGCACGAGAAGCAGCAGGTGCCGGGGATAGGCGAACTGGCCTGGACGATGCAGGTCATGGCGGTCGGCGCCGAACAGGTGGAACTTGAAATGCAGGCAACCGCGTCCGAGGGGACTTCACTGGCCGGCTATCAGATTCTGCGGCGGGATTCCGGCATGCCGGTGGAGGCGTGGTTGCAGATGTCATTGCCCGACGGGCTGGTGCCAGGCCATAGCGAGCCGATGCAACTGCGGATGCGGGTCATCAGCCAACATCATGCGAAGACGCTGAACGCGGTCCAGCAGGATGCGGAAACCTGGAAACGTTATGTCAATAACCTGCATGAGCTGGCAGCGTCACCTGAATTCCGTGGCGAAGTGGTGCCGACGGACGAGCTCAAGGATCTGGACGGCAACCTGGAACGGGAGTTGATACTTCCACAGCGTTCGGAAGCCGAGTTGGAGCGCTTCCGCAATGGCCTGGTCTTTGCGCTTGATGGAACAGGAGGCACTCCGCGCCCGGAGATCAGGCTGGGCGGGCAATACGATGTGTCCTTGCCGGGCGAGTGGCCAAAAATGCTCCGCATGCGTTTGAAGCGGGCCCGTTTGCTGGATGCGAACGGTGAGCAGCTGCCGGGTGTCAAGACGGTCGCCAATCGCCTGTTCGAAAACATGGCCGCCGCGGAGTGGGAATTGAAAGAGCGCGACGAGGAATTCCCGTTCCGCTTGCCACCGGCGCTGCCGGCCGCGGCACTGGAAGGGCTGGCTGCAATAACACTGGAGCTGGAACTGGGCGAGTACGTATTGCAGGACCGGACCGTGGTTGCCAATGGAAAACAGGCCGGATCATCGTCACCCGTTCTGGACTGGTCGACGCACTGGGTGGAGTTGAGGCAGCCCGAACCGACTGGTGCCGAGCTCTGGGTCATTGCGCCGATGGACAAGCGGGGCCTTCCTGTCCGACACGGAGTCATTGAATATGACGATAAGCTGCTGCGTCCGGAATCGGAAAACATGCGATGGCCACTTTACTCCTCGCAAGAGCATGACTGGCGCTACCGGGTACTGACCGCGGAACCCGTTGGTGCGGTCGAGCTGCGGCGTTACACGCTGAGGTGGCGGCCGACGACATGGACCTTCCGCAACGGCAAGGACATGCTGGACGGCGGCGCGCTGATAGGCGTCCGCCTTGCCGCTGAGCCGACAGGTTTGCCGTCATCAACAGTATCCGGGCAGGCGCTGTTGGATGCTTTCGGCACGCTGGTCGATAAAACCGATAGTGGGGTGCGGATACCGCTGCATGGGGATCTGCAGGATGTTGCCGTCAGGTTCTGCGAAGTGGGCGCATCGTCGTTGGCGAACGTGCCTGCGGTTGGATGGGACAAACGCAGCCGTGAAGATATTTTCTGGTCACCCGACCACGAGGATTGGGTTGGCTGGTCCATCAGTCGGTTCGCCTTGGGTGATCAACCGGTAACCGCCCGGGCAAACTGTCCGGAGCGGATCGAGCCGGCCGTCGAGCAGCTGCATCGTGGTAGTTGCTTCCAGGATCTCGGTAACGGTTACGTAGGCGTTGCCGCTGCCTGCAAGGCCGATGTGGATCGCGCACGCGAACAGGAGATGCTGGTGGCCCGCGATGCCCAGGGGCAACGATTGGCTGAACTTCCGGGCCCATCTGAAGAAGAGAATGAAGAGCGGCTACGCTTCTGGGGTCCGGTGGATACCATCGAGTACCTGCGGGTGGATGCATCGACGGTCCACCGCGACCTGCAGTTGCCGACAGCTGAACACTGATGACCGCGGCGAGCAGGCCTGCGGCAGGCGGACAGCGTGTCATCGCAAAAACCGGGCCTGGACCAGGCCCGACACGCGGCTCATGCCGGCGTAAGTAGCAGATGACAAACAGCGCTGACGGCCGCTACAAAAACAAAGCGGCGGGCATCATGCCCGCCGCTGGTTTGATTCAGGTTGCGGTTGCGCGGTCGAGCTAGTAACCGGTGATGCCAATGCTGCCGTTGTACGGAATGCTGACGCTGTCGACGGCTTCCAGCTCTTCACCGTTCATCCGATAGGCGACCAGTTTGCTGGCATTCGGATACATCTGGTACAGATAACCATCCTTGCTGGCCCAGGAGTCGACCGGGCCACTGGAAACCTTGCCGTCGGCGATGAAGGTGCCGTCGCCCTCGACCTTGCCAAGGCCATCGCGCGCGCCTGCGATGCTGTCGCCGTCGATCCGATAGCTGGTCAGGTCACCACGGACGAAATTGGTCGCGTAGGCAAACTTGTTGTCCGGGCTCAGCGATATCCAGCAGACGTCGGCCGGTGCTTCGGTGGTGTCGAGGGTGGCGCTGGCCAGCTTGGAGACGTTGACCGTGCCGTCGGCATGCAGCTTGCCGAGCACCACACCGTCGCTCTTGGCCAGGGTGTTGACGAAGGTATCGCTGCTGCCATTGAGGAACACCAGCGCGAACGGTTCGGCGCCGCCGGCGTCGTTGATCACCGGTGTGCCCAAGGTGCCGTCATCGGCAATCGGGAACACCATCAGCCCGTTGGTGTTGTCTTCGTTGGCCGATACCCGCACCTTCGGGGTCGTGCCCGGCGGCGAGAAGTCGTTGTACAGCACGTTGACCAGGACGAAGCGACCATCGGGCGAAACCGTGATCTGGACCGGAACGCGGCGTTGCAGTTGCCCGGTGTTGACCGTGGTGCTGATGCCGGTGTTGACGAGCTTGCCGGCGTCGACCTTGAATGAGCGGATGTGATTGGGGCCAAAGGTGTGCAGCACATACAACGTGTTGCTGTGATCGTCGTAGCTCAGCGAGCTGGGCCTGCCGGATTCGCCGGTCGGCTGCCGGTCGATCTGGGTCAGCTTGCCGTCGTCGGCGACGCTGAAACTGCTGACACTGTTGTCACCGGCATTGACGATGAACAACTGCCGCCAGTCGCGACTCATGGTGATTGCACCCGCGCTGGCCAGCGTGTCGGGTGCCGAAGCCTGGCCGCTGAGTGGCTTGAATTCGCCAGTGCCCGCGCCGCCGGTGGCGATTTTCTCGACCTCGACCAGGCTGCCGTCACTGCGCCGGGCGAAATGGATGACGTGATTGTTGACCTCGTTCGAACTCACGTAGACGTGCGAATTGAGCAGCGTTGGCGCGCTGGCCTGTTCCGCCGGATCGGAAGATGTGTTCGACGTACCTGGGTCGGCGCTGCATGCGGCCATCGCGACGGCCATCAGGATGCCGAGTAAACCTGTTCTGTTCATGTTTGATTCCCGGTGTTGACGCTCGCGCCATGGGGCGAGCCGGACTCATGAGTCTGCGGGATCAAAAAGCACGGGAACAGACGAATACGTGGAAAAACCTTAAAGACTGACTTGCGTGACATATGAGGTCGTGATGTTCCGCCGCCGGCAGATCAAGCGAACAGCTGCAAGGCGCGAAAACCGTAGTGAACTGCAGCATCATGCCGTTGCCTTGCGCGGATGTTTCGCCCGGCGGCAAACAATGGCATTGTGCGCGAATGAGACTGCAGGGCATCCATCACGTCGCCATCATCGCCGCGGACTACCCGCGCTCGCGGCACTTCTACACGCAGGTGCTGGGCCTGAAGATCATCGCCGAACACCATCGTGCCGAGCGCGACTCGTGGAAGCTGGATCTGCAGCTGCCCGATGGCAGCCAGATCGAGTTGTTTTCGTTTCCCTCGCCACCGCCACGGCCCTCGCGCCCGGAAGCCTGTGGCCTGCGTCACCTGAGTTTCGCGGTCGAGGATCTGGACGCGGCGGTGCAGGCACTGCAGGCAGCCGGGGTGGTCTGCGAGCCGTTGCGGGTGGATGAATATACCGGCGCCAGGTTCACCTTCTTTGCCGATCCGGATGGCCTGCCGCTGGAGTTGTACGAGCGACGCCCGATCTGATCCGGCAGCCGAATGGAAAAAGGCGGCCGGTGGCCGCCTTTTCCTGCACGTACAAGACCGTCTGGCCGGTCAGCCCAGTGATGCCAGCCAGTCTTCGTCGGAGCCTTCGTTGACGCCCTCGAACAGCGGCGTGGAGAAATAGCGCTCGCCGGTATCCGGCAGCATCGCCAGCAGCACCGAGCCCTCGTCGGCACTGGCCGCGACCTGCAGGGCCGCGGCGACGGTGGCGCCGGAGGAAATGCCGACGAAGATGCCTTCTTCCGCCGCCAACCGGCGTGCGGTCGCAATCGCCTCGTCGTCGCTGATCGGCAGGATCTGCTGTGCCACGTCGCGGTTGAGCACCTCCGGCACGAAGTCCGGGGTCCAGCCCTGGATCTTGTGCGGTTTCCATTCGGCACCGGACAACAGCGCCGCGGCGGCAGGCTCGGAAGCAATGATCCGCACCTCCGGTCGTGCCACCTTGAGGACTTCGCCGACGCCGGTCATGGTGCCGCCGGTGCCCCAGCCGGAAACGAAGTAATCCAGTCGCAGCCCGGCGAAGTCGCGCAGGATTTCGGCCGCGGTGGTCTGCCGGTGATAGGCCGGGTTGGCCGGGTTGGTGAACTGGCTGGCGAGGAACCAGCCGTGCTTCTTCGCCAGTTCCTCGGCCTTGCGGACCATGCCGCTGCCGCGCTCGGCGGCCGGGGTCAGGATGACCTTGGCACCGTAGGCGCGCATCAGCTTGCGGCGCTCGACCGAGAAGGTTTCGGTCATGGTGGCGACGAACCTGTAGCCGCGTGCGGCGGCGACCATCGCCAGGGCGATGCCGGTGTTGCCGGAGGTCGCCTCGATGATGGTGTCGCCGGGTTTCAGCAACCCCTTGGCTTCGGCATCGAGGATGATCGCCAACGCCAGCCGGTCCTTGACCGAACCGCCCGGGTTGAAGGATTCAACCTTGGCATAGACGCTGACGTGGGCCGGCGCGATGCGGGCGAGCTTGACCACCGGCGTGCGGCCGATGGTGTCCAGGATGTTGTCGTAGATGGCCATGCAGTTCTCCGGAAAACCATAGGGTGAGGAAGTCGGCCTGAAGGCGGTCGAGCGCCATCAGCAACGATCACGCCGCCCGCGACAGTATGCTCGCGTCGACGTTGCCAGAAGGTTGCGCCAGATCGGCCGCGCGCAACGGCGGGCTACCGAACCAGTGCAGGGATTCGGCCAGCGCGGTCACCTCTCCCAGCAGCAGCAGGGCCGGGGACTTCACTTGGTAGGCACGTGCTGTGCCGGGCAGATCGGCCAGGGTGCCGGTGATCACGCGCTGCTCCGGTCGCGAGCCGTTTTCGACCAGCGCGAACGGGGTCGCCGCGGCGCGGCCGGCATCGAGCATGCGGGTGCGGAAGTCCTCCAGCCCGGCCACCCCCATGTATACCGCCAGGGTCTGCCGCTCCTGCGCCAGCGCCTGCCAGTCGAGCGTGTCCAGCGAGTCCTTGCAGTGGGCGGTGACCAGTCGTACCGACTGGGCGTGGTCGCGATGGGTCAGCGGAATCCCGGCGTAGGCGGCGCAGGCCAGCGCGGCAGTGATGCCGGGGACCACATCGAAGGCAATGCCATGCTGGCGCAGGAACTCGAGTTCTTCGCCGCCACGGCCAAACACGAAGGCGTCGCCGCCCTTCAGCCGGACCACGCGCGCGCCATCACGGGCGTGCTGCAGCATCAGTGCGTGGATCGCCTGCTGCGACATGCTGTGCTGGCCGGCCGATTTGCCGACTTCGATGCGGCGGACATGGCGCGGCACCAGTTGCAGCACCGCCTCGCTGACCAGGCGGTCGTGCAGGACCACGTCGGCCTGCTGCAACGTGCGCAAGGCAGCCAGGGTCAGCAGGCCGGGATCACCGGAGCCGGCGCCGACCAGGGTCACGCGGCCAGCCCCGCTGCCATGCTGGGCATCAGCGGCCGGCGACCGCGGCGGCTGTCGCGCGGGGTCGACGGCATCGGTCAGGATGCGTCGCTCGGTGGCGGCAGTGGTGACCTCGCGGACCAGCCTGGGGTCGTCGCTGGCGAGCACCGCCAGCCAGGTTCCCTCCAGTGCCTCGGGCTGGAACCGGCGGGCTGTCCACGCAATCAATCCCTGCTGCAGCAACTGCTGCAGATACGGCGTCAGCTGTTCGGCGACCAGCCGGGGCAGGGCACCGGCCTGCAGCAGTGCATCGACCTTGCGTTCGGCCAGCGCGCCACCACCGACCACCAGCACCGGACGCTGGTCCAGATGGGCGAACAGAGCGAATGGCGGGGTGTCCACGGCAGGCGATGACCGGCAGCAAAGGGATGCTGACCGTAGCGCCCGCCCACAGCCGGCGGAAATGATTTGCCGCACAAGGCATATGCCTTGTAGTTATAAGCGCAGGCAGCTAACGTCTGGCGGATTGTTCTACAGTCTTGACCCGCATTGCGCGCCGCCCGCCGGCCGGGCTCCGGGCTGTCGCCGTCTCCAACAACCGAGTTGCCATGACCCTGATCCAGCTGCGCTATCTGGTGGCCATCGCCGACGCCGAGCTCAACATCACTCTGGCCGCGGCGCGCGTCCACGCGACCCAGCCCGGCCTGTCGAAACAGCTCAAGCAGCTGGAGGACGAGCTCGGCTTCCTGTTGTTCATGCGCAAGGGCCGCAGCCTGGAAGCGATCACCCCGGCCGGCGAGGAAGTCATCCAGCGCGCCCGCGCGGTGCTGGCGCAGGCCAACAACATCCGTACCTACGCTGCCAACCAGCGCCGCGAGAGCCAGGGCCAACTGGTGCTGGCGACCACCCATACCCAGGCGCGCTTCGTGCTGCCGCCGGCCATCGCCCGTATCAAGCAGGCCTATCCGCAGGTCAGCGTGCACCTGCAGCACGCCGCCGAAAGCCAGGCCCTGGACCTGCTGAGTGCCGGCGACGCCGACATCGCCATCATCAGCACCGCCGGTGATGCCCCGCAGGCCGGCATTGCGGTACCGCTGTACCGCTGGCGGCGGCTGGTGCTGGTGCAGCGCGGCCATCCACTTGACCGCGCCAACGGCGAGCGGCCGAAACTGGAGGATCTGGTCGGGCTGCCACTGATCAGCTACGAATCCTCGACCCGGCCCGAATCATCCCTGCAACGCGCCTTTGCCGGCGCCGGGCTGGAGGCGACCATCGCCCTGACCGCGCTGGATGCGGACTTGATCAAGACCTATGTACGCACCGGCATGGGCGTCGGCCTGCTGGCGGAAATGGCGGTCAACGCCAACGATGTCGATCTGCGCGCCTGGCCGGCACCGGTGGAAGTGCGCGAATGCATTGCCTGGGCCGTGTTGCCACGCGAACGGGTGCTGCGCGACTACGCGCTGGAACTGGTCCACGTGCTGGCGCCGCAGATTGATCGTCGTGACCTGCGGCGGGTGCTTGAGGGCAACCAGCAGGCCGACTGGCCATCGCCGCCAACGTGGGAAACCCTGACCCAGACCATTACCAGTTGAGCCGATAGCAGGGACAAGGATGGAGACGAATACGAAGTTGAAGACGCTCGGGCTGATCGGCGGGATGAGCTGGCAGTCGACGCTGCCGTACTACCGCATCATCAACCAGACCGTGGCCGACCGCCTGGGTGGCCTGCATTCGGCACGGCTGCTGCTGTACAGCGTAGATTTCCATGACATCGAACAATTGCAGCAACGGGGCGACTGGGTCGCCGCCGGGCATCTGCTGGCCGAGGCCGCGCGCTCGTTGCAACTGGCCGGCGCCCAGTCGATCGTGGTCTGCACCAACACCATGCACAAGGTGGCCGATGCCATCGAGGCCGCGATCGACATCCCGCTGCTGCATGTCGCTGACGCCACCGCGCTGGCACTGCGTGGCGATGGCCGCCGCAGGGTCGGTCTGCTTGGTACCCGTTTCACCATGGAGCAGGCGTTCTACCGCCAGCGCCTGGAACAGGGCCACGGCTTGCAGGTGATCGTCCCGGATGCGCAGGACCGCGACACGGTGCACCGGATCATCTACGACGAACTGTGTGTCGGCGTGGTCAAGGCTGACTCGCGGGCGGCGCTGCAGGCGGTGGCCGGGCAGCTGCTGGATGCGGGTGCCGAGGCGATCATCCTCGGCTGCACCGAGCTGTCATTGCTGCTGGGGCCGGAGGACACCGTCGCGCCGTTGTACGACACCACGCTCATTCACGCCCGTCACGCGGCCGACTGGTCGCTGGCCTGAGTGCTCCACGCGTGGTGGCCGCTTGACGATTGCCGCGTGCGAACGGCTACCATGGGCCCATCGATGGGGAGCACCGTGATATGCAGTTGATTACCAAGATTCTGCTGCGCCTGTACACGCCGGCCGCGCTGGTGGCGGTATCCGGCGTGGTCGTGGCCGAAGGCCTGGATCGGGCCGCCGATGGCATGGGCATGGTCAGTGCCGCGCACCTGGCATCGCTGTCGTTGTTGCTGGCGATTTTGATCAGCCTGGCGCTGGCCAGCTACTCGACCTGGCGTCTGTGGCGGTGGTTGAAGGGCATCGAGCAACGCTGTGATTGTGGCGGACTGCTGTCGCGACCACGCACCGACCACAACGGTCAGCGCTATCGCACCTGCGTGGTCTGCGGTGGCCGTGCCGAAATAGGCTGAGTAGAGCGGAGCCTGCTCCGCTGCGCGACAGCAAACGATGGAAGTGCGTAGAGCGGAGCTTGCTCCGCTACGCGATCGCAAAAGATGGATGGTGCGTAGAACGGAACTCAGGCTCTGGCCGGGTGCGCCGCGCCGCCCAGCAGCCGCGCAGGCAACATCAGCACCGCCGCCAGCAAGGCGAACAGCGCCGAAAAGGTGACGCCGACCAGCCGGAATGGCAACGACAGCAGCCATACCAGCGGCCACAACAACAACGCCAGCAGCGCCAGTGGCCAGCACAGCACAAACAGCAGGCACCAGATCAGCAGTACGCTCAGGGTTTTCATCAGGCTACTCCTCGCAATTCGGACATTGGAATCAGCGGCGATGTCGATGACGTGCACGGCCGCTCAGGTGGCACACGGTTGCGCCGCGCGTATTGGCTTGCGTTGCACGCAGACCTGGCTGTCGCGCTGCACCCGCGGCAGCCGCAAATGCTTGCCGGCGGCGACCGAAAACTGCTGTTGGCGTACCAGCGGACATTTCTGTCCCAGCACTTTCCGCAGCGGGTGATCGCATTGGCGGGCGAATACCGCGTAATGGCACTGGCCGCTGGCACTGGCCAGGCACTCGAAGTTGCCACCGTCGCTGGCCAGGGTGACCTTGCTGTACAGCAGATCGATGCCGTTGGCGCTGGACCGCGAGATGCTGGTGACCTTGCTTTCATCGCACCCGGCCAGCGCCAGCAACGTGGTCAGTGCGGAAGTAAATAAAGTCGTGAGCACACGCATGACGATTCCTTGTAGTGCAGAGTTGGATGCGGCAGGGGCAAAAAAGGTTTACATGCCGCGGAACAGACTCATGAAGGCCTGGCTGACGGTCAGGGTTTCCGGGCGGTTGCGCAGCCGGACCACGCCCTTGCCGCTGTCATCGCGGGTGATGCCGGCGATGGCCTTGAGATTGACGATGGTGGAACGATGGATCTGCTTGAACACGTTGCCGTCCAGTGACTGCAGCAGCTCGCGCAGCGGCGTGCGCAGCAGCGCTTCGCCTTCGGCGGTCAGCACCGCGGTGTACTTGTTGTCGGCGCGGAAGTAGGCCACATCCTCGACCGGTATCAGCCGGGTTTCCTTGCCGGTGCTGGCGGTGATCCATGCCAGTGGCTCATGCGATGGCGCCGGCATGTGCCGGGCCAGTCGCTTGGCCAGCGCATCCAGGGTCGACAGATCCGGATGGTTGCCACCGGCGACGCGCGATTGCAGGCGGCGGATGGTCGCGTCCAGTCGTTCACGGGTGATCGGCTTGAGCAGGTAGTCGATGGCGCCCTGCTCGAAGGCATCGACGGCGTACTGGTCGTAGGCGGTGACGAAAACGATCTGGGTATGCGGGCTGATGTCGGCGACCGCGGCTGCCACTTCCAGGCCGGTCAGGCCGGGCATGCGGATGTCCAGGAACGCCACGTCCGGTTGCTGTCCGGCGATCGCTTCGACCGCGCTGGCGCCGTCCTCGCATTCGGCGACGATGCGCAGCTCCGGCCAGCCGTCACGCAGCAGCGACGCCAGTGCGGTGCGCAGCAGTTCTTCGTCTTCGGCAATCACGCACTCAAGCACGGGCCTGCTCCTGCGGCGGTGGCGGTGGCGGTGTCGTTGCGGCGGCGGGCTGGCGCGGCAGGTTGATGGTGGCGGCCACGCCATGCGGGAAGTTGGAGACAATCGCGAACGAAGCCCGCTGGCCATAGGTCAGCCGCAAGCGCTCACGGACATTGTTGAGGCCGATGCCGGTGCCGGCGGTCTGGGTGTTGAAACCCATGCCGTCATCGGCGACGGTCACCGCGACCTGGTCGTCGTGGGTCCGCGCCAGCAGCCAGATGGTGCCACCGCCGGGCTTCGGTTCCAGGCCATGTTTGATCGCATTCTCGACCAGTGTCTGCAGCATCATCGACGGCATCGGCAGGTCCAGCAGTTCGGCCGGCACATTGACGTGGGTGGTCAGGCGGTTGCCCATCCGGATCTTGAGGATTTCCAGATAGGCCTGCGCGCGCTCCAGTTCTTCGCCCAGGGTCGATTGCGCATCGACGCTGCGCGGCAGCGAGCGCCGCAGATAGTCGATCAGATGTCCCAGCATCAGATCCGCGCGCGCCGGATCGGTGCGGGTCAGCACCTGTGCGCTGGCCAGGGTGTTGTACAGGAAGTGCGGTTCGACCTGCGCGTGCAGCATGTTGAGCTTGGCAACGGTCAGTTCCTTTTCGGTGACCGTCTGCTGCACGCTGTCGCGCTCGCCACGACGCAGCTCGCCGACCCGGCGGGTGATCGCGCGGCTGACCGCTTCAATGATTTCATGGTTGCTGCCGTCGTCGAGCAGCAGCAGGTCGGTCCACACCGGTGCGTTGGGGCCGCAGATAAGCATCACGCTGCTGCTGCTGCCACCGGGGCTGACCGTGGCCAGGATCTGGTCGTGCTTGACCGCCAGTCGTGCAAACACGTTGAAGCGCGACGGTGGCGCGTCACCGGCGATGTCGCGGCGGCGCACCAGTGCCCGTGCCTGCAGGCTGTCGCGGGCGCTCTCCAGCGCGGTGCTGCGCGGCAGTTCGCGCAGCGCGGCATCCAGCAGGTCGAAGGTCTGGCCGGCTTCCAGCGGTACTTCGATCTGGCGCCGCTGGCGGCTGGACAGGCTGGCGTGGTCCAGGCGCCCGGTCAGCAGCCATACTCGTCGCAGGTGCGAGACCAGACCGACCAGTACCGACACCATCAACAGCATCGCCAGCAGGCCGAACAACCAGCCCGGCCCTTCGTTCATCCCATAGAAGAAGCCGCTCCAGACAAAGCCGGCGACGAAGATCGCGGCCGCCCAGGCGGCAAGGGTACGGAGTATGAGGAACAGGCTGGCGAACACGGGAAGGGCCGGCAGGAAGGGATTGCCGGGCAGCATACCGACACATTCGGCGAGGGTGTGGATGCAGGCGACCAAACCCCGGATGACGCGATGAAACCGGTCTCCGCGGGGATGAAATCAGCTGTGCTGGAGTCTGTGGAAGGCCAGAACAAGCGTACAAGCAAAAAACTACCCATCGTCATCCCGGCGAGCGCCGGGCTTTTAGCCGACGGATGTTGGGTCA
Source organism: Pseudoxanthomonas dokdonensis (assembly GCF_001431405.1). Lineage (GTDB taxonomy): Bacteria > Pseudomonadota > Gammaproteobacteria > Xanthomonadales > Xanthomonadaceae > Pseudoxanthomonas_A > Pseudoxanthomonas_A dokdonensis. The sequence goes on from NZ_LDJL01000007.1 coordinate 203,620, forward strand.
TCCAGCCGCTTGGTCTCGGTGCCAGGCAACGGGCTGGATGACTGGAGATGGTCAGTTGAAAGCCCAGCGTTGGCTGCAATGACGGGTGTTTCGAGGGCGGAGGACTGACCTGCGGAGGTTACGCAAAGGCTGGATCCCGGCGTTCGCCGGGATGACGAGTATTTATCGGGCTGACGAGTATCTATCGGGATGACGAGCGTTTACCGGGATGACGAGCGTTTATCAGGATGACGAGTGTTTATCGGGATGACGAGCGTTTATCGGGATGACGAGTGTTTATCGGGATGACGAGTGTTTATCGGGATGACGAGTGTTTATCGGGATGACGAGTGTTTATCGGGATGACGAGCGTTTATCGGGATGACGAGTATCTATCGGGATGACGAGTGCTTATCGGGATGATGAGGATTTACAGGGAGGAGTGCTCGCCGGGATGACGAGTGCTCAACGGCGTTGGCGGGCAGAGAAGCTGAAAGCACTCATCCGCTGTCCGCTGTCGATGGTTGACCTCCGGTAGCGGGTGCGGAACAGATTCTCCGGCAGCTGGTCAGATCTCGGTGTGCAGGCCGCATTCGCGCTTGAGGCCGAAGAAGCGGGTGTCTTCTTCGCTCATGCCCGGTTCCCAGCGGGCGGTGGTGTGGATGTCGCCGATCGAGACGTAGCCCTGTTCCCACAATGGGTGATAGGGCAGCTCATGCGCTTTCAGGTACTGCCACACGTCGCGGTCGGTCCAGTCGGCGATCGGGTTGACCTTCAGGCGACCGTCGCGCTGCTGCAGGATCGGGGTGTTGGCACGGCTGCTGGCCTGGCTGCGGCGCAGCCCGGTGAACCAGGTGCCGACCTGCAGTTCCTGCAGGGCGCGTTTCATCGGTTCGACCTTGCGCAGGTTGTTGTACTGCTCGATGCCGACCAGACCCTGTTCCCACAGCCGGCCGTGGCGTGCTTCCATCCAGGCGCGGCTGACCAGTGGCCGGTACACCTGCAGGTTGAGCTTCAGGCGCTCGCTCAGCTGATCGGCAAAGCGATAGGTTTCCGGGAACAGGTAGCCGGTGTCGATCAGAATCACCGGGATGTCCGGCTGCTGCTCGGTCAGCATGTGCAGCAACACCGCCGCCTGCGCGCCGAAGCTGGAAGACAGCGCCGGCTTGCCGTGGCCATGTTGCAGCGCCCAGCGCACGCGTTCGGGCGCACTGGCGGCTTCCAGCATCTGGTTGTGGCTGGCGATGCTGTCCTGGAATGGCAGTATTGCAGCGCGGGACGGGGCATTCATGAGTGCAGCTCCAGGGAAATTTCCCGGTGTGTGGGGTAGCCGGGCAGGGTGATCACGCCACTGCGGTGGAGGAAATCGCCGAACGCTTCGCCGGCATGGCGCTGGGCGGCGTAACGTGCGAACAGCGCGTCCAGTTCGGCCAGGATCTCGGCTTCAGTGATGTTTTCGCGGTACAGCGTGTTCAGGCGCTGGCCGCGCAGGTCGCCGCCGAGCATCAGGTTGTAGCGGCCCGGTGCCTTGCCGACCAGAGCGATCTCGGCCAGGTAAGGGCGCGAGCAGCCATTCGGACAGCCACTGATGCGCAGCACCATGGGTTGTTCCTGCAGGCCATGCTGTTGCAGCAGCGGCTGCAGCGTGGCGATGAAATCCGGCAGGTAGCGCTCGGCCTCGGCCATCGCCAGGCCACAGGTTGGCAGTGCCACGCAGGCCATCGCCGCGCGTGCCAATGCGGTTTCCAGCTGCTGGCCGGTATCCAGGCCGTGCTCGCGGGCCAGTGCGTCGATGCTGGCCCGCTGCGCCGCTGGCACACCGGCGATGACCAGGTTCTGGTTGGCGGTCATCCGGAACTGCTGGCTGTCGCCATTCTGCTCCAGCAGTGCGGCAATCCGGCGCAGCCCGGTCAGGTGGCGCGCTGCGCCGCGATCGGCGATGCGGCCGGCGTACAGGTGCAGGGTCAGGTGCCAGCGTCCGTCTTCGCCCTCGACCCAGCCAAAGCGGTCGCCGTTGTGGTCGAAGGTGAAAGCACGCGCCGGTGAGAGAGTGAAGCCGGCGCGGCTTTCGATTTCACGGACAATGGTGTCCAGACCGTGATCGTCAATGGTGTATTTGAAGCGGGCGCGCTTGCGTTGTTCGCGATTGCCGAAATCGCGCTGGGTGGTGACCACTGCCGTGCCCAGGTCCAGCAGCTGCTCGGGGCGGATGAAGCCGATCACGTTGGCCACCCGCGGGTAGGTTTCGGCGTCGCCATGGGTCGCGCCCATGCCGCCGCCGATGCTGACGTTGAAGCCGGCCAGCACGCCGTCCTCGATCACCGCGATCAGGCCGAGGTCGTTGGCGAACACATCGACATCGTTGACCGGCGGCACCGCGAAGCCGATCTTGAACTTGCGCGGCAGATAGGTGTTGCCGTAGATCGGCTCCTGCTCCTGGCCACTGCCGGCCACCTGTTCTTCGTCCAGCCAGATTTCGTAATAGGCGCGGGTGTTGGGCAGCAGGTGCGCGGACAGCATTTCCGCCCACCCCTGCACCTGGGCGTGGGCGCGCGATTCCAGTGGGTTGGCTGCCACCAGCACGTTGCGGTTGACGTCGCCACAGGCAGCCAGGGTGTCGATCAGGGCGGCGTTGATCGCCTGCATGGTGGCCTTCAGCTCACGCTTGATCACGCCGTGGAACTGGAATGCCTGGCGGGTAGTGATGCGCAGCGAATGGTTGGCATAACGGCTGGCAATGGCATCCAGCTGCAGCCACTGGCGTGGACTGACCACGCCGCCCGGAGTGCGGGTGCGGATCATGAACTGGTAGGCCGGCTCCAGCTTCTGCCGGCGCCGCTCATCGCGCAGATCGCGATCGTCCTGCTGGTAGCTGCCGTGGTACTTGATCAGGGTCTGGTCCGATTCGCGCAGGGCGCCGGTGACCGGATCGGCCAGGCTGTCGAGCAGGCTGCCGCGAAGGCGCTTGCTGTCGGACTTGATGTCTTCTACTGAATGCGTGCTCATGGTCTTCCGTTGGCTGGATGCGCTGGCCGCCGTGGCTCAGTACACATCGCGGCTGTAGCGACCGCCGGTCTGCAGGCGGGTCAGGTAGTCGTTGGCGGCGTCGGCATCGACGCCGGCGTGTTCGATGACGATGTCGAGCAACGCGGCGTGCACGTCCTTGCCCATGCCGATTGCACCGCAGACGTACAGGTGAGCGCCGTTTTCCAGCCAGTCGTAGACGGCACGGCCGCTTTCGCGCAGCCGTTGCTGCACGTAGACCTTGTCGGCCTGATCACGCGAGAACGCCAGATCCAGCCGATGCAGTTCGCCATTGCGCAGCGCTTCCTGCCATTCGCTCTGGTAGAGGAAGTCCTGGTTGAAGTGCTGGGCACCGAAGAACAGCCAGTTACGGCCGCTGGCAGCGGTTTCGGCGCGCTCCTGGACAAAACCGCGGAACGGCGCCACGCCGGTGCCGGGGCCGATCATCAGGACGTCGCGCGCGCCGTCGGCCGGCAGCCGGAAGCGTTCGTTGGCTTCGATGTAGACCGGTGCGCTGTCGCCGTCCTGCAGCGATGACAGGAAGCCGCTGGCGGCGCCGAGATGGGCGTAGCCAAAGGCTTCGTAGTTCAGCACGTCGACGGTCAGATGCACTTCCTCGCCGACCCGCTTGCGACTGGAAGCGATGGAATACAAGCGTGGTGCTAATGGCCGCAATGCCGCGACCAGTTCTTGCGCGTCCCAATGCGCCGGCCAGCGCCGCAGCACATCGATCAATTGATGGGTGTTGAGCAACTCGGCCAGCGCCGCGTTGCGCCCCGGCGCCAGCAGGTCGTTGAGTTCGTCGCTGCGTGATTGCGCGGCATGCAGCGCCAGCAGCGGTCGCGCCAGCTTGTTGAGTTCGCGCTTGCCAGCCAGCCATTCACGCAGTGGCAGGGTCTGGCCGTCATGTGACACCGCTTGCTCGCCATCCAGTTGCAAGGTGCGCAGCACGCCTTCGACCAGTGGCGCCGGATTGCGCTGCCAGATGCCGAGTGCATCACCGGGTTCGTAATGCAGACCGCTGCCCTGCAACGACAGCTCGATATGGCGCACGTCCTTGCCGGCGGCACCGTACTGCAGGAAACCCGGGCCCTTGAAATTGCGACCACTCAGCGGCTGGTTGAGCAGCAGTTCGGCGGCGAATGGCCGGTCATGCGAATAGGCCGGCACGTTGGCCGGGCGCAGCGGGGTCACGGTCGCGCTGGGTACGGCAGCATGCTCGGAGGTGAGCAGCTCGCGCGCCTGCGCCAGTGCCTGTTCGCGCCACGGGGTGGCGACGGTGTCGATGTCCAGGTCGGCTTCGCCGACCGCGAACAGGCGGTTGGCGCCGAGCTCGGCCAGGCGCGCATCCAGTCGCCGGCTGATGCCGCAGAAATCGGCATAGCTGGAATCGCCGAGACCGAGCACCGCATATCTGAGTTCCGGCAGCCGTGGTGCGCGCTTGCCGCTGATGAATTCAACCAGGCCAATGGCGTCGTCGGGCGGGTCGCCTTCGCCCTGGGTGCTGATGACCACGTACAGCAGCCGCTCCCTGGCCAGCTCGCGGGTCGGATAGGCGTCGGCGCGCAGCAGTCGCACCCCCAGCCCGGCGGCTTCGGCGGCGGCAGCCAGCTGTTCGGCCTGGCGCTTGGCATTGCCGGTCTGGCTGCCATAGACGATGGTCAGGGTGCTGGTGGTGGCGCCAGCGGGCGCGGCCGATACGACCGCCGCGGGCGGCAGCAGGGCCAGCTGTGGGCTGGCTGGTCCGTGGGCCTGGGCCAGCCCAGCCGCATAGCCGGATACCCACCACAGGCTGGCGCCATCCAGGCCATCCACGACCTGGGCCAGCAGCCGCTTGCGCTCGTCGGGCAACGGGCTGGGGGCCAATGCAGGGGAGGTGGCGCTCATCGGCGGGACCTTGCAGGACGATCAGGCGTGCCCGATCAGGAGCACCGATGCTAGGGACATCCTGATCGCAGCAGAAAGGACATGTGGTTATGCGCTTATCGCTTTGGCTTATTTCACCGCGGTGGCGGCACGGCCAATACTGGGCGCCCTGGCCAGCCACGGTGGCGGGTAGCTGCTACCCTTCGCCGGTGTCCTGACCACCGCCTTTCATACCGCAGACCCTGATGACCGTCGCCCCGCGTTTGTCCCACCTGGATCGCCTGGAAGCCGAAAGCCTGCACATCCTGCGCGAGGTCGCGGCCGAGTTCCGCAACCCGGTCCTGCTGTACTCGGTGGGCAAGGACAGCTCGGTGCTGATGCACCTGCTGCTGAAGGCATTCGCCCCCGGCAAACCGCCGATCCCGCTGCTGCATGTCGATACCCGCTGGAAGTTCCGCGAGATGATCGCCTTCCGCGACCGGCGGGTGGCCGAGACCGGGCTGGAGCTGCGGGTGCACATCAATCCCGATGGCGTGGCCCAGGACATCGGACCGATCAGCCACGGTGCCACCGTGCACACCGACATCATGAAAACCCAGGGCCTCAAGCAGGCGCTGGATCAGCATGGTTTTGACGCCGCCATTGGCGGCGCCCGCCGCGACGAGGAGAAGTCGCGCGCCAAGGAACGTATTTTCTCGTTCCGCAACGAGCGTCACCGCTGGGATCCGAAAGCACAGCGGCCCGAGCTGTGGAACCTGTACAACGCCCGCATCCGCAAAGGCGAGAGCGTGCGCGTGTTCCCGTTGTCGAACTGGACCGAGCTGGATATCTGGCTGTACATCTATCGCGAGAACATTCCGGTGGTGCCGCTGTATTTCGCCGCGCCGCGACCGGTGGTCGAGCGCGATGGCGCGCTGATCATGGTCGATGACGAGCGCTTGCCACTGGCTGCTGGCGAAGAGCCGCGACAACGCCAGGTCCGGTTCCGCACGCTGGGCTGCTATCCGCTGACCGGCGCGATTGAATCCAACGCCGACTCGCTGGAGGCGATCATCCAGGAAATGCTGGTCACCCGCAGCTCGGAGCGGCAGGGACGGGTGATCGATCACGACCCCGGTGCATCGATGGAGAAAAAGAAGCTGGAGGGATACTTCTGATGCAGCAGGAAACAGATGCGGGATCGAAAAGCCGGGACGCGAAACCTGGTCATTCGAGTGTGGCGGCTGCCCGGTCCCCGGTCCCCGGTCCCCGGTCCCTGGACAGCTACCTCAAACAGCATGAGGAAAAACCGCTGCTGCGCTTTATCACCTGCGGCAGCGTCGATGACGGCAAGAGCACGCTGATCGGGCGGTTGCTGTTCGACAGCAAGCGCTTGTTCGACGATCAACTGGCGGCGCTGGCCAATGACAGTCGCCGTCACGGCACCCAGGGCGATAACATCGACTACGCGTTGTTGCTGGACGGCTTGGCCGCCGAACGCGAACAGGGCATCACCATCGATGTCGCCTATCGTTATTTCGATACCGAAAAGCGCAAGTTCATCGTCGCCGACTGCCCCGGCCACGAGCAGTACACCCGCAATATGGCGACCGGTGCCTCGACTGCGGACCTGGCGGTGGTACTGGTCGATGCGCGCAAGGGGCTGCTGACCCAGACCCACCGGCACAGCTATATCGTTTCGTTGCTGGGCATCCGCCAGGTGGTGCTGGCGGTCAACAAGATGGATCTGGTCGATTACGACCACGCCGTGTTCGAGCGCATTGCCGATGAATACCGGGCGCTGGCGCAACAGCTGGGGATTGCCCAGGTCAGCTGCATTCCGCTGTCGGCACTGAACGGCGACAATTTGTCGCAGCGTTCCGAGCGTATGCCCTGGTACGACTGCACCAGCCTGCTGCAGCATCTGGAAAGCGTGCCGTTGCTCGATAGCGACCAGCAAACCGGTTTGCGCCTGCCGGTGCAATGGGTCAATCGTCCGCACCAGAATTTCCGCGGCTTTGTCGGTACCATCGCCGCCGGCAGCGTCAAGCCTGGCGATGCGGTGGTGGTGTTGCCTTCCGGGCGCCGCTCGACCGTGGCGACGGTGCTGGATGGCAATGGTGAAGTGGCACAGGCGCATAGCGGCCAGGCGGTCACCCTGACCCTTGCCGATGAAATCGACATCAGCCGCGGTGACGTGATTGCCGCCGCCGATGATCCGGCCGAGGTTGCCGATCAGTTCGCCGCGCACCTGCTGTGGATGGACGAGGCCGCGTTGTTGCCAGGTCGCCCCTACCTGCTGAAGATCGGCACCCGCACCGTGTCGGCGACGATCAGCGAGATCAAGCACCGGGTCGACGTCAATACGCGCGAGCATCTGGCGGCCAAGCGGCTGGAGCTCAACGAAGTCGGTTACTGCAACCTGAGCCTGGATGAGCCGGTCGCGTTCGCCGCCTATGCAAGCAACCGGGTGCTGGGTGGTTTCATTCTGATTGACCGGCAAAGCAACGCCACGGTGGCGGCCGGCACGCTGGATTTCGCCTTGCGCCGCGCCGGCAACGTGCACTGGCAGCATCTGGACGTGGACAAGGCGGCGCGCGCGCGGGCCAAGGGCCAGCAGCCCAAGGTGCTGTGGTTCACCGGCCTGTCCGGTGCCGGCAAGTCGACGATTGCCAATCTGGTCGACAAGCGCCTGCATGCACTGGGCTATCACAGCTTCATCCTCGATGGCGACAACGTCCGCCACGGCCTCAACCGCGACCTCGGTTTCACCGACGAGGACCGGGTCGAGAACATCCGTCGCGTCGCCGAGGTCGCCAGGCTGATGACCGACGCCGGATTGATCGTGCTGGTCAGCTTCATCTCGCCGTTCAGGGCCGAGCGGCAGATGGCGCGCGAGCGTTTCGAGGACGGCGAGTTCATCGAGATCTTCGTCGACGTGCCGCTGGCACTGGCTGAACAGCGCGACGTCAAGGGCCTGTATCGCAAGGCCCGGGCCGGCCAGATCCCCAATTTCACCGGCATCGACTCGCCTTACGAGGCACCGACGGCAGCCGAACTGCATCTGCCGGCTGGCGAACAGTCGCCTGAACAGCTGGCCCAGCAGGTACTGAAGGCGCTGCGGCTGGATTGAGCCAGGCGGTGCTCGCCATGCAAAGGCCAGCGTGGCGAGCTTCGCCATGCGCTTGTTTCCGGCCAGCATGCAGCCTGCACCGGTAACCCGTGCAAGGGTCATCAGTCATGCTGTATCGGCGCTTTCGGCGGCCCTTTCGTTGATGGCCTGACTGTAAACTTCAAGGTGGTTTCAGGCCTTGGGATAAACATGTTGAACCGGTTTCCGGCGCGGGTGGACACAGAGTCCACCTCCCTCACGCGTACGGCACTGATCCGGCTGGCGATGCTGGCCGGCGTGGTGGTGCTGGTCGGCTGTGGTCGCGACGCGGCGGTCGATGGCGGCCACGACAAACCGGTGCCGGTGACCACCCAGGTCATCAAGTCGCGTGAGTGGAACGATTCGCTGAAGGCCTTGGGCACCGCCAAGGCGCATGAATCGGTGACCCTGACCGCCAAGGTCAGCGACATCATCGAAGGCGTGCATTTCGAAAGTGGCCAGCGCGTGGTTGCCGGCCAGCCGCTGGTGACGCTCAAGGAAGACGCCCAGCAGGCGGCACTGGCGCAGGCCGAGGCGACCTTCAACGAAGCCGACCAGTTGTACAAGCGGCAGCAGGAGCTGGCCGACCAGCAATTGATCGCGCGCTCGGCGATCGATGCGCAGCGGGCGTTACGCAATGCGGCGCAGGGGCGGGTGCGGCAGATGCGTTCGGACATCAGCGACCGCACCATCCGCGCACCGTTCTCAGGCGTGCTCGGCATCCGCCAGGTCAGCCCCGGTGCGCTGACCACGCCGACCACGGTCATCGCCACCCTCGACGACATCGAAAGCATGTACGTCGATTTCCAGGTGCCGGAAGTGGACCTGGCCTCGTTGCAGGTCGGTGACAAGGTGGTCGGCAGCACCTCGGCCTGGCCGGCGCTGAAGTTCGAAGGCCAGGTCGAGACCATCGACGCGCGGATCGACGCGCAGACCCGCGCGGTCACCGTGCGCGCGGTATTCGCCAACGCCGATCACAAGCTGCGCCCCGGCATGTTGATCGACGTCGAGCTGTACCAGCCGTCGCGACAGGCACTGGTGGTGCCGGAAATCGCCGTGGTCCAGGTCGGCCGCGAGTCGCATGTGTACCGGGTCAAGGCCGATGACACGGTCGAGCAGGTGCCGGTCGAACTGGGTGTCCGCCGCGATGGCGATGTCGAGGTGCGCGAAGGACTGGCCAGTGGCGATCGCATCGTGGTCGATGGCGTCGGCAAACTACGCAGCGGCCTGAAGATCGACGATGGCGCCAGCGCCGATGCCAAGCCGGGCGCCGCGGTACCGGCGGCACGGGCGGCCGCGCAATGAAACTCTCCAACATCTCGATTACCCGGCCGGTGTTTGCCGTGGTCATGAGCCTGTTGTTGATCGTGCTGGGGGTGATGTCGTTCACCCGCCTGACCCTGCGTGAACTGCCTGCCATCGATCCACCGATTGTCTCGGTGGAAGTGGAATACACCGGCGCCTCGGCGGCGGTGATCGAAACCCGCATCACCCAGGTGCTGGAAGACGCGTTGTCGGGCATCGAAGGCATCGAGACCATCAACGCGCGCAGCACCAACGGCGAGTCCGACGTCAGCATCGAGTTCAACGCCAAGCGCGATGTCGAGGCCGCCGCCAACGATGTCCGCGACGCGGTCAGCCGGGTCGCCGATCGCATGCCCGACGAGGCGCGGCCGCCGGAGATCTCCAAGGTCGAAAGCGACGCCGACGCGATCATCTGGTTCAACATGACCTCGTCGAGCATGGACACGCTGCAGCTCAGCGATTATGCCGACCGCTACGTCAAGGACCGTTTCTCGGCCATCGACGGCGTGGCCACCATCCGCATCGGCGGCAACCAGCGCTACGCGATGCGGATCTGGCTTGACCGCGATCAGCTGGCCGCGCGCAATCTGGTGGTCAGTGACGTCGAGGACGCGCTGCAGCGCGAGAACGTCGAGTTGCCGGCGGGGCGGCTGGAATCCGACACCCGCGATTTCACCCTGCGGGTCGAACGCAGTTACCTGAAACCGGAGGACTTCGCCCGCATCCCGCTCGGCAAGGGTCCGGATGGCTATGTGGTGCGATTGGGCGACGTGGCCCAGGTCGAGCTGGCCTCGGCCGAACGCCGCGCCTATTACCACAGCAATGGCGAGCCGGGCATCGGCCTGGGCATCGTCAAGACCTCCACCGCCAATGCGCTGGACGTGGCCCGCGCCGCGCGCGAGGTGGCCAAGAAGATCGAGACCACGCTGCCGAAGGGCACCCACATATTCGTCGCGTTCGACAACACCACCTTCATCGAGGCCTCGGTCGAGCGCGTGTACCACACCCTGGCCGAGGCCATCGTGCTGGTGCTGATCGTCATCTGGCTGTTCCTGGGCAGCGTGCGCGCGGCGTTGATTCCCGCGGTCACCGTGCCGGTCTGTCTGATCGCTTCGTTCATCGCGTTGTATGCATTCGGCTTTTCGATCAACCTGCTGACCCTGCTGGCACTGGTGCTGTCGATCGGCCTGGTGGTGGATGACGCCATCGTGGTGGTCGAGAACATCCAGCGCCGCGTTGATCTGGGCGAGCCGGCGCTGGTGGCGGCCAAGCGGGGATCGGCGCAGGTCGCGTTCGCGGTGATCGCGACCACCGCGGTGCTGGTGGCGGTGTTCCTGCCGGTCGGCTTCCTGGAAGGCAACACCGGCCGCCTGTTCCGCGAACTGGCGGTGGCACTGGCCGCGGCGGTGGCGATCTCGGCCTTCGTGGCGCTGTCGCTGACTCCGATGATGTCGTCCAAGCTGCTCAAACCGCACGCCAGGGAAAAACCCAACCGCATCCACGGCTGGGTCAACCGGCGGCTGGACTGGGTGACCGCCCGCTATCGAGGAACGCTGGACCGCAACGTCGATCGCACCTGGCTGTTCGGTGGCCTGATGGTATTGGCGCTGGCGGCCATCGGCGTACTGTTCCACTACCTGCCGTCAGAGTTGGCGCCGGCGGAGGATCGCGGCGTGTTCAACATCATCATCGATGGCCCTGAGGGCGCCGGTTTCGACTACACCGTGGCGCAAGTGAAGAAAGCCGAAGCGATCGTCAACGGCTTCGTCGGTCCGGACAAACCGCTGCAGCGGGCCAATCCGCGCGTTCCTGGCAGCTACGGATCCAGCGAGGAAATGCATACCGGCCGTATCAGCATCTTCCTGCAGGACTGGGACAAGCGCACCGTCACCACGCCGGAAGTAGCCGACCAGATGCAGCACGCGCTGGATGGCCTGCAGGGCGTGCGCGCGCGTACCCAGGTCGGCGGTGGGCTGGTGCGCAGTCGTGGCCAGCAGTTCCAGATGGTGCTGGGTGGGCCGGAGTACAGCGAGATCGCGCAGTGGCGTGATCGCATGCTGCGACGGATGGAACAGAATCCCGGCCTGGTGGGCCCGGATTCGGACTACAAGGAAACCCGGCCGCAGATGCGGGTCGACATCGACCACCAGCGCGCCGCTGATCTGGGCGTCGGCGTGACCGACATTGGTCGCGCGCTGGAAACGCTGATGGGTTCGCGCCGGGTCACCACCTTTGTCGACAACGGCGAGGAGTACGACGTCATCGTGCAGGCCAAGAAGCAGCTGCGGGCCTCGCCAGCCGATCTCGACGCGATCCGGGTCCGTTCGCGTTCGGGCGAACTGATTCCGCTGTCCAACCTGGTTACTCTGAGCGAGGTCGCCGAGCCGGGCACCTTGAACCGCTTCAACCGTTTGCGTTCGATCACCATCAGCGCCGGCCTGGCACCGGGCTACCGGCTGGGCGATGCGATTGCCTGGGCGCAGCAGACCGCGCGCGAGGAGTTGCCCGAGTACGCGCAGATCGACTGGAAGGGCGAGTCGCGCGAATACCAGCAATCCGGCGGTGCGGTACTGCTGACCTTCGCGATGGCGCTGTTGATCGTCTATCTGGTGCTGGCCGCGCAGTTCGAGAGTTTCCTGCATCCGCTGGTGATCATGCTGACCGTGCCACTGGGCGTGCTCGGCGCGCTGCTGGGCTTGTGGATCAGCGGCGGCACGTTGAATCTGTTCAGCCAGATCGGCATCGTCATGCTGGTCGGGCTGGCGGCCAAGAACGGCATCCTGATCGTCGAGTTCGCCAACCAGCTGCGTGACGAAGGCCGGGCCGTGCACGCGGCCATCGTCGAATCGGCCTCGGTGCGCCTGCGGCCGATCCTGATGACCTCGATCGCCACCGTGGTCGGCGCCATCCCGCTGGTGGTCGCCGGTGGCCCCGGTTCGGCCAGCCGCGCCACGATTGGCGTGGTGGTCATTGCCGGTGTTTCGTTCTCGACCCTGCTGTCACTGTTCGTGGTGCCGGCGTTCTATGCCCGTCTGGCGCCATACACCAGGTCGCCGGACTCGGTGGCGCACACGCTGCAGGATCTGGAACAGAAAACTCCTTCGGTCGGTGGCCATGCCTGAGTCCGATCCACTGCGACTGCAAGGGCAGGGATTCGTGCTGCGGCGCTGGTCGCCGCATGACCTGCGTTCGCTGGTCCGGCATGCCAACGATGCCGAGGTCGCCCGCGGGCTGAGTTCGCGCTTTCCACATCCGTACCGGCGCCTGGACGGGGTGCGTTTCCTGGCTGGCGAAGTGGTGGATCTGCGCGATCCGGTGTTGGCCATCGAGATTGACGGCGTTGCCTGTGGCGGTATCGGTGCGCATCCGGCCAGCGGCGAGCGCGCCGGCGTCGCCGAGCTGGGCTATTGGCTGGGACGTCGCTACTGGGGCCAGGGCATCATGACCCGGGTACTGGACTGCTACGTGCCGTGGGTCATGCGCGAGCTGTCCCTGCATCGCCTGCAGGCACAGGTGCTGGTGTCCAATCCGGCCTCGGCGGCGGTGCTGGCCAAGTGCGGCTTCGAGCAGGAAGGCATCCAGCGCCAGGCGGTGCTGCGCGCCGGCAAGCCGCAGGATCTGCGGCTGTTTTCGCTGATCCTGCCGCTGCCCGACGCCATCGCTGCCAACGCTCTGCCGGCAGTTTCATCCATGGCCATCGACCATGAGTGATTGACCGCCAGCGGCTTGTTTCGCCAAATGGGGCGCGATCGTGGACAATCGAACGCGTCGCGCGTCCTTGCCCCGTGATTACGCCCACCTCATTCCAGGAGTTTTGAATGGAAGCATTTTTCAGCAGCATCAACGACATTGTCTGGAGTACGCCGCTGATCGTGCTGTGCCTGGGGGCCGGCCTGTATTTCTCCATCCGTACCCGCTTCATGCAGCTGCGCGGCGTGCCGGAGATGATCCGGCTGATGCTGCGCGGCGAGAAGTCCGACGCCGGCGTGTCCTCGTTCCAGGCACTGGCGATTTCGCTGTCGGGGCGGGTCGGGGTCGGCAACATCGCTGGTGTCGCCACCGCCATCTATTACGGTGGCCCGGGCGCGGTGTTCTGGATGTGGGTGATGGCGTTCCTGGGCGCGTCCACCGCCTATGTCGAATCGACGCTGGCGCAGATCTACAAGGAGAAAGACGACGAAGGCCGTTACCGCGGTGGCCCGGCGTACTTCATCGAAAAAGCGATGGGCCAGCAGTGGTATGCATGGCTGTTCGCGATCGTCACCATCATCGCCTGCGGTTTCCTGCTGCCGGGCGTGCAGGCCAGCGAGATTTCCAAGGGCATGACCGGCGCCTGGGGCGTGGCACCGTGGATCACCGCCACCGGTCTGGTGGTGGCGCTGGCCTTCATCATCTTCGGTGGCGTCACCCGCATCGCCAGCTTCGCCCAGGTGGTGGTGCCGTTCATGGCGTTGGGTTATCTGCTGATGGCGCTGACCATCATGGTCATCGAAATCGATCAGGTGCCGGCGATGTTCGGCCTGATTTTCAAGAGTGCGTTCGGCGCCGAGGCGATATTCGGCGGGCTGATCGGCCTGGCCATCGAATGGGGCGTCAAGCGCGGCATCTATTCCAACGAGGCCGGCCAGGGCACCGGGCCGCATGCCGCCGCCGCTGCCGAAGTCTCGCACCCGGCCAAGCAGGGTTACGTGCAGGCGTTCTCGGTCTATGTCGATACCCTGCTGGTGTGCTCGGCCACCGCCTTCATGATTTTGTCGACCGGCATGTACAACGTGCAGGGCGCCGATCCCGCTGCCGGCCTGCTGGTCGAACACCTGCCGGGAGTGGCGACCGGTGCCAACTATGCACAGCAATCGGTGGAATCCCTGCTGCCCGGTTTCGGCGCTGCCTTCGTCGCCATCGCGCTGCTGTTCTTTGCCTTCACCACCATCATGGCCTACTACTACATGGCCGAAACCAACGTTGCCTACATCAACCGCAGGGTGCACCGGCCATGGCTGGTGCTGCTGCTGCGGGTGGCGATCCTGGCGGCGATCGGGGTGGGAATCCTGCGTGCCGGCGGCTCGGCCTGGACCCTGGGTGATATCGGCGTCGGCCTGATGGCATGGCTCAACATCATTGCCATCCTGATCCTGCAGCGGCCAGCGCTGCGCGCGTTGAAGGATTACGAGCAGCAGAAGAAAGCGGGCAAGGATCCGGTGTTCGATCCGGATGCGTTGGGCATCAAGCACGCCGATCTGTGGCGCGACATCAACAAACTGCCGTGACCGGCCCCTGATGAGCCTGTTTCGATGAATTCGCCCTGGAAGCCACACCCGCCGCGATCCGGCCGCAAGCCTGGTGGTCAGGAGCGTCCGCGCGCTTCGCAGCCGCGCGATGATCGCAGCGATCGCCAGCCAATGGACAATGACGCAATGCCGCCGGTACGGCCAGCCAATGAGCTGCGCCTCTACGGCTTCAACGCGGTGCAGGCGGTGTTCGCAAGGCAACCGCAGCGGATCCGCAAGCTATACCTGGCCGAGGCACGCATCCCGCAGTTGCAACCGCTGCTGGCCTGGTGCGTGAAGCATCGGGTCGGTTACCGGGTGGTGGCCGATGCCGACCTCAACAAGCTGGCGTCAAGCTCGCACCATGAGGGCGTGGTGGTCGATGTACTGAAAGCCGAACCGCTGTCGCTGGAGGCATGGCTGGGCCAGCTGCCAGCGGGTCCGGCGCTGGCGATCTGGCTGGATGGCGTCGGCAATCCGCACAACTTCGGCGCGATCCTGCGCTCGGCCGCGCACTTCGGCGTGGCCGGCATCCTGCAACCCGCCGATACCAGCCTGGCTCTGTCCGGCGCCGCGGCCCGGGTCGCCGAAGGCGGTGCCGAATCGGTGGCGCTGGTGCGGATGGGCGAGGCGGGTGATGCCATGACGCAACTGCGCGCCGCCGGGTTCCAGCTGGCCGCCACGGTGGTGCGTGGTGGCGCTGATGTGTTCACCAGGGAACTGCCACAACGGTTGATCTACGTGATGGGCGCTGAAGGCGAAGGCATGGCCCGGAACCTGGCCAAGGACTGCGACATGCAGTTGTCGATCCCCGGCAGCGGCGCGGTGGAAAGTCTGAACGTTGCCGCGGCCACCGCGGTGCTGCTGGCGCAGTGGCGGCTCAAGCACCGCCTCTAATCCCGTAGAGCGGAGCTCGCTCCGCTGACCAACCGATCAGCCGCCGACACGCAGATGCCGCACAGCGTAGAGCGGAGCTTGCTCCGCTGAACAAATCGATCACTCGCCGACACGCAGATGCCGCACAGCGTAGAGCGGAGCTTGCTCCGCTGCACAACTCGCCGACACGCAGATGTCGCTCGATGCAAAGCGGAGTCCCCGAAAGGGGATGCAAGCAACTCCGATCTACCGGGCAACCTCACCGGTTTCAAAGACAAAGCAATGACGGCCGGCCTGCGCGGGGCGCTGCTGGCCGTTGATCTCATCCCAACCGCCTTTGCGCCGCAACGGTGCGGTGAAGCTGGCGCACAGCCGGAAGCTGGCTGGATTGGTGGACGACGGCAGATATTCGTAGGGCTGGCCGGTGACCGGGTCGCGGAGAACGTCTTCGACCAGGTCCGATTGCGAGGTCGGCAGCCTGCCGTGCACTGTCTGGTACTTTTCCAGCTGGATCGACAAGCGATGCAGATCCTGCAGGCGCTGCTGGTCCTCGCGCTGCTGGCGCAGCAGTTGCGGTGAACCAATCGTCGCGAAGTAAATCGTCAGCGCCGCCACCACCACCAGTACCGCCGCGCCGAGCAGCCAGCTACCGGCACCCGGGCGCGTCATGGTTCCTGCTCCTCATGTCGCAGATCCCACAGATACCAGCCGAATATCGGCCCGGCGATGGCCAGGACCACAGCGCATTTCAACAGCAACGGCGTGGTCATGTCGCCATTGAGCACGCGGCTGATCAGGATGATCAGATCGGCCAGCACCACCATCGCGGCAATGAACAGGGTCAGGTAGGTCAGCCAGCGTCGTACCGGCGACAGTCGCTTGATTGGATGCCTGTGCAGATCCGCCGACAGCCGGTGGCTCAGCCAGATAAATACCGGCAGCGCGATCAGGATCGAGGCGACCGAGTTGGTCATGTCGCGCGACGAGCGCCGGTACAACGCGTTGTCAGTGGCGGGAGCGATGAACTGCTCGATCAGCTCGAACAACAGATCCGCCAGGTGATAGGCCCACAGATACAGGGTGGCGAACAGCACCAGGTAGAGGAAGGCTTCGCGTGCCGACAACTGCGCGCGTGGCCGTGGCACCGGCAGCGGGAAGTCGACTTCCGCATAGCGGTGCATGGCAACGGCCACGTGTTCCGGCGGCCAGCCTGCCTCGGCCAGTACCGCGGCGATATCGGCACGCGACTGGCCCTGGGCCAGCGCACGGCCGACAAACTGCTCGAGTTCCTGCTGCTCACTCATCACTGCGTCCTGGCTGTCCGGTCCACGCACTGTAGTGCATGGACCTTGCGGCTGCACAACGCATGTGATGCATCACGAGGCAGCGGTTCGAGTGAGTGGCGGGTACTACTCGGACGGCGGCGTCACTTCCTTCTTCTCGCTGCCAAAGCTGCCATCGGCGTCCGCGGCCAGATAGGCGAACACGGCATAGGCGGCGACGTTCTGCGCCAGTGCCTTGGGATCGATCTTGTCCAGCGTGTCGTCAGGCGTGTGATGCAGGTTGAAGTAGTCGGTACCGTCCTGCGCCAGCCAGGCCCAGGCCATGCCGTGGGCGGCAGAAGGGCCGATATCCGGACCGGGGCCGCCCTTGTCGGGCGCGTATTCGATGCCCAGCGGGGCCAGTACCTCGGCGATTTTCGCGGTAGCCGCGCGCGATGCCTCCGCTGCCGGCGAGCCGGTATTGAAGGCGTAGATGCGGCCGGCGCCAAAGTCGCTTTCGGCACCGATCTGGTGCAGTCGCACCTGATCCTTGTGCGCTTCGGCATAGGCCTTGCCGCCGTACAGACCCTGTTCTTCGTTGGCGAACGCGATCACCCGGATGCTGCGCTTGGGTGCGTGCTTGAGCTGGCCAATCAGATGGCCGGCGGCCATGGTGATGCCGACACCGGCGCCATCGTCGATGGCACCAGTACCCTGATCCCAGGAGTCCAGGTGGCCACCGATCACCACCACTTCATCCGGCAGGCTGCTGCCGGTGATTTCGCCGATGACGTTGTACGAGGTCGCCGTGCCGTCCCAGCCGCAGTCCAGATCCAGTTGCACCCGCACCGGCTTGCCCAGCGCCAGCAGCCGCGCCAGCTGATTGGCATCGGGCACGCTCAACGCCGCCGACGGCACGGGGGTCAGGCCCTCGTCGAAACGGGTGATGCCGGTGTGGGCGACGCGGTGGCTGTCGGTGCCGGCCGAGCGCATCAGGTACCCGATCGCGCCCTTGCGGATGGCCGCCGACGGTCCGCGCGAACGGATCCGGCTGCCGTTGCCGTAATCGCGGCCGTCGCGGGCGGCCACCATCTGGTAATCGACGAATGCAATCTTGCCCTTCAATGAACCTTCCGGCGCAGCCTCGAGCGCGGCCAGGTCGGCAAAGCGCACCACCTCGCCCTGTACGTTGCCGGCCGGGCTGCCGCCGAGGGCGGTCAGCGTCAGCGGCTGTGCATGCTCGCCGAGCACGGCGGCATGCTCGCTGCGGCGTTGCCACTTCGGAAACGTCACCGGTTCGGTCCAGACCTTGTCGAAGCCCAGCGCCTTGAACTTGGCCTGTGCCCAGGCGACGGCTTTCGGATCGGCTTCGCTGCCGGCCATGCGCGGACCGATTTCAGTGGTCAGCGATTCGACCACCTTCCAGCCGGTGTCATCGGCCAGCGCCTGCTCGCGCAACTGCGCGGCGGCATCCAGCGATTGCGCGGACAGACCAGTCGCCGCCGGCTGTGCGGCATGGGACAACGAGGGACAGGCCACGGCAAGGGCCAACACCAGGGGAGCTAGACGCATCAATCTGACCATAGGCAAAAGAGCCACGAGCGTAGCAGCCGGCGGCTCTTCCGGCATGTGAAACAAGTCCCGGGCCGGAGGCCGGGCGTGCTGTTATTTCTTCAACGAATCGCGTATTTCACGCAGCAGCAGCACGTCTTCAGGGACCGCGGCAGGAGCTTCATCCTTCGGCGCCTGCAGCCGGTTGTAGGCTTTCAGGAACAGGAAGATGACGAAGGCGATCAGCAGGAAATCAATGATGGTCTGGATGAAGCTGCCGTAGTTGAGCATCAATGCCGGGGTGATTTCCTTGCCGGCCGCGTCCATCTGCGCCTCGCGCAGGGTGATGGCCAGGCTGCCGAACTTCTGTCCGCCCAGCAGCAGACCCACCACCGGCATGATGATGCCGTCGACCAGGGCACTGACAATCTTGCCGAATGCAGCGCCGATGACCACACCCACCGCCAGGTCGACCACGTTGCCGCGGGCGATGAAGGCCTTGAACTCGCTGATCATTCCCATTCGCTGTCCTCGCAGAGATGACGCCAAGGCGTCCATTTGGCAGACACTACAACGCAGTGACCGAGGCGACAACCTCGGCCATCGCGTTTGATGTTCAGGATGCGACGATGCGGCCGGTCAGCTGCACCAGGTCAACCAGCTCGGCGACAAATTCATCGTCCGGTTGCAGCGCGGCCACACCCGCCGGCGTGCCCATGAAGACCAGATCGCCAGCGCGCAGCTGGTACAGCAACGACAGCTCGTGCAGGATGTCGGCCACGTCCCAGATCAGATCGGTCAGTGCACCGTGCTGGCGCAGCTGGCCGTTGACGGTCAGCCGCAGCTGGCGGTGTTCGAGATCGCCGGCCTCACTGGCCAGGACCAGCTCGCTGATCGGCGCCGAATGGTCGAAGCCCTTGCCGGTATCCCACGGCAGGCCCTTGGCCTTGGCTGCGGCCTGCAGGTCACGGCGGGTCAGGTCCAGGCCCACGCCGTAGGCCAGCACCAGCGCTGCGGCGTCCTCACGCGACAGCGCCCCGGCCGGCGCGTCCCTGCCCAGTGCCACCACCAGTTCCACTTCATGATGCAGATCGCTGGTGGCGGGTGGGTAGGGGACGTCGGCGTTGCCGGTGACGATGGCATCGGCCGGTTTATGGAAGAACACCGGCTGTCCGCGCTCGGCCCTGGAAGCAGGCGCGCTGGCGCCCATTTCCCTGGCGTGGTCGGCAAAATTGCGGCCGACGCAGAAAATGCGGCGGACCGGGAACGTCTGTCCGCCGCGGACGGGTACGCGCGGCAGTTCGGCGGCGGGAATGATGTCGGTCATGGCGTGCGGCCGAGCCGCTGGCGTCGTCGAGGGGACGCGTAGTTTAGAGCAGTACGCTGGTGGCCCGCATGCGGATCAGCGTGACAGCGGCAACACCGGTTTGCTGACCACGCGATATTCGCCATCCAGGGTCTGGCCACGACCATTGGCTTGCGGCTTGCCGCTCTGGCGCAGCAGTTTGTAGACGATGCCGACCGCGATCATGGCAGCGCCGACAAATACGCTGAAGAACACCAGCACGCACAACACGGCCAGGCCCAACAGGCCCAATGCCACCCGCAACAGCGGATGACGCGGCTTGCGCGGGGCAAAGGCGGCACGTGAAAGGCCGCCGCGGAACATATTGAATTGGAAGCTTCGTGCGAACATCTACCAGGGTCATGCATAGTGGCCGCGGACGGCCGATGCGTGCAGTATCGGATGACAGAAACGTGACTGTGTGAGGACTTCGTTAAACGCTATGGAACCGGATTCACTGATTGCGCTGGAAGCCTTGCCCGACGGGGAGTTCGTTGAACTCGAAGCCAGCCTGAATGGCGATGCCGAATCGTTGCTGCTCTATCGCCAGGGCGAGCAGGTGCGCGCCTGGCTCAACGTCTGCCCGCACGCGGGCCGGCGGCTGGACTGGGCGCCGGGCAAGTTCCTGAAAAGCAAGGATGGATTGCTGGTCTGTGCCGCCCATGGCGCCAGTTTCCAGCCGACCGACGGGCTCTGCGTGGCCGGCCCGTGCAAGGGTGATTCGCTGCGCGCGGTGGCACTGCGGATCGTCGACGGACAGGTGCAGCTGGGCTAGGGCGTCAGCTGCCCGAGACCCAGAACATGATGTTGATCACCAGCACGATGACCGCGGTGTAGATCAGCGACATCGGGCCGCCGACGCGCCACAGCTGGCGTGAGCTGTAGTTGGCCGGGCCGGTGATCATCGAGATCACCGGATTGGAGGCTGACATCAGGTTGTTGGATGCCGACAGCGCAACAATCAGTGCGAATGCGGTCGGGTTGCCACCGGCAGCCAGGGCCAGGTTGATCGCGATCGGCACCATCACGATGGTCGCGCCGACATGACTGATGACCAGTGAAAATGCAGTCGTCAGCAGGGCGATGGCGATTTCCAGCAGCCATACCGGGATGCCGTCGGGCAGCCGCTGTACGGTGTGCCCGGCGACCCAGGCCGCGGCGCCACTGCTGTCCATCGCCCAGCCCATCGGTATCAGCCCGGCCATCAGGAACACCGTCTTCCAGTTGATCGCCGCGTAGGCCTCGTCCATCCGCAGCACCCCGGTCAGCAGCATGCCGGCGACGCCGGTCATCAGGGTCAGTGCGACCGGCAGACGCGAGGTCAGTGCAATCAGGATGGTGATGGCGAAGATGCTCATCGCAATCTTGAACTTGTGCGGTCGCTGCTCGCTTTTGGGATAGTCGGTCACGACCACGAAGTCGCGACTCTCCGATGCCTGCTTGAGGTCCTGCCAGATGCTATGGAACACCAGCATGTCGCCGGCGCGCATCGGGATCCTGCGCACGTCCTCGCGCATCACCTTCTTGTCGCGGTTGATCGCCAGCAGGCTGATGCCTTCCTGTTTGCGCAGGCGCAGATCGGCGGCGGTCTTGCCGATGAACTTCGACGTCGGCGGCACCACCGCCTCGGAAATGCCGGCGCGGCTGGGATTGAACAGATCGCCAAAGTGGCGCAGCCGCGATGACATGCGCAGGAAATGGTTCTGGGCGAAGTCGGCAACTTCCTGCCGCGGCCCCATCACCCCGAGTACGCTGCCAACCCAGATGCGCATGTCGCCGGGCGGGGCCAGGCGGGTGTCGTTGGCGGTCTGCAGCGCCAGCATCAGCGGTGCCGCATGCATCGCCTCGGCTTCGCTCAACGACATCCCGACCAGCGGGCTTTCGGCGGTGACCAGCAACTCGAACACATCGCCTTCGATGCCGTAGCTCTGGGCGAAATAGCTTTCGGTGCGGGCCGGGGTGACGTTGCTTTCGGTCTCGGCCTTGAGCTTTTTGTCGCCGTAGAAATGGAAATACAGCAGCGCCGCGGCCAGCAACGACAGGCCAATCGGCAGCGGCGCGAACATCCGCAATGGTTCCAGCGTGGCCATGCCCGAAGGCAGGTTGTTGTTGGCCGAGACCAGCAGATCGTTGAGCAGGATCAGTGGCGAGTTGCCGACCATGGTCAGCGCCCCGCCCATCACGATCGCCGCTGCAATCGGCAGCAGCAGCCGTTGCAGCGACAGCCCGGTACGCGAGGACAGGCGCGAGGCGACCGGCATGAACAACGCCATCACCGAAGGGTTCTGCATGAACGAGGAATTGAGCCCGGCGATGGCCATGGTCATCATCAGCAGCCGTTGCTCGATGCCGTGGCCGCGTCGCAGCAGCCACGAGGCCAGCCGGTTGAGCGCACCGGTGCGGTCGAGGCCGGCGCCCAGGATCATGGTGGCGATGATGCTCATCACCGCGTTGCCGGAGAAGCCGCCGAAGATTTCTTCCGGTGCAATCAGTCCGGTCAGGCCCAGCACCACCAGCACCACCAGTGCGACCAGATCGGCGCGGATGCGTTCGAACAGGAACATCGCCATCGTGAACCCGACCAGCCCGAGGACGAGCTTCATGTCGTTGGTCAGCGTCAGCGCGTTTTCCATGGGTGTGCGGGGTTCCTTCGTTCTCGGGTTGCCGGCGACGGATCAGCCGCGCTCGTACAGCAGGTCCCAGACGCCGTGGCCGAGTTTCTGGCCGCGGGTCTCGAAATGGGTCTGTGGACGCCATGGCGGGCGTGGCACCTGTCCACGCGGACCAGCGCTGTTGTGCAGGCCGGGGGTGGCGTCGAGTACGTCCCACATCTGCTCG
The DNA here is from genome assembly GCF_001431405.1 of Pseudoxanthomonas dokdonensis. GTDB lineage: Bacteria > Pseudomonadota > Gammaproteobacteria > Xanthomonadales > Xanthomonadaceae > Pseudoxanthomonas_A > Pseudoxanthomonas_A dokdonensis. Next base: position 226,063 of record NZ_LDJL01000007.1, read on the forward strand.
GCGTAGTCCTGCCAGTCGGTGGCGCAATGCAGGCGGCCACCGATGCGCAGTTTGCGCGCCAGTAGCTGTGCGAACGCCGGTTGTACCAGCCGGCGCTTGTTGTGGCGCTTCTTGTGCCACGGGTCGGGGAAATAGATGCGGACTTCGTCCAGCCCACCATCGGCGACCTCGTGCATCAGCACTTCAACCGCGTCGTGGTGATACAGGCGCACGTTGTCGGCGCTGTCTTCGGCCAGCGCATTGAGCAGGCGGCCGACGCCGGGCGCGTGCACTTCCAGGCCGATGTAGTTGCGGCTCGGATCCTGCTGAGCGGCGAAGCGCAGGGCCTGGCCATTGCCGAAACCGATTTCCATGACCAGCGGCGCGGCGCGACCGAAGGCGGCATCGAAATCACGTGGCTGGCCCAGGTAGTCCAGACCGAAACGCGGCCATTGCTGGTCGAACGCGCGTTGCTGCGCTTCGGTGAAGCGGCCCTGGCGCAGCACGAAACTGCGTACCTCACGGCGACCTTCGGTCACGGTGAAGGGTTTGGGCGGGGTCTTGGCACCGGGACTGGCGAAGGGGTCGGTCATGCTGTTTCCCGCTGCGACATCATCATCGCCGAACGGGGCCGGCAGCCGTCATCCCGACATGGGCGTGCGTGTCTGCTCACCCGATCAGCCCGTCAATCGGGCTGGACGCCGACGCATTGCGCTTGCGCGGGATGCGCCCGGCCAGAAAGGCCTCGCGCCCGGCCTCGACCGCTTTTCTCATCGCGCTGGCCATCAGCACCGGGTTGCGTGCACCGGCAATGGCGGTGTTCATCAGCACGCCGTCGCAGCCCAGTTCCATGGCGATGGCCGCGTCTGACGCGGTGCCGACGCCGGCATCGACCAGCACCGGGACCTTGGCGCTTTCAATGATTTCCAGCAGGTTGTACTTGTTCTGGATACCCAGGCCTGAGCCGATCGGCGCCGCCAGCGGCATCACCGCCACGCAGCCGATTTCCTCCAGCCGGCGCGCCAGGATCGGGTCGTCGCTGGTGTAGACCATGACCTGGAAGCCGTCGGCGACCAGTTGTTCGGCGGCGGTCAGGGTCTGCACCACGTCCGGATACAGGGTCTTCTGGTCGCCCAGCACTTCCAGCTTGACCAGGGTATGGCCGTCCAGCAGTTCGCGGGCCAGCCGGCAGGTGCGCACCGCGTCGGCGGCGGTATAGCAGCCAGCGGTGTTGGGCAGGATGGTGTAACGGTCCGGCGGCAGCACGTCGAGCAGGTTGGGCTCGTTGGGTGACTGGCCGAGGTTGGTGCGGCGGATGGCCACGGTGACGATTTCGGCGCCGGCCGCATCGGTGGCGATGCGGGTCTCTTCGAAATCCTTGAACTTGCCGGTGCCGGTCAACAGGCGCGAGCGATAGGTTTTTCCCGCAATCACCAGCGGGTCGGGCGTGGGGGATGCATTCATCGGTGAATTATGGCGCGTTGCGCCCTCGCCGTGTAGAGCGGCGCATGACTTATGACTGCCGCAGGCAGGCTGATGCCATGACAGGCGCTCGCGGGCAGCGCTCAGCCACCGCCCAATGCGTGGACGATCTCGACCCGGTCGCTGGCCTGCAGCGGCTGTTGCGCATGCTGGCTGCGGGGGATGATTTCGCCATTGATTTCCACCGCCACCCGGCGCTGGGCCAGGCCTTCGAGCTGCAGCAGCTCGGCCAGGGTGGCGTGGTCGGGCAGGGTGCGGGGCTGGCCGTTCAACAGAATATCCATGCGCATATTGTGGCCGCTCGCAGCGACGTATGCACGGCCGTCGGCCCTGCCTGCGCGCTTTGCCGCGTTGCAGCGTGAACCGCTTGGGGGTTGGTGGAACGATGCCTACCGTGCGTAACCGTACGGCAGAGCCGGTACGCAGGATGTTCCTCTATTGTTTAGCCCCGGAGAAAGACCCATGAAGATGCAGAAACGGCCCATGCGCCATGTCCTGGCGCTGGCCCTGGCGGTTGCCGCCGCGCCGGCGGTGGCCCAGAGCAGCCCCTTTTCGAACACGGTGTTTTTTGGCGACAGCCTGACCGATGCCGGTGCCTTCCGCCCCGGCCTGATCCAGGTCGGCGGACCGGGCGCGGCCATCGTCGGCCGCTTCAGCACCAACCCGGGACTGGTGTGGGCCGAATTCCTGGCTGACCAGTACGGTACCAATGCCACGCCGGTGAACCAGGGCGGCGACAACTACGCCGTCGGCGGCGCCCGCCTCGACGTCGATCGCAGCAGTCCGTTCGGCACGGTGCCGTCAGTGGCCAGCCAGGTCGGCAACTATCTGGCCGCCAATGGCGGCAGCGCCGACCCCAATGCCCTGTACACCGTCTGGGGCGGCGCCAATGATCTGTTCGCGGTGGCCGCTGGCGAGGAAACCCCGGCCACCATCGTCAATGCGGTGACCACCGAGATTGGCGTGGTTGCCGGCCTGCAACAGGCTGGCGCCCGCTACGTGCTGGTGCCGAATATCCCCAACCTCGGCATCACTCCGCAGTTCCGTGCCCAGGGTGCGGCCGGGATGGCCGGTGGTACCCAGTTGGCGACCGCCTACAACGACGCCCTGTACGGCGGCCTGGCCCAGGCCGGCTTGCGGGTGATTCCGCTGGATACCTTCGGTTTCCTGGGCGAAATCATCGCCTCGCCGGCCGAGTACGGTTTCAGCAACGTCACCGGTACCGCCTGCAACATCGAATCCTCGCTGACCTGCAGCCCGGCCGATTACGTCACCCCGGACGCGGCCGAGAGCTATGTGTTCGCCGACGGCGTGCACCCGACCACCGCCGCCCACCGGATGCTGGCCGAGTACGCGCAGTCGATCCTGGAAGCGCCACGCCAGAATGCGGTGCTGGCCTATACCGCGACCCTGGTCGGCCGTGCCCGCGCCGATCGCGTCGCCGCGCATGTCGGCCAGGCACCGGAGGCCGATGGCATGCGCTGGTGGGGCGACCTGCGCGCTGACACGCCGCGCTATGACGAAGGCGACTTCGATGGCACCAGCCCGGCCGGCACCTTCGGCATCGATTGGGCGCGCGGTGCCTGGGTGTTTGGCGGCTTCGGCGGTTATGGCAAGGCCAACATGGATTTCGGCGGGCGCGGCGGCAGCTTCGATGAAAGCGATGCCACCCTCGGTGGCTTTGCCGGCTGGTATGGCGAGCGCGCATGGGTCAATGGCCAGCTCAGCTACACCTGGTTGTCGTATGACGTCGACCGCAACGTCCACCTCGGCCCGGCCACCCGCACCCACAGCGGTTCGGCCGATGGCAGCAACCTGACCGCGGCGCTGAATGCCGGCTACGAATTCGGCGAAGGCAGCTTCCGCCATGGGCCGGTCGCCAGCGTCGTCTCGCAGACGGTGGAACTGGACGGTTACAGCGAAAACAACAGCAGCGCGACCGCACTGAGCTATCCGGATCAGGACTGGGATTCGCTGATTGGCAGCATCGGCTGGCAGATGTCGATCCAGGCCAACGACCATGTGCGTCCGTATGCACGCTTCACCTTCGATCATGAGTTCGAAGACGCCCCGGCCGAAGCCTTCGCGCAGTTGCAGAGCGTGCCCGGGCTGGTGCCGTACGCGGTCCCCGGCCTGCAGGTCGATCAGGACTTCGGCACCATGATGGTCGGCGTGCGCACCCGCTTGTTCGGCCTCGACGCCGACATCGGCGCCACCGCCACCGTCGAGCAGAAGGGCGGCAACAACGCCACCCTGTTCGCGACCCTGAGCGGCGGCTTCTGAGCGATGCGGCCGGCTTGAGCGGATGCGGCGCCTGCAATGGCGCCGCATCCTTCTGCCCGCGATTGCGCTGCCGCCACGCGCCGGCATAGACTTCCTCCACCGCAGCGGGTGTAGCTCAATGGTAGAGCTGTAGCTTCCCAAGCTACTGACGAGGGTTCGATTCCCTTCACCCGCTCCATCAATGCCCTTGGTTCCCCTAGAGTACTTCTAGGATGCGGCCACGACCGCGCGGCGCTCCGGCGCATACATGGACAAAACACCGGTCCGTGTCATGCTTTGCGCACTTTCCCCGGTCGTTGCCATGAAGCTCGCCATCCTGTCCCGCAACAGCAAGTTGTATTCGACCCGGCGGCTGGCCGAGGCGGCACGCCAGCGCGGCCACAGTGTGCGCGTGCTGGACCCGCTGCGCTGCTACATGCGGATTGCCTCGCAGGCGTTCGACATGCATTACCAGGGCAAGCCGATTGCCGGCTACCACGCGGTCATCCCGCGCATCGGCGCTTCGGTGACCCGTTACGGCACCGCGGTGCTGCGCCAGTTCGAGTTGATGGGCAGCTATTGCCCCAACCCTTCCGATGCCATCCTGCGCGCGCGCGACAAGCTGCGCGCGCACCAGTTGCTGGCTGCGCAGGGGATTGATTTCCCGGTCACGGTATTTGGCGACAACCCCGACGACACCACCGATCTGCTGTCGATGCTGGGGCCGCCGCCGCATGTCATCAAGCTCAACGAAGGCGCCCAGGGTGCCGGGGTGATGCTGACCGAGAAGCCGGCGGCTTCGCGCAGCGTGGTCGAGGCGCTGCGTGGCCTGTATGCCAATTTCGTGGTCCAGGAATTCATCGCCGAAGCCGAAGGCGCCGACCTGCGCTGTTTCGTGGTCGGTGATCGGGTGGTCGCGGCGATGCGCCGGCAGGCGCCGGAGGGCGACTTCCGCTCCAACCTGCACCGCGGCGGCAGCGCACTGGCGGCCGAGGCCAATGCCGGGGAGCAGGCGGTGGCGGTCCGCGCCGCGCAGGTGCTGGGGCTGGGCGTGGCCGGGGTCGACCTGATCCGCTCGCAGCGCGGGCCGCTGGTACTGGAAGTCAATTCGACCCCGGGCCTGGAGGGCATCGAGTCTGTCTGCGGGGTCGATATCGCCGGCGCCATCGTCGATCACGTGGCCGCCCACTGCCATCAGCCACGGACCGGGCAGGGCCGGCGCCGCCCAAGCTGAATTTACGAAAATTTAACGCTGGTTTTTAACGATGGTTTAATCGCCACCCGCGTAGCCTTCCCCGAACCGCAGCTCTGCGTTCCTCTCTGTGGAATGGATTCTGGAAGCACAGAATTACGGTAATCGGGGCAATCCTTTGGCCCAGGCCGGCAAGCAGTCGGCCTGGGTTTTTTTGTGGCCCGGCCCATGCTGTGGCTATCACGGCGAGTTATGTAAGAATCGCGAGGCAACTTTCATGCCGTCCCGGGGTCATATGTGGACCGACCCGCCGGACACTTCAACGATTACCACAAAAAACGGGGAATACAGGATGTACAGGAATTTCCATGCATTGGCTCTGGCTCTGGCTCTGGCTCTGGCAATGGTGGCGGGCAGTGCCCATGCCAGTAGCGGATCGACGGTGCTCGACGTGAAAGGCCAGGCCAGCTTCCAGCAGCAGCGTGTGCAGATCGAGAAGGATTTTGCCAGCGGCAACTACAGCGAACTGGCCAGCGAGGACCGGCTCAAGGTCAATGCCGCGCTCGACCGCATTTCTTCCAGCGTGCAGGGCGTCGATGACGTCAGGCAGTTGTCGACCCAGAAAAGCACCGAGGTATTCAACGATCAGGAACTGGTCAACGAGCTGCTGACCCAGGCTGCCGTCGACAGCCGCCTGGTCTGCAAGCGCGAAGCGAAAATAGGCAGCAACATGAAAACCACTACCTGCCTGACCGCGGCCGAGCGTCGCCGGCAGAAGGAAGATGCAGCGTCGCAGTTCACCGAAAATCGCCCCAATCGCGGCCAAGTAGAACTTCTCAATTGAACAAGGCTCCCTGATGCGAATTCTGGTCATAGAAGACAACAGCGACATTGCCGCCAACCTCGGCGACTATCTTGAAGAACGCGGGCATACCGTCGACTTCGCCGCCGACGGCGTCACCGGCCTGCACCTGGCGGTGGTGCATGATTTCGATGCCATCGTGCTGGACCTCAACCTGCCCGGCATGGATGGGCTGGAGGTCTGTCGCAAGCTGCGCAATGAAGCCCGCAAGCAGACGCCGGTGTTGATGCTGACCGCGCGCGATACCCTGGACAACAAGCTGGCCGGGTTTGATTCGGGGGCCGACGACTACCTGATCAAGCCGTTTGCCTTGCAGGAAGTGGAAGTGCGTTTGAACGCACTGTCGCGACGTGGCAAGGGCGTGCAGACCCGGGTGCTGGAAGTCGGCGACATGGAATACAACCTGGATACGCTCGAGGTCCGCCGCGAAGGCAACCTGCTGCAACTCAATCCGACCGCGCTGAAGATCCTGCAGGCGTTGATGGAAGCCTCGCCGGCGGTGGTGACCCGCCAGGAACTGGAAACCCGGGTCTGGGGCGAGGAACTGCCGGACTCCGATTCGCTGCGCGTGCATATCCATGGTCTGCGCGCGGTCGTCGACAAGCCGTTCCCGACCCCGTATATCCAGACCCGCCACGGCATCGGATACCGGATCGCCGCGCCAGATGCCTCCAGCTGAACCGATTCGCCGCACGTCGCGCGCCGTCAAGGTGCGCCGACGCCTGCGCAGCCGCATCATCCTGTCGTTTGCATTGCTCGGCTTCGTGTTGACGCTGCTGCTAGCGTTTTCCGCCAATTGGGTCCGCAACCGGGTTGAAGAAGACATCGTGATAGACGCGATGTCGCGCAACATCAATGAATACCAGCGTCGTTTTTTCGAGTCCAACGGCAAGCAGCGGGACCTGCCGATCCAGCAATGGCGCGCCTTCGTATTCACCCCTGACAAGTTTGACCAGCTGAAAGTCGAAGAACCGGATTGGTGGGATTTGCCGGACGGCCTGCATCGCCTCAACGGTATCGATGAGGATGGAGAACCGTTCAACTACGCACTGACCGTGCGTAAAACGCCGCAAGCCTGGTTCTTCCTTGCATACAACACAACCGAGTCCGCACGCGGCAAGGAAAAGTTCAATAATTCCTTGATCGCGGTGGTGGTGGTCTTCACTGCGCTGTCATTGCTGATCGGCTGGTGGTCGGCCTCGAAAGTCATGAGCCCGGTGTCCGAACTGGCATCACGGCTGCGCGCCTATCGCGGCAGCAGTGATCCACAGCCGCTGGCGCCGCATTTTCCCGAGGACGAAGTGGGTGAGCTGGCGCAGGCGCTGGATGACTACTCCGATCGGCTGACCGATGTGGTCCAGCGCGACCGCGAATTCAATGCCGACGTCAGCCATGAACTGCGCACGCCGCTGGCGGTGATTCGCGGCTCGGTCGAACTGATGCTGTCACGCTCGGATCTGGACGAGAAAACCAAGGCCCGCCTGCAGCGCATCCAGCGTGCCGAGCAGCAGGGTACCGATCTGATCAGCGCGCTGCTGCTGCTGTCGCGCAGCGAACGCGGACATGGCAATACCGACGTCGCCAGGGTAGTTGAACAACTGCTCGAATCGCACCGCGCCCAGCTCGGCAGCAAGGCGCTGGTACTACGGATGGAAGGCAAGTGTGGTCGCGTGGTCGATGCGCCCGAGGCGGCATTGTCAGTGGCACTGGGCAATCTGATCGGCAACGCGGTCAAATACACCAAGCAGGGTGAGGTGGTGGTGCGCCTGCTGGCCGACGGGGTGGAGGTGATCGACTCTGGTCCGGGGCTCAGCGCCGAAGATGCCGCGCGTCTGTTCGAGCGGGGCTACCGTGGCAGCCATGCCGGCCATTCGCAGGGCGGTGGCATCGGCCTGTCAATCGTCAGCCGCCTGTGTGCGCTGTATGGCTGGCAGGTCAACGTCCGGCCCGGCGAGGTCACCGGCGTTATCGCCACGCTCAGTTTCCTGCCGCGCGCGGACACCGACACCGACAGCAGTACGTGATACCTCGCGTAGAGCGGAGCTTGCTCCGCTAAGCCTGGTGCACCTCGTCGCCCCGCGCTGAAAGGCCTCCGTTACATCGCAATCATGGCCAGGCCACAGCGCCGGCTACAGGCACAGCCACGGCCACAGCCAAAGCTTTTCCACAGCGTGCCTGCAAGGTGCCTACAACGTGATCCAGAAGCACTTGTAGCTGCGCCGCAGCTGCAGCACCGTGCTCGACGGGGTCGCGCTGTTGCGCAGGGTCTGCTGCAGGCGCAGCGCCACCGGCCGGTCTCTCTGTGAACTCTGTGGGTAGTAGCCGTCGGCATTGTCGTCGACCACATTGCCGGATGCGTCCAGTATTGGTGGCGGCGCCGGGCGTATCGGGTCGATGCTGATCAACGGTCGTTCCACCACCGCCTCCAGTCGATCCAGGATGCGGTTGGCCGAGGCATTGGAGACACCGCTCCACCAGTAGATGCTGGCCAGCCGGTTGACGTCGCGCGCGTCCGCCGCGGCGGTGATCTGGCGGACCAGATCGCTCAGCGTGCGCGAGCAGCTGTCGCGATACAGGCTGTTGCGCGTCGCGCCGACGGTTGCCGACGGATCCGGCAGGCGATCCATCGCACCCACATCTTCGCAGCGTTTGTCGGTGTAGACCGTCTTGCCGTCCATGCCGGTGCACCGCTGCACGGTCTGTGCCGACAACGGCCAGACGGTGGCGGCGAACGACACGATGGCCAGCAGGGCCAGGCACGACAGGAAAGACAATCGGGGCATCCGCTCAGGGTAGCGGTGAACCGCCGCGCATACCATCGGCGGCGGCGCTTCAGCTGGTCAGGCGAGAGAGGACGTTCTGGGTCGGTCTGGCCAGGTTGAGGGTGTAGAAATGCAGCGCTGGCGCGCCGCCTTCAAGCAGGCGCCGGCACAGCCCAGCGACCACGTCGGCACCGAACTCACGCACGCTCTGGGCGTCGTCGCCGTAGGCCTGCATGCGTTTGCTGATCCAGCGTGGAATCTCGGCGCCGCAGGCCTCGGAAAAGCGCCGCAGCTGGGTGAAGTTGGAGATCGGCATGATCCCCGGGATGATCGGAATGTCGACGCCCAGCCCGCGCACCTCGTCGACGAAGTGGAAATAGGCATCGGCGTTGTAGAAATACTGCGTGATCGCCGCGTCGGCGCCAGCATCGACCTTGGCCTTGAAATAGCGCAGGTCGCGCAGGGCGTCGTCAGCCTGCGGATGGGTTTCCGGATAGGCACCGACTTCAATGCGGAAATGATCGCCATGCTCGGCACGGATGAACTCGATCAGCTCGGAGGCATAGCGCAGGTCGCCAGGATGGCCCATGCCCGAAGGCAGGTCGCCACGCAGGGCGACAATCCGGCGGCAGCCGATGGCGCGGTACAGCTTGAGCAGCTCGCGGATTTCCTCGCGGCTGCCGCCGACACAGGAAAGATGCGGGGCGGCGGCAAAGCCATGTTTCTGGCCCAGATGGCGCACCGTCTCGGAGGTATAACTGAGGGTCGAACCACCGGCACCGAACGTGCACGACACGTACTCCGGCGCATGCACCTTGAGCTTCTCGGCAGTGCGGTCCAGCTGCGCGCGCTGGTCGTCGGTCTTGGGCGGATAGAACTCGAAACTGAGGCTGATCATGGGCGGGCTGCGGGCGGGCGAGTGGTCATCATATCTCTTCATCGCGATGAAATAGAAGTCCTTTGTTCCCGAACTGCGCTGGCCGGCGCCAGCTGGCCCGGCTACGCTGTGGCCAAACGCCCAGCCCGCAGGTTCCATGTCGATCGTCCTCACCCCGTTTGCCCGTACCCGCCTGTTCCCACGCACACCGCGCGGCAACACCATCCAGGACTGCAGCGCCGAGCAGTTTGAAGCCCACCTCAATAGCCACGCCCCGCTACGGGTGCTGGAGGGTTACGCGCCGTTCTGCAAGCTGCATGTGCACCGCAACTGGACCTCGACCCGCTGCCTGACCGTGCCGATTCGTGACGATAACCGGCACCTGCTGCGCAGTGCCTATGAGGCGCGAAGTCGCGAGGAACTGCCGGTGCTGGTGCGCTGGTTCGAAGGCGTGGAGTCCCCGATTGCCGATTACCTGATCGTGATCCTGTACAGCGCCGCGCAGCTGGCGCTCGAAGGCGCACCCATCGACGCCGACTGGGGCGTGGTCGGTTGTCTGTATACCGCCGAGCCGGAAGAGCTGCCGATGGCGCCGATTACGATGATGCGCAATGCGTTGGGAGTGGAGGAGGGTGGTTCCGGCGTGGCCCTGGACCGTGATGCTTATCTGCGTGCGGTGGCATTCTGGGACAACAATGCCAACTGGCGGCCGTGAGGTGACAGCTCAACGCTGAATGCTGGACCCCGGCGTTCGCCGGGGTGACGAATCAAAAAGGGCTGGTTACTCAAAGAGGGCTGGTTACTCAAAGAGGGTTGGCTACAAGAAGACGGCTGTCGTCAGAAGAAGTGTTTTCCACAAAAAAACGGGCACCATTCGGTGCCCGTTTTTTTGCGGTAAGGCTGCCGCGATATAACGTGGCGAGCTTGACGATTAGACGTTGCCGAAAAATGCAGGCCTGATCAATAGCGGTAATGATCCGGCTTGTACGGACCTTCGACCTTGACCCCGAGGTAGTCGGCTTGGGCCGGGGTCAGCCTGGTCAGCTTGACGCCGATCTTTTCCAGATGCAGGCGCGCGACTTCCTCGTCCAGTGCCTTCGGCAGGATGTAGACCTTTTTCTCGTAGCTGTCCTTGTTGGCCCACAGATCAATCTGGGCCAGGGTCTGGTTGGCGAACGAGTTGGACATCACGAAGCTCGGATGGCCGGTGGCGCAGCCGAGGTTGACCAGACGGCCTTCGGCCAGCAGGAAGATCGCATTGCCGTTGGCGAACACGAACTTGTCCACCTGCGGCTTGATGTTGATCCGCTCCACGCCCTTCAGCGCGTACAGCGCATCGACCTGGATCTCGTTGTCGAAGTGGCCGATGTTGCAGACGATGGCCTGATCCTTCATCGCCTGCATATGCTCGACGGTGATGATGTCCTTGTTGCCGGTGGTGGTGACGTAGATGTCGGCGATGCCGAGGCTGTCTTCGACCGTGCCGACCTGGAAACCTTCCATCGCCGCCTGCAACGCGCAGATCGGATCGATTTCGGTGACGATGACGCGGGCGCCATAGGCACGCAGCGAATGCGCCGAACCCTTGCCGACGTCGCCGTAACCGCAGACCACGGCAACCTTGCCGGCCAGCATCACGTCCATCGCCCGCTTCAGGCCATCGGCCAGCGATTCACGGCAGCCGTACAGGTTGTCGAACTTGGACTTGGTCACCGAATCATTGACGTTGATAGCCGGGATCAGCAGCTTGCCGGCCTCGGCGATCTGGTACAGGCGGTGCACACCGGTAGTGGTTTCCTCGGACACGCCCTTCCAGTCCTTGACCACGGTGCCCCAGTAACCGGGACGCTCCTTGGCTACCCGCTTGAGCAGGTTCTTGATCACCTGTTCCTCGTGCGAGGACGCCGGTTCGTCGACCCAGGTCGAACCGTTTTCCAGTTCGTAGCCCTTGTGGATCAGCAGGGTCACGTCACCGCCATCGTCGACCACCAGCTGCGGGCCGAGATAGCCGCCCTTGCCGTCGGGGAAGCTCAGCGCATCCAGCGTGCAGTCCCAGTATTCCTCCAGGGTTTCGCCCTTCCAGGCAAACACCGGGGTGCCGGTGGCGGCGATCGCGGCGGCGGCGTGGTCCTGGGTGCTGAAGATGTTGCACGACGCCCAGCGCACGTCGGCGCCGATGTCCTTCAGGGTTTCGATCAGCACCGCGGTCTGGATGGTCATGTGCAGCGAGCCGGTGACGCGGACGCCATCCAGCGGCCGGTTGGCGGCGTGCTTCTTGCGGATCGACATCAGGCCAGGCATTTCATGCTCGGCGATGTCGATTTCCTTGCGACCCCAGTCGGCCAGGCTGATGTCGGCGATCTTGTAGTCGCCGTCGGTGGAAAAAGTACGGACTTGTGCGTTCATTCGATAGAGCTCCGGTGGTTGGGCGGCAGGCCGGTACAGGCCGCGCGCGAACTTGACCGGGCGCCGTTACACGGAACGTTTCGTCGAGCCTGGCCCGAAAACCGCGATGCAACGCACCGGCGGCCAAGGTCGCAGCGCCCCTCGACGAACAGCCATTATATCGCTTGCTCCGGATACAGCGATAGCTTGTCCAGGCAACGCGGGCGGGGCATTCAGGCGGCTGGCGCGATGGCGCCGGCCACCCGGCCGGTGCTCGCCGGCAGCCGCGATGACGAGGCAATCGTTGCAGATGAAATCAGCGTTTTCACGGTGTTTCCGCGGCTTTTCGCGATCCCGGAGGCGTTGAATTGGTCTTGTGTCGCGTCGCACAAAATCGACGCGAAGTGAGTTAGTGTTCGACGCTGGGTTCAGAAACCGGAATTGCTTCAGCTCATGAATCATCCCCACAGTCTGGAATTCGCCGCACCCGATGTACCGCTGCGCGAGGACGTGCGCCATCTTGGCGCGGTCGTCGGCGAGATGTTGTCCGAACAGGTATCGCCGGCCTTCCTGGCCGAGGTCGAACGCGTCCGCACCACCGCCATTGCCCGCCGCCAGAGCGAACAGCCGCCGCAGTCGTTGGCGGCACTGGTCGGTGGCCTGCAACCGCATGACGCCGAGTCGCTGATCCGTGCTTTCAGCACTTATTTCCAAGTCGTCAACATTGCCGAACGGGTCCACCGCATCCGCCGCCGTCGCGACTACCAGCGCACGGGTGGTGGCACCCCGCAACCGGACGGGTTGCTGGATGCACTGACCCGGTTGAAGGCGCAAGGCGTGGAACTGGATGAACTGGCGCAGTGGCTGCCGCGCATCGACATCGAGCCGGTGTTCACCGCCCATCCGACCGAAGCGGTACGCCGCGCGTTGCTGGAAAAAGAACAGCTGATGGTCGCCAGCCTCATCAGCGGACTGGACGGGCAGCGCACGCCGGGCGAACAGGCATCGGATCAGGCCCGCTTCCGGATGGCGCTGACCTCGGCCTGGCAGACCTCGGATTCATCGCCGGTGCGACCGGGCGTGGATGACGAGCGCGAGCATGTCGGGTTCTATCTGACCGAAGTGCTGTACCGGGTGATGCCGGTGCTCTACGAGACCCTGGAAAGCGCGATCACCGAAGTCTACGGCCCGGCCCCGGAGGTCACCGGCAATCTGCCGCGGCTGCTGCGCTTCGGTACCTGGGTCGGCGGCGACATGGATGGCAATCCGAATGTCGATGCCAACACGATCCGCGAAACCCTGCGTGCGCAGCGCAAGGCGATCCTGTTGCGTTATCTGAAGGAACTGCGCCAGCTGACCACCCTGCTCAGCCAGTCGACCGAAGTGGTCGGCGTGTCCGACGAGGTGCTGGCGCGGGTCGAGGAGTATCGCGCGCTGTTGCCGGAAGCCGCGGCGCGTTCGCGGCCGCGACATGGCGACATGCCGTACCGGCTGTTGAATGACCTGATGCGTGCGCGCTTGCAGGCCACCCTCGATGATCAGCCGCAGGGCTACCAGGGGCCTGATGAATTCTCGCGTGACGTGGCGATGATCCTGCACAGCCTGGAAGCCAACAAGGGCATCCATGCCGGCTGGTTCGCGGTGCGCCGGCTGGCGTTGCGGCTGCGCAGTTTTGGTTTCCACCTGGCGCGGCTGGATGTGCGCCAGGAGTCCAGTGTGCATGCGCGGGCAGTGGCCGAGGCGCTGGGCGACGACGATTGGGAAGGCCATGATGTCGCCGGCCAGGCCGCGATCCTGGCGCCGTTCGCCGGCGGTGAACAAGTCCTGCCCAGCCATGCCGGCGATGCCAACACGCGGCTGGATGCGGTGTTCGCGGCGCTGGCGCAGGCGCGCCAGCAACATGGCACCGATGCACTCGGCGCCTACATCATCAGCATGGCCCACAACCGTGCCGACGTACTGACCGTGCTGGCCCTGGCGCGGCGCGGCGGCCTGGTTGACGCCGATGGCAACGTGCCGCTGGATATCTCGCCGCTGTTCGAAACCGTCGACGACTTGCAGCATGGTCCGGACACCCTGCGCGATCTAATGGCCGACCCGGTCTATCGCCGCCATCTGGCCGCGCGCGGCAACGTGCAGATGGTGATGCTGGGCTACTCGGACAGCGGCAAGGATGGTGGCATTGCCGCATCGCGCTGGGGACTGCAGCGTGGCCAGGTCGAGTTGATGCAGGCGGCCAGCGAGCTGGGCATCAAGCTGACCTTCTTCCACGGCCGTGGCGGTTCGATCAGCCGGGGTGGCGGCAAGACCACGCGTGCGGTCGATGCCTCGCCGCGTGGCAGTGTCGACGGCCGGCTGCGGGTCACCGAGCAGGGCGAAGTCATCCATCGTCGCTATGGCATCCGCGCGCTGGCTTTGCGTTCGCTGGAACAGGCGGTGGGCGCGGTGCTGGTGTCGAGTCTGCGTCCGCGTCCGGCCGAGCCACGCGAAGCGAAGTGGCGGGCGGTGATGGATATCGTCGCCAGCGCCAGCAGCCAGGCCTATCGCGAATTCGTCCAGTCACCACGCTTCATGGATTATTTCCGCAGCGCCACGCCGATCGACGTGATCGAGCGGATGACCTTGGGCTCGCGGCCATCGCGTCGTCTGGGCCAGGACGCGGCGCTGAGCAATCTGCGGGCGATTCCGTGGGTGTTCGCCTGGAGCCAGGCGCGCGCGGTGATCCCCGGCTGGTATGGCGTCGGCACCGGACTGAAGGCGGCGATCGATGCCGGTAAACATGAAACTCTCAAGGAGATGGCCCGCGACTGGGCATTCTTCCGCACCTTCCTCGATGACATTTCGATGGTGCTGGCCAAGGGTGATCTGAGCATCGCCGAGATGTTCTCGCGCGAGTCCGGCGATCTGCATGGATCATTCTTTCCGCGAATCCAGGCCGAACACGCGTTGACCAGGCAGTGGGTGATGCAATTGACCGGTGACGAGTGGCTGCTGCAGCACGATCAGCGGCTGGCGTTGTCGATCCGGCTGCGCAATCCGTACATCGATCCGATCAGCGTGATGCAGCTGGATCTGTTGAAACGCTGGCGTGCCAGCGGCCGTGAGGACGAAAACCTGTTGCGGGTACTGGTCGCCAGCATCAACGGCGTTTCGCAGGGCGTGCAGAACACCGGTTAGGGAGAGTAGCAGTGGGTGAAGGCCGGAAACAGGCATGCCCCCTGTAGAGCGGAGCTTGCTCCGCTGCACGGCATTCCTATTCATCTCCGCTGCACGGCATAGCCATCGATGTCGTTATTGCAGCAAGCTGCACGGTTCAGCGGAGCAGGGTGCGTGATTCAGCGGAGCAGGGTGCATGGTTCAGCGGAGAAAGCTGCGTGATTCAGCGGAGCAAGCTCCGCTCTACGATGGGGATCGCTCAGGCGTCCAGCTCGCTCCAGCGTGCGTAGGCTTGATCCAGTTCGGCCTGCAACGCCGCCAGCTTTTCGTTGGCGGCCAGGATTGCGGCGGCATCCTGCTGATAGAACGCGGGGTCGTTGATCGCCGCGGTGCGTTCGCCAAGCTCGCTCTCCAAGGCCTCGATACGCGCCGGCAGTTGCTCCAGTTCGCGACTTTCCTTGTAGCTCAGCTTGCGCCGGGTTTCGCTCGGCTTGGCTGGCGGCGCGGCAGCGGCGGGTTTGGCCGCGCTGGCTTTGCTGGCGGGTTCCGGTTCGGTGGCGAACAACGCCGCCGGTCGCTGCCGGATCCAGTCGCTGTAGCCACCGACGTAATCGGCCAGGCGGCCGTTGCCTTCCAGGACCAGGGTGCTGGTGACCACGTTGTCAATGAATTCGCGGTCATGGCTGACCAGCAGCAGCGTGCCCTTGTAGTCGGCCAGCAGTTCTTCCAGCAGTTCCAGCGTTTCTACGTCCAGATCGTTGGTCGGTTCGTCCATCACCAGCAGATTGGACGGCTGCGCGAACAACTTGGCCAGCAGCAGCCGGTTGCGTTCACCGCCGGACAGCTTGGTGATCGGCGCGCGCGCTCGCTCGGGTGAGAACAGGAAGTCCTGCAGGTAGCCGACCAGATGCTTGCGGCTGCCATTGATCTCGACGAAATCACTGCCTTCGCCGACGTTTTCCAATGCGGTCAGGCGATCATCCAGGACGCTGCGGTGCTGGTCGAAGTAGGCGATCTGCAGTCCGGTACCCAATTGCACTTCGCCGCTTTGCGGAGCGTTCTCGCCGAGCAGGATCTTGAGCAGGGTGGATTTGCCGGAGCCGTTGGGACCGATGATGCCGACCCGGTCACCGCGCATGATCGTCGCCGACACATTGTCCAGCAGCACGCGGCCGTCGTAGGCTTGGCTGACGTCGGTCATCTCGATGACCTTCTTGCCCGAATTCTGCGCGCTGGAGACTTCCATCCGCACGTTGCCGGTGAGATCGCGGCGCTGGGCACGTTCACGACGCATTGCCTTGAGTGCGGTCACCCGGCCTTCGTTACGGGTGCGGCGCGCCTTGATGCCTTGCCGGATCCATACTTCTTCCTGTGCCAGCAGCTTGTCGAAGCGGGCGTTTTCCTGCGCTTCGGCATGCAGCCGTTCTTCGCGACGGCGCAGATAGTTTTCGTAGTCGCCGGGCCAGCTGCTGACCTGGCCGCGATCGATCTCGACAATCCGGGTCGCCAGCGAACGCAGGAAACTGCGGTCATGGGTGATGAACACGATGCTGCCCTCGAACTGCTTGAGGAAGCCCTCGAGCCAGGCGATTGCATCGATGTCCAGGTGGTTGGTCGGCTCGTCCAGCAGCAGGATGTCCGGCTTGCGCACCAGCGCCTGGGCCAGCAGCACGCGGCGCTTCATGCCGCCGGACAAGGCGGCGAAGTCGGCGTCTTCCGGCAGCTCCAGCTTGGTCAGCACCTGTTGCACGCGCAGATCGAGATCCCAGCCGTGGCGGGCTTCGATCTGTTCCTGGGCCCTGCCCATCGCGTCCATGTCGCCCTCGTGCAGGGCATGGTGGTACTGGGCCAGCAGATGACCCAGATCGCCCAGGCCTTCGGCGACCACGTCGAACACGGTGCCGGTGGTGTCCTGCGGTACTTCCTGCGCCATGCGGGCGATGACCGCGCCGTTCTGCAGGCGGATTTCGCCATCGTCCGGCTTCAGCTCGCCGGCCAGCAGCCGCATCAGGGTGGATTTGCCCGCGCCATTGCGACCGACGATGCAGATGCGCTCGTTGGTTTCAATGGACAGGTCGACGTGTTCGAGTAGCAGCGGGCCGCCGACGCTGAAGTCGACGCGCTGTAATTGCATGAGGGACATATGGCTATTGTAAGCGGGAACATGGCCGGCCAACGGCACCGCCGGTGATCGGCGCGGCTGCGGCTCAGGAAACGCAAACGGGCCGCTTGCGCGACCCGTTTGTACGGCGTGCCGGCAGCCTCGCCCGCGGGCAGGGCTGCGTGGCGCTGGTGCTTATTTCAGTTTGGCGTCCTTGCGCAGGGCGTCGGCGCGGTCGGTCTTTTCCCACGAGAACGCGGTGGCGTTCTGCAGCTTGCCGGCGCCATCGGTGTAGCTGAAGTCCTTCGGCTTGCGGCCGAAGTGGCCGTAGGCGGCGGTCTGCTGGTACATCGGGTGGATCAGGTCCAGCATCTGGATGATGCCGTACGGACGCAGGTCGAAATGCTTGCGGATCAGCTTTTCAATCTGCTCGTCGCTGATCTTGCCGGTGCCGAAGGTGGTGACCGAAATCGAGGTCGGTTCGGCCACGCCGATGGCGTAGGAGACCTGCACTTCGCAACGGTCGGCCAGGCCGGCGGCTACCACGTTCTTGGCCACGTAGCGGGCAGCGTAGGCCGCCGAACGATCGACCTTGGACGGGTCCTTGCCGGAGAACGCGCCACCACCGTGACGGGCCCAGCCGCCGTAGGTGTCGACGATGATCTTGCGTCCGGTCAGGCCGCAATCGCCGACCGGGCCGCCGATTTCGAACTTGCCGGTCGGGTTGATGTGGAACTTGGTGCCCTTGTGCAGCCACTTGGCCGGCAGCACCGGGGTGATGATTTCCTCGCGCACCGCTTCGATCAGGTCTTTCTGCTTGATGCCAGGGGCGTGCTGGGTCGACAGCACCACCGCGTCGATGGCGGCGACCTTGCCGTCTTCATAACGCAGGGTGACCTGGCTCTTGGCGTCCGGACGCAGCCACGACAGCGGCGAGTTCTTCTTCTTGCGGACCTTGGCCTGCTGCTCGACCAGGCGGTGCGACAGATGGATCGCGGCCGGCATGTAGCTGTCGGTCTCATTGGTGGCGTAGCCAAACATCAGGCCCTGGTCGCCGGCGCCCATTTCCTCGGGCTTCTTGCGGTCCACGCCCTGGGCGATGTGCGGGCTCTGCTTGCCGATCAGGTTGAGCACGCCGCAGGTGGCGCCGTCAAAACCCACGTCGGAGCTGTTGTAGCCGATGTCCAGGATGACCTTGCGGGTCAGTGCTTCCAGATCGATCCAGGCGCTGGTGGTGATTTCGCCCGCGACAATTGCCACGCCGGTCTTGACCATGGTCTCGCAGGCCACGCGCGCGCGCTTGTCCTGGCTGAGGATGGCGTCGAGCACGGCATCGGAAATCTGGTCGGCAATCTTGTCCGGATGACCTTCGGAGACCGATTCGGACGTGAACAGATAGCTGGACATTCGGCTTATATCCTTTGATTCGGATGAAAAGATGGGTCGGCATGATACACGGCTGCAGCCGTATGTGCATTGTGCCGGCGCGCGGATTGCGGCGGCGTTAAGCGTCCGTGGCCCTGCCACCGCACCGTTTGCCGGCTAGGTCGGGCAGTCACGCAACTGCCATCCGGCTGCCATGTCCCGGTTGTATTGCCGCGGCAGACTGCGCAGCAGCCGATTCATTCCCCGTGACCCACGGAGCGCATGCATGAACGGACCCCTGAGCGATACCGGCGGCGGCACCAGCATCCGCCGATTGCCCCCGCGGCGACGCGCGGTGTTCATCTCCGACACCCACCTGGGTTCACGTCACTGCCATGCCGCCGAGCTGGCCGATTTCCTGGCTTCGCTGCGCTGCGACCGGCTGTATCTGGTCGGCGATATCGTCGATCTTTGGTGGATGGCCCAGCGTCGCGCGGTCTGGCGCGCGCACCAGCAACGGGTGGTCGAGGCCCTGCACCAGCTGGCGCGTGATGGCACCGCGATCATCTACGTGCCCGGCAACCACGACCGACCGGCGCGCCGCTTCTGCGGACTGGCGCTGCCACGCATGCAGGTACGCCGGCGCGCCATCCACCGGCTGCTGGACGGGCGCCGCCTGCTGGTGACCCATGGCGACGACTACGACGCCATCACCCATTTCGGCGGTCTGAAGGAAAAGCTCGGCGACTGGCTGTATTACCGCATCCTCACCGGCAACCAGTGGTTCAACCATGCCCGGCGCCGGCTGGGACTGCGCTACTGGTCGCTGGCCGAGCACCTGAAAAAGCGCAGCGAAGCGGCCGAACGGTTCATCCAGCGCTTCGTCGATGCCGGTCTGGACGACGCGCGAAGACGCGGGCTGGACGGCATCATCTGCGGCCATATACACCGTCCCGGTCTGTTGCAACGTGATGGCTTGATCTACGCCAATGACGGTGACTGGGTCGAAAGCCTGACCGCGCTGTGCGAAACCGCCGACGGCCGGCTGCAGTTGCTGGCCCACGATGGCCAGTTGCTCAGCGAACTGCCGGCGCTGCCGGTGGCCTGCGCGCCGGGGCTGCCGAAAGTGGCGTGAGGTCCGGGCGGGGCGGCAGCGCGGCGCGACGTTCCAGGGCGCGACCTTCTAGGGCGTGACCTTCTAGAATCGCCGCATGGACTCGATTACCCAGATTGTATTGGGCGCCGCCATTGCTGGCGCCATCGCTCCCCGCCAACATCGTCGCGCCGCGTTGCTGGCCGGCGCCGCACTGGGCACGCTGCCGGATCTGGACAGCCTGCCGCTGGCGCTGCTGACCGACAATCCGGTGGATCTGATGACCCTGCACCGCAGTGCCAGTCACTCGCTGTTCGTGCTGCCGCTGGTCGGGGCGCTGCTGTGGTGGCTGTTCAAGCGCCGGGGCGGGCGGGTGGCGCAGGCGCCGGCGCGCTGGTTCTGGGCGATCCAGCTGGCGCTGATCACGCACCCGCTGCTGGATGGGTTTACCGTCTATGGCACCCAGTTGTGGTGGCCGCTGCAACCACATCCGGCAATGTGGTCGAGCGTCTTCATCATCGATCCCGCCTATACGCTGGGCTTGCTGCTGGCCTGCGTCGTGGCCTGGTGGCTGCCGCAGTCACCGCGTGCGCAGCAGGCATTGCTGGCCGGCCTGTTGGTCAGCAGTGGTTATCTGGGCTGGTCGCTGTGGGCCAAGCATCTGGTCGATGCGCAGGCGGACCGGGATCTGGCGGCGCTTGGCCTGGCGCAGGCGCCGCGATTCTCGGTACCCACGCCGTTCAATACGTTGCTGTGGAAAGTGGTGGCGATGACCCCGCAGGGGTATGTCATCGGCGAGCGCAGTCTGGTGGCCGACCATGGACCGATGCATTTCCGGGGTTACCCATCCAATACCCAGGCACTGGCGGAAGTGTCGGGCTATCCGGCGGTGCGGCAGCTGCGCTGGTTCAATCGCGGTTTCATGCGCGCGCAGGTGGACGACGGCCAACTGGTACTGAGTGACCTGCGGATGGGCATCGAGCCGGATTACAACTTCAGCTTCGTCGTCGCCGAAGGCCGCGATGGCCAGTGGCGGGCGGTCACGCCACGGCAGCCGCAATCAGGCTATCGCGCACCCGTGGCCGAGGGTGACATCGGAAAAGCGCTGGCCGGGATGTGGCAACGGATCTGGCACCAGCCACCGCCGCCGCGCGCCGTTCCGTTGGCTGCCGATCAGGCCGCCGCGGCGACGTCGGGAATCACGCCGGCGATCAGTGCATCGAAGTAGTCGCGGGTCAGCTGCAGTTGCGCCTCGGCGCTTTCGGCGCGGTTGACCACCGCGCGGAATGCGGCCCGCTGTTCTTCCGAATGCTCCGGCCGGTCCTTGGCGTACCAGCCCAGGTGCTTGCGGGCGATGCGTACGCCGGAGGTTTCTCCGTAAAACACGTGCAGATGGCGCAGGTGGCCCAGCAACACGTCACGCACTTCGGCCAGCGACGGCGGCGGCAGCAGTTCGCCGGTCGCCAGGTAATGCGCGACTTCGCGGAAAATCCACGGCCGGCCCTGGGCGGCGCGGCCAATCATCACCGCATCGGCGCCGGTGGCGCGCAGCACCTGTGCGGCCTTCTGCGGTGAGTCGATGTCGCCGTTGGCGATCACCGGAATCGACAGCGCGGCCTTGATGCGGGCAATGGTGTCGTACTCGGCCAGGCCGGTGTAATGCTGGTCGCGGGTGCGCCCATGTACTGCCAGTGCGGCGATGCCGCTGTCCTGCGCGATATCGGCAATCCGTGGTCCGTTGCGATGATCGCCATCCCAGCCGGTGCGGATCTTCAGGGTGACCGGCACGTCCACCGCGCTGACCACCGCCCGCAGGATGCGCGCGACCAGCGCTTCGTCGCGCATCAGCGCCGATCCGGCCCAGGCATTGCAGACTTTCTTGGCCGGGCAGCCCATGTTGATGTCGATGATCTGGGCACCGTGGTCGACGTTGTAACGCGCCGCGTCGGCAAGCTGCGCTGGCTCGGTACCGGCGATCTGTACGCTGATCGGCGCCGGTTCGCCGGCATGGTCCATGCGTCGACGCGATTTTTCGGTAGTCCAGAAGCGCGGGTCGCTGATGGTCATTTCCGATGCGGCAAGGCCGGCCCCCAGTTGCTTGCACAACTGCCGGAACGGCTTGTCGGTGACCCCGGCCATCGGGGCCAGCAGAACCGGCGGATCAATACGGTAGCGACCAATCAACATGTGGCTATTGTAGCGCCGGGCATGGGCGCGGTCGGCGCGGGCTGGCACTATGCGCCGTGGCCCGCGATTTGTCCGGTTGCTGGTGCCCCCCGAACCACTTCAGCCTACGGAGACGCGCGTGCCGGTCATGCACAGCCCATCATTCGGATTCAACCGCTGGACCCTGTTACGTACCTGTGTGCTGGTGCTGGCCGGCTGCGTGGCCCTGCCGGCGCCGGCCCAGCCGCGGGTGGCTGGGCCCGGTGGCGATGCGCCACGTCCACGCACCTGTCTGGTGCTGGGCGGCGGTGGTGCCCGCGGCGCCGCCCATGTCGGCCTGCTGAAGGTGCTCGACCGCGAACACATTGCGGTCGACTGCATCGTCGGAACCTCGATGGGCGCGGTGGTCGGCGGCCTTTACGCGGCTGGCTACAGCGCCGATCAGATTGAGGACATCCTCGACAGCATCGACTGGAACCAGGTGCTGCGCGATCAGTCGCCACGCGACGAGCAGAGCATGCGCCGCAAACAGGAACAGCTTGAGCTGCTGGGCGGGGTGGAACTGGGCATCCACGACGGCAAGATCGCTTTCCCGCGCGGCATCCTGCAGGGCCAGCGGATGGAACTGTTGTTGCGGCGGCTGCTGTTGCCGGCCAGTGGCATCGAGGATTTCGACGATCTGCCGATTCCGTTCCGCGCAGTGGCCACCGATATCGTCAATGGCCAGAAGGTGGTGTTCGAGCGCGGCGACCTGGCCCTGGCGATCCGCGCCAGCATGTCGGTGCCGGCGGCGTTTTCGCCGATCCGGGTCGATGGCCGGCTGCTGGTCGATGGCGGCGTCGTCGACAACGTGCCGATCGATGAAGCCCGCAAGCTCGGTGCGCAGCGGATGATTGTCTCGCAGGTCGGCTCACCGTTGCTGCAGGAAGACCAGTTGACCTCGCCATTGGCGGTCAGCCAGCAGATGGCCAATATCCTGATGCAGGGAAACATCCGCGCCCAGATCGACAGCCTGGGTGCCGACGATCTGTTGATCGTGCCGCAGCTCGGCGATATCGGCAGCCAGGAATTCCAGCGCAGCGACGAGGCCAGGCAGGCCGGCCAGGCGGCCGCCGAACAGGCAGTGGCCAGTCTGCGCCGCTATGCGGGGGATCCGGCGGAGTACGCAAGTTTCCAGCAACGGCACCGGCTGCCCGGCAACGATGTCGAACTGATTTCATTCGTGCGGGTGCTGGATGATCGCACCGGCACCGCCACCTATGTCGAGCAGCGCCTGCAGGACAACGTCGGCAAACCGCTGGACGTGGAGCGTCTGGAAAGCGACATCGCCACCGTGTATGGCGAGGGGCGCTACGAGAAAGTGCAATGGGAGCTTGCCAGCCAGGACGGACGGCAGGGCCTGCAGGTGACTCCGGTCGACAAGGACTGGGGACCGGATTTCCTGCATTTCGGCCTGCGCCTTTCCGATGACTTCGATGGCGGCAGCAACTACCAGTTGCTGGCGCAGTACACCCGGACCGGGCTGGACGAGAAAGGCAGTGAGTTCAAGGCCGGTCTCGGCATCGGCGAAGTGGTCAGTCTGTACGGTCAGTACTTCCGGCCATTCGGCGCGACCGCGCGCCACGGTGTGGTCGCCGGTCTGGACTACCGCGCCACCGAGTTCCCGATTTACGCCACCGACGCCGATGAGCCAATCGCCGAGTTCCGTTATGCGCTCAGCCAGGCATCACTGGCCTGGCGTTTTTCACCCGACCGCAACTGGGCATTCGCATTGGGCGGTGAACTGGGCAAGGAACACATTTCGCAGCAGGTTGGCGACCTCGGAGGCATCGGCGCGCTGCACAACCAGCTCACCAGTGTTTCGCTGTCGGTGAATTACGACTCGCTGGACAGCGTCGGCTTTCCGACCCGCGGCCAGCGCCTGAGCTTCAGCAACACCAATTATTTCGAAGCGTTGGGTGGCGACGCCAACGCGCAGTCGTATCGATTGCAGTGGGACGGCGCCTGGAGCCATGGCCAGAATCACTGGCTGGCGGGCGTCCGCGGTTCTTCTTCAGAAGGCGGCGAAACCCTGCTGGCGACCTATGGCTTCCTGGGCGGACTGGGCAATCTGTCCGGCTATCCTGAGCAGGCGATATTCGCCAGCCAGATCGGCCTGGCCCGGCTGGCGTATTACCATCGGCTGGTCAACAGCACGTCGCTGGTGTCGATGCCGGTGTACTGGGGCGGCACGCTGGAAATGGGCGGCTTCTGGGACAGCCGTGACCAGATCGACAGCAACTCGCTGATTGGCGCCGGCAGTGTATTCCTCGGTGCGGAAACCTTCCTTGGCCCGGTGTTCCTCGGCTATGGGCGGGCCGAGACCGGGCACGATTCGTTCTATCTGACCTTCGGTTCGTTGCTGCGTGGCCGGGACCCGTTCTGATGCTGCCGGCGCCTGCGCTCAAGCGGGTGTCGTGCAGGTCAGCGTGGTGCCATAGAAGTCGACTTTCACCTCGCCCTGGTGTTCCCAGAAATCGACCCCGCTGCGGCCATAGCGGGCACCGCTGGCGGCACGCCGTGGAAACACGATGGTCTGGTCGTCACCCCAGGTCAGCACCGCGGCCTTGGGATCCAGATCGTTGTAGAACACCGCGGTCAGTGGCTTGCTGTTGTCGTCGCAGCGGTACTCGACTGCGGTCGGCACGGTGATGTCGCCATGGTTGATCTGAAGGTCGACCAGCTGCGTCTGGTATGACTCCAACACGCACTGGCGCATGTCGTCGGCTTTCCAGCAATCATCGCGGCCCTTGATCCAGCCGCGTTCGCTGGACATCAGCATGCTCTTGTTGGCACCTGCGCGGGCCAGGGCCGCGCCGTAGCGTTCGGCAAGGCGACGGTCCAGCGTCGCCAGGCCGGCATCATCGCAAATCATTTTTTCCACCTTGCCGTCGGCACGTCCGCAGTCGAACGACGGCGACGTGGCGACACCCTCCTGTGCTGCACTTGAATCTGCATTCGCGGCGGTGTCGACCGCGGTCGCTGCTGTCGGCGCAGCCGCCTTGCCGGCGCCACTGTCGGCAACCGGTGTCGCGGGTTGCTGGCAGGCTGCCAGCGCCAGCAAGAGAAGACAGCAGAAAGAAATCTTCATGAAGTGCTTCATGATCAGTCCAGGTCGATGCGGATGGCATCAGTGGAGCAGCCCGACGGTTAGGGTACCGTCAAGCCTGCCGGCTCGAACAGGCAACCGGCTCAGCGCACACCGCGCCGACGCCGCCAGAACAGGAATCCACTGACCAGCAGGAAGGCTGGCATCAGCCCGGCCAACGCCGTCGCCCAACGCATCCAGGCGCCGCCGACGCTGCCGATATGCAGCGGATAGATGGCGTGATGGATACGACTGCCCAACCGGTGACGGCGGGCGTCGTCGACGATGACCCGCCCATTCCCATCGCCGCCCAACTGGATCTGGCTGCGGCCGACCGGGTGCCACTCACCAGTGCCGCGAGCCCGCAGTGTCACCACGCCGGCTTTGGGCGTGGACACCCGGCTGATGCGGCCATCGGGCCACGCGCGTTGTGCACGCAGCAGTACCGTCGCACCGTCAAAGTCGTTGGCCGACACCCGGGAAGGCGGCAGCTCCACCGCTGCCGGTTCGCCGCCGAACAGGCTGGTCAATACCTGGCGGAAGCCGGCCGAGTAGATCATGCCGGTGCCGGTCAACACCGCCAGCAGCAACAGCGGCAGCAGCAGCACGCCGCTGACCCGGTGCCAGCTGAGCCAACGCCGCGATGGGGGTTGCGTGTGCAGCTTGAAACCGGCCCGCCACTGTCCGCGCCGCGGCCACCACAGGTACAGCCCGCTCAGCAACATGCCCAGTGCAATCCAGCCAACGATGCCCAGCAACTGTTTGCCGGACTCGCCGCCGAGCAGTTCGACGTGCCAGTGATGCAGCCACATCAGTGGATCATTGCCGGTGTCGCGGACCAGCAGCAGATCACCACTTTCCGGCGCGAAGTAGCCACGTGAGCCATCGGCGAAATAGCCCTGCCATACCGGCAGCTCGGCGCGTGGCAGATCCAGCGAGCGCAGCCCGTGCGCGCCCCAGTCGGCCAGGATCGTATCGAGCACATGGCCATCGGCAACGGCCTTGTGTTGCATCAGCGCCGGTTGCAGCTGGCCGAGCAGGGTAGTGTGGAACACCAGCACGCTGCCGGCCAGCGATACCAGCGCCAGCAGCGTGCCGACGCTCAGCCCCAGCCACAGGTGCAGCCAGGCCAAGCCACGACGCAGGCGCTGGCGGAGACTGGCCGGACGTGGTGGGGCGGGCATCAGAAGCGGTTGGACCAGGTCAGGCTCAGCACCCGTCCGCGGCCGGCGACGTAAGTGTCAGGACGGGGCGTGCTCTGCGAGTAGTAAGTGACGTATTGTTGATCGAACAGATTTTCGATGCCGGCGCTGAGCATGCCCACCGGCAGTTGCACCCGGGTCAGCAGATCGACGGTGGCATAGCCGTCGAATGCCGCGGGCAGGCGCTGGCCGCGGTAGTCGAACTGACGATCGAAGGCCTTGCTGGCCTGCAGGCGGATGTTGACCGATGAGGTGAATGGCACGTCCCAGAACGCGGTCAACCGATCCGGGCTGACGTTGATGCCGGGCAGATCGCTGTCGACCCGATCGTCGCCGTCACTGTCGTAGCGACCACGGGTCGCGGCATAGGCCAGGCCGACGCGCATGCCCTGTTCGAAGCGATAGGCCAGGTTGCCTTCGACGCCCTGGATTTCAGTGCGTTCGCGGACCACGTTGTAGGTCTGGGTGATGCTGTCGTAGGCCAGTCGCGAGCCAAGGTCCGAATCAGACCAGAAATAGGCCAGGTGCGCCAGCCAGTGCCCGTTGTCGTAGTCGATGCCGAGCTCGCGGTTGTCGGCCACCACCGGCGACAGATCGACCAGCGAATCAACCCGTTGCCCCGGTTGGTTGATGCCGCGCAGGACACGGCCGATATCGGCCACGGTGTAGCCTTCCGAATACGAGGCATACAGTTTCAGCGCGTCGCTGGCTTCCCAGACCAGGCCGACGTTGGGCAGCACGTCGTTGCTTTCCGGCTTGCCGCCCTCGACGAACTGGCCGCCGTTGTAACTGGGCAGGGTGGTGAAGTCATCGACCTGCAGGGTGCCGTGTTCGTAGCGCAGACCGCCAGTCAACAATACCGATTCGGCCAGCCACCACTCGAACTGGGCAAACGGCGACCACGATTCGTATGTGGTTTCCGGCACCCAGTCCAGGCCCGCTTCGACCAGCGCCTGATGGGTGCTGTCGCGGCCCCAGTCCAGGCCCAGGATCACGCGCAGGTTCTGGTCGAACAGATTGCCGCGCGACCAGCTGAACTTGGCGCCGAGTTTTTCCGAGGCGTTCTGCGACTGATCCCACCAGTGCGGGTCGCGGCCATCGCCCCAGAAATCCTCCCAGTCGCTGCTGCCGTACAGGGCTTCGAAATCCACCCAGTACAACTGCGCCTGCAGATAGCCGCCAGCCAGATCCTTGTCGGTGTAATCCAGGGTTACCGAAGTCGAGCGGTTGCGTGGACCTTGCAATGGCTTGGCGCCGGGTTCGCTGGTCGCCAACTGGCCGCTGGCGGGATCGCCGTTGACGGTGTGGTAGTCGTTGTTGCCCTGCAGCTGGTAACGGTTGCCACTCAACTGCAGGCGCTTGTCCTGATCCGGGCTCCAGCCGCCCTTGGCGAACAGGTTGTAGCTGCGCGACTCCATCAGGTCGCCCTGGATGTCGTTGACCGCGATTGGCTGGCCATTGCCGTCGTAGTAGAGGCCTTCGCTGGCGTAGGAACCGCCGCCGACGAAATCGAACGCACCGTTATGGCTGCCGAACAGATACGAGGCGCGGTAGCCGTTGCTGTCATCGCGGTGGGCCAGCGCGGTGCTGCCGGTGACGCTGACTTCCTGGAACTGGCCATCCTTGCGTGGCGCGCGCTTGGTGATGATGTTGATGATGCCGCCGGACGCACCCAGGCCCTGCAGCGCGTTGGCGCCGTGGATGACCTCGATGCGTTCGATCATCGCCGGATCGATGGTGTGGCCGTCTCGACCGCCGTCGCGCAGCGGGGTGGACTGGGGCACGCCATCGACCAGATACAGCGGCTTGCGACCGCGCAGGGTTTCGCCGCCGTTGGTCAGTTTCTGCCGCGACGGTGCGAATGAGGGAATCAGGTTGGCCAGTACCTGCGAGATGTCCTGGGTCAGCGCCAGCTGCTGATCCAGTTGCTGGCGGTCGATGACGGTAATGGTGTTGGGCAGTGCCGCGGCGGACTCCGGGCCGCGGGTGGTGCTGGCCGATACCGTTACCCGGTCCAGGGTCACGGCGTCATCGGTCGAAGCGCCCTGCGCATTGGCATGGGCAGCCGCCAGCGTGGTCAGGACGGCAAGGCAAAGGCGGGTGTTGCGAAGCATGCGGACATCAACCAGCAGCAAATCGGGGCATGCATGGTAATAGGAATCATTATCAATTGAAACCGCAAGCTTCCGTGCCGCCGGTCAGGCAGTGCCAACTGCTCAAGTGCTGGCGCGGCCGGGTAGCGTCAGTCCGCGAATCGCGCCAGCACCTGTTCGCGTGTTGGCATCGCCAGCGCCGCACCCTCGCGTTCGGTGGACAGGGCGGCGAAGCGGTTGCCGAAGCGGACATGGTCGGCGAACACGCCCTGGCCGGCGGCCGACGCCAGCGAGGCCGCCAGCGCGCCGTTGAAGGCATCGCCGGCGCCAGTGCTGTCGATGGCCTCGACCGCTTCGGCCGACAGCCGGTAGAACGATTTGCCATCGCCGCGCAGGGTATCTTCCGCGTGCGACACGAACACGCCCAGCGAGCCCAGGGTGACGACGACGCTGCCGTGGTGCAGCTCGCGACACAGGTGATGCAGGCGGTTGCCGTCGACTTCGCCGATTTCCTCCGGCTGCAGTCGTTCGCCGACGTGGCGTGCCAGCAGCGCGGCGAATTCGGTCTCGTTGGGTGTCAGCACGTCGGCCAGCGACAGCAGCTCGGCGCTGGTCGGGGCATTGGCCGGCGCGGTATTGAGCAGGGTCAGCGCGCCTTGCTGGCGCGCACGGCGCAACGCTGCCAGCACCGCCTCCAGTGGCGACTCCAGCTGGGCCAGCAGCACGTCACCGTGGCCAAGCTCGGCGCATTGCGCCTGCACGAATGCTTCCGACAACTGCGCATTGGCGCCGGCACCGATGACGATGCTGTTGCGACCACGCGCGTCGACATAGATGCCGGCGGTGCCGGTCGGGACTTCGGTGGCCTGGGCACGCATGTCCAGGCCATCGGCCTTGCCCAGCGACATCGCCAGCGCGCCACCGGCATCGGTCCCCAGCGCGCAGACAAAGCGGGTTGCCGCACCGGCGCGGGCAGCGGCGATAGCCTGGTTGAAACCCTTGCCGCCAGGTCCGGTGGCGTATTGGCCGGCGATGGTGGCACCGGCAGCGGGCAGCGTTTCGCACCGCCACACGTGATCAATGTTGAAGGAACCGACGATGGTCACGTTAGGCATAAACACTCGTTTGCAACTGGAAAAAGGGAGGGCAACGGTGGCCGGCACCGCGCAGGCGCGAAGCGCCGCCGCGGGCCCGGTTGACGACCGCCACTGACAGTGTAGGCGGTGGCCTGCTCAGCTGAAGTGAGTGAGCACGCCGGCGATGGTCGCGGTCATGAAAGTGGCTATCGAACCGCCGAGCACCGCGCGCAGGCCAAACCGTGCCAGGTCTGAACGGCGCTCCGGGGCGAGCCCGCCAATGCCGCCAATCTGGATGGCGATGGAACTGAAATTGGCGAAGCCGCACAGCGCGTAGGTGGCAATCAGCCGGCCTTCCGCACTCAGGCCCACGCCCGGGACCTGGCCGTTGACGATCCGCGAAAGCTCGGAGTAGGCGACAAATTCGTTGATCACGACCTTCTGTCCAATCAGCGAACCGACCGTGGTCGCATCCACCCAGGGGGTGCCGATGACCCAGGCAATCGGCGCCAGTACGTAGCCGAAGATGGTCGACAGGTCGGTCGGCTTGCCGAGCAGGGCCTGCAGGCCGCTGACTTCACCGAACCAGGTCAGCGGGGCATTGATCAGCGCGATCAGGGCGATGAAGGCCAGCAGCATCGCGCCGATGTTCAATGCCAGCCGCAAGCCATCGCCAGCGCCGGCAGCGGCGGCGTCAATCACGTTGCTGGCGGTTTTTTCCACTTCCATCTTGACCGTACCGCGGGTCAGCGGGGTACCGGTCTCGGGAATCAACAGCTTGGCCACCACCAGGGTCGCCGGCGCGGCCATGATCGAAGCCGCCAGCAGGTGCTTGGCGTAGAACGCCTGCTGCGCCGGGTCACTGCCGCCGAGCATGCCGACGTAGGCCGCCAGCACGCCACCGGCGATATGGGCCATGCCGCCGATCATCATCGTGATCAGTTCCGACTCGGTCATCTTGCCGATGTAGGGGCGCACGGTCAGCGGTGCCTCGGTCTGGCCGATGAACACACTGGCGCAGACGCTGGTGGTTTCGGCACCGGACACGCGCATGACCTTGGTGATCGCCCAGGCCATGCCACGCACCACTGCCTGCATCACCCCCAGGTAGTACAGCACGCCCATCAACGACGAGAAGAAGATGATGGTCGGCAGCACCTGGAAGGCGAAGATGAAACCGACCTTGGAGGTGTCCATCAGGCTGCCGAAGATGAAGTTGGAACCTTCGTTGACGAAGCTCAGGATCTTGACGAAGCCGCGACCCAGCCAATCGAACACGTCGCGCCCCCCCGGCACCAGCAGCACCAGCGCGGCGAAGGCGATCTGCAGACTGATGCCGGTGGCCACCAGTTTCCAGTCGATGGCCTTGCGGTTGTTGGAGAACAGCCAGACGATGCCGATCAGCACCGCCAGACCGAACAGACCAAACCCTATCCGCCCCAGAGCTTCCACCATGCAACCCCCAGCCCGACCATCGTGACTTGTTAAAGTGGCGTGCAGTCTAGCAGGCCGACGACCCGAGCCGGGCCGCGGCCAGCATCCCCGTCACCGCGATCACCGCTTCAGCCGACGCCAAACACCGCAACCCACAGCGCCAGTGCCAGGAACACCACCGCGGCGATGGTCCGCGCCAGTTTCAATGGCAGCCGATCGGCAAAGCGATGGCCCAGCCAGACCACCGGCAGGTTGGCTGCCAACATGCCCAGCGTAGTGCCGGTGATGACCTGCCACAGCGGGCTGTACTTGGTCGCCAGCAGTACCGTGGCGACCTGGGTCTTGTCGCCGATTTCGGCCAGGAAGAAGGCGATCAGGGTGGCGATGAAGGCGCCGTGGGCCGGCAGCTTTTCATCGTTCTCATCCAGCTTGTCCGGCTTCAGCGTCCATAGCGCGACCGCCAGGAAGCTGGCAGTCACCACCCAGCGCAGGATTTCCGGCGACAGCCATTGCGACAGTTCGGCGCCGAGCCAGGCCGAGACGGCATGGTTCAACAGGGTCGCGGCAAGAATGCCGAAGGCGATTGGCCACGGCTTGCGGAAACGGGCGGCCAGCAGCAGCGCCAGCAATTGGGTCTTGTCGCCAATCTCGGCGACGGCGACGGTGCCGGTCGATACCAGCAGGGCTTGCAGGGAAGACATCGGAACTCCAGGGCCGGGCAAACAGGAGGACGCAAAGACAAGCACGCGCTGCCCGGCCCGGGCGACGCCATGCCTGCCTTCGGTCTTGCCCGATCCGATGACCCTGGGGTCTTCACGATCCCGCGCACCATGGCTGCTGCCAAGTATGTTGACGCGCGGAGTCCGCCAGCGGCGGACGGGCTACTCCCCGGAGGAAGAGCCGGCATATTGTAAGAGAAAGCTTCGGCCAGGCGCGGAGTAATTCTCATTTGGCGAACGGCAGATTGCGCAGATGCACATCCGTCGCACTTGACTTGCTAATAAGAATCATTATCATTTAAATCCTCTTCCGTCGGGAGCTTCAACGATGATTGCGCCAGCCACTCCGTTGTCCAACGTGCAACCGCTGACCTTGCGCAGAAGCCCACCTGCGATGTCGTCGGCTGCCAATGTCGAAGCGGTCATCGACAGCGACGTCCTGCTGCAGGGCCAGCGCGAAGTGCTGATCCGCCACGGTGATCGCGTCTATCGCCTGCGCCACACCAGCAATGACAAGTTGATCCTGACCAAGTAAAGCGTCTCCGCTGACGTTCGTACTGCCGCGCCGACACCGGCGGCGGCATTCCCGCTCTCTCCCAGGGTGCCAGCTACGGTTCACGCCGCACGCCAGCCTCTTCCCGGGTCTTGTTTTCACCCCTACCGGAAGTGGCTATTTGATGTTGCGCAACTCTGTACTGACCACCTCGTTGTGGCTGGCCCTGGCCAGTCTCGCCCACGCCGCGCCTGAAGCCGCCCCCGGCGGCGACATCGATCGCGAATTCGACCGCGTCCAGGTCACCGCCACCCGCACCGAGCGTGCGGTCATCGACGTGGCCAACACCGTCGACGTGATCACCCGCGAGCAGCTGGACCAGCAGCTCATCCATGACCTCAAGGATCTGGTGCGCTACCAGCCCGGCCTCAGCGTCGGCGCCGGCAGCGGTCGCTTCAGCAACCTCGGCGACATCAACATCCGTGGCCTGGGTGGCAACCGCGTCCTGATCCAGACCGACGGCATCAATGTGTCGGACAGTTTCAGCTTCGGCAGCTACCTCAATGCCAACCGCAACTTCGTCGACCTCGACACACTGAAGCAGGTCGATATCGTTCGCGGCCCGGCCAGCGCCAGCTATGGCTCCGATGCCCTGGGTGGTGTCGTGGCCTTCGTGACCAAGGACCCTTCGGACTATCTGGAGGCGGGCAAGGATGCCTACTTTGGTCTCAACCTTGGATTTGAAAGCGACTGGGACGGGCTGCTCGGCGGCGCCACCATGGCCCTGGGTGGCGAGCGCTGGAGCGGCATGGTGGTGGTCAATCACCGGCAAGGCCAGGAAACCCGCAACCAGGGCGACAACGACAGCGTTGGTCCGCTGCGGACCCGCCCCAATCCGCAGGACATCAGCGGCACCAGCCTGCTGTCAAAGCTGGTCTACGCGCCCAGTGCCAACCAGCGCTTCAAGCTGGTGCTCGATGCCAACGAGGATTACGGACAGATTGACGTGCTTAACGGACTGACCGAGGCCAGTGGCTTCACCAGCGGCATCGACGCGCAGACCGGCAAGGACCACCAGACCCGGGCGCGCGTTTCGTTCGTCCATGAAGTCGATGCGCTGGATAGTGCGATGGCTGACAGCCTCGACTGGCAGTTGTACCGGCAGGACAGCGAAAGCACCCAGCGCACCGACGAACTGCGCAGCAACAACACCCGCCGGCAGATGCAGCACAACTTCGACCAGCGCCTGTATGGCCTGCAGGCCAACCTGTTCAAGTCCTTCGACGGCGACAGCGTCAGCCACGAGTTGAGCTATGGGCTGGATGCCAGCTGGACCGACAGTCATGAAAAACGCGATGGCACTTCAACCAACCTGGCCACCGGCGCGGTCAGCAACCAGGTCGGCCAGGATGTGTTCCCGGTGCGCGACTTCCCGATCAGCCAGACCACCAGGATCGGCTTGTACGCGCAGGATGAAATCCAGCTGGCGGGCGGCAGGCTGAGCCTGATTCCCGGCGTGCGCGTGGACTACTACAAACTGGATCCGACCCTGGACAACATCTTCGCCGAAGACAATCCCGGGGTGCCGGTCGCAGGACTCGAAGAAACCAACGTGTCGCCCAAGTTCGGTGCGATCTGGCGCTTTGCCGACCAGTGGCAGCTGTTTGCCAACTATGCACGCGGCTTTCGCGCGCCGCCCTATGGTGATGTCAATGTCGGTTTCACCAACCTGCAGAGCGGCTATACCGTCATCCCCAATCAGGATCTGAAGCCGGAAACCAGCAACGGTTACGAAGCCGGCCTGCGTTATGACGGCAGCGCGTTCTTCGGTGGCCTGACCGGCTACTACAACGAGTACAGGGATTTCATCGAATCGTTCGTGCTGATCGGCACGCCGCCGCAATATCCATGGCTGACTTTTCAATCGCAGAACGTCGCCGATGCCCGGATCTACGGCGCGGAACTGCGCGGCGGCGTCGACTTCGGTGCGATGAGCCAGGCGCTGGATGGCTGGTCCATGCGATTCGCCGCGGCCTGGTCGCGTGGCGACAACAAGACCGATGACACCCCGTTGAATTCCATCGATCCGCTGCGCGGCACGCTCGGTCTGGCTTACCAGGGGCAGGGCTGGGGCAGTGAACTGGTCGGCAACTTCGCCGGCCGCCAGAAGCGCCCGGCGGACCCGTCGTATTACCAGCCAGCCGGTTACGGCACGCTGGACCTGCTGGCGCACTGGCAGTTCGCGCCTGGCGCCAGGGTTTATGCCGGGGTGTTCAATCTGACCGACAAGAAATACAGCGAATGGGCCGACGTCAATGGTGTTTCCGCCGACAGCCCGGTCCTCGACCGCTACACCCGGCCCGGACGCAGCCTGTCCGTCAACCTCGCTCTGAACTGGTAACGCGATGCCTTCGCTCACGCCCGACATGCCGATGAGTGCCGCCGCGGCGGGCAGCGTGTTGCAGGCGCAACAGTTGGCCGAGCTGGGCGCGGTGCTGTGCCTGTACCGCGCTGACGCGGCCGGCGAACTGCACGGCTGGTCGCAGGCGGTCAGCGTGAGTGGGCAGACCCACCTGGACAGTGACGGCGTCCACGAAAGCCTGCGCTTCGAAGACGCCAGCGGCCAATGCTGCTGGCGGCTGTTCCTGTTGCCGGACAGTGACTTCCTGGCCTGGGAACGACTGCTCGAATGCGTGCCACGCCTGGCTGCCGGCGGCGCTCGTCAGAGTGTTGGCGAACGGCTCTGGCAACAACTGGCCGGTCGTCTGCGCAGTGCTGGCTGGCGTGCCCGTGTGCTGCGCCTGCACGCACTGTCCGGCAATCCAGGCCAGCCGCGGCTGGCGGCAAGCCCGGCGGCCATTTCATCACTGGGTGCGCAGACCGCCCGTCGTATCGCGCAATCGGAAGGCAGCGACATCCAGGTCCGGGTCGATGACTGTTGCTGCGCGCGTGCCGCCGCCTCATTCCGCGCCTCAAACCAACAGGGAGCGGCCGGCGTCGACGACGCCGCCGCATTGATAAAACTCCAATCAAGGAAGCAACCATGAAACTTGCGGTAGCCATCAGCCTGACCTTGCCACTGGCATTGGCCGGCATTCCAGCACATGCGCATTCCATCTCGCCGGCAGCGTCCGCCGATGGGGTGCCGGTGGACGCGGCACGTGACCACGACAGTATCCTCGCCATGCAGGGCGAGTACCTGGTCGATTTCGCCTTCGACGAGACGGTGCTGCTGCAACCCGGGTACGAGCGCCATCCGGCCATGCGCAGCGGCGCCAGCGAGACCGTCATCGTGGTCGAGGACAGCCCGCAGCGGATCGTCCTGCAGCACATCCTGGTTGATGAAAAGAGCGGCCACGTGACCAAGCACTGGCGCCAGGACTGGAGCTACCAGGCCGGCCAGCGATTCGAATTCAGCGATGATCAGACCTGGCAGGTAAGGAATATCCCGGCCAGCGTGAATCAGGGCGCGTGGACCCAATGCGTATATGAAGTCAGCGACGCGCCACGCTATTGCGGCACCGGCCGCTGGGCCTACGAGAACGGCATCGCCACCTGGACCAGCGATCTGAGCTGGCGGCCGCTGCCACGCCGCGAATACAGCAAGCGGGATGATTACAACGCCTTGGCGGTGATCAACCGGCACACGCTGACCCCGCAGGGCTGGACCCACGAGCAGTTCAACACCAAGGTGCGGCGCAACGCCGACGGCAGCCAACTGGAACTGGCGCGCGAGTTCGGCTTCAACGAATACCGGAAGACCACCGACACCGACTTCAAACCTGCCTACGACTACTGGAAAGCGACGCAAGGCTACTGGGCCAGGGTGCGCGCGCAATGGGACCGGTATCTGCTCGACGGTCCCGGCGTGCACCTGAAGACCAAGGTCGACGGGATGGCGATGATCATGCCGCTGTTCGGCTTTGCCAGTGATCTGGAAGAAGGCAGGCAGGTCGACGACAGCGCGATCACCGCGGTGTTCGAGAAGTGGGTCGAACCGGCACCGCTGACAGCCACCGCCACCGCCGGGCGTTGAGCGAACGACCCGGTGATCATTGTGTAACGATTGCGCGGTGGTCGGCTGTGGCCGGGTGGTCGACGGCGTCGGCGGCCACCCGGCCGGTCTATACTCGAACCTGCATCCATGGACACAGGGGTAGAGACATGACGGGTTCCAGCTTGTTGGCGATGGTGGTGTTGTTGGCGGGCATCATCATCCTGTTCAAGACCGTGCGCATCGTGCCGCAGGGTTACGAATGGACGGTCGAGCGCTTTGGCAAGTACACGCACACGCTCAGCCCGGGACTGCACTTCCTGATTCCGATCGTCTACGGGGTCGGGCGCAAGGTCAACGTGATGGAACAGGTGCTGGACGTACCCAGCCAGGACGTGATCACCAAGGACAACGCGGTGGTCAAGGTCGACGGCGTGGTGTTCTTCCAGGTGCTGGAAGCGGCCAAGGCCGCCTATGAAGTGGCCAACCTGGAGCTGGCGACGATTGCACTGGTCCAGACCAACATCCGTACCGTGATCGGCTCGATGGATCTGGACGAATCGCTGAGCAACCGCGAGACCATCAATGCGCAGCTGCTCAACGTGGTCGATCAGGCAACCAATCCCTGGGGCATCAAGGTCAACCGGATCGAGATCCGTGACATCCAGCCACCACGTGACCTGGTGGATGCGATGGCCCGGCAGATGAAGGCCGAGCGCGAGAAGCGTGCACAGATCCTGGAAGCCGAAGGTTCGCGGCAATCGGAAATCCTGCGTGCCGAAGGCGAGAAGCAGTCGGCGGTGCTGGAAGCCGAAGGCCGCAAGGAAGCCGCGTTCCGCGATGCCGAAGCCCGCGAGCGCCTGGCCGAAGCCGAAGCCAAGGCGACCCAGATGGTCAGCGAGGCCATCGCCAAGGGTGACATGCAGGCAATCAACTACTTCGTCGCCCAGAAATATGTCGAAGCATTCAAGGAACTGGCCACCGGTCCCAATGCCAAGTTCGTGCTGATGCCAATGGAAAGCAGCGGCATCATCGGTTCCATCGCCGGCATCGGCGAGTTGGCCAGGGAAGCGCTCGGCAAGCAGCAGGCAACGCCGCCGCGCATGCCACCGCGCATGGGGGGCTGAGCGATGCGCTGGGACGTAGTCGGCTGGGCGGCGATGGCGCTGCTGCTGTTGGCCGCCGAGACCATGGCGCCGGGCGCCTTCATGCTGTGGATGGGGTTTGCCGCCGCCGCGGTGTTCGTGGTCGTGCTGGTAGTGCCGGGCGTGCCGTTGCTGGCCCAGATCGGCTTGTTCGTGGTCCTGAGTTTCGTCGCCATCCAGGTGTACCGCACCTGGTTCCGCGGCCGCGAGCGGCAGAGCGACCGGCCGTTGCTCAATCGCCGTGCCGAGCAACTGGTCGGCCAGGTGGTGGTGCTGGACCAGGCGATTGTCGGTGGCCGCGGACGGGTCCGCATTGATGACGCGTTCTGGGTCGCGCTGGGTCCAGAGCTGGTGGCCGGCACGCGGGTGCGGGTGGTCGCGGCCGAAGGCATGGCGTTGCGGGTGCAGGCGGCCGATTGATGCCAGGTGCTGCGGCGCAGCGCGACCGCAGCGATGAACCGGCATGAATATGGATGGCGCGAGGCTGCCGGTGGTCGTGGGATAATGGCGTTCTTTGCCAGCCGGATTTGCCATGACCCAGAAAACCGTACTCAACGACACCCACCGCGCGCTGGGGGCCAAGATGGTCGACTTCGGCGGCTGGGACATGCCGATCAGCTATGGCTCGCAGATCGAGGAACACCACCAGGTCCGTCGCGACGCGGGCATGTTCGACGTCAGCCACATGACCGTTGTCGACCTGCGGGGTGCGCGCACCCGCGAATTCCTGCGCCACCTGCTGGCCAACTCGGTCGACAAGCTCAAGCTGCCCGGCAAGGCTTTGTATACCTGCATGCTCAACGAGCGGGGCGGAGTCATCGATGATCTGATCGTCTATTTCATGGACGAGGAGTTCTTCCGCCTGGTGGTCAATGCCGCCACCCGCGAAAAAGACCTGGCCTGGATCCAGCAGCAGGCCGCCGCGTTCGACGTGGCCGTC
The DNA here is from genome assembly GCF_001431405.1 of Pseudoxanthomonas dokdonensis. Classification (GTDB taxonomy): domain Bacteria; phylum Pseudomonadota; class Gammaproteobacteria; order Xanthomonadales; family Xanthomonadaceae; genus Pseudoxanthomonas_A; species Pseudoxanthomonas_A dokdonensis. Next base: position 263,968 of record NZ_LDJL01000007.1, read on the forward strand.
AGCGAGCGTCCGGAGTACGCGATGGTCGCGGTGCAGGGTCCCAGCGCACGGGCGAAAGTGCAGGGCCTGCTGCGCGAGGAAGACCGTGCCGCCGCGCGCAAACTGGGTCGCTTCGCCGCACTGGAAACCCGCACCGAAGCCGGCGTGCCATTGTTCCTGGCCCGCACCGGCTACACCGGTGAGGACGGTTACGAAGTGGTGCTGCCGCAGGAGCATGCCAATGACTTCTGGAATGCGCTGCTGGCGGCCGGGGTCAAGCCGGCCGGTCTTGGTGCGCGTGACACCCTGCGCCTGGAAGCCGGCATGAACCTCTACGGCCAGGACATGGATGAAACCGTCACCCCGTACGAAGCTGCGCTTGCCTGGACCGTGGCGCTGGACGAAGGCCGTGACTTCATCGGCCGTGGCGTACTGGAAGCGCAGAAGGCCAGCGGCGGTGCCCGCCAGATGGTCGGACTGGTGATGGACGAAAAAGGCGTGCTGCGGCATGGGCAGAAAGTGCTGACCGCCAATGGCGAGGGCGAGATCCTGTCCGGCACCTTCTCGCCCAGCCTCGGCAAGGCGATTGCATTCGCGCGCGTGCCGGCTGGCGAACCGGGCCAGGTGCGGGTCGACATCCGCGGCAAGGAAGTGCCGGTGCGGGTGGTCAAGTTTCCGTTCGTGCGCGAAGGCCAGCCACAACCCGGCGTGCTGGACTGAGTGATGAGCATGTCAACGGTCGATTACTTCTTCAGTCTGCTGTCGCCGTGGGCCTATCTCGGCCATCCAACGTTGCTGGAGGTGGCGGCCAGTACCGGCGCAGGTATCCGTTACCGGCCGATGCAGTTCCAGCCAGTGCTGGCGGCGGCCGGAGGCCAGGCATTGAAGGATCGGCCGCTGGCGCGGCAGCACTATCGCCTGATCGAGCTGCAACGCTGGCGCGCGCAGCGCGGTCTGCCGCTGGATCTGCAGCCGCGATTCTTCCCGGTCGATGTATCGCTGGCCGATCGGGTCGTCATCGCGCTGGTGCAGGCGGGCAAGGATCCCGCCGGCTATGTCGGTGACGCTGGCCGCGCGCTGTGGGCCGAACAGGGCGACCTGTCCGACCGCGCGTTGATCGGCGGCCTGCTGGAACGCCACGGCCTACCGGCGAGCGAACTGCTGGCTGCCGCCGATGGCGAGCAGGCCGGCAACGAATACCAGGCCAACACCCAGGCTGCCATCGCCGCCGGTCTGCCGGGGATGCCGGCATACGTTCTCGATGGCGAAGTGTTCTGGGGCCAGGATCGGCTGGACATGCTGCAAGGCGCGCTGCGCAGCCCGCGCCCGCCTTACCGTATTCCCTGAGGCACATTGCTTACCCGGGCGATTAGTTCGCTAAACTACCCGCTGTCCCCGACCACCGAACTTCCGGAGTACCTATGAGCGAGATTCCAGGCGATCTCAAATTCCTCAAATCCCACGAGTGGGCACGCGCCGAAGGCGATGGCCGCGTCACTGTCGGCATTTCCGATCATGCCCAGGGGCTGCTGGGTGACCTGGTCTACGTCGAGCTGCCGAACGTCGGCGACCGCATCCAGGCCGGCAACGCCAGCGCGGTAGTCGAGTCGGTCAAGGCCGCATCGGACGTCTACAGCCCGGTCACCGGCAAGATTGTCGAGGTCAACGAGGCATTGGCCGACAAGCCCGAAACCATCAATGAAGACGCCTACGGCGAAGGCTGGCTGTTCGTCATCGAGATGGAGGATGCGGCTGAACTCAACGCGCTGCTGGGTCCGGACGAGTATGCCGACCAGCTGGATTCGGAAGAACACTGATTCCGGCTTTCAGCGTGACATCGAAACCGGCTGCCTGGCAGCCGGTTTTTTTTTTAGCCGGGCGCCGGTGCCTCATCCGGCTGCACGGACCGCGCTGACCGCGGCCGTGATGATGATGTCGAAGGACCACCTGCATACGTTGCCTGATGAGCAAGGCGGGTGCGCCTGACGTGTTGTTCGGCCGGTGCCTGTGGTCCATCGACGACGCATCGAAAGTCAAAAAAGTTTGCGCAAATCGTCCCGTATCGGACAACCAAGAGCGCAAAAGCCAACGCCGCCAGCAAAAATTTTTAGCCTGCGTTTAGGTCGGGCCGGTGGCGATTGCAGCGCCACGCCCCTTGCCGGCCACACTGCATCGATCATCGCCGTCCGGGCATGACGTTTTAAAAAACACCTTGTTTTCCGCTATCAAATTTCCAAGCGTTGCATGCGACGGTTTGCCGACGGATGCAACGACGGCGACACCGCCGGTCGATGGGTCGCCCATGCGCGTGACCGGCCGTCGACAAACGGCACAATTTTTTTTGCAAAACAGTTGACATGCCGAAAAAGCGTGATTAGGTTTCGCGCAGCAGAGTGTTTCTGCGAATACAGGTGCGTTCGATCAACACGACAGAGCGAGAGACAAAGTGGACCCACGTCCAAGCCGGCGACTCGGCGGACGCAGGCAAGGCTTCCCTCAAAAATCGTGTGCACCGCAATATCACCGACACCCGTGCCGCTGGTTGGCACGGGTGTTCTTGTATGGGTAGGGGACCTCGTTCGACGATGGATGGTCTCCAAGGAATCCGCCTAAGCGCGCATGTCGCGTCGGCGGCAGCTGGCGGGCCGGAGGCCCGCGGCGCTTTTGCAACTGGGCCTGCCTGCGGGCAGTAGTGCTTCAACGGATGTCTCTATCCACAGTCAACAGACGAGGAACCATCACATGGCAATGAAAAAAGCCGCCAAGAAAAAACCGGCCAAGAAAGCCACCAAGAAAGCTGCCAAGAAGGCAGTAGCCAAGAAGACCGCGAAGAAGGCAGCCAAGAAGGTCGCCAAGAAGAAAGTAGCCAAGAAGGTCGCGAAGAAGGCAACCCGCAAGGTCGCCAAGAAAGCCACCAAGAAGGTCGCCAAGAAGCGCGTAGCCAAGGCCGCCAAGAAGAAGGTTGCCAAGAAAGTCGCCAAGAAGGCCACCAAGAAGGTCGCCAAGAAGCGCGTAGCCAAGGCCGCCAAGAAGAAGGTCGCCAAGAAAGTTGCCAAGAAAGCAGCCAAAAAGGTCGCCAAGAAGCGCGTAGCCAAGGTTGCCAAGAAGAAAGTTGCCAAGAAGGTAGCCAAGAAAGCCGTCAAGAAGGCCGCGAAGAAGGCCGTCGCCAAGAAGGCTGGCAAGAAAGCAGCGAAGAAGGCCGTCCGCAAGGTCGCACGCAGGAAGAAAGCGGCCCCGGTCGCGCTGCCGGCAACCCCGGCTCCGCTGATCTAAGCAAACCCCGATTAGCCGTAAACCATCAGACTCCTTCCCGTGCCCAGCGGGAAGGAGTTTTTTTTTTGCGCCGGCTGGTGAGCGTCGGCAACCGGCCGCGAGTCACCAGCTGCTATCCTCTGCCACCTTCAGGCGGCGCCCGGTGGCGCCATCTCGCACGGTGGAGAGCCAAGCATGAAACTCATCAAGTGGGCGCTGGCCCTTGCAGTGTTGCTGGGGGTAGTGATCACAGGCGGCAGCCTGTTGCTGCCGGCCAGTAGCCACGTCGAGCGTTCCGTCATCATCCATCGGTCACCGGCGCAGGTATTCGCGGTGCTCAACTCGTTCGAACAGTTCAACCAGTGGTCGCCATGGGCGGCGCTGGACCCGCAGGCGACCTACCGCTATGCCGGTCCGAGCTCCGGCAAGGGTGCGACGATGAGCTGGAGCGGCACTCCAGCCATCGGCAATGGACGCCAGGAGATCCTGGAAAGCATCCACGATCGCAAGGTGACGGTGGCGCTGGATTTCGAAGGCAACCGTGCCCGCTCGACCTATACCCTGACTCCGCTGGCCGAAGGTACCCGGGTGACCTGGGCATTCGACAGCGACCATGGCTTCAATCCGATGGCACGCTGGTTCGGCCTGCTGTTCGAGCGCATGCTCGGTCCTGATTTCGAGAATGGCCTGCAACGGCTGAAGGCATTGCTGGAGTCTGCCGGGCCTGCGGCGGCTGCCGCATCCAGCGCCGAGTCGCGGTGATCACGCAGGCCGGACAGCGCCCGTCGCAGGCAAAAAAATCCCGCGGGTGATGCCGCGGGATTTTTTGTTCAAGCCGTGGCCAGCCGTTATCAATCCGGTGAAGCGGTGGCTTTGCTGCCGGCACTGCCGGCGGGTTCGCCGGGGTCCTGCTGACTGTCGGCCATCAACAGATCGCTGTCGTCCAGCGAAACGTCGAGCCAATCGCCGGCGGGTACTTCCAGGGCGCGGTCAAGCATGGCCGGCAGCAGTCCGGACGGCACGCTGCTTTCGCCATTCCAGAGTACGGCAATGCCCAGGTCACGCTCCGGCACCAACGCGATCAGGCCGCGATAGCCCTGCACGGCGCCGGCATGGAACACCACTTGATGACCGGCGTAGTCGAACACGCGCCAGCCGATCGCATAACTGGCGGCATCGACCCGTTGCCGGCGCCAGCCGGAACGCATCTGGTCAGGGGTGGAAATGATCGGCGCGTGCAGGGTCGCCAGCAGCGGTGCCGGCAATACGTCCGGCCGGTGCCCGGTCTGTGCGGCCAGCCACTGCGCCATGTCGCTGATGCTGGCATTGACGCCGGCGGCCGGCGCCAACCGATAGTAGGTCGGCTTGGGTGCAATCGATACCCAGCCATTGCGGCTGCGCACATGCGGCCGCGCCCAGCTCGGGCTGGATTCAATCCCGGCCAGGCCCATGCTGGCATCGTTCATGCCGAGCGGCTTGAAGATGCGGCGATCAACGGCCTGCTCGTAGAAACCGCCAGTGGCCGCGAACACCATGTCGCCGACCAGGCTGAAAGCCACGTTCTGGTAGGCGTAGCATTGGCCGGGCTGGCAGCTCAACGGGGCCGACGCCAGGCGATGGGCGACGGTGTAGTACTCGGCATTGCCTTCGATGTCGCGGTCAAACGCGTTGTGCGATTTCAGACCGACCCTGTGGCTGAGCAGATCCGCGACGGTGACCTTGCGTGTCGCGGCCGGATCGCTGAGCTGGAAATCGGGAACGTAATCGCCGACCTTGCTGTCCCAGCGCAGTGAGCCATCCTGCACCAGCAGGCCGGTCAAGGTGCCGGCAAAGGCTTTTGACAACGAAGCCAGCCGGAACACGGTGTGGGCGTTGACCGGTTGCGGCGAGGACACATCGGTGACGCCGTAACCCTTGGCACTGAGCACGCGGCCGTTCTGGACCACCGCCACGGCCAGGCCGGGCACGCGCTGACCGATGGTCATCTGCTCGGCGGCGCGTTCGAAGGCGCTGACGTCGAACGTTGCCGGCAACGGCAGGCTGCCCGGCATCGGCGCGGTGGAGACGGCGGCTGGCGCCGGCGTGCTGGTCCTGGCCGGCAGCGGCTGCGCCGCCGGCGCGGTGTTGCGGGCCAATGGCAGCGGCGTCTGCGCGGTGGATGCCAGCGTCAGCGGAACCAGCAGGCCCAGCAGGCCCCAGCGCATGGAACGGATCGGTCGCCGTTTCAGCATCTCTTTCATCGTCGTTAATGCCTGCGTAAGCTGTGCCTCAGGCGATGATAACGTCGCTTTTCGCCATAGCACAAATAGGGAGAGGTTCGATGTCCATGTGGTTCATCTTGTTGATGATTATCGGGTTGGTCGTCGTCGTCGTGCTGTGGGGCGTGGGCGTCTATAACGGCTTGATTACAGCGAGGAATCAGTTCAAGAACGCGTTCGCGCAGATTGATGTCCAGCTGCAACGCCGCTTCGATCTGATCCCCAATCTGGTCGAGACCGCCAAGGCTTACATGAACCACGAGCGCGAAACCCTCGAAGCCGTGGTCGCGGCGCGCTCGGCGGCACAGGCCGGCCTGGCCGCAGCCAAAGCCAATCCTGGCGACCCCCAGGCGATGGCGCAACTGGCGGCGGCGCAGGGCCAGCTGAATACGGGTCTGGGGCGCCTGTTGGCGGTGGCCGAGGCGTATCCGGAGCTCAAGGCCAACCAGAACATGATGCAGTTGAACGAAGAGCTGACCAGCACTGAAAACAAGGTCGCCTTCGCCCGCCAGGCCTACAACGATGCGGTAATGGCCTACAACATCCGCCGCGAGACATTCCCCGCCAGCGCCATCGCCGGGCATTTCCAGTTCGCGCCGGCCGCGTTGCTGGATATCCCGGACGACAAGCCGCAGGTGCGCGAAGCGCCGAAGGTGCAGTTCTGATGCCGGCGCCGTTCGCGCCGCGGTTGCCGCAGTGAGAGGCCGGCTTCGATGAATTTCTTCGAACACCAGGCCGCCGCGCGACGCGGTTCAGTGCGGATGCTGGTGCTGTTCGCGCTGGCCGTGGTCGGCATCGTGGTCGCGGTCGATATTGCCGCGGCGGTGCTGCTGGCGGGCACCGGCCGACCACTGGCCGGTGGCCTGGCGGTCGCCACGCTGGCAACGCTGGCAGTGATCGGGCTGGGCAGTCTGTATCGCATCGCCAGCCTGCGCGCGGGCGGCGACGCGGTGGCATTGCAACTGGGCGCGACCCCGGTGGCGGAGGACACCCGCGAGCCGTCGCTGCGCAGGCTGCGCAACGTGGTCGAGGAGATTGCCATCGCCTCCGGGGTACCGGTGCCGCGCCTGTACGTACTGGAGCAGGAAGCGGGCATCAATGCGTTCGCCGCCGGCTATTCGACCGCCGATGCGGTGGTGGCGGTGACCCGCGGTGCGCTGGACCGGCTCAATCGCGATGAACTGCAGGGGGTGATCGCGCATGAGTTCAGCCATGTCCTCAACGGCGACATGCGATTGAACCTGCGCCTGATCGGATTGCTGTTCGGGATCATGATGCTGAGCATCATCGGCCAGCGCATCCTGCTGTACGGCCGCTTTGGTCGCAGCCGCGACGGAATGCCCGTGCTGGTGGTGGCGTTGGTGGCGATGCTGGTCGGTGCCATCGGCCTGTTCTTCGGCCGCATGATCAAGGCCGGCGTCAGCCGCCAACGCGAACTGCTGGCCGATGCCTCGGCGGTGCAGTTCACCCGCCAGACCAGCGGGCTGGTCGGAGCACTGAAGAAAATTGGCGGCCTGGAAGCGGGCTCGCAGTTGAGCGACAAGGGCAAGGCCGAAGAGGTCAGCCACATGCTGTTTGGCGAGGGCGCGCATTTCTCGCGCTGGTTCGCCACCCATCCGCCCCTGGCCGAACGGATCCGCCGGCTGGACCCGCTGTTTGATCCACGGCAACTCGAAGCACTGTCGCGGCGCTGGGCCGTCAACCCACCCGATGGCATGCAGGAAGACCTGGCGATGGGCCTGGTGGCGGCATCGCCAGCGCCGTTGCCGGCGGCGACCACGCAGCTGACGGTGACACCGCCGATGGTCGCCTTGCAGGTGGCAACGCCTGCGGCCGACGATTACCAGCGTGCACACGAGTTGGCTCTGAGCCTGGACCCGGAACTGCGCGAACTGGCCAACCAGCGCGATCAGGCGATGCCGCTGCTGCTGGCCTTGTTGCTGGACGATGCAACGGCCATCGCCGCCAGGCAGCGGATCGAAATCACCTCGCGGCTGGGCCAGTCGATGGCCGATCAGGCCGTGCAGCTGAAGTCCGGGCCGTTGCATTCACTGCATCCGATGCTGCGGCTGCCGCTGGCCAGCCTGGTGTTTCCGGTGCTGCGATTGCGCCCGCGTCCGCAGCTGCAGGAATTCATCGATACGGTGGAGGCGATCGTGCACGCGGACGGACAGGTGTCGCTGTTCGAATACTGCCTGGCGCGGCTGCTGCAGGTGCAGCTGCGCGAATCGCTGGATCCGGGCCGGCATACGCGCTTTGGCCGGCGCAAGCCGGGCAGTGTGCGCCAGGAATTCGCGACCTTGCTGGCAGTGGTGGCGCAGGCCGGCAGCGACGACCCGGCGCAGGCCCAGCGCGCCTACCTGATGGGCATGCAACGGGTGCTGCCGCGCGACCATCTCCCTTACGCACCGCCAGCACAGGGCGTGCAGGCGCTGGACGCGGTATGGCAGCCATTGGACATGCTGGACCCGCTGGCCAAGCAGGTGCTGGTGGAGGCGATCACCGACGCGATTTCACATGACGGCCGGGTCACCGTCGCCGAATCGGAACTGCTGCGGACCCTGTGCGGCGTGTTGCACTGTCCGCTGCCGGCGATGCTCGAACGGCGCTGATCCGGCAGGACTGGTGATGTTGCAGCGCATCGGATACCGTGCGCGAAAGCTGGCGCTTGGCGCCGTTGACCTCTCTTATCCGATTGCCCTGTTGCCATGACTGCCGCGACCGCCACACGCTGGGGACGATTCCGCACCAACTTCAGCGAGTCACCACCGCTGGCGTGGGCATTCGTGTATTTTTTCTGCCTGCTCAGCGGCTACTACGTGCTGCGGCCGGTACGCGAGGCGATGGGTGCTTCGTCCGACATCCAGGCGGTGTTCCCGCTGGCGATGATCGACTTCTTCGCGGCCCATGATCTGGACCTGCGTGATTTTGCCTTGCAGGTGTTGTTCACCTGTACGTTCCTGATCATGCTGCTGCTGCAGCCGGTCTACGGCTGGCTGGTCAGCCGTTACCCGCGACGGGTGTTCCTGCCGGTGGTGTACGGGTTCTTCATCGTTACCCTGCTGGGCTTCTACCTGATGTTCCATGCCGGGATACCGGGCCGTGGGATGGCGTTCTTCCTGTGGGTGACGGTATTCAACCTGTTCGCGGTGGCGGTGTTCTGGAGTTTCATGGCCGATGTATTCAGCAACGAGGAAGCGCGCCGCTTGTATGGCTACATCGGCGCTGCCGGCACCATGGGCGCGTTCCTCGGGCCGATCCTGACCCGCAGCCTGGTGGAACGGATCGGGATCGCCAACCTGATGCTGGTGTCGGCCGGTTTCCTGTCGGTCTGCATCCTCTGCCTGCTGCGCCTGCGGCGCTGGGCGGTGCAGCGTGAGCAGGCGCGAGGCCGTAGCAACGGCGAATTGCCGATGGGCGGCAGCATCATGGCCGGCCTGACCCTGGTCGCGCGCGAACCGCTGCTGCGCTGGATGGCGGTGATGGTGGTGTTCGGGGTCGGCATCGGCACGTTGCTGTACAACGAACAGGCCGCCATCGTGCGCCGGTTCTATACCGATGCCGCTGCCAGCACCAGCTACTACGCGACCATCGATCTGGCGGTCAACAGCTTGACCCTGCTGATCCAGTTGTCGCTGACCCGGCTGCTGCTGTCACGCTATGGCATTGCCCCGGCGTTGCTGGTGCCGGCGTTTGCGATAATCCTTGGCTTCTCGGCGCTGGCCGCGTCACCGCTGCCGCTGATGGTGGCGATAGTGCAGGTGATCACCCGCGCCAGTGAGTTTTCGCTGGCCAAGCCGGCGCGCGAAACCATCTATACGCGGGTGCAGCGCGAGTGGCGCTACAAGGCCGGCGCGGCGATCGATACCGTCATCTATCGCGGGGCCGATCTGAGTTTCGTCTGGTTGCACAAGCTGCTGTCCAGCTTCGGTTCGCAGCTGGTGTTTGTTGGGGGGCTTGCGGCTGCCTGCGGCATGACCGTCGGTGCGTGGCGATTGCTGCGCGAGGAAGCCAAGCTGCCGCGCGAGCGGACCACCGGCGCACCGCAGGACGCCGGATAGGCGACTGCTTGTCGACGGTGATGACCGGACGCCACAATGCAGCACGCCGCCGCCGGCCTGGCGCACCCAACCAAGGAGTGAACAATCATGATGATGACGATCGCGGTGCTACTGATTCTGCTGGTGGCTGTGCTGCACCTGTATTTCCTGGTCCTGGAAATGTTCCTGTGGACCCGCCCGATCGGCTTGAAGACCTTCCGCAATACGCTCGAAAAAGCTGAGACCACTCGAGTGCTGGCTGCCAATCAGGGCCTGTACAACGGCTTCCTTGCCGCCGGGCTGCTGTGGGCGCTGCAGACCCAGCAATGGAACGTGGTGCTGTTCTTCCTGGGCTGCGTCATCGTTGCCGCCGGCTACGGCGCATGGAGCGTCAGCCGGCGCATCCTGTACGTGCAGGGTGTGCCAGCGATTGCGGCGATGCTGGCCGTGCTGCTGGCCTCCTGACCCACCGGCAGGCCACGGTGCCGGGCCTGCGAGGTCAGTGCCGCGGCGACACCCACATCGAAATCACCGCGCTGAAGACCACTTCGCCAGCGGTATTGCTGATCTGCACATGGACCGGCAGCGGATAGCCGCTGTCGGCGGCATGGGCGACGAACTCCGGTGAGGCGGTGGCATGCATGTCGCCGACGGCTTTCTTCAGGTACTCGACCTGCATCCCGCGCGGTATCCAGCGCATTCCCGGCGGCATGCTGGCGTCGGTGGTCAGTCCGCCAATGAACTCGGCCAGGTTGCACAGGGCAATGGCGTGAACCGTTCCCAGATGATTGCTGACCGCACGCCGGTGACGGATGCGCGCCTGTCCGCGCTGTGGTGCCAGCTCGATGATGCGCGGGGCGATGCTGCGGAAATACGGAGCTTTCCAGCACACCAGTTGCGAGAACAGCCAGCGGCCGGGGGCCGAGCCGCCCAGCTTCTGATAGAGGGAGAGAACCGATTGGCTCATGGCGATTCCGCGTTTGCTGATGGCAGGAACGACAACGGCGGGTCAGCCCGCCGTTGTCTGGACAAACCGGGGCGGTCAGGCCGCGGCGCGTGAATCACCGCGTTGCGCGGCTGGCAGATCGTAGTAACTGGCGGCACGCAGTTCGTGCGGATCGAAGTCGTCGACGGTGATGGTTTCCAGGGTCAACTCGCGCAGCTCTTCCAGTTGCACGCGTTCTTCCTGGGTGATCCAGCCCTCGCGCACGCCTTCGTCCAGCTGCGAAGCGAAATCCAGGGCCTCGATGTCGCTGTTCTTCAGCGCCTTCAGGAACTTGCGCTCGACCGGCTCGGCCAGGATGGCCTTGGCCAGGTAACTGTTGATGCGGCCACCTGGATTGTTTTCGCAAGGGGTCATGAAGACGCCGCTGGCCAGCCGCTCGCGGGCTTCGTTCGGTGCCATCAGCAGCGCAGCGACGCGATGGCTCAGGCGATCGCCCGGTGCGACCGCACGCCGGCCCCACGGGAAGATCAAAGCCCACATCAACCAGCCGACCGGACGGATCGGGAAGTTGCGCAGCGCCGACGACAACGCCAGTTCAATCTTGTGCACGCTGTCGTGGAAGGCCCAGGCCAGCAGCGGCTGGTCAGCGACCGGCGCGCCTTCGTCGTGGTAACGCTTGATCATCGCGCTGGTCATGTAGATGTGGCTCAGCACATCGCCGAGACGGCCGGACAACGATTCCTTGAACTTGAGCTTGCCACCCAGCATCAGCAGCGAGACGTCGGACATCAGCGCCAGGTTGGCCGAATAGCGATCCAGCTTGCGGAAATAGCGGCGGGTGTAGTCATCGCCCGGCGCGGCACCGATGCGGGCACCGGTCAGGCCAAACCAGAACGAGCGCACCGCGTTGGAGATGGCAAAGCCGATATGACCGAACAGGTTCTTGTCGAATGCATCCAGGCCGGCCTGGTGATCCGGATCCTGTGCCGCTTTCATTTCCTGCATCACCCAGGGATGGCACAGGATCACGCCCTGGCCGAAGATCAGCAGGCTGCGGGTCATGATGTTGGCACCTTCGACGGTGATGCCAATCGGCGCGGCCTGCCAGCCGCGGCCTGCAAAATTGCGTGGGCCGAGGATGATGCCCTTGCCGCCGATGACATCCATCACGTCACTGATGACTTCGCGGCCCATGGTGGTGCAGTGGTACTTGGCGATCGCCGAAGGCACCGAGGGCACGTCGCCGCGGTCCACCGCCGCAGCGGTGGCCTGTGCCAGCGCACTGGCGGCGTAGGCCCTGCCGCCGATGCGGGCAAGTGCTTCCTCGACGCCCTCGAAGCGGCCGACCGAAAGGCCGAACTGCTTGCGGATGCGGGCATAGGCACCCGTCACTACCGCACCGGCCTTGGCGCCGCCACTGGCAGTGGAGGGCAGGGTGATCGAACGACCCACCGCCAGGCATTCGTTGAGCATGTTCCAGCCCTTGCCGACCATGTCGACGCCGCCGATCAGCTGGCTCAGCGGGATGAACACTTCCTTGCCGTGGATCGGGCCGTTCTGGAACGGCGAGTTGAGCGGGAAGTGGCGACGACCGATTTCAACGCCTTCGGTATCGCGCGGCAGCAACGCCAGGGTGATGCCGATGTCGCGGGTTTCGCCCAGCAGGCCATCGGGGTCGTACATGCGGAAGGCCAGGCCGATCAGCGATGCCACCGGCGCCAGGGTGATGTAGCGCTTGTCAAAAGTCAGCTTGACGCCCAGCACGTTGGCGCCATTCCACTCGCCTTTGCAGACAATGCCGAAGTCGGGAATCGAGGTCGCATCGGAACCGGCGAACGGACCGGTCAGGCCGAAGCAGGGGACTTCCTCGCCATTGGCCAGGCGCGGCAGGTAATAGTCCTTCTGCTCCTTGGTGCCGTAGTGAGCCAGCAGCTCGCCCGGCCCCAGTGAGTTGGGCACACCGACGGTGGAGCTGACCACACTGGAAACCGATGCGATCTTCTGGATGACCTTGTGGTGAGCCAGCGCGCTGAAGCCCAGGCCACCGTATTCCTTGGCAATGATCATGCCGAAGAACTTGTTCTTCTTGATGAAGTCCCACACGTGCGGCGGCAGATCCGCATACACATGGGTGATTTCCCAGTCATTGGTCATCCGGCACAGTTCTTCGACCGGGCCATCCAGAAACGCCTGTTCCTCCGCGGTCAGGGTCGGCTTGGGATAGTTGAGCAGGGTCTGCCAGTCCGGGTCGCCGGTGAACAGCTGGCCTTCGAAACCGACCGAACCGGTCTCCAGCGCGATGCGCTCGGTCTGCGACAACGGCGGCAACACCTTGCGGAAGAAGGTCAGCAGCGGCGCGGTCAGCAGTGGCTTGCGGATCGCCGGTACCAGCAGCGGCACCGCGATCAACAGAGTGATGATGCCGACCACGATCGTCGCCGCATGGCTGGCGCCAAGCAGCCAGCAGGCGACCAGCGCGGTGAAAGTGATGGCAACCCAGGTGGCCAGCCGCATGCGGTGGTAGGCAGCAAACGCGCCCGCCAGCAGGAAGGCAAGGAAGGGGACAAGAATGCTCATGCGGTTACTCCGGAAGCGGATGCGGGGGTATGGAAAGAAGCAGGTTCATCGGAACCATCGTCGGCCGACCGCAGCTCGGCCAGATATTGCAACACGTGCGCGGTAAACGTGTCGTTGTCTTCGCCGGCCAGCATGTGGCTGGCGTCAGGCAGTTGCAGGTGTCGGGCGTGCGGGACCAGGCGCAGGAACTCGTCCACCGTTTCCGCCGACACCAGGTCGCTGCGACCTCCACTGATCAACAGGACCGGACAGGTCAGCTTGCCGGCGGCTTCGGCGATCAGATCCTGATGCTGCTCGCTGTCGCGCGCCAACTCGTCGATCAGGCGCGGATCCCAATGCCAGCGCCAGCGTCCATCCTGCCCTTGTCGCAACGAGTCACGCAACTGATCCGGCGTGCGTTGCGATTTGCGATGGGGCAGATAGGCGGCGATGGTATCGGCGGCATCCTGCAGCGATTCGAATCCCTGTGGGAACGCGGTCATGAAACCCAGCACGCGCTCGAGCCCGGCCGATTCCCATCGCGGGGTGATATCGACCAGCACCATGGCCCGGAACAGCCCGGGCCAGCGTGCTTCGGCGACCATCCCGAACAGGCCGCCCATCGAAGCGCCAACCAGCACCGGGGCAGTGGATTGTTCGCCGGCGACGATGATCAGATCGTCGGCGAATTGTTCGCCGGTATAGACCAGATCCGGCGGGTTGCGCGCCGAGTCGCCGTGGCCACGAGCGTCATAGCTGATGCCGGCGTGACCGTGACGGGCAAGCGTGTCCGCGGTCCGGACCCAGGCATGCCGGGTCTGGCCGAAGCCGTGGCAATAGACCACCGGCGTGCCGGCGGCATGGGCGTCGCGCGGGGCGGGGGCGAACCGGCTGACTGCCAAAGTGCTTGCATGCGAGCCAGCCACAGTGCCGATCTCGGAGGACGAGCGACTCGGCGACGACAGACCTTGGACGGGGGCGGGATTAACCATACGGACTAGTATGGACCGCGCCCGGAGGCGTCGTCAATCCGCGCCGGCCGTCATCGCGCGCAATCGCAAGCATTTGATTTCACTGATTTTATGCTGCAGCGCAGCAACGTACTCCAACACACCGCGGCGTATGGTTAAATGGCGGCATGCGCACAACTGACTCCGATGCTGGTTCACATGCAGCCGCCGGCCAGCCGGCCGCGTCACGTCCACGCAATTCACGCCTGAGCGCCGACGACTGGGCGCAGGCGGCGCTGGATCTGATTGCCGAACAGGGCGTGGCGGCGGTGGCGGTGGAACCGCTGGCACGACGACTCGGGGTGACCAAAGGCAGCTTCTACTGGCATTTCCCGTCGCGCGATGCGTTGCTGCAGGCAGCCCTTGAGCGCTGGGAAGTCGTGGAACAGGAAAACGTGTTCGGCAGCCTCGAGCAGGTGCCCGATCCAGGTGAGCGCCTGCGCGCGCTGTTCCAGCTGGTTGGCCACGAAGTCACCCCGCACATCATCTATAGCGAGCTGCTGAAGGCACTTGACCATCCGGCGGTGCAACCGGTGATCAACCGCGTCTCGCAGCGCCGGATGGAATACCTGGTGGCCTCGTTCCGCCAGGCCGGCCTCGGCCGGACCGAGGCCCAGCACCGGGCCCGCCTGACCTACGCCGCCTATGTCGGCTTCCTGCAGCTGTCACTGCAACTGCAGCAACCGAAGATGAGCCACGAAGAGTTCGACGCCTATCTGGAGCATGTGATCACGACGTTGATTCCGGCTTGAGGCATGAGATTCTCCACGCTTCATCTGCGTGGCGCTGAATTCGCTGTTGTTGCCGTGATGTAGTTTCAGCAGTGCGACTGCGTTGAGCAGCCGATGGCGCACTGCAGACGGTCTCGGACCTGCGTATCCATGCCCTCTTCTGGTGCACGTAGCAGCCAAGCAGATTCGAGTCGAACGTAATCGCGGTTATCACCCCCCATGTAAAAACAACGTTACCCTCAATGCTGCAGGTGTCATTTGGCACTTGTTCATTTGGGCTGTGCCGGGGGACGGCATGGCTTTTTCGAATTTCATCGAGAGAGGGTGTGACGAATGACTGTTCAACGAACTGGTCGCCTTCGGCTGGCCAAAGGGATCAAACGTACTGCTCTGAGTCTGGCATTGGGGGCCTGCTTCATCGGCGGCGTGCAGGCGCAATCGAACACGGCGGGTGCGGTATTCGGCCGTGCGGAAGCCGGTGACACCGTCACCATCAGCAATCCGGCCAATGGCTTCAGCCGCACCATCACGGTCGGCAGCGATGGCACGTATCGCGTCGCGCAGCTGCCCAACGGCAAGTATCAGATCAGCCGCAATGGCGCTGAAACCCGCGAAGTCAACATCAGCGTGGGCACCTCCGCCAGCGTCAACTTCGTCGACAGCGATGCCAAGACGCTGGAAGCCGTAACGGTGATCGGCACCGTCGTCAATCCGATCGATGTTTCATCCGTTGAATCGACCGTGGTACTGACCGAAGAACAGATTGACCGGATGCCGATCAGTCGCGACACCACCTCGCTGGCCTTGCTGGCGCCGGGTACCACGCTCGGTGACAGCCGCCTGGGCAGCAACCAGAAACAAGGCGGCAAGCTGGCCTCGTTCGGTGGTTCGTCGGTGGCGGAGAACGTGTACTACATCAACGGTTTCAATGTCACCAACCTGATCAATGGCGTGGCATTCAATGAACTGCCGTTCGAGGCCATTTCCGAGACCCAGATCAAGAACGGTGGCTACGGCGCCGAGTTCGGTCGCTCGCTGGGCGGTGTGGTCAATGTCATCGGCAAGCGCGGCAACAACGAGTGGCATTTCGGCGGCAACGCGATCTACACGCCCAACGACATACTGCGCAGCAGCGAAGTCCGTTACGTCAAGGACCCGAATACAGGGGCATGGACGCAGGTCGACAGGCCAAGCTATGACCAGACACTCAAGTACAACGCCTATGCCAGCGGCCCCATCATCAAGGACAAGTTGTTCTTCTACGTGTTGGGCCAGGGCACCGACAACACCGAAAAAGTCTACGGAAATACCCGGCAGACGCAGGACGACTCGGATGCGCCGCAGTACTACGCCAAGGTGGACTGGCGCATCACCGACAATCACCTGTTGGAAGTGACCGCGTTCAGCGACAAGGAAACGGTGAATACCCGCACCTGGGAGTCGCTGGAAGCTTACGGCCGTGGCCGCGGTGACCAGTTGCTGCCGGACGAGTACGAATATGGTGGCGACAACTACATCGGCAAATGGACCGGCTATTTTGGTGACAACCTGACCCTGTCCGCGCTGTACGGCATTGGCAAGTACAACCACACCTCCCAACTGGGTGCCTTCGATTGCCCGTTCGTCCGCGATTACCGTAACTCGCCCAGCACCGACTACGGTTGCTGGACCGCCTCCAGTGGTGACGACCCGCGTTCCAATGAAGAACGCAAAGCCTATCGCTTCGATGCCGAATGGGTCGTCGGCGACCACACCCTGCGCTTCGGCCTGGACAATGAGGAGTACGACTTCCTCGGCGGTACCGTCTACACCGGTTATGACGGGACCACCCGCCAGATCCGTACGTTGGCCGCAGGTGGACAGTTGCTCAATGCCGGTTACGTCAACAACACCGGTGCACCGATTGACTACGTGCAGATGCGCCACTTCGAGAATGGTGGCCAGTTCACCCTGAAGAATTCGGCCTACTACCTCGAAGACTCGTGGCAGATGACCGACAACTTCGTGGCCTACCTGGGCATCCGCAACGAATCGTTCGAGAATCTGAACGCGGCCGGTAACAGCTTCATCAAGGTCGACAATACCTGGGCACCACGTCTGGGCTTTTCATGGGACGTAAACGGCGACTCCACCTTCAAGTTCTTCGGTAACCTGGGTCGCTACTACATCCCGGTGATGGGTAACACCAACATCCGCCTCGCCGGTCAGGAGCTGGACTACACCGACTACTACGTATTCGACGGAACCTTCAGCAATGATCAGTACGAGGAGCCTGGCCGCGGTGCACAGCTGGGCAGCCGCTTCTACGCGTCCAACGGCGACACCCCGGACCCGCGCACGGTGGTCGACCCCAATATCGAGCCGATGTACCAGGATGAACTGATCCTTGGCTTCCAGTACCAGCTGTCGGAGATGTGGGTGGGCGGCCTGCGCGGCGTGTACCGCAAGCTCAATACGGTCATGGATGATTACTGCTCCTATGAGCAGCCGTACCAGTGGGCGGTCGGCAATGGCTACAGTGCTGACGAAGCCGACATCATCGGCACTGCGGTGGCGCACTGCTTCCTGATGAACGTGGGCGAAGATCTGACCATGAATGCCGATCTCGGCAGTGGCGAGCTGACCTCCATCACCATACCGGCCGATGCGCTGGGTATCCCGGAAGCCAAGCGCAACTACAGCGCGCTGGAAGTGTTCTTCGAACGTGTGTGGGACGGAAAATACTGGGTGCAGGGCTCCTACACCTATTCGCGCAGCATCGGTAACACCGAGGGCTACGTGAAGTCGGACATCGGACAGGACGACGCCGGTATCTCGGCCGGCTTCGATTATCCGGTATTGACCGATGGCGGCTACGGCTACCTGCCCAATGATCGCCGGCATGCTTTCAAGTTGTTTGGTGCGTACCAGATCACCGACCAGTGGTCGGTCGGTGGCAACTTCATCGTCCAGGCCGGCCGACCGTTGAACTGCTTCGGCGCGGTGCCGCAGAACGATGACGGTACCTATGGTGATGGCCACTGGCTGGAGCCGGGCTACGATGGCTATGCCTCGTATTGCAATGGAGAACTGGTGCCGCGTGGTTCGCTTGGCAACCTGGAATGGAACAGTACGTTGAGTTTGAACCTGACCTACACGCCGAGTTGGGCGGAAGGCCTGCGCCTTACCGCTAACGTGTTCAATGTCCTCAACGACCGCAGTGTGCTGAGTGTCAACGAACAATGCGAGTTCGGCCTGGGTAGTACCGAAGCCAACTGCTTCCAGCCCAACGCGACCAACAATGCGCGCCGCGCCAGCTTCACCATCGAGTACGACTTCTAAGCTGCAGTGACGGATACACCACCGACGGCCCCCATTGGGGGCCGTCTTTTTTTGCCCTCCGGCTTTTTGCTGCCCGGCTTCTTTGCCTTATTGACACCAAACTTCGCTGAAGACAGAAGAAGTTCATATTATTCAATGATTTGCGATAGATTGGGGTCGATTGGTTGCGATGTTAACCGTAATTCCGGTTACGGTCCGTAAGGTAAAAGTTCCGTTACTCTCATTCGCAGTCGGCTGACCTGGCCGGCGATGCGTCTGTTCATTTAGCCAAGATTTTCCAATCCAGCTGCATATGAATGAGAGAGATAGCGCAATGACAATTACTAGAAAAAGAAGTCGAATCTCGCAAGGCGTCAAAAAATCCGCACTCAGTCTGGCATTGGCCGCATGCTTCAGCAGCGGCGTTTACGCGCAGTCCAACACCACCGGTGCGATCACCGGCCATGCCGCGGCGGGCGACACCGTCACCCTGGTCAATCCCGCCACCGGTTTCACCCGCACCATCGGCGTCAGCAGCGATGGCAGTTATCGCTTCTCGGCTTTGCCGACCGGTCAGTACACGGTTACCAGCAGTTCTGGCGGCTCGCGCACGGTCAATGTCAGTGTCGGCACCGCTTCCAGCGCCGACTTCGTCAGCAGCAGCGGCGCCACCACGCTGGATGCGGTGCTGGTCACTGGCCAGGGCTTCGTCAATCCGATCGACGTGTCGTCGGTCGAGTCGACCACCATCCTGACCGCCGAACAGATCGCCAAGGTCCCCGTACCACGTGATACCACCAGCGTTGCCCTGCTGGCACCGGGCACCGTGCGCGGCGATGCCGCTTTCGGCAACCTGGCTTCCTTCGGCGGCGCATCGGTGGCGGAAAACCAGTACTTCATCAATGGTTTCAACGTCACCAACTCATTCCGCGGTTTGAATTTCTCACAGGTGCCGTTCGAGGCGGTGGCCGAGCAGCAGGTCAAGACCGGCGGCTACGGTGCCGAGTTCGGCCGTTCGCTGGGCGGTGTGGTCAACCAGATCACCAAGCGCGGCACCAATGAGTTCCATGCTGGCTTCAATATCTTCTGGAGCCCGGAAGACCTCAACGAGCCCTCGAAGAACCAGTACCTCACTGATGGCACGCTGCTGCACGACAATTCCCGCGACAGCACCTGGGACAGCACCGCGTCGGTGTGGGCCAGCGGCGCGCTGATCCAGGACAAGCTGTTTGCCTATGGCTTGATTTCCTACACCAAGAAGGAAACCGACAACTGGGGCGGCCCGGTTGGCAATGCGGCAGCCAACATCCTGCCGACCGCGGCGAACTCCAGCAGCTCCACCGAAACCCCGAGCTGGTTGCTGAAGATGGACTGGTACCTGACCGACAGCAACCTGCTGGAACTGACGGCGTTTTCCGACAGCCAGGATCAGGAAATCGATGTCTACTCCAACACCCTGGGCGAAACCAACCGTACCGACTACCGCGGCACCAACTATATCGAGCAGGGTGGTGACAACGCGGTATTGAAGTACACCGGTTTCTGGACCGATACCTTCACCTTCTCGGCGTTGTACGGCCACGGTGAATTCTCGCGCGGGCAGCACCTGCGTACCGCCGATGGTGAACTGGTCTCGTATTCCGGTGATCTGAACCAGCAGGTGGGTGGCTGTCCGGACATCCAGGACGCCCGCACCGCGACCCGCAAAGGACTGACCGGCGTTTACCAGAGCTCCTGTTCGATCGGCTTTGGCAACCAGTTGCAACGTTCGGACTCCAAGGACACCCGTGACCAGTTCCGTATCGATGCCGAATGGCAGCTTGGCGATCACCTGCTGCGGGCTGGTTTCGATCTGGATGATTACGAGTCAGTGGCCGGGCAGATCCGCGAAGGTGGCCGTTTGTGGCGCTATTCGACGGTCGATCCCACTCCTATCAACCCCAACTCCGGTGACGAGATTGACATCGTTCGCGAGCAGATCACGCGCTCGGGTGCGGAGCTGAAGGTCAAGCAACGCGCCTTCTACATCGAAGACAGCTGGAACATCACCAACAACCTGTTGGCTTATGTCGGCCTGCGTTGGGACAGCTTCGAGAACCTCAATGGTGATGGCCAGAGCTACGTCAAGATCGACAACCAGTTCGGCCCTCGCCTGGGCATGTCCTGGGACGTCAACGGCGACTCCAGCTTCAAGGTCTTCGCCAACGCCGGTCGTTACGCGCTGCCGCTGACGCCAAGCGTGGCCCTGCGTGGCGCCAGTGCCTCGTTCTTCACCCGCCAGAACTACACCTTCACAGGTGTCGATCCGGTGACCGGGGCGCCGACCGGACTGACCCCGCGCAATGCCGCCGGTCCGGCCTTCATCAACGGCGAGGACGGCAACAGCCACAACCCGGACACGATTGCCTCGAAGAACCTGGAACCTCAGTACCAGGACGAATACATCCTCGGCATGCAGGCGGCGTTGACCGACCACATGACCCTGGGTGCACGCGGCATCTACCGTGACCTCAAGCAGGCCATCGATGACAACTGCGATTACACCGCCATCACCGACTACGCCGACGAAAACGGTCTGACCGTCAACATCCCCAACCCCGGATTCCCGTACTGCCGCATGTTCAATCCGGGCCAGGATGCCGTGCTGGTCACCGACATCGAAGGCAATGGCGAGCTGACCACCATCACCGTGCCCGGTGACCGCCTGAGCCCACCGGCCAAGCGTACCTACACCGCGTTGGAGTTCTTCGTCGATGGCAGTTGGGACAAACTGTTCCTGCAGGGTTCCTACACCTTCGCCAAGAGCAAGGGCAACACCGAAGGCGGCGTGAAGTCGGACATCGGCCAGGCCGATACCAACGTCACCCAGGATTTCGATTACATCGAACTCACCGAGAATACCTACGGCTACCTGCCCAACGATCGGCGCCACAGCCTGAAGCTGTTCGGCAACTACGATTTCAGTGAACAGTGGTCGATGGGTGCCAACCTGCTGGTGCAATCGGGACGGCCCAAGAACTGCATCGGCGTGCTGGATCGCGACCCCAATCGTGCGCCGGGCGACGGACCTAGCCTGCCGGTGGCATTGGGCGGTACCTACAATCCGCATCCGTACCAGGCGGCCTTCTTCCGCTGCAACAACATCCCGGTGCCGCGTGGTACGGCCGGGCGGTTGCCGTGGACGACCACGTTGGACCTCAACGTGGCATGGCGTCCTTCGTTCGCCGAGGGCCTCCAGTTCAAGATGGATGTCTTCAATGTGTTCGATACCCAGGAAGTGACCTCGGTCAACGAAATCGCCGAAGACGGATCGACCGGCTTGCCGCAGGCCAACTACCTGGTGCCGACTTCGTACCAGGCCCCGCGCACCTTCCGTTTCATGGTCCAGTACGACTTCTGACAACGCTGGTTCGCGTTATGCTGGAACGGTCGCCATTCGGCGGCCGTTCCTTTTTTTACGGGGCAGGGTGTGCAACAGGCAAGCCACTACTGGCAGCAGGCGGACGCGTTGGACAAGGCCGGCGATCACGCCGCGGCCCGCGATGCGTATGCAGCGGTGTTGGCCGGCGACGCCGACCATGCCGCGGCCTGGTTGCGGCTGGGCCGGTTGGAGCGGATTGCCGACCATTATCGGCAGGCGGTGGACTGCGCGCTGCGGGCCGCCGACGCGGTGCGCAACCGACAGGCCTGGCGTAATCTTTCCTTCGTGACCCTGCGGTTGCTGGAGCTGGACCAGCGCCAGCGGGCGACCGAACTGATCCGGCAGGCCGATTGGCAACAGCCGGCGGTGCTGCAGCAGGCAGCGGTCCTGGCGCAGCACCTGTACCTGGCCGGTGAGTACCAAGTCTCGCTGGCGCTGATCGAGCTGGCGAATCGCCATGTCGGGGCACATCATCTGCTCAGCTACGAACGTGGCAATGCGCTACGCGCCGTGGGCGACATGGATGGCGCCAGCCTGGCCTACGAACAGGCCATCGACCTGCGGCCGGTTCACGCGCTTGCGCACTGGGCCTTGGCCAGCCACCGGCCCGCGCATTCACTGCAACGGATTGAACGGCTGCGGCAGGCATTGGCTGGCACCCCCGAATCCAGCGAGGACAGCGCCTACCTGCAGTACGCGCTGTTCAAGGAATACGATGCCGCGGGCGCCCATGAACCAGCATGGACGGCGCTGGAGGCCGGAGCAGCCATCAAGCACAACCGTTTGATCCGGGACCCGGATCTGGAAGCGCGCAACTGCGAACGGCTGCGGCAGCTTGCATTGCCCGCGACCGACGAAGCGCGGCACACCAACGATCACGCGCTGACGCCAATCTTCATCGTTGGCATGCCGCGTACGGGTACCACCGTGCTTGAGCGCATTCTCGACAACCATCCGGGGGTGGTCAGCGCCGGCGAGCTCAACGATTTCAACTCGGCCGTATCCATGGCCGCGGATCATTTTTTCATCGGCGGTTTGTTGCAGCGCGACTGGCAGGTGCTTGAAACAGTCGATTGGCAACGCGTCGGTGAGCTGTACCTGCAACGCATCGCGCCATGGTCAAAAGCTGCACGCTTCGTGGTCGACAAGCACCCGGCTAACTTCTTCAATGCCGCCTGGATTGCCCGGGCATTGCCGCATGCAAAGATACTGTGCCTGCTGAAAGAGCCGATGGACGCCTGCTTCTCCAATCTCAAGGAGCTGTTTGCCGGAGATGCCTACAGCTATAGCTACGACCAGAGGTCGCTGGCGCAGCACTACCGGCAAGTGCGGACACTGGCTGGCCACTGGCAGCAGCGGATGCCGTCGCGTTTCAAGTGTGTTGGCTACAATGAACTGGTACGCGAACCGGCCACCATGGCGGCGGACATCGCCCGCTTCTGTGGTATTGAATATGACCCCGGCAGCGTGCGCATCGAGCGTAACCACAGCCCGACGGCCACCGCCAGCAACTCACAGGTCAGGACCGCGATACATGATGCAAGCATTGATGCATGGAAAAGCTATGCGCAGCCTTTGCGGCCGCTGCAGACAGCACTGGCCGGAGATTGATGGCGCACCGATGTCTGCATTGAAGCCAGGGCGCGGGCCGCGATGACCCCGGTGGCATCCGATGCCGGTCAATGGATGCGGCAAGCCGAACAGTACGCCAGCCTCCGGCAGTGGCCGGCGGCCATCCAGGCCTATCAGCAGGCGCTGGCGTTGCGTCCCGGTGATGCCAATCTGCATGTGCAGTTGTCGTACGTGCATTCGCTGGCCGGCCATTATCGGCTTGCCCACCAGCATGCACTGGCCGCCCATGCCGCGCGGCCAAGCGAACCGGCGGTGATCCGCGAACTGGTCGCCCGGCTGCGGACCTTCAACCAGCCATGGGCCATCCTGCAGACTCTTGAACGGCTGAAGCCGCTGGATCGCATGCCGATTCCCCTGCTGCTGGCATTCGCGACCCAGTTGAGCAACCTCAACGAGCAGGAACAGGCGCTGGCACTGCTCGATGAAGCCAAGCGCGCGGATCCGCTGTATCCGCCGACCCTGGTCGCGCGGGCACAGGTGCTGGTCTACCTGGGCCGGTTTGCGGCGGCCGAGCAGGATCTGCAGGCCTGCCTGCGGCGTGCCCCGGAAATCGCCCAGGCGTGGTGGCTGATCTCCAAGTTGCGCAGGCAAACGAACGAAGCCAACCACGTTGCCCGGTTGCAGTCGTTGCTGGCCGGCAATCCTGCCCGTCCCGGTGACGTGGAATTCCTGGAATACGCGCTGCACAAGGAGCTGGACGACCTCGGCGACCATGCCGGCGCGGCTGCGGCGCTGGAGCGCGCGTGCGAGGCCAAGCGGGCCCGGCTGGTCTACAGCAGCGAGGAATCACGTGCGCTGGTCGATGCCCTGATACGCATGCCAGCGGGCGACGCGACAGGGGCTGGCGGTGAGGCGCGAGAGGGTGGCGATGGCGCGAAGATCCCGATCTTCATCGTCGGCATGCATCGTTCCGGCACCACCCTGCTGGAGCAGCTGCTGGACGGCCATGACGACATCCGCGGGGTGGGCGAGCTGTACGACTTCACCACCCAGATGCGCTGGGCGACCGACCATCACTGCAAGGGAGTCATCGATGCCACCATCGTTGAGCGCGCAAGCGGCCTCGATTGGCCGGCCGTCGGTAGCGGCTACCTGCAGGGCATGCAGTGGCGGCTGGGTGGCGAACGCTGCTTCACTGACAAACTGCCATCCAACTTCCTCAACATCGGCTTCATCTGCCAGGCCTTGCCGCAGGCCCGTATCCTGCACATGGTGCGCGACCCGGTCGAGGTCGCATTCTCCAATCTGCGCGAATTGTTTTCCGACGCCAATCCGTATTCCTATGACCAGGCCGAGCTGGCTGCGTTCCACCAGCAGTACCAGCGCCTGATGGCGCACTGGCATCAGCGTTGGCCGGGGCGCATCCTGGATGTGTCGTATCAGCGGCTGACCCGTGATACCGAGGCCGTACTGCGCGAGGTCTGCGATTTCTGCGGACTGCAGTTCCAGCCATCGATGCTGGCACTGCGGGAACGTTCGCGTGGCGTGGCGACTGCCAGCGCGGTGCAGGTGCGCGGCGAGGTGCACGCACGCGACGTGCCGAAGTGGGCTCCCTATGCCGACTATCTGCAGCCCTTCATCCGGACGATGGCCAGCGCCGGGGCAGCGGACCGACGCGGGCTCTAAACCTTTTGCCCGTCGGGTTCATCCCAGTGGATATGCTGAATGTTGCCATGCACCCACCCATCCACTCCGCGCCGGTGACGGCGGTGCCGGTCGACGCCGCGGCCTTTGACGAACAGGCGTGGGTGAGTCGTGCCGCCGCCGGCGACGTACAGGCATTCGAAGCCTTGTACCGTCGTCACGTCGGCAGGGTCCATGGCGTGATCCAGCGCCTGACCGGCGGCCAGGGCGCGCGTGCCGAGGATCTGACCCAGGAAGCCTTCGTGCGTGCCTGGCAGGCGCTGCCACAGTTCCGGCAGGAGAGTGCATTTTCCACCTGGCTGCACCGGCTGGCGGTCAATACCGCATTGATGGAGTTGCGCAGCCGCAGGACACAACCGCAGCCCAGCGCCGACGAAGACGCGGTGGAGCGGCTTGAGGTGGCTGACTCAGCCGGCCATGTCACCGCATTGTCGATGGATCTTGAACGGGCCGTGGCAACCCTGCCGCCGAGGGCGCGCGCGGTGCTGGTGCTGCATGACGTGGAAGGCTGGAAACACGAAGAAATCGCCCGCGAGCTGGGCATGGCCGTCGGCAGCTCGAAGGCGCAACTGCATCGCGCGCGGCATCTGCTGCGCGAACGCTTGAGGACCGAACCATGAATGACAAAGACGCCTCCCTGCATTGGCAACTGCGCGGTTTGCGCCGCGATGCTTCGCCCGGGCATGACCTGTGGCCGGCCATTGCCGGACGCATTGCCAGCTTGCCCCAGCAGCAGGCCGAGCCCGGCTTCCATCCGGTATCGCGCTGGTGGCCGATGGCCTTGGCTGCCTCTTTGCTGCTGGCCGTAGGCATGGTCTGGCAGGCCGGGCTGCTGCCATCGGCCACCGCACCGGGGGTCCAGCGCGAAGCGGCCTCGCTGACCCGCGACTATCAGAGCGCGATGACCCAGCTGGACCAACGCCCGCCGCCGACCGAGCTGGCCGATTCCTTGAAAGCCCTGGATGACAGCGCCTCCCAGATCCGCGCGGCGCTGCGCCGCGATCCGCATTCCCGGTTGTTGCTGGAGCAGTTGCGCCGCACGTATACGCAGCGCATCAACCTGACCCAGCGCGCCATCATGAGTTGAGGAGAAATACCATGTTCCGTTTTTCACCGCTTTGCATCGCGCTGCTGCTGTCGACCAGCGTCACCGCCTACGCCCAGACCGCGATTGACCAGAGTCATCCGCTGGCGGCGGACGGACGGCTGGACATCAACAACGTCAAGGGCAGCATCCAGGTCACCGCCTGGGACCGTAACGAGGTCAAGATTTCCGGCACCCTGGGGCAGGGGGTGGAGAAGCTGTCGGTGGAAGGATCTCCCGAGCATCTGGAAATCCGCGTGGTCTACCCGCGCGGCAGTGGCTGGGGTGGATCCCACGGCGGACCGACCGATCTCAAGCTGATGGTACCGCTGCGTGCCGAACTGGACGTGGAGTCGGTATCGGCTGACGTCGATGTCACCGGCGTGGCGCCCAGGCAGATCAGCATTGAAAGCGTCAGTGGCGCGATCACCGCCATCGGCGCACCACAGCGTGCCGATCTGCAGAGCGTCAGCGGTGACATCAGCGCCACGCTCAACAGCCGCGATGTCGATCTGCAGACAGTCAGTGGCCGACTGGATCTGCGCGGTCGCCTGAGCGGTGATGTCAGTGCCGAAACCGTATCGGGTGACATCAATGTCGCCGTCAACGGCGAACAGGTGACCGATCTGTCGACCAACACGGTCAGCGGTGACGCCGAAGTCCACACCGATCTGGCCAGCAAGGGCGAGATACACATGGAAAGCGTCAGCGGCAACCTGCTGCTGGTGGTGCCCAGGACCCTGTCGGCGCGAGTCAGCGGTGAGTCCTTCAGCGGTGATCTGAAAGCACCGGGGGTGACCATCAAGAAGGAACGCGGCCCGGGTTCCAGCTTCAGCACCCGCTATGGCGCCGCCGATGGCGAAGTTACCCTTGAAACCTTTTCCGGCGATGCAGAGCTGCGTCTGCAGTGAGGACACGACATGGCGTTCGAGTGACGACACGTCGCTTGGTCGTGGCCCTCGAATGACGCCCGACCAGCGCCACAAGCGACGCCGATGATCAGCTTCAATGCGATAGAAGGCCCCTGTTCAGTTACAGTCTGTGTCTCACAATGATGCCGAAATGCGCCCGGCGAGCCCGTTTTTTTGCCTGAAATCAGCTGTAAGTGACTGATGCTTCAGGGTGTTTTTGCTCTCACATAAATTTTCTGACTTTTCTCTCATTACTAGTAAAATTTGCGTTATCCTTCGGGCACCAGCCGCAAACGTAACGTGCGTCTGAACCATTGGCCTGGGTATTGCCCGGCTTAACTGTGAAATTTTGGAGAGAGAGAGCCTCTAATGATCAACCCCAAGAAGCTGCCTAACGCGATCAAGTTCGCGTTGTTCGCCAGCGCTGTGTCGCTGACCGGCACCGCTGCTGCGCAGGACGCAGAACCCGCCCAGCAGGCCACCACGCTGGACAAGGTCCAGGTCACTGGTTCGCGCATCCGCCAGGTCGACAAGGAAACCGCCGCACCGGTGTTGTTGATCGACCGTGCCGCCATCGAGAAGCAGGGCTTCAATTCGGTCGCCGACATCCTGCAGAACGTCGCTGCCACCGGTTCGCCGGCCATCAGCCGCACCTCGCCGCTGTCCTCCGGTGAAGCCGTCGGCGGTCAGTACATCGATCTGCGCAACCTGGGCGCTGAGCGCACCCTGATCCTGGTCAATGGCAAGCGCCTTGGCGCCACCAACGGTGGTCTGCAGGACGTTGCCTCGATTCCGGCCGCAATGGTCGAGCGCGTTGAAATCCTGAAGGACGGCGCCTCCACCACCTACGGTTCCGATGCCATCGCCGGCGTGATCAACATCATCACCCGCAGCGACTTCGACGGTATGGAAGCCAATGCCTACCTCGGTCAGTACGACGAAGGCGACGGCGACCGTCAGCAGTACAGCTTCGTCATGGGCTTCACTGGCGACCGCGGCTCGTTGACCGCCGGCGTCGAGTACACCAAGGAAAATCCGGTGTGGGCTGGCGACCGCTGGTTCTCCAAGACCACCTATCCGAGCACGCCGAAGGGCGACCGCCTGCTGGACGATCAGTCCGGCTCCAGCCGTTACAGCATTCTGCTCAACCCTACGGGTCGGGTTGATGACAAGGGCAATCCGATCTTCGACCGTCTGACCCTGGACCGCGAAGGTGGCAACTACGACACCAGCGACATCAACAACTACCGTCCGTACAGCCGTGATCTGGATGGCACCTATCCTGGCCTGCAGTCGACCGTGTACAGCGGTATCGAGCGCAAGTCGGCATTCTTGAACGGCAAGTTCGACATCACCGAAAACGTCCGTTTCAACACCGACGTGCTGTTCACCGACCGCGACTCGTTTGCACAGAACGCGGGTTATCCGTACCAGTCCGCTGCCTGGGGCACGCCTCTGTCTGCCGATAGCGTGTTCAACCCGCGCGATGTCGACGTCAATTTCATCCGTCGTCCGTGGGAAGTGCCGCGCGGCGTTTACAACAACCTGCAGACCTTCCGTTTCACCGGCGCCCTGGAAGGCTCGTTCCAGATTGGCGACCGCTTCTGGGATTGGGATGCCGGCGCACTGTACAACCAGAACAAGGGTGTGCAGACCAGCACCGGTAACCTGAACACCGCCAATGTCGCCAATGCCGTTGGTCCGTCCTTCATCAATGCCGACGGTGTTGTCCAGTGCGGTACTGCTCCGGGTCCCAACACCTCCATCCCCTTGGGTACCGGTGGTGGCAACTGCACCCCGTGGAATCCGCTGATTCCGTACGGCATTGGCGGCGCCAACAGCCTGCAGGATCCGAACGTCATCGCCTATCTGTACCAGCCGGGCCAGGCGATCTCGAAGACACAAACCAACGACTATTTCGCCAACCTGTCCGGTACGCTGTTCGAACTGCCGGCCGGTGATCTGGGCGTGGCAGTCGGTGTCGAGCACCGTAAGGAAAGCGGCTCGTTCTCGCCGGACGCCTTGGCACAGACCGGTGTTTCCACCGATCTGGCCTCGGGTCCGACCAGCGGCCAGTACTCGCTGGACGAAGCCTACCTGGAACTGTTGGTGCCGGTCCTCGCCGACATGCCGGGTGCGCAGGAACTCAGCCTGACCGCCGCAACCCGTTATTCGGATTACGACACCTTCGGTGACACCGTCAACAGCAAGTTCGGCTTCACCTGGAAGCCGCTCGACTCGCTGCTGGTGCGTGGTACCTGGGCAGAAGGCTTCCGTGCCCCGACCATCGCCGACCTGTACGGCGGTACCTCGGACAGCTTTGAAACCTACGCCGACCCCTGCGACAGCCAGTACGGCACGCCGACCGCTCGTTGCGCGGCCGATGGTGCAGGCGCTGGTTTCCGCCAGGCGGCTAACCGTCCGGACGGTGTCTCCAATGCCAAGTTCGACCAGTCGAACATTCCGTTCAAGTCCGGTTCCAACCCGAACCTGACTCCGGAAACGTCCGAATCGCAGACCTTGGGTCTGGTCTGGAGCCCGGGCTTCGCTGAAAACCTGAACATGAGCCTGGACTGGTGGAAGATCAAGATCGAAAACACGATCACCGCCGATGACCCGACCTCGATGCTCAACGACTGCTACGTCGCTGGCATTGAATCGCGTTGCCAAGGTCCGACCACCTTCACCCGTGACCCGAACACTGGCGCCATCACCGCGCTGAGCTTCGGTGGTCGTAACGCCGGTTACCAGCAGACCGAAGGTTTCGATTTCGATCTGACCTACGCTCTGGATACCGACTGGGGTCGCTTCTCGCTCAATTCGCAGACCACCTACGTGGCCCAGAACGAGCTGAAGCAGGACAACTCCGACAGCCCGCCGCTGCAGTTGAACGGCACCAGCAACAGCACCTACGGTGCCTACTTCCGCGTCCGCAGCAACCTGGGCGTGAGCTGGGACATGGGTGACTTCGGCGTGACCTGGAATGCGCGTTACTACTCCGGTCTGCGTTCGGACTGCTTGAGCCTGGAAGACTTCCCGGAAATCTGCAGCCAGCCGAACTACGCGGCTCCGGAAACCCAGGGCGAAATCGTGCCGAAGAACGAGTTGGGCGCCAACACCTTCCACGATATCCAGGGTCGCTGGAATACCCCGTGGAATGGCACCATCGCCATCGGTGTGAACAACGTGTTTGATCACAACGCCGGTGCCGATTACAACCAGCCGAACTCCGGCTACTCGTACTACGGTGGCTACGACATCGGTCGCTTCATGTACATGAAGTACCAGCAGCGCTTCTGATCCCGGTCAGAGACCTGTCGTAAAGCAGTACAGCCATGGCCCCGCAAGGGGCCATGGTTTTTTTGTGCATGGAAACAATGGCTGTTCCAACCCTTGCCGCGTGCGGGCAGCATTCGCTTGGCGTCATTGCGCTGCTGGACAGCCGGTGCGGTATCGGCTGGCTGCGACAGGGAGCCAACTGCGGATGACGCGCAGCACCGGTCCCTGTTGCCGGGTGACCAGGGGTAGGGTGTTGCAAACTCCGTCATCGCACAGCTCCTCTGGTTCAACGCCCATGATTGCGGTTGGGGCGCATTTGGCTTTCGTGCAATGCGGAGGGCCGCGAAGGTGCTAGAGGACATGCGTTGTGCGGATGGATCAGGACAGGGGCTTGCTCTGCTGCATGTGATGCATATTCCGCAGTTCCTGCTTGCATGAGGATGCTTTCAGCGCAGTTCCGGAAAAGGGTGCGGAAATGGTCCTTGCGATAGTGGGGCGCAGGGACTCTATTGAAACCGTCCGCACGGAAACAAGCTGCTGGCTGTCCAAATAGCGGGCATGAAAAAAGCCCTCGGAGGGCTTGTGCTGTCGGCCAGGCCTGGCGGTATCACTGACATCGGCTGCTGGGCAGAACCACTTGGATGGAAAAGTCACCAGCGCGTGGGCTGGCAGCAGCCAGTGGGGGTGAATCAAAGATCCTGTTCGTAGCGGACGTAGGGCACGGTGCCTTCGTCGCTGCCGTCATTGGTCATCGAGAACGGATTCTTGCCGCGGGTGACGACGTTCTCGGCACCGACGGTCAATTGCGCGCTCCACGGGGTGCGCCAGGTGATGCCCAGACCGAGGCCTTCCCATTTGTCCGGCTGGCCGGGGACATCGACCACGCGGCCGATGATGTTGGCGCTGAACGGGCCGTAGCCGCCGCCGAAGTTGAGGCTCTTGCTGTTCCACTGGTCGGCGAATGCCGGCAGGTCGGTAGCCGGCACCAGGCGGGCACGGGCGACGGTGCCGCCAATCGAAACAAAACCGCTGTTGCCGATGTTCTTCTGGCCGAACACGGTCAGATCATTCTGTTCGACCCGGTTGCCGGCGCCTTTGCCAGCGGCCAGCCAGGCCGGCAGGGTGTCACGGCCGGTCCCGGCCGAGATGCCCAGCTTGCCACCCGGACGGGCGATGGCAGTGGTCAGGTTGATGTGCTGGCTGTCGCTATCGCCGTCGTCGTCGCCGAGCGAGGCCAGCATGCAATGGCTGGCCAGGTTGCTGATGGTGTTGACCACGCCGGTCTTGCGATTGCAGACCAGGCCCAGCGAATCACCGGCTTCCAGCCCGAACGCAGCGCTGAGGGTGTTGCTGCCGAAGCGCCAGCGAGCGCCGGCGCTGGCTTCACCAGTCGGTTCCAGCAGCAGCACGCCTTCCAGCTTGCCGTCGGTGTTGTTCCACACCGGCAGCGCGGTGGCTTTGGCATCGGCCGTACGGGCGTTCTGCGCACTCGCGTCCGTTGCCGCACCCAGTGCGACCAGCAGACTCAGCGACAGTGGCAGGTAACGCTTGAACATGGCTCGATTCAGGCTCCGGGTGACAGATGCCAAACAACGGCGGAGGGGACCCAATGCTACGCGTTTTATGTTTATTTAACAAGTTGCCGTAGCCGTCAAACGCCAGCCGCAGCAACTATTGAAGCCGTGGTGGCGCTGGCACTTCGACTGCGGATTGAGCAAAAAGTTCCTCGATCTGGGCGGCATCGAAACCGTATTCCTGCCCACAGAACTCACAACGCACCTCCGCATGCCCGTCGGCCAGCGCTGCAGTTGCCTCCTCCTGCCCCAAGGATTGCAGCATGCTCTCAACCCGCGCCCGAGAGCAAGAGCAAGCGAAAGAAATTGCGCGTTCGGTCAGTATTTGCGGGTTTTCCTCGTGAAACAGCCGGTACAACAGGGTTTCCGTGTGCGCTTGCAGCAATTCCGCGCCGCCCAGGGTGTCGAACAGGGCGCCGACGCGGTTCCAGCCGTCGACGTCGCCCTCGTCACCGGGCAGCTTCTGCAGCATGATCCCGGCCACGCCATCGGCGGTGGCGGCCAGCAGCAGCCGGGTCGGCAACTGCTCGGACTGGCGGAAGTAACCCTCGAAGGCTTCGTCAAGGGTGCTGGCCTGCAGGCCGACCAGGCTCTGATAGCGCTGCGGCTCGCGTGGATCCAGGCCCGGATTTTCGATGGTGATGGCCAGCAGCGTGCCGTCACCCAGGGTGCTGAGATCGCGCGGCGCGTCCTGGCCGTCGGCGAGCTGGACGATGCCACGCAGGGTGCCGGCGGCGGTGCATTCGGCAAACAGGGTGCGGATCGGACCGTCACCGCGCAGCTGGATCGAAAGGCGTCCATCGACCTTGGTGTGGCCGGTGAACAGAACCGCGGCGGCACAGGCCTGGCCCAGCAGTTCGGTCGCATTGGGCGGATAGTCCGCGCGCTGCTGCACGTCGCGCCAGGCATCGGTCAACTGCACATGCACGCCGCGTACGCCGGCTTGCGGCAGCAGGAAGCGGGTCTGGGTATCGGTGCTCACGAGGGGTCCTTGGCGGCGCGGCCGCTGTATGCGTCAATCCACACAGATGTGGGCGCGCCCTCGCCGATCCAATAGCTGGCCAGCGCTGGCGGCGGCGGGCAGACAGGATGAAGGATAGCCGCCAGAATAGGGTCTGGTTATTCGCCAAGGCAGGTGTGCACACCGTGGTTCCCTCACCGAAAAGAAGCCGCTTCCGGCGCTGGCTGCGTTGGCTGCTGGCACTGCCATTCCTGTTTGCCGCCGCCAGCGTGCTGCAGGTGGCGGCGTTGCGGTTCATCGATCCGCCGTTTTCCGCATTCATGCTGGAGCGGCAGATGGAAGCGTGGGGCGATGGCGATTGGGGCTTTCGTTATGTCTACGACTGGCGCGATCTGGACCGGATCGCCAGCAGCCTGCCATTGTCGGTGATCGCCGCCGAAGACCAGAAGTTCGCCACCCATCGCGGCTTCGACCTGCAGGCCATCGAGAAGGCCCGGGTCAACAACGCCAAGGGACGGCGGGTCCGTGGCGCCAGCACCTTGAGCCAGCAGGTCGCCAAGAATCTGTTCCTGTGGCAGGGCCGCAGTTGGCTGCGCAAGGGCATCGAGGCGTGGTACACGGTGTTGATCGAAGCTTTGTGGTCGAAGCAGCGGATCATCGAAATGCACGTCAACATTGCCGAATTCGGAGATGGCGTCTACGGCGCGCAGGCTGCTGCCCGCGAGTTCTGGGGCCGCGATGCCGCCGACCTGAGCGCCGAACAGAGTGCGCGCCTGGCCGCGGTATTGCCGGCACCGCGCCGCTATAACGCCCGCGACCCCGGACCTTACGTGCAGCGGCGGGCCAACTGGATCCAGCGCCAGGTCCGCCAACTGGGTGGCAAAAGCTATCTGGAGGGCCTGAAGTGAACACAGCTGGGGCCACCCCGACGGAGACGCCACTGTTGACCGTGCTGATTGCCGCGCACAACGAGGCCGAGGCGTTGCCGGTGCTGCATCCGCGCCTGCGCGAGGCGCTGGCCAGCCTTGGCGGCGTGCGCACGCGGGTGTTGTATGTCGATGACGGCAGCAGCGATGAGACCTGGGCACAACTGCTGTTGCTGGCCGCTGGCGATCCGCAGGTCGGCCTGTTGCGGCTGTCGCGCAACTTCGGCAAGGAGGCCGCGCTGACCGCCGGTCTGGACCATGTCGAAGACGGCGCGGTGGTGATCCTGGATGCCGATGGCCAGGACCCGCCTGAATTGATAACCGAATTCGTCCGGCTATGGCGTGAAGGCTATGACAACGTGCATGGCACCCGTATCCAGCGCGAGGGTGAAAGCTGGCTCAAACGCAGTACCGCGCATGCGTTCTATCGCGTGATCGGACGGCTGTCGGCCACCCCGATCCCGGCTGACACCGGCGATTTCCGTTTGTTGTCGCCACGCAGCGTGGCCGCGTTGAAACAGTTGCGCGAACGCCATCGCTTCATGAAGGGTCTGTTCGGCTGGGTTGGTTACCGGCAGATATCGGTACCGTACCGGCGCGAGCCGCGCGTGGCCGGCGACAGCAAGTTCGGCTTCTGGCGCTTGTGGAACTTCGCACTCGAGGGCATCACCAGCTTTTCCACCGCGCCGCTGCGCGCCACCACCTATGTCGGCGTGCTGACCGCGCTGCTGGCGTTTGCGTTTGCGCTCTGGGTGGTGTTGAAGGCGGTGCTGTGGGGCGACCCGGTGGCCGGTTGGCCGACCATGATGGCGGTGATCCTGATGCTGGGCGGGGTCCAGCTGGTGGCGCTGGGATTGATTGGCGAATACCTGGGCCGCCTGTACGACGAATCCAAGCAGCGGCCGATTTATCTGGTCGACGTATGGCAACCGGGTGAAGCAGGAGTATGCTTGCCAGAACCTGGCCAGCAAGGAGCAAACCATGCGTACAGTCCGTCAATTACTGGGCGAGAAGACCGCTGAAGTCCATGCGGTGGGGTCGGATGCCTCGGTCCTGGATGCGATCCGGCTGATGGCGGAGAAGGGAGTCGGGGCGGTGCTGGTGATCGACGGGACACGCCTGAGCGGCATCCTTTCCGAACGCGATTACGCGCGCAAGATCGTGCTCCAGGGGCGCTCGTCATCGAGTACGCCGGTGCGCGACATCATGACCGCGGAGTTGATCACCGTGGGTCTGGATGACAACGTCGACAACTGCATGCAACTGGTCACCCGTAACCGCATCCGTCACCTGCCGGTGATGAGCGATGGCAGCGTCGTCGGCGTCATCTCGATCGGTGATCTGGTCAAGGCGGTGATCGAGGATCAGCAGGTGCAGCTGGACCAGCTGCAGCGCTACATCGCCAGCTGATCCACAGCGGCCCAGACACGCAGCGTCGTGGCCGACGCCCGCACGGGCGCCGCTGTTTACTTGGCATACTGGCCGCCACAGCCACTGTCCTCGCCCGGGCCCAGTTCCAGGGTCGCCAACAGGGCCGCCGGCGGCGCGATGCTGCCCAGCGCCAGGGCCACCGCACCGCGCAGGCCCAGGCGGGCGAAATCAGGATGGAATGACGGGTCCTTGAAGGTGCCGCCGATGACCAGTGGCGAACGCAGCGCGACGATGCTGCGATCCTTTGGCCGCGGGCGCAGCTCCAGATCCAGGGTTTCGTCCTTCAGGCTGATGTCGCCCTTGCCGACGATGATGGTGTCAGTGCTGTCGAACGCCAGGCTGCGGGTATGCATGACCCCCTGCCTGAGATCGAAATCACCGAAGGCACAGCGCACCGGTACCTGTTTGTCATCGGTCAGCAGGAACTTCAATGATTCGGCCACGTCCAGCCCGGCCAGCTCCATCAGCAGATTGCTGATCCGGCCCTTGCCCATGCCGAGGGTGGCGTCGCCGTTGGCGCTGCCGAGAATCGCGGCGATTGAATTGCCGGTGCCGTTGATGACCACATTGCCGCCGATGCGGCCAATCGCGGTCCTGGTCAGTTCGGCATCGGGGAACAGCTTGCCCAGGTCGAGCTTGCTGACCGCTACATCGGCGCGGGTGCGGATGGTCGGGCGACTGGCATCCATCTGGATGGTCGAACGGATATCGCCGCTGGCGACGCCGAAGTTCAGCGGGTCCAGACGCAGCACGCCGGCTTTCAGTTTCAGGTGCGCGTCCATGTCGTCGATCGGCAATGACGGCGCGTTGATGCGCTTGGCTTTCAGCACCACGTCGGCATCCATTGAACGCAGTTTGCCCAGATCGTACG
Source organism: Pseudoxanthomonas dokdonensis (assembly GCF_001431405.1). GTDB lineage: Bacteria > Pseudomonadota > Gammaproteobacteria > Xanthomonadales > Xanthomonadaceae > Pseudoxanthomonas_A > Pseudoxanthomonas_A dokdonensis. Next base: position 299,774 of record NZ_LDJL01000007.1, read on the forward strand.
GCGTGTCCGGCAGGACCCTGGCTGACGCGGTCTGTTGTGCCGATTGCCTGCGTTGCTGTGGATTGGCTGATTCGCTGGCACCGGTTTGCGGTTGACCGCCGACAAAGCCTGCGAGGTCATCGAAGTCCAGACGTTTCGACACCAGATCGGCTTTCAGGAAGGGTCGCTCGCCGCCGACGGTGACCGCCGCATCACCGCCCAGATCACTGTCACCGACCTTGCCGGTGAAGTCGTCGTAACGCCAGGTATTGCCGTCACGGGTAAAGCGACCATCCAGTTGGTACGGCGGGGTCGACGGAATCGCCACGCCTATCAGCGGGTACAGGTCCTCGAGGTCCTGGCCTGACAAGGCCAGTTTGAGATCGAAGTCCTGCAGGCTGAGCGGATTGACCAGCTGGCCGCGCGCGTGGGCATGGGTGGGGCCGGCTGAGGCCCGCAGATCCAGATGGAAGGGACGCTCGCTGTTGGTCAGTTCCAGCGGCGACTCGGCGGTGCCCTTGAGGGTGAAGGCATTGCCGGCCCATTTGCCCTTGCCGGCAATGGCCACGGGAGCACTGTCGGCAGGATTGTCCGGCTTCATGCTGTTGAGCCGGATGTCGATATCGGTCTTCTCGGCAGCATCGACAAACGACAGCCGGCCATCCTCGATCCACAGTTTGCGCAACACCGGTGGCTTGCCGTCACCGTCGGACGGCTTGAAGACCCAGTTGCCCTTGCCCTTGGGGCCGGTTTCCAGGCGCAGCAGCGGCTTGTCCAGGCGGATCTCGGCGACATCGACTTTGCCGCGCAACAGCGGCCAGAACATCACGTCCACTTCCGCTTGCCGGGCGGCGGCCATGTTCGGCAGGCGCGCCCAGGGGGCATTGCCGAACTCCAGTTGCGAAGCACGGATGGTGATCCGGCGTCCCAGATCGACATCGAGGTCACCGCCAATATGGAAGCTGCGGCCGGTGCGTGCGGTGACCGCGCGCTCGACCGGGCCCTTGAACCAGTTCCAGTCGAACAACACCAGCAGGACCACCAGCGCGGCCGCGATGCTGCCCAGGATCCACCAGCCACGCCGCGAAGGGCCACGCCATTTGCGCGGCCCGCGCGCCGACTTGGCAGCCATGGTTTTTCCGTCGACGGTGCTGTTCATGCCGACAATATCGGCAAGCGCTTGTTCAGATACCGCGAAAATGGCGCGAATGCCCGGCCTGGAAGTTCAGGCGATGGACATCTTGCCAGGCGCGACGGCCAGGCCAGGCAGCGCTCACAGCCTCGGGCGCAACACCTGTTCGGTCACCGCGATGAAGTGGGAGACACTGCCGGCAAGCACGAACAGATGCCAGATGGCATGCGAATAGCGGATCGATTCGCGATGATAGAAATAAGTGCCCAGCGTGTAGAACAGGCCGCCGGCAATCAGCCAGCCCAGGGTCCAGCCATCAAGTGATTGCAGCATCGGCTTGATCGCCACGATCACCAGCCAGCCCATGGCGATGTAGATGCCGGTCGACAACAGCGGGAAACGCCCGGTGTAGTAAAGCTTGAACACCACCCCGGCCAATGCCAGCGTCCAGATTGCCGCGAACAGGCCCCAGCCCCACGGGCCGCGCAAGGCAATCAGGGTGAACGGCGTGTAGGTACCGGCGATCAACAGATAGATCGCGCAGTGATCGAAGATCTTCAGCCGCGCCTTGGCCACCGGGTGCTGGATGGCGTGGTACAGGGTGGAAGCGGTGTACAACAACAACAGGCTGACCACGAAGACAATCGAAGCACCCAGTTGCCAGCCGTCGCCATACAGCGCCGCCAGCGTGATCAGCACCGCGCCGGCGGCGAGGGCGGCGACCGCGCCCAGTCCATGGGTCAGCGCGTTGGCGATTTCATCGCGGAGATCGGTTTGCATCTGCACCATCAATCGTGCGGTGGGGTCGCACGCAGGTTGCCACGGTACAGCATCGGCTGGTCCGCGACACACCGTTTACGTCGGGCGTCGCGGAAGATTTGCCGATCAGGGCGTGTCGACCGCGTGCGCGTGTTCGCGGGTGGCCAGGAAGGTCACGTCCGGGGCCCGTTCCTGCGCCAGCTGCAGGTTGACCCGGGTCGGCGCCAGGTAGACCAGCTGGCCGGCGGCATCGACTGCCAGATGGGTCGCGTTCTTGTCGCGGAATTCCTCCAGCTTGCGCGGATTGTCGCAGCGTACCCAGCGCGCGGTAGTCACCCCGACCGGTTCGAAACTGGCGTCGACGCCGTATTCGTCCTTCAGGCGATAGGCGACCACGTCGAACTGCAGCACGCCGACCGCGCCCAGGATCAGGTCGTTGCTCATCAGCGGTTTGAAGAACTGGGTGGCGCCTTCTTCGCTGAGCTGGGCCAGGCCTTTCTGCAACTGCTTGAGCTTGAGCGGGTCGCGCAGGCGCGCACGCCGGAACAACTCCGGGGCGAAGTTGGGAATGCCGGTGAAACTGATCGCCTCGCCTTCGGTGAAGGTGTCGCCGATCGAAATGGTGCCGTGGTTGTGGATGCCGATGACATCGCCGGGATAGGCCTCGGCGGCCAGCTCGCGGTCGCTGGCCATGAAGGTCAGCGCGTTGGCCAGCTTCATCTCCTTGCCGGTGCGGACGTGGAAGGTCTTCATACCGGCTTCGAAGCGGCCCGAGCATACGCGCATGAAGGCGACCCGGTCGCGATGCTGCGGGTCCATGTTGGCCTGGATCTTGAACACGAAGCCGGTCAGCTTGTTCTCGGTGGCCTGCACGGTGCGGGTGGTGGTGGCGCGATCCTGTGGCGAAGGCGCGTTGGCGGCAAAGAAATCGAGCAGCGGTTGCACGCCGAAATTGTTGACGCCCGAGCCGAAGAACACCGGCGTCTGCTGGCCGCTGCGGTAGGCCTGCAGATCGAACGGATGCGAGGCACCCTGGATCAGCTCCAGCTCGTCGCGCAGTTGCGCGAGCATTTCGGCGCCAATCTTGGCTTCCACGCCCGGCTCGTCCAGCGACTTGAAAATGGTCGAATCCTGGCGGGTGAAGTTGCGACCGGGCTCGTACAGATGCACTTCGCCGGTGATCAGATGGACCACGCCTTTCAGCCGCTGACCCATGCCGATTGGCCAGGTCACCGGCGCGCACTGGATGCCGAGCACGGTTTCCACTTCATCCAGCAGATCAATTGGATCCTTGCCCTCGCGATCCAGCTTGTTGATGAAGGTCATGATCGGGGTGTCGCGCAGTCGGCAGACTTCCATCAGCTTGATGGTCCGCTCTTCCACGCCCTTGGCCACATCGATCACCATCAATGCCGAATCGACCGCGGTCAGCACCCGGTAGGTGTCCTCGCCGAAGTCGGCGTGGCCGGGGGTGTCGAGCAGATTGATGATCTTGCCTTCGTACGGGAACTGCATTACCGAACTGGTGACCGAAATGCCGCGCTCCTTCTCCAGCGCCATCCAGTCGGAGGTAGCGTGGCGGGCGGCCTTGCGGCCCTTGACCGAGCCAGCCATCTGGATCGCACCGCCGAACAGCAGCAGTTTTTCGGTCAACGTGGTCTTGCCGGCGTCGGGGTGGGAAATGATCGCGAAGGTGCGGCGGCGCGCGGCTTCGCTGGCGACGGTGGAGGTACCGGCGGTGGCGGTCGGCGAGTGGGAAACGTCAGTCATGGGGAACGGGCAGGCCAATGACGCCCGCGGGGGCGTGGATGATGTCGGGAAGCCGCCAATTATAGCCGTTGCCGGGCAGGTGGGCCCGGCTGGCTTACAAGCCGCCCGGGAGAGGGCTCAGGGTCGCGGGAACTGCAGTTGTCCCAGTGGCCCGAACATCCGGAACGGCACCGACACCAGGCGCATGCCGCGGTTGACCTGGACCACGAAATGCAGATGCGGCGCGGTGCTGAAACCGGTGTTGCCCGACAGCCCGATGCGCTGGCCCTTGCGCACGTACTGGCCGACCCGCACCTGCACCCCCTCCGGCTTGAGATGGGCGTACACGGCCATGCTGCCGTCGCCGTGCAGGATGCGGATGAAATTGGCGCGGCCGCCGTATTTCTCCCGGTTCAGGCCGGCCTGGTCGTAATCGCCTTCGACCTGCATCACGATGCCGGCGCGCGCGGCCAGCACCGGAGTGCCGATCGGCACCGCGAAGTCCACCGCGTCGCGGTTCTGTTCGTCATTGTGGCTGAAACTGCCGCCCGGCCCTTGATCGACCCGTACCCGGCCGTAGTCGAACGGCAGCCGGTATTCGTAGTCTTCCGGCACCGCAACCGGATCGCCCGGCACACCATCCAGCAGCAGTTCGAAGTCGCCGCCGCGCAGCGGATCCTGCAGGCGCACCTGCGACACCACCACACTGCTGCGTGCCGGCACCGTGGCCTGGGCCGGCAGCAGCGGACTGGCGAGCACGTTGCGATCGGCCTGCTTGAAGTGCAGCAGGACCTCGACCGGGCCATACATCAGATTGTCGGCCCAGGCCTGGTACTGGCCATTGTGGTTTTCCAGGCGCAGCCGGATCAGCGCGCTGGGCGCGTTGCGGAAGTGGCGCACGTCGACCTCGGCATCGACCAGCGCATCGGCTGGCGGTGGCCGGTCGCCGTACTGGGTGTAGCCGCGCTTGTCCTTCCAGCTGTACAGGCGTGCGGCCCCGGCACCGCTGCTCGCCAGCAGCAGCAACAAGGCCAGGCCGATGCCTGCTAGCCGCGCTGCCAATCGCACTCAGACACAACCATGGCCCAGATGCAGTGCCGCGCTGACCTTGCCCAGATCGAAGGCCGATACCGAACGGTCATCGTGCAGGGCGAACACCACCCCGGCCGGAAACCGCCGGCTGGGCGCGGCATGCAGCACTTCGCCGTCGGTATTGGCGGTGACCCGGCCGCTGAACACGCCGGCCGGTGCCAGCGTCTGCCGGTCGAACACCCGGAACAAGGTCGGTGCCACCTGATCGACGGCGATCCAGTAACCGGCCTGCTGTTGACATTGCCACAGCGCCACGCCCTCGGCATCGGCGTCGAAGACCGGCAAACTGAAGCCGCGATAGCGCCCCTGCAGGGTGTAGTCGCGCAGGGTGGAGCCGACGCGGCGGTCTTCCTCGGCGATCAACAGGCGGTCATTGGCGGCATCGCCGGCAATGGATTCCACCATCCGCAAGGCACCCTGCTCGGTGGTATCGCCAAACTGGCCGGCGAGGCGGGCGTGTACCGCGCCATCGCCATCGACGTCGATCAGGAAGCGTTTGACCCGTTGGTCCAGTTGCGGCAGCGGCGGCACCACGCCGGCGCGGAAGTCGGCCATGAAACTGTCGGTGACCAGCATCTCCAGCCGGCCCGGCGCCAGTGGCCGTAACCAGACGCCATAGGGCAGCTGCAGGACGTCCGCGCCGATGATCGCCAGCGGCTGGAAATCCGGCAGCCGCAGCACCTGCACCCGGTGGTTGTCGCGTTCGACCACGAACACCAGGTCGCCCTCGACGGCGATGCCATTGGGGCGCTCAAACTGGCCCAGGGCGCTGCCGCGTGCACCGACCGTGCGCAGGCGCGCGCCGGTTTCGCCGTCCAGCACCACCAGCCGATGGGTCGACTTGGCGGTGGCAATCACCCACAGGTCACCTCGTGGCGGGGCCCAGACCGCCAGCGAGTCCAGTTCATCCTCGGGCGAGGGGACCGATATCCACGACTCGTCTATCACCGCATCGACGTGGCTGAGCGGCTTGGGCGCGGGATTTCTTGAGTTGTGGGGTGGGGTGGCGCAGCCGCTCAGCAGGGTCCATCCCGACAGCAGCAGGGCAAGCAACATGGTGCGTTGGTTCATATGTGAATTATGCGGGATTGGCATTGACAGCCGCATCACAAAAAATCTGTATCGCTTCATTCGAATAAAGCGATTGACATGCCTGCCGGCCGCTGGCAAAGTGGCTCCACCATCGAGACCGGCAGAGGGACAGGCCCTTTGAAGCCGGGGCAGCCAGCGCAGCGCAAGCCGCGTAGTGGTGCCAAATCCTGCGGAGACCGGGCATCTGCCCCTTGCGTCTGCCGAAAGATGGTTCGATCCGTGAGCGGTTTTCACGGCGGACGCGAGCTTCGCGAAAGCTCGATGGCTGATCCAACTTTCCGGATGACGCCATGAATTTCGCCACCACCGCCCTCCATGCAGTTCCCGCTGATGCGACCGCCATCGAGGCATTGCTGCCTGACGACGTCGTCAGCGCGCAGTCGCTGCGCGGCGAATGGACCACTGATCTGTCGATGCGCCATGCCGGTGCCCGCCGGTTGCTGGTGCGCTACGAACTTCAAGGCCCGGCCGGTGCCCCGGTGGTGCTGGTTGCCGGCGGCATATCGGCGCACCGGCATCTCCGCGGCAACGACGCATTCCCGGAAAAAGGCTGGTTGAACGAACTGGTCGGCACGGGCCGCGCGCTGGACCCGGCCCAGCGCCGACTGCTGGCGATCGACTATCTGGGTGCCGACGGCCGCCTCGACGCCCCGATCGATACCGCTGACCAGGCCGATGCAATCGCCGGCCTGCTGCAGCATCTGGGTATTGGCCAGTTGCAGGCGTTCGTCGGCTATTCCTATGGCGCGCTGGTCGGCCTGCAGTTGGCGCTGCGTCATCCGCCCTGCCTGCAGCGTCTGGTCGCGGTCAGCGGCGCCCACCGTCCGCACCCGTTTGCCTCGGCCTGGCGTGCCCTGCAGCGCAAGGCAGTGACCCTGGGAGCGCTGCAATGCGCGGAAACCCAGGGGCTGTCACTGGCGCGCCAGTTCGCGATGCTGAGTTACCGCACCCCGGAAGAATTCGAAGAGCGCTTCGATGCGCCGCCGGAGATCATCAATGGCCGCGTTCGTTGCGCTGCCGAGGATTATCTGGATGCGGCCGGCGCCCAGTATGTCGCCCGCACCCCGGTGACCGCCTATGTACGGCTGTCCGAATCGATCGACCTGCATCGCGTCGATGCCAGCCAGATCCGGGTACCGACCACGGTGGTGGCGGTCGAAGGCGACCGGTTGGTGCCGCTGAGCGACTCGGTCGCGCTGGTCGAAGCTCTTGGCACGCTCGGCACCCTGCGCGTGCTGCGTTCGCCTTACGGCCACGACGCCTTTCTCAAAGAACCCGATCGCATCGACGCGATCCTTGTCACTGCCCTGCGCGGCAACGGAGCAAACCCATGAGCCACCCCCACGTCCCCGATGCTGTCTGTCAGTCCGCCACAGCCGCGGTGCGTGCCGGCATCGACCGCGATATCGCCTATGGTGCGGTGACCCCGCCGATCGTGCTTTCATCCAATTTCAGTTTCGAGAGCTTCGGCAACAAGCGCCAATACGACTACACCCGCAGCGGCAACCCGACCCGTGACCTGCTGGCCGAAGCGCTGGCGGATCTGGAAGGCGGCGCCGGCGCGGTGATCACCGCGACCGGCATGGGCGCGATCAACCTGGTGTTGAATGCGTTGCTGGCCCCAGGCCAACGCCTGGTCGTACCACACGACGCCTACGGCGGCAGCTGGCGCTTGTTCAATGCGTTGGCGAAGAAGGGCCACTTCGAACTGATTACCGCCGATTTGACCGACCCGCGCTCGCTGGCCGAGGCGCTGGCGCAGTCGCCGACGCTGGTGCTGATTGAAACGCCTTCCAATCCGCTGCTGCGGATCACCGATCTGCGCTTTGTCATCGAGGCCGCGCACAAGGCTGGCGCACAGGTGGTGGTGGACAATACCTTCCTGTCGCCGGCGCTGCAGAAGCCGATTGAATTCGGCGCCGACTACGTCATCCACTCGACCACCAAGTACATCAACGGCCACAGCGACGTGGTCGGCGGTGCGGTAGTGGCGCGGGACCCGCAGGCTGCCGAGCAGTTGTGCTGGTGGGCCAATGCCCTGGGCCTGACCGGTTCGCCGTTCGACAGCTTCCTGACCCTGCGCGGCTTGCGCACCCTGGATGCGCGCCTGCGCGTACATCAGGAAAACACCAGCGCCATCGTTGATTTGCTGGCTGACCATCCGGCTGTGTCGGCGATCTATTACCCCGGCCTGGCCAGCCATCCCGGGCATTCGGTGGCGGCGCGCCAGCAAAAGGGCTTCGGTGCGATGCTGAGCCTGGAACTGCATGGCGGCGAAGCGGCAGTGCGCGCCTTCATCGATGGCCTGCGCTATTTCACCCTGGCCGAATCGCTGGGTGGTGTGGAAAGTCTGGTCGCCCATCCGGCAACGATGACTCACGCGGCGATGACCGCCGAGGCGCGTGCCAATGCCGGCATCAGTGATGGCCTGCTGCGTCTGTCGATCGGTATCGAAGCAAGCGAAGACCTGCTGGCCGATATCGCCCAGGGTCTGGCCCGGGTGCAGCAGGTGCTGGCGGTGGGCAAACGCGAACTGGCCGACGCATGAGTGCGGTCGTACGCCTGGCTGACAATCCGGGCAGCAGCACCAGTGCCCGCATCGCCTTGCTCGGGACCGGTGTGGTCGGCAGTGCCTTCATCGATCGCTACCTGCGCCTGCTCGACAACGGCATCCGCCTGCCCGGCATCGCCTGGCTGGCCAACTCGCGGGCACTGCAGCCGGTTGAGGGCGACGTGGCGCAGGCCTTGCGTGAGGCCAATGCGGCACCGCGACTGGACTCGCCGGGGTTACCGCACTGGGCGCAGAATGAAAGCCTGCGTGCCGGTGACACCGTCATCGATGCCACCGCCAGTGATGTGGTCGCTGACTGGCACGCGCAGTGGCTGGCGCGGGGTATCCATGTGGTCACCGCCAACAAGCTGGGCAATGGCAGCAGCTGGCTGCGCGCGCAGGACATCCAGCAGCAGGCCGATGCCGGCCAGTCCCGTTACGGTGACAGCGCTACCGTCGGCGCCGGTTTGCCATTGCTGCGCAGCATCCGCGCGCTGGTCGCTGGCGGTGATCGCATTCATGCGGTTGAAGGCGTGTTGTCCGGATCGCTGGCATGGCTGTTCAATCATTACGACGGCCGCCGACCGTTCTCCGAACTGGTCCGTGAGGCCAGCCAGGCTGGCTATACCGAGCCGGATCCGCGCATTGATCTGTCCGGCGAGGACGTGCGCCGCAAATTGTTGATACTGGCCCGCGCCGCCGGCCTGCCGTTGCAGTCGCATGAGGTGCGGGTGAAGTCACTGGTACCAGACGCGCTGGCCAGTCTGCCGCTGGCGCAGGTCGACACCGCGCTGGGACAACTCGATGCGCCCATCGCCGAACTCTGGCAACGCGCCGCCCGCGAAGGCGGGCAGCTGCGCTTTGTCGGTCGCTTCGATGCCCACGGCGCCAGCGTTGGCGTGCGCGTGCTGCCGGCCGGACATGCACTGTGCGGTGGCAGCGGCACCGACAACCGGGTCGCCATCAGCAGTGATCGCTATCTGCAACAGCCCTTGCTGGTGCAGGGACCGGGAGCCGGCGCCGGGGTCACGGCCGCGGCGCTGCTTGATGATGTGATCGCCATCACGCAACGGGCCTGAGCAAATCGACTGCGGATCCTGCGTGCCTGAAAATCGTCAACCGCGCATTGGTGCAGTCGTTCACGGTTGCACCGATGCAGGGATGAACTAGGCTAACGCTCTCTGCAACCACATCGACTGTCCATGAATCCATCCGCCGACCCGGGCGAAGACAACCTGCGCGTGGCACTGCTGGAAGACGACCTGTTGCTGCGTGATCGGGTGCTGTTGCCCGGCCTGCGCAACTACGGTTTCGTCGTAGACGGCATGGAGTTCGCGGCCGAGTTGTGGGAAGCATTGCCCAGGCGCGGCTATCGCATCGTGGTGCTGGATGTCGGTCTGCCCGATGCTGATGGTTTCAGTGTTGCCCGCCAGCTGCGCGGCATGGATCCGGGCATGGGCATCATCATGTTGACCGCGCGCGATCAGGTGCCCGACCAGGTGCGTGGCCTGAGCCAGGGGGCGGATGCCTACCTGACCAAGCCGGTGCAGGTGGAGCTGCTGGCCGCCAACCTGCACAGCCTGGCGCGCAGGATCAGCCACGCCGCCGCCAGCGACGGCAATGGCCAATGGCAGCTTGACGCCAACGACTGGTGCCTGCGCTCGCCGCAGCGGCACTCGGTGCCACTGACCCGGACCGAGCGCAAGGTGATGGCGCGGATGCTGGCAACGCCAGGCGTCAGTGTTTCCCGCGAAGAGCTGGTAGCCGAGCTGACCGATGACGTACACGATTTCGACATGCATCGGCTGGAATCGATTTTCTACCGCTTGCGGCGCAAGGTCGAAGCGACCTGTGGCGAAGCATTGCCGATCACCGCGGTCCACGGCGAAGGTTACGTCATGACGCCGGCAGTGCACTGACCCCGCTGTCCGGTGGCAACGCCATCGGCAGGCGGATATCGAAGCAACAGCCTCGCCCCGGCGCGCTGTCGACCTCGATATGGCCGCCCGCCACTTTGATCAGGTCGTGGGTGATGGACAGTCCCAGGCCGGTGCCATCACCGGCTTTCTTGGTGCTGAAAAAAGGCTCGAAAATGCGTTCGCGGATCTGCTCCGGCATGCCGCTGCCGGTATCGGCCAGTTGCAGTTGTACCTGATTGCCTGGGCTGCGCCGGGTGACGATGCGGAAACTGCCGCCATCGGGCATCGCATCGCGCGCATTGGCGGCGATATTGAGCACGATCAGTTCGAATTCGTTGCGGTCCAGATGGATTGGCAGTGGCTCGACGCAGGCATCCAGCCGCAGCTGTATCTCCGGCGGCAACAGTTGCCGCAGCATCGGCTGCAGTTCGCGCAGGCTCTGGTTGATGTCGAAGGTTTCCGCTTTCAGCAGATCGCTGCGACTGAAGCTGAGCAGCTTGCGGGTCATGTGCAGGCCACGGTCAGCAGCTTCCTCCACCCCCTGCAACGCGTCCTCCAGCATCAACGCGCGCTGCGCCGAACTCTGCGAGGCATCATCCAGGTGGCGTTGCTGCGAGAAGCCGTGGACGATGTTCAGCAGGTTGCCGAAGTCATGGGCAATACCGGCGGCCAGGCGACCGGTGGCTTCCATCTTCTGGGCATGGATCAACTGGTTCTGCGCCTGCTCGCGCTTGCTCATTTCCTGCTGTAGCTCCTCACCGCGCTGGCGCGCCTGTTGCAGGCTTTCGCGCAGGGTCGTGACAGTGTGATCCAGCACCACCGCGATCAACGTGTAGACCGCGATCACCGAAGGTAGATTGCGAAAGCCTTCCCACCATTGCGCATCGGCCGGCAGGTGCATCGTATCGACCACGCAACCGCTGAAGGCGATGAAGCACAGCGCCGCATGGCACAGCCACAACGTACGCCGGCCCAGTACCAGCGCCGACACGATCAGGGTCAGCATCTGATCGATCTGCGACATCACCATCATCTGGAAGCCGACGCTGAGATGGATGATTTCCTGGCAGATCAGCAGCGTTGCCAGGAACTGGTAGATCGCCGGGCGGAAGGCACCACGCCGTATCAGATAGCAACCCAGCAGGGCACTGGCCGACACCGCGAAGCCTGTGTTGGCCGCGACCCAGCCCCCGGTCGGCATCTTGTAACGCAGGATCAACAGCAACCACAGTCCGACCGTGCTGACGGCGACAAACGCCAGCAGTACCTGCATTACCGGCGCGTTGCGTTGATCGATGGGATCACGGATGGGTGCGCTGCGCAACCAGCGCTGGATCGACTTCAGCATGACGTGCGTGTGTTCCCCAGCCATGGAGTGGTGCGAGAGAGAAGACCGTGATGGCTGCCACGGTCGCTAACGAATCGGTGAGTTGTGGTGATTATTTGGTGAGTTCGCGCGCGTGACAAGCAGTACGTTCCGGTACTACGTTCAGTCGTCGGTCATCGAATTGCAATGTTTCCCGCGCTGTTGACGACGTAATCCCCCAGGGGTAGGGAACCCCGCCCATAAACCTGCGTATGCCGCGACAGGCGATTCGTTTTCGTGACGGATTCCCGCCTGACGGGTGACGCATGCCCAAAAAACCTGTTCCGTTGGAGAAGTGTTGATGAATAAGGTATTCCGTCTGGTCTGGAACCGCTCCAGGCACTGCTGGGTGGTCGCGTCAGAGTTCGCCGCCTTGCGCGGCAAGGTTGCTGGCAAACCAGCGACGATTTCGCATGCGGCACTGCCAGCGGTGGTGCTGATGCTGGCCTGCGTGGCCTGGCCGGGCGCCGCCAGCGCTGCCAATGCCAAAGCGGACTGCGCGCAGGCCCCAAAGCAGTTCCGCGATAGTCCGGCGTTGTGCGCGGTCTGGGCCAAGGCCAATCAACTGGCCAGCAAGGCCACGGTCAACAAGTTCGACAAGGACTACGTCAAGGTCAACGGCGCCGGAGACGGCAGTGACAAGGCCAGCGCCGATGGCGACGGCAGCATCGCCATCGGCAGTGGCGCGCGGACCACGCCGTGGTTGAGTGACTACGGCCCGACCTTCGAAGCGACCGGTGCCGTGGCCATCGGCCAGGACGCCGCCGCCGCAGGCAGGAACACCGTCGCGCTGGGTAACCAGGCATCGGCCGATGGAAACTCTTCGACCGCGGTCGGCGCGTTGTCCGCGGCCAAGGGCGTCGGCGGCACTGCCTTTGGCCACACCTCGTCGGCGGTCGGTGATGCCAGCACCGCGCTGGGGCAGGGCTCGATCGCACGTGATTACGGCACCGCCGTCGGCTCGCACGCCTATGCCACGGGTGGACAGGCGGCGATTGCCCTGGGTGCATCGAGCACCGCGGCGGCTAACGGCGCGGTCGCGCTGGGCGCCAATACCGAGGCCTACGGTGCCGGCAGCCTGGTCGCCGGCATGGGGGCCGGCACCGACGGTTACCAGAGCATCGCGCTGGGCGCGCAGTCGCGCGCGTTGCAGGGCGACAACGGCGTCGGCATCGGCGCCAAATCGTTTGCCATCGGCAACGGTGCGGTCGGTGTTGGCTATAACAGCGTCGGCTACGGCGAACAGGCGGTAGCGATGGGCCAGCACGCCTACGCCAACGGCAATGGTGCGATGGCACTGGGCGGCAGCGACTGGACCGATCAGAACGGTGATCGCCAGCCGGGCGTCGGTGAATCGACGTTCGCCGATGGCGAGCAGGCGATTGCGGTTGGCGCGCTGGCAGGTGCGCAGGGGCGTAGCGCGGTCGCCGTCGGTCCGAACGCTGGTGCACTGGCCGATGATGCTACTGCCGTCGGCTCCGGCAGCATCGCCAGCGGTGTGCAAAGCACGGCTAACGGTGCCTACAGCGTGGCCAACGGTGAACAGGCAGCTGCCGTCGGCGCCAACAGCTATGCCGATGGTGATTATTCGACTGCACTCGGCAGCGGCAGCCTGGCGCTGGGCGAAGGCGCGGTAGCCAATGGCAGCGCCGCCAACGCGCTCGGCGATTACAGCGTGGCCAGCGGTTACGGCGCCAACGCCAGTGGCAGTGACAGCATCGCGATCGGACACGCAGCCAACAGCGGCGCGGCAAGCGCCATCGCCATCGGCAATGCCGCTTCCAGCCCATATGACGGCATCGCCATGGGCAACAACAGCCTCGCCGGCGGTGCCCAGAGCACCGCCATTGGCATGAACGCGAAGGCCAGTGCTGCGTTTTCCATCGCAATGGGCCTCAACAGCAGCGTCAGCGGTGCCGGTGGCACCGCGATTGGGATGGGCAGCAGTGCAGGACAGTCCGGCGTCGCCGTTGGCATGAACGCATATGCGGTACGCGAATCGACCGCGGTAGGTAACGGTGCCAGCGCCAAGGGCGGCAATTCGGCAGCGCTTGGTCCGGCGGCATCAGCCTCAGGCGTGGCCAGCGTCGCCATCGGCGGTCAGGCGTCGTTGTTCGGCGGAGCCGCCAACGCCAGTGGTCGCCACAGCACTGCGGTCGGCGCGGGGGCCAATGCGGTGGCGGCCGACAGCAGCGCAATAGGTGTGGACGCGGTAGCCAGTGCGACTTCCGCACTCGCGTTGGGTTCCAACGCGCTCGCCGGCAAGGACCGCGACAGTGTCAGCGCCGCCGAGCACACCACTGCTGTCGGTGCCGAAGCCTGGGCGACCGAAAACAATGCCACTGTGATTGGCTACAACAGCTACGCCCAAGCGGTGGATTCGACTGTACTCGGCTCCAATGCCTGGGTCGCCAAGGATGCAGGTAACAGCGTCGCGCTGGGTGCCAGTTCGCTGGCCGATCGTGCCAACACGGTGTCGGTCGGTGCGGCGCATGAATGGACTGATGCCGCCGGTGTCGTGCATGGCGCACAGGATCGCCAGATCACCAATGTCGCCGCCGGCAGTGAAGCCACCGATGCGGTGAACAAGGCGCAACTGGATGCACTGGCGGGCCACATCGCTGACGCTAATCACCATGTTGCGTCCAGCGGTGCCTTGGATGGCAGTGACGATGCCATTGCCGGAGGCGATCGGGCGATTGCCGCCGGCGCCAGCAGCGTTGCCAACGGCATGGAAAGCAGCGCAGTCGGCGCCAACAGCTATGCCGATGGCGATTATTCGACCGCACTCGGCAGCGGCAGCCTGGCACTGGGTAGCGCCAGCTCCGCGATTGGCAGTGGCAGTACCGCGATAGGCAATTACAGCACCGCTGTCGGTCAAGGCGTCACCACCACGGGCGCGGCCAGTCTTGCCGCTGGTGGTGTGGCGATGGATGAAAACGGTGCTTATCTGGTCAAGAACCGCGACGGCAGCCGCAATACCGCCGCTACCGCCGCCACTGGCGTTGGCGCCATCGCCCTGGGCGCTGGTGCCCAGGCCAGCAATGAAGTCGCACTGGCGCTGGGAATCGGCGCGCAGGCCTCAGGTTCCTCGAGCATCGCCATGGGCGCGGAAGCGTTCGCCACCCAGGGCGGCAGCATGGCCATGGGCACCCAGGCACTGGGCCTGGGCCTGGGTAGCAGCAGTATCGGTTTCCGCTCCTATGCGATGGGCGAGAGCGGCACCTCGCTGGGCTCGTACGCGCATTCGATGGGCAGCTATTCGACTGCACTGGGTGCAAACACGACGGCGACCGGATTGCGTGCCACCGCCGTCGGTCAGTTCGCGATGTCGACCCAGGAAGCGACTACCGCGGTTGGTTCGCTGGCGTCGGCCAAGGCATTGCGTGGTACCTCGCTGGGCGCCGCGGCAGCTGCCAACGGCAACGAGTCGGTCAGCATCGGCTACGCCGCCTATACCCGTGGCGAAGGCGCGATTGTCATCGGCGCCAACGCCGAGGCAGGCAAGGCCAACAGTGTCGCCGTCGGCAGCCGCAGCAAGACCACGGCGGAAAACAGTGTGGCGCTGGGCAACGATTCGCTTGCCGACCGCGCCAATACGGTATCGGTTGGCGCGGCAGGCAAGGAACGCCAGATCAGCAATGTCGCCGCTGGCAGCGAAGCCACCGATGCGGTCAATGTGGCGCAGCTGGATGCGGTGGCAAGTGATGTTGATGAAGCCAATCGCTACGTCCAGGTCGATGGCCTGCGCGACGGCAGCGATGACGCCAGTGCAACGGGCGAACGCGCCGTCGCGGTGGGGGCCACCAGCACCGCCAATGGTGTCGACAGCAGTGCCTACGGCGCCAGCAGCTATGCCGATGGTGGCTACACCACGGCCGTTGGCAGCGCCAGCCTGGCGCTGGGCGAAGGCTCCTCGGCATTGGGAAGCGGCGCTACCGCGCTGGCCGACTCCAGCACTGCGCTGGGCTACGGCAGCGTTGCTGATCGCGCCAACACGGTGTCGGTCGGCAGCGAAGGCAATGAACGCCAGATCACCAACGTCGCCGCGGCGACTTCGGCGACCGATGCGGTCAACCTGTCGCAATTGGACGAAGCCACCCAGTACACCGCATTCGGCCCGCATGACGCGCCGGGTGGCACCATCAGCGGCGACTTCGTGCCAGCCAATGCCAGTGGCCTCGGTGCAGTCGCAGTCGGCATGAACTCGCAGGCCACCGGCGTGTTCTCGGCGGCGTTCGGTCTGATGGCGCGGGCACAGAACATCGAAACCATCGCCTTGGGTGACTGGTCCGATGCTTCCGGCCTGCTGTCCAGCGCGGTAGGTTCGTCGGCCAAGGCTTATGGAGATTACGCTACCGCCGTTGGCAGCCACGCCAGCGCGCCCAAGAAGGGTGCCACCGTGGTCGGCGCCGGTGCCACCGGTCTGGGCGAGCAGGGTACCGCGGTCGGCTGGTCGGCCAAGGGCACCGCGGCCGGCAGCACTGCCCTGGGTGCCTGGGCGTCGACCAACACGTCAGCGACCAACAGCGTCGCACTGGGCAGCAACTCACTGGCTGATCGTGCCAACACCGTGTCGGTCGGATCCGCCGGCAACGAACGCCAGATCACCAACGTGGCCGCCGGCAGCGAGGCCACCGATGCGGTCAACAAGGGCCAACTGGATGCACTGGCCGAACAGATGGGCGACGACGATCATTACCTCGCCGCCAATGGCCAGATGGACGGCAGCGATGACGCCATCGCCAGTGGCGAACAGGCTGTTGCCGCCGGTGCCAGCAGCGTGGCCAACGGCGTCGAAAGCAGTGCGCTGGGCGCCAACAGCTATGCCGACGGTGATTATTCGTCGGCCATCGGCAGCGGCAGCCTGGCCCTGGGCGAGAACGCTTCGGCCATCGGTTCGGCAGCCAATGCGTTGGCCGCCGGTGCCTCGGCGATTGGCTATGCCGCCAATGCCAGCGGCGCGGCGAGCACCGCCATCGGCACCAGCAGCAACGCCGAGGGCGACTACAGCATCGCCTCGGGCTACGGAGCCAATGCCTTCGGCAACCAGTCGCTGGCGATGGGTATCGGCAGCCAGGCGCAGCTGATATCGACTGCAGTCGGTGGTTACGCCAAGGCCAGCGGCGATGGTTCCACCGCGCTGGGGTACGGCAGCACGGCCCAGGCCCAGTCCAGCGTGGCGCTGGGCTCGCCGGTGGATTACGGCGCGATATTCTTTGGCCGCCCAAGCAACGTGCTGGTATCGACCCAGGCCTTCGGCATGGCCTCGACCGCCATCGGTCCGGGCGCACTGACATCCCCGGAAGGCTATGGCGCCATCGCCATGGGCGCACTGGCTGAAGCCGACAATCGCTTCGGCATCGCGATGGGCACCTTGAGCTACAGCAAGGCTGCCTTCGGTATTGCCCTGGGTGGTCGTACCTATGTGATGGACGATTACGGCATCGCCCTGGGCTATGCCAGCAACGTCAACGAATATGGCGGCGCGGCGATTGGCGTGGGTTCGAAAATCAACGACGGTGCAACGCAGTCGGTGGCCCTGGGTGCCGGTGCGGTCGCTGACCGCGCCTTCACCGTCTCGGTAGGTGCAGCCGGCAAGGAACGCCAAATCAGCAACGTCAAGGCCGGCAGCGAAGCCACCGACGCGGTCAACGTGGCGCAGCTGGACAGTGCGGTGGCCGATGTTGCCGGTGACGCCTCCGAGGCGCTGGAAAACGCCATGCGCTACAACCGCGCCGATGGTGCCGGCGACGGCAGTGACGACGCCAGCGCCAATGGTCATCGTGCCGTCGCCAACGGTGCCAATGCCAGCGCCAGCGGCAGCAACAGTGTCGCCATTGGCGGCAGCGATGTCGGCCAAGCCACGACCGAAGCCGCAGGCGCCAACGCGGTCGCGGTCGGCAGCGGTGCTTACGGTGATGGTGACAACAGCGTCGCACTCGGCAGCCAGGCCAATGCACAGGCAGGCAACAGTGTCGCCCTCGGTGCCAACTCACTGGCGGATCGTGCCAACAGTGTCTCGGTTGGCGATATCGGCAACGAACGCCAGATCACCCATGTCGCCGCGGCCACCCAGATGACCGACGCGGTCAATCTGTCGCAGCTCAACGTCATGGCCGGGGCATTGGGTGGTGGTGCCAGCTACAGCAATGGCGTGTTCACCGCACCGCGTTATGTCATCCAGGGTCGCAGCTACTCCAACGTCGGTGCGGCGTTCTCGGCAGTGGATGCAAAACTGAGCCAGCTGTACGACGCCCAGAGCAGTGCAACGGCCAGCACCGCGACCACGACCAGTGCCAGCACCAGCTCGGCCACACTGGCCAGCGCAGACGGCAGCGGTGACAGCCAGGGCCATGCCACTGCGGCAAGCAAGGCGCAGCTGGCAGGTGAAAGCGCCGGCAATGCGCCAGTCAATGCCGGTGCCAATACCGCGGCAGTCGATGATGCCAATGCCGCTGGCAACGCGGTCGTCGCGTCGGCACCCGCTACGGCGGCAGCTGACGTTGCCAGTCCGGCGACGCTGAGCCAGGCACGCAGCTACACCGACCAGGCCAGCGCCCAGACCCTGAGCAGTGCCAATGCCTACACCGACATGCGTGCGGCCGCCCTGGAGGATGACTTCAACGCATTCCGCGGTGATGTCGATGCGCGCTTCCAGGATCAGGATCGCCGCATCGACAAGATGGGCGCGATGAACTCCGCGATGATGAACATGGCAGTCAGCGCGGCGGGCATCCGCACTCCCAATCGCGTCGGTGTCGGCGTCGGCTTCCAGGGTGCCGAACAGGCCCTGTCAGTCGGCTACCAGCGAGCGATCTCCGACCGCGCCACGGTCACTGTAGGCGGTGCCTTCAGCAGCGACGAATCCTCCGCCGGCGTCGGCGTCGGCTTCGGCTGGTAAGCACGACGCGGCCGGTGGATTCACTGCACCGGCCGCGTCATCTCCGCTCCTCACCGTGTCTTCTCTCTCTCCACCGAAACACCGTTTCACCCACCCCTGACGACAACGGGTACCCCCATCCCCGCGTCATCTTCTTGATTGCCAACAGGAACAAACACGCATGAAGAACAAGACGTCCCCGCTCTACCTCGGTGCACTCAGCGCCGCCATCATCCTGGCCATGGCCGCCGCTCCGGCCGTAGCCGCCGGCAAACAACTGCCGCGCCAGAAAGTGGATCCCGCCATCAGCCTGTCGCGCGCCGACAGCGCGCAGGGCGCGAGCCGTTTCATTGTCAAATACCGAGATGGCGATCGCGCCAGCATCGCCTCGACCCTCGGCAATCGCCTGCAGCAGGCCGCCAGCAAGGCCGGTGTCGCCGGCAACGGCCGCAGCGCGCTGTCGGTGCAGCCGATGCGTCGCCTCGGCACCGGCGCTGATCTGGTCCGCGTTTCGCGCGCGCTGGACACGGTCGAAGCCAAGCGCTTCATGGATCAACTGCGTGCCGACCCGGCGGTGGAGTACGTGCAGCCGGACAGCATGATGCAGGCCTACGACTTCGTCCCCGACGACAAGTATTTCCAGCAGCTGCAATGGGATTTCGCCAACAGCAGCGTCGGCATCAACGCACCCAGGGCGTGGGACAATTCCACCGGTGAAGGTGTGGTGGTCGCGGTACTGGATACCGGCTACGTCGATCATCAGGATCTGAATGCCAACATCATTCCCGGCTACGACTTCATCAACGATCCGGTGGTGGCCGGCGATGGTGACGGCCGCGACGCCGACGCCCATGACGTCGGCGACTACACCGATACCCGCGCCAGCAGCTGGCATGGCACCCATGTCGCCGGTACCGTCGCCGCGGTCACCAACAACGCGGTGGGCGTGGCCGGCGTGGCGTTCAATGCCAAGGTCCAGCCGGTCCGCGTGCTGGGACGCGGTGGTGGTTACACCTCGGATATCGCCGACGCCATCACCTGGGCTTCCGGCGGCCATGTCGACGGCGTGCCGGACAATGCCAACCCGGCCGAAGTCATCAACCTCAGCCTCGGCGGCCAGCGTCGCTGTTCCGATGACCCGACCACCCAGGCCGCCATTGACGGCGCGATTGATCGTGGCGTGACCGTGGTGGTCGCGGCTGGCAACGACAACATGGATGCGAGCAACTTCTCGCCGGCCAGCTGCGTTGGCGTGATCGCGGTCGGTGCCAGCGGTGTCGATGGCGCGCGCTCGTACTTCTCCAACTATGGTGCGCCTCTGGCATTGTCGGCACCGGGTGGCAACGCCACCTCCGGCGATGATCCGGAAGACCGCTGGATCTGGTCGCTGGGCAACAGCGGCAGCACTGATCCGGTTGCGAGCCCCGCCGGCGACAGCCTGATGGGCATGATCGGCACCTCCCAGGCCAGCCCGCACGTGGCCGGCGTGGTCGCGTTGATGCAGGCCGCGGCGGTATCGGCCGGTTATCCGCCGCTGACCCCGGTCCAGGTCAAGAACATCCTGCGCGCCAGTGCCACCCCGTTCACGGTGACTCCGCCGAGCAACAAGCCGCAGGGTGCCGGCATCCTCAATGCCGATGCCGCGGTCAAACTGGCGATGCAGGAACCGAGCCCGGAACCGCCGGCGCAGGTGCTGGCCAACCGCGTGCCGGCTACTGGCCTGACCGCCGCTGCCGGTGATTCGCTTCTCTACCAGCTGAGCATCCCGGCCGGGACCCGCAGCTTCAATGTGCGTACCTACGGCGGTAGCGGTGACGTGTCGCTGTACGTTTCGCAGGGCCAGACCCCGACCATCGACGAGCACGACCGTGCCTCCGAGCGTCTGGGCAACAACGAAGCGATCACCATCACCAGTCCGGTCGCCGGCGACTACTACATCCGCGTCACCAGCAAAACCGCTGCCTTCAGTGGCGTCAGCCTGATGGCGGTTTACTGAGCAACCTGGTTGCAAGCCCTGGATGGGGGGAAGGAAGGCAACGGACTGCCTTCCGACTTGCGGGCGTTGGATGTCAGCGTGGCTGCAGGATCTGCCTGATCATGGATCAGGCAAGAAAAATGCCTGCGTTGCCAGCGATAGGGAACTGGAGCGATTCAGAATATGGCAATCGCGATTAATGCGCCCCACAACAGAAATAACTGCAGTACTCCCGTTGCCAGTAGGCACTTGCCCCATATGGGCAGATAGTCGCGATAGACCGTTAGCGGTAGACATAGCGCAATAACGCTGCTTAGCAGGAACACGAGAGCAGCGGCGGCCAGAATCACCGATATATGGCTGGTCGTCTTTGACGTATCATTGCCACCGGCCAATGCGGCCATATTCAGTGCCACGAAAGCCACTCCGCAAGCCACAATCAACAAAGCAAGGCGCACCACGATGCTGGTGATGATGGCACCGTTCGAGATGTATCGAGGCTGTAGCTGGTGCGGCTTGCCGGTTTTCATGCGGTGTGTTGATGAAATCAGGGCTTTCGTGCTTTTACCGGCCGGTACTGCCGCTGCTCGCCATAGCGCTTGCCGTCCTGATCGACATTGGCACACAGGCGCCCCTCGCACAGATTGACGTCAGCCTGGTTGTAGGCGCGCAACAGCTCGGCCGACAACTGTTGATCCTGTATCTGCTTGGCGTAATGGCGGGAAAGGCCGATACCGGACACCAGCACCACCAGTGATGCCAATCCCAGCCCCATCATCGCCAGCCACATGCGCCTGGTCGAACGTTGCAGCGACTGGGCGGTCGCCTGCGCGGAGCGGTTGAGCTGCTCGATGCGCTGGCCGCTGTTGGCCAGTTGCTGGTTGAGCTGGGCCACGGCCTGGGCGACACCGTGTTCGATCTGCTGCTGGACGCGCGCGGTCATTTGGCCCAACTGCTGTTCGCTGGCCTGTTGCACCACGGTGGGCAACGCCTGCTGCAGTTTTTTCAGCTGTTGCAGACTGTCCTGCTGCTCCTGCCGGCCCTGTTCCATCTGGCGGCGGTAGGCTTCCATCAACTGGTTGACCGAAGCCACCAGGTCCATCAATGACGTTTGCTGCATCGTGTTGCTCCATCCGTGGCGGTAAAGCCTTGTTACATGCTACGGCCGTGTCCGACCTGGGCCTGCTGGCGTTGCAGTTCCTGCTGCTGCTCGGCTTGTCGCGCAAGCTCGGCGCTCAACTGCTCGTCGCGGTCCACCGCCGCCACCGCTTGCCGCTGCATCTGCTGCGCGAACGGGTCGGCCGATGAGGCTTTCAACATCTCGTCCATCCGCTGGTTGTCGCCCTGGCGGACGGCATTCAACAACTGATCGACATAGCGCTGCGAATCATTCCGCAAAGAGGGAACCGGCGCCCCCGGCTGGTAATGGCCACTGTTTGGCTGCGGCGCGGCGCTGGCAGCGGTCGCCGCGGCCTGCAACGGGACCATCGCTGGCCGCATGGCATCGGGCATCCATTGCTGACCAGGCGCAGGCTGGCGCGAGAAATCCTGTCCATGCAGATTCCGCTGCAGCCAGGAGTCCTCGGTCAGGCCGGTGGACCTGGCCGGCTCGCGAACCGGTGCTTTCGGCTCATTGTCAGTCAGCGCATCGATGGCACGGTTGACCGTACGCGGTACCACGCTGGCCGCGGTGATGCCGGCACGCGCGCTCGCGATGTCGCTACGGTAGCCGCTGATGGCCGACTGATTGTCACGCGCCAGGGTTTGTGCGCGCGGATCCAGCAACACCGACACATCCTTGTTGTCCTTGCCATCGACGTTGAGGAAGTTATGCATGTTGTGCGATTTCATGACCGACAACGCCGCCACCGTAAGCGTGACGGGTTGGTCCGGCAACAGATTGAAACGCCCATAACCAGCCGTCCACAGGGCCATGATGTCCTCTTCGCGGGCGTACACCTTGACCTCGCCGTAGTGCGCACTGGCCGCGCTGACCGGGTCGGTGGCAATCACGTGATTGACAAAATTGTGGCCGCCTTCGGGCACGTCGTAATTGAGGCTGACCGCCCCGTAGGGGTTGAATGCCTCGCCGTAAAGGCCATAACGGTACGCAGTGATTTGCGCCAGACAGCCGCCGAGTGAGTGGCCGGTGGTGGTGACTTGGGGGGTGTTGCCACTTTCCTTCCCGATCTCCTCCGCGCGTGCCATCGCTCTTTGTGTCAGCGCCATCGCTTCCGGTAGTTGCTGGTTACTGCGCTTCCATACCATGCCACCGTCCGTGTAGACAGCATCCTTGATCTTCTCACGGTCAAGTTCGGTGCCACGATGCGCGACGATGATTTCGCCAGTATCTACGCGCTGATAAATCGTGCCCTGATAGCCAGTTTTGGGGTTGTCGTACTGCTCAAGCACCTTGAACTGGACGCCATCCAAGGTGAATTTTTCTTCCTTGCCAGCCTCGCGAACTCCTAGCTTTCTCTTCGCGTCATAGCAGTCATCGGCCAAGTCAGCATACAGTTGTGAACTCAGGCTCATGGCTGGACCTTCTCGGATCGTAGCGTAGTGCTGAACAGTGAATCACGAAGTTCAGGTTTGAAGTGTTTGATATCGGGATTGCCGAAATCCGAATAACCTTCGAAATCAGAACTCGGATAGCGCTCATTCCAGAAGTAACGCTTCTCCGATTGTTGAGCGATGACTTTGTCTGCATCCAGGAACGGCGCAAAGCGGGTGTCTTTTGAAGCGCCGGTGGCGGTGAGGGCTGCCCGCACTTCAGTGAACTGCCAATGGCACACGCCTTTACCGTAATAGTCTTCATCCAGAATCTGATCCAGATAGACCGTGCCTTGGTAGGTGGTTTCATCAATCCGGGTCAACTCCAGCGGCTCGCTGCTGGTCATCCGGTAGGGGCCACCCTGCGGTTTCATCTTGCCGCATGGGGTCTCATTGGTGACGTCGTACTGCGCGCGCGCGTCGGTCAGCACCAGCGGTCCTGGCGCGTCGTGGATGGTCAGGGTGATGCGATAGGCCTGCTGCGGGTTCGGATTCAACTTGCGCAGCGGCTCGTCTGCATGGGCGTCGGTATGCATGTCATTCCTTGAAGCGGTGCAGGCGGCCAGTGACAACACCAGCGCCATCGGGGTGAGCAACCATCGTTGCATGGACAGTCCTTGTATGTTTAGGGGCAGTCTAGAGCTGCCGGCCGGGCAGAACAATATGCAATCAAGTCACTAATGCGTCGGTGATGCCAGCCAGATTCCATCAAAGCAATCGCTTGTGGGAGTTGCTGGCTGCCTCGCTTCCAGGTCGTGCCACCATCGGGATAGAGCGCGTCGATGATCTTCTCACGGTCAAGTTCGGTGCCACGATGCGCGACGATGATTTCGCCAGTATCCACACGCTGGTAAATCGTGCCCTGGTAGCTGATCTTGGGGACGTCGTATAGCTCCAGCACCTTGAACTGTACGCCTTCTGGCCAAATATAATCCTGCTCTTCAGGTTTTCTGATGCTTGATTTTCGTGTGGCGTCATAGCAGTCATCAGCTAGATTTGCATAAGTCTGCGAGTTGAGACTCATGGATGCACCTGCTCGGAACTCACCGTAATGGTGAACTTCTGTTCGTCAGGATAGTTAATTCTGTTGGAATCAGTTTGGCCGAGATTGATTGAGCCATCGATCGATCCGCGCGGATAGCTTCCGTTCCAGAAGTATCGTGTTTGTGACTGCTGGGCGATGACTTTCTCGGCGACCAATGAGGGTTCGAACGTTGTCTCTTCGGGTTTTCCAGTGGCTTTGAAATTCGCATACACAATCGACAGTGCCCAATGGCACACACCCTTGCCGTAATAGTCGGCATCCACAATCCGGTCCAGATAGACCGTACCCTGATAGGTGGTTTCATCAATCCGGGTCAACTCCAGCGGCTCGCTGCTGGTCATCCGGTAGGGACCACCCTGTGGTTTCATTTTTCCGCATGGGGTTTCATTGCTGACGTCGTACTGTGCGCGCGCGTCGGTCAGCAGCAGTGGGCCGGGCGCGTCTTGGATGGTCAGTGTGATGCGATAGGCCTGCTGCGGGTTTGGATTCAACTTGCGCAGCGGTTCGTCCGCGGCAGAGTCGCTGTCATTTCTTGAGGCCGAGCAGGCGGCCAGTGACAACACCAGCGCCAACGGCGTGAGCAACCATCGTTGCATGGACGATCCTTGTTCGTGGATCGGCAGTCTAGCGTCGTGATTACCGGTGCGACAACGCGCAAACATGTCACATAAGCGCCATGCATTGCGATCGCTCAGGCCATGTCGCGTCAACGCGGTTGCTATCGCACTGGAGCCAGAAGGCTGCACTTGTCGTCGGACATCAATGCCGTGTCCGGGAGTTACTCCGCGGTAATCAACACTCGATGACGTTGACCGCCAGCCCGCCGCGGCTGGTTTCCTTGTACTTGTCGCGCATGTCGCGGCCGGTGTCGCGCATGGTCTTGATGACTTTGTCGAGCGAGACCTTGTGCTTGCCGTCACCGCGCATGGCCATGCGGCTGGCGTTGATCGCCTTGACCGCGCCCATGGCGTTGCGTTCGATGCACGGAATCTGCACCAGCCCGCCAATCGGATCGCAGGTCAGGCCAAGGTTGTGTTCCATGCCGATTTCAGCCGCGTTCTCGATCTGGCTGCTGTTGCCGCCGAGTGCGGCGACCAGGCCGCCAGCGGCCATCGAGCAGGCCACACCGACTTCACCCTGGCAACCGACTTCGGCGCCGGAGATGCTGGCGTTTTCCTTGTACAGGATGCCAATGGCGGCGGCGGTCAGCAGGAAATCGAAGATCCGCTGCTCGTTGCTGCCGGGGCAGAAACGGTCGAAATAATGCAGCACTGCCGGAATGATGCCGGCGGCGCCATTGGTCGGTGCGGTGACCACGCGGCCACCAGCGGCGTTTTCCTCATTGACTGCCAACGCGTACAGGTTGACCCAGTCGAGCGTGGTCAGCGGGTCGCGCATCGCCGCTTCGGGCTTGCTCGACAGTTCGCGGTACAGCGCGGGTGCGCGGCGCGACACATGCAGGCCGCCGGGCAGCGATCCTTCCTGGCGGATACCACGGGCCACGCACGCCGCCATCGCTTCCCAGATTGCACGCAGGTTGGCACGGATTTCATCCTCGCTGCGCCAGACCTTCTCGTTTTCCATCATCAGCTGGGCGATGCTGAGCCCGCTGTCGGCGGCCTGCTGCAGCAACTGGTTGCCACTCCTGAACGGGTACGGCATGACCGTGGTGTCCGGCACGATGCGATCCCTGGCCGCGTCGTCCTGGTTGACCACGAAACCACCGCCGACCGAATAGTAGTCGCGGCTGATGATGACTTCGTCGTTGCGGTCGAAGGCAGTGAAGCGCATGCCATTGGTATGGAATGGCAACTTCTGCCGCTTGTTCATCAGCAGGTCGCGCTTCTCGTCGAAGGCGATGACATGGCGTCCCTGCAATGCAATCTGCTTTTCGCCGCGGATACGCGCCAGCGTCGCCGGGATGATGTCCGGATCAATGGCATCGGGGTAGTTGCCCTCCAGGCCCATCAGTACCGCGGTGTCGGTGCCGTGGCCGCGGCCGGTCAAGGCCAGCGAGCCGAATACCTCGGCGCGCACGCGGGCCACGTCCTGCAGGCGGCCGGCATCGTCCAGCCAACGGGCGACGAAACGCGCCGCGGCCCGCATCGGGCCAACGGTGTGGGAGGAACTCGGGCCGATGCCGATCTTGAAGAGGTCGAAGGTACTGACTGCCATAGCCGGCTATTCTATGCCGGGCAGACCATTTGCGACCATTTTGCAGCACTCATTTTCGCCATTCAGCCACAGTCCCTGCCAATGACCCTGATCCTTTACCAGCGCGATGACTGCCACCTGTGCGATCTGGCACTTGAAGTGCTGGCGGTGGCCCGGTTACCGGATTTCGACAGCGTGTTCATCGATGATGACCCGGCGCTGGAGCAGCGCTACGGCGCGCGGGTGCCGGTGCTGCGCGACAACGACAGTGGGCAGGAGCTGGATTGGCCATTCGATGCTGCCGCGCTGGCCGCCTGGCGGCAGCGGCAGCGCTGAAAAAAAAGCGGCGGCAGCACATGGCCACCGCCAGCTTGGCTGGCTCCGGCCTTTACGGCGCGGGTTTCAGCAGGACCTTGGTGCTGACCGCGACTTCGTTGGGGATGGTGTCGGTATCGGTCCAGTCACCACCGCCGACGCCGAAATCCAGGCGCTTGACCGTGGCCTTGCCGCTGAGCACCGGCTGCGCGCCGGGTGTCCAGGTGAACTTCAGGGTCACCGGCTTGCTGACCCCGCGCAGTTGCAGGGTGCCATCGGCGGCATATTCGTTGCCGCCGAGCGAGCGGAACTTGGTGGCGGTGTAGTGCGCCTGGGCGTACTTGCTGACGTAGAAGAAATCGCCGCCAGCCAGGGTCTCGTCGCGATCACTGCTGCCGGTCTTGGTACCGGCCAGGCCGATGGTCACGTCCAGCTTGGCGGCCGCCAGATCCTGCGGGTCGAAACTCATCGTGGTATTGAACGAGCCGAACTTGCCAGTGAATACCTCACCGTCGTATTCGGTGGCGAACACCAGGCTGGAGCCGGACGCCTGCACGTAATTGGCCGCCGAAGCGGGGGCGGCGACCATCAGCGCGACCAGGGCGGCCGCGGTCAGGGCGGGGGATGCGAGTTTAGGCAACATGATGGGAGTCCTTGTTGGATGCCGGGGGAACGGAGGCATGCGCGCGGCGACCGGGCAGCATGCGGGTAAGGGTGGCGTCATGCAGGAAAAGATGATGGTAGAAAGCGGCGCCGGCATGCGCGGCGACCAGTGCGATCAGCGTCCAGAAACCCCATTCGTGGACGAAATGGGCGAAGTGACGGATGGCCTGGTCCGGCTGCACCAGCTTGGGCATGTTGAACAGGCCAAACAGCTTGAACGGCCGCAGGCCACTGGCCGAGTCGTACAGCCAGCCCGAGATCGGCATGATCAGCGCCATCGCGTACAGCGCCAGGTGGGTCAGGTGGGCAATGCGTTCCTGCCAGCGCGGGGTCGTCGGCAGATCCCTCGGGGTGCCGGCATACAGGCGCCAGAACACCCGCACGATCATCAATGTCAGCACGGTGATGCCGAACGATTTGTGCGCGGTGTAGACCCAGAAATACTTCGGTGTCTTCGGCAGCTCGCCCATGGTCAGGCCGACGATGCCCAGGCACAGGATCAGCACCACGACCAACCAGTGCAGGGTCTTGCTGATGGAACCCCAGCGGTCGGGGGTGTTCTTCAATGTCATGGAACGGTCTCCGTGTCGTGTCCCGTGTCGTCCGCAGCGGCCTCGTCACCGCCGGCCGCGTCTGCCTTCGCAGGCGCCCCCATCGAGTCTTCCGCCGCCCCGGCGGGCCCGCGCGAGGCCTGGGCTTCGGCTTCGATCCGCAGGTCAACCCGATCACCGATCAGTGATGACCAGGCATCGATTCCGAAATCGGCACGGCTGATCGTGGTGCTGGCGGAAAAACCAACGGTACGACGGAATGGTGGCAGCGGGTAGCGTTTGAGCGCATTAAGCTTTACTTGCATCACTATTTCTCTGCTGATGCCGTGCAGGGTCAGCATTCCTGTAACAGAGGCGTGTTGCGGGTCGATGGGTTCGATGGCCGTGGAAATGAAAGTCGCCTCAGGAAAAGCTTCGGTATCCAGCAGGTTGCGCGCCTGGGTGGCACGGTTCCATTTTTCGTCACCCATGTCCACCCGCTGCATTGGCACCCTGACCTGCAACTGGGCGCTGGACCAGTCGTCGGGATCGAAACGCAGGCTGCCAGTGCTGCCGGACACGGTGCCGATGGCGTTCGAATAGCCGGCATGTTCGACCGTGAACATCACCCGGGTGTGGACCGGATCCAACGTGTAATGCTTCACGTTGTCGCCAGCCCAGGCGCTGGCCGCCAACAGCAGCAGGCAGATGCCGGCCAGCCAGCGGCCGGACCACGGCGAGGCGACACGGAACAATCTGGCGGACGATGGCGGGACGGATGGCTTCATGGGCGCATTCTGGCCGATGGCGAAGGACGGCCCATGCTTGCACATGCAACGGTCCGTTGCGACGATGGCGGACCAGTGAGGGAACCACATTCGGATGATGGGAAAGGACGGCCCATGCTTGCACATGCAACGGTCCGTTGCGACGATGGCGGACCAGTGAGGGAACCACATTCGGATGATGGGATACGGGCGTTGGCTGTTGGCGGTAATGCTGTTGCTGGTGAGCGTGGGGTTGGCGGCCAAGGTCCCTGAAGTACCGCGCTTCCGCGTACTGGGCGTGGCCCAGGGCCTGCCATCGACCACCATCACCGCGATTGCGCGCGACAGGAAAGGCTATCTGTGGGTCGCGACCTGGGACGGCGTGGCCCGCTACGACGGCGTCAATTTCCATGTCTGGCGCCACGAAGCCGATGATCCGCGCTCGCTGCCGGGCAACATCGTCCAGGCGCTGCATATCGACGCCCAGGATCGGATCTGGGTGGCCACTGAAAACGGCGGTGTCAGCATGATGGGGCCGCGACGTGACGGCTTCGTCCACTACCGAAAGGCCGATTATCCGCTGTTGGGCAGCGACGACGTGTTCGCCATCACCAGCCGCGGCGATGATGTCTGGTTCGGCACTTACGATGCCGGCCTGACCCGGCTCGATGGCCGCGGCCAGATGCACAACTATTCGCAGCAACTGCCGGCCCACGACGGCTTGCCGTCCAACACCGTGCTGTCGCTGGCGTTCGATGCCAGGGGCACGCTGTGGATCGGTACCCTGGCGGGGCTGGCCCGGCATGACCGCAACGGATTCAAACGGGTGTCCACGCCAGGCGGCGACGACGCGATGGTGTATTCGGTCAGCGTGGTCGGTGATGAGGTCTGGGCAGGCACGTCGCAGGGTGCATTCCGCTGGCGGCCCGCCGACGGCTGGCATACGCCGGCCTGGAGTGGCATGTTCGCCCGACCCAACGCAGTGACCGCGGTGACCAGTGACCAGAAAGGCGAGTACTGGCTGGCCAGCCAGCGCGGCCTGTGGCACACCATGGGCGAACGCGCGCCTGTGCCGATGAATGATCTGCAGCAGGACAGCCGCGTGGTGCAGGCGCTGTTGATGCAGGACGACGGCGGCCTGTGGGTCTCGATACCGACCCGCGGCCTGGGCTATCTACGCGCGGACTGGCGGCGGATTGCCGCCTACACCACCGAACACGGTTTGAGAGGGGGCCTCTACCGCGGGCTGGCTGCGTCCCATGATGGCGGTATCTGGCTGGCGGGCAGCCGCGCCACCGTCGAATACCTCGACACCAGCAGCGGCGAGGTGAGCGTGCTGGAGGCACCGTGGCAGGACTATGCCTCGCGCCTGCTGTCAGCCCATGAGGACAGCCACGGATTGCTCTGGCTGGGCTATCGCAGTGGCTTGATCCGCGTCGATCCGGCCACCGGCAAAACGGTTCACTGGTCATCCGGGCCCCGTTCGGATGGCCAGCAGACGCCGGATGGCAGCTCGGTCGACTGGCTGGCCGAAACTCCCGACGGTGTGCTCTGGCTGGCAACCCAGATAGGCAACATGCAGCGTCGCGATCTGGTGACCGGCAAGGTCATCCAGAATCTCGACAACGCAGCCATGGGCAGTGAGGAAGTCGGCGAAATCTACACGATGCTGGTGGGCCCGCACGGGCGTCTATGGATCGCCAATGCGTCCGGCCTGCGGGTCTGGAACGACGACCTGAGGCGATTCGATGGCGTGCCGGGCACCGGCGGCGAGAAGATTTTCGATTTCGTTTTCGATGGTCCGGATCACCTGTGGGTGCATCGGTTGTCTGGCCTGGAGAGCTGGCGCCGGAACAAGCAGGGCTGGACCCTGGACCGGCGGCTGCGCGCGGCTGACGACGTGCCGGCGGTGGAGTCGACCGGGATGGCGCTGGACAAGCGCGGGCGGCTCTGGCTGGCGACCCGGCGCGGACTGTACCGGATCCAGCCGGGCACGGTTGGCGGCAAGGTCGAAGTACGCAACTTCGGCGTGCGTGATGGCCTGATAAGCCAGGAGTTCAACGACCGCGCCCTGCTGTTGACCGATGACGGCATCCTCGCCGGTGCCGCCGCCGATGGCTCGGTCATCGTGCTCGATACCACGCTCGATGATCCGGCCGTGGTCCGTCCCAACCTGGTGGTCGACAAGGTCACCATCGCCCGTGGCGATCAGTTGAGTTATCTGCCAGCGGTGGGTGGCTTCGAACTCAAACCCGATGCCCATGAGTTCGAAGTCAGCATGCGCCTGCTGACCTATGAAGATCCGATGTCGAATCGCTATCTGTCGCACCTGGACGGTTTCGACAAAGGCTGGGTCGACCAGGGCGCCAATGGCGATCGGGTGTTCTCGGCGTTGCCGCCGGGCAGTTACACCTTGCACATGCAGGCCTTCGACAATGCCGGCAACAGCTCGCCGGTGCGCGAGATATCGTTCCGGGTGTTGCCGCCATGGTGGGCCAGCGTGCCGGGTATCGCCGGTCTGGCGCTGCTGGGGCTGAGCCTGGTGCTGACCGCGATCTTCGGCTACCGCAGGCGCCTGCGGCGCATCACCAGCCTGCAACTGGCCGAACACAAGCGCGAAGTGGCCGAGCAGGCGTCGCAGGCCAAGACCCGTTTCCTGGCCACTCTTGGCCATGAGGTGCGTACGCCAATGACCGGGGTGATGGGGATGAGCGAGTTGTTGCTGGCAACCCCGCTCGACGAACAGCAGCGCAGCCATACCTTGGCCATCCAGCGAGCCGGCGTGCATCTGCTGCGGCTGGTCAACGACGCACTCGACCTGGCCCAGATCGAGGCCGGCAAACTGCAACTGCAGTCGCAGCCATTCGATCTGCGCGAACTGATCGATGACGTGGTCGGCCTGTCACGACCCCTGGCACAGAGAAAAGGCCTGGCATTCAACGTCCAGGTGGCGCCGCAGCTGCCGGTGATGATGCAGGGCGACCCGGTGCGGATGCGCCAGATCCTGCTCAACCTGCTGGGCAATGCGATCAAGTTCACCGAAAAGGGCGCGGTCGGACTGCAGGTCGAAGCGCGGCCTCAGGGCGGTGTCCGCCTGCGGGTGGAAGACACCGGGCCGGGCATCAATGTCGAACAGCAATCGCGATTGTTCCGGCGCTTTGAACAAGCCGAAGGCGTGCGCACCACCGCGCGCTACGGCGGCAGCGGCCTGGGTCTGGCGATCTGCCAGGAACTGGCGCTGGCGATGGGCGGCAACATCACCCTCGACAGCACCCCGGGACTGGGCACGCGCTTCGTGGTCGAACTGCCGCTGGGCAAGGTCAAAGTGCCGGCGCAGGATGTGCAGGCCCACGATGCAGGTGAGGAGGAAACGTTGTCGATCCTGCTGGTCGAGGACGACGTGACCGTGGCCGAAGTCATTGCCGGGCTGCTGCGCGCGCGTGGGCACCAGGTCAGGCACGTGCTGCATGGGCTGGCGGCGCTGGGCGAGATTGCCACGTTGCCGTTCGACCTGGCCATGCTGGATCTGGATTTGCCGGGACTGGACGGACTGGCGCTGGCCCGGCAGATGCGCCTGGCCGGCTTCAGCGCGCCGCTGCTGGCGATAACCGCGCGCGCCGACCTCGAGGCCGAAGAACAGGTCAGGGATGCCGGCTTTACCGGCTTCCTGCGCAAACCGGCGACCGGTGCGATGCTGGCCACCGCGGTGCACCGCGCCATGCGCGGGCAACCCTGGATCGAATAGCCAGCGAGTCAGTCGGCCCAGCTCTCGGCGTAGATGCTGGCGTCCGGATTGTCGGGATCCGGATAGACCCAGATGCCGGTGCCAGTATTGGTATCGGCAGGCAGATACAGACCCTGGTCATTGGCAAACACCGTGCAGCCGGCGGGCACCTGCGATCCCGTCGCAGGCAACGCCTGTCCTCGTTGGCACTGTTTCTGCAACAGCGCCTGCATTGGCTGGCTGACGCGGGCGAAGGGCTGCGCGATGACGTACTGGTGGTCGCCCCAGCGGGCCGAATCCATCAGCCGGATTTCGCTGACATCGAAACCGGCCATTCGCACCCGGCCTGGTTCCAGCAGGGCGGTGGCGGAAATCGCGACCACCGGCCGTGCCGGATCCTCGTCATCGGCTTCGCACTCCAGCAGGATGCGGCGTACCAGCAGTGGCCAGGGTGCCGGCATGTCCTGTGGGCGCCGGGCCGCGATGGCCTCGCAGCCGGGCTGTTGCGGCAGCCCTTGCGCATCCAGCATGACCGCAGCACCGGTGGCCCGGGTCAGCAGCGGAAAATCATGGCCATGGACCTGATGCACGACTTTGGCCGGCGGCTGCGGGCGCGCCGTTTCCGCAACCCGTTCGCCCGCCTGCACGGCGGCGATGGCCAGCACACCGGCCGTCAGCAGCATCGCGCGCAGCGTGCCGCGGCCCGCTGCGGTGAATTCGCGTCCGCGACAACACAACTCATCCATGCGAATGCAATCCATTGCCTGTCCCCGTGGCCTAGCGGCGGCTGAATTCGTGGACCGCGTCCACCAGCACGCCAACGTGATCCGGATTCATGTCCGGTGACATGCCATGGCCGAGGTTGAACACATGGCCCTCGCGCGAACCACCGTTGCCTTCGGCATAGCTGTCCAGTGCGCGGCGTACCTGTTCGCGGATCGCCTGCGGTGAACCGTACAGCGTGGCCGGGTCCAGATTGCCTTGCAGCGCGACCTTGCCACCGGTCTGGCGCGCGGCGTCGGACAATTCAATCAGCCAATCGACGCCGACGGCCTCGGCGCCGCTGTCGGCCAGCGCCTGCAGGTGGATCGCGTTGCCCTTGCCGAACAGGATCAGTGGCGTGCGCTCCTCGCCCTCGCCGCGCTCCAGCTCGCGGGCGATGCGGGTCAGATAGGGCAGCGAGAACTCGCGATACATCGCAGGCGACAGCACGCCACCCCAGGTGTCGAATACCTGCAGTGCCTGGGCGCCGGCCTGGCGTTGCGCGGCCAGGTAGGCAATCACCGCGTCGGTATTGACCGACAGCAACGTGTGCAGGGTCTGCGGATCATTCAGTGCCATCGCCTTGATCCGGGCGAAGTCCTTGCTGCCGCCGCCTTCGACCATGTAGCAGGCCAGCGTCCACGGACTGCCGGAAAAACCAATCAGCGGCACCTTGCCATCCAGCTCGCGGCGGATGACCCGCACCGCTTCCATCACATAGCCCAGGTCCTGCTGCATGTCCGGCACCTGCAGGCGTTCGGCGTCGGCGGCGCTGCGCACGGTGTGCTTGAACTTGGGACCTTCGCCTTCAACGAAATACAGCTCCAGGCCCATCGCGTCGGGGATGGTCAGGATGTCGGAAAACAGGATCGCCGCGTCCAGGTCGAACCGCCGCAGCGGTTGCAGGGTGACTTCGCAGGCAATCTCCGGATTCTTGGCCATCGCCAGGAAGCTGCCGGCCTGGGAGCGGGTGGCGCGGTACTCGGGCAGATAGCGCCCGGCCTGGCGCATCAGCCATACCGGCGTGCGGTCAACGGGTTGGCGCTTGAGCGCACGCAGCAGGCGGTCATTCTTGGGGGCAGTCATGAAGCATCCGGGAGATGTGGAAAGAGATAACGGGAGCCGCGCGCGCGGGCGGACAAATCAGGCGGGTGCGTCGGCACCACGGGTGAACATCACCTGGAAACCGCGTTTGAGCTGGCTGTCGCGGGCTTTTTCAAAGGCACTGATCGCCTCGGCCTGCAGCAGGTACTGTTCGCGCCGCAACTGCGAGCGACCCCCGATTACGCCGCTCTCGCGCAACAGCTCCCAGCCACCGAACAGGTCCGGTTGCAGGGTCAGCTGGACGTAGCGGGGAGCTTCGCCGGCTTGCGGGTGCTGCTGGAGGAGGACGCGCATACCGGCATTTTAGGGCCTGGCGGCCGGGGACGATAGCGCAGCGCCCGGCCAGCGCCTTCAATGACGGCCGCAGGCCGCGCGCAAAACCGCCAGGACCTGGTCTTCGTCGACATCGGGCACCACCAGCGCCTGGCCGATGCCACGCCAGAGCACCAGCCGCAGGCGGCCGGCGATGTTCTTCTTGTCCAGACGCATCCGCGCCAGCAGCGCCTGCGGGTCCAGCCCCGCCGGTACCGTCACCGGCAGCCCGAAGCCTGCCAGCAACCCGCGCAGTGCCTGCACGTCCTGCGCCGGCGCCATGCCCAGTCGGGTCGACAGCTCGGCCGCCAGGACCATGCCAACGGCCACCGCTTCGCCATGGTTGAGGTTGTCATTGTCGGGATGGCCGTAGCCCTGTTCGGTCTCGATGGCATGGCCGAAGGTATGGCCCAGGTTGAGCAGGGCGCGTTCGCCGCGCTCCAGCGGGTCACGCTCGACGATGTCGGCCTTGTGCTGGCAACTGCGGGCGATGGCCTCGGCCAACGCATCGGCATCGCCATCGAGCAACGCCCGCTGGTGTTCGCCCAGCCAGTCGAAGAAGGCCGCATCGCCGAGCGCGCCGTACTTGATCACTTCGGCCAGCCCGGCGCGCACTTCACGCAACGGCAATGTTGCCAGTACCCCGGTGTCGGCCAGCACCGCCCGCGGTGGATGGAAGGCACCGACCAGGTTTTTGCCCTGGGCGATGTCGACCGCGGTCTTGCCACCCACTGACGAATCAACCATCGACAGCAGCGTGGTTGGCAACTGCACGCAATCCACGCCGCGCATCCAGCAGGCCGCCGCGAACCCGGCCAGGTCACCAACCACGCCGCCGCCAAGCGCCACCACGCAGGCATCACGGCTGGCGCCGAGATCGGCCAGCGCGGCAATCACCGCGGCAAACTGCTCGATTGTCTTGGACGACTCGCCGGCGGGCAGCAGGTACTGGCCAATCTGGAGATCCGGCCGTGCGCCAAGCAGCGCATCGCGCACGCGCGCCGCATAGCGCGGGGCGACGTTGGTATCGCTGACCAGCAGCAGGTGGCGGCCGCGCACCCGGGCCGCCAAGCGTTGGCCATCATCTAGCAGGCCGGGGCCGATGTGGATGGGATAGGGCACTGGGCCGTTGACGTGGACAGTCTTCATGGCAGGAAAAGGATCTGGAATGTCATGGGCGATCGGCCCGGGGAAAAGCAGGTTGCAGGGCTGGCCGGCAGCAGGTGTGTGGCCCCGGCCGCATCCACCGCATGCCCGCTCACGAGTTCGCGTCCGCGGGCGCGCGCGGCAATGGCTGGCGTTGCCAGCGCATCGCCAGCAGGTGGATCAGCCGGGCCGTGGCTTCGGCCGGGCTCAGGCCATCGGTATCCAGGCTGAGATCGGCGACCTGTGCATACAGCGGCTGCCGCAGCTGGTGCATATCGCGCAATACCTGTTCGCGATTGGCTTGCTGCAGCAGCGGACGATTGCCGCAACGGCCCAGCCGCTTGAGCTGACTGGCCACCGACACCTGCAGGTACACGACATAGCCTTGTTGCTGGATCAGCGCCCGATTGGCGGGATCCAGCACCGCGCCACCGCCGGTGGATACCAGGTGGCCATCGCGCGCCAGCAAAGCAGCCAGGGCGGCGCTCTCGCGGGTACGGAAGCCGGTTTCGCCGACGTGTTCGAAAATGGTCGCGATGCTGGCGCCGGTCTGTTCGACGATGTACTCGTCGGCATCGACGAATGCCAGCCCGAAGCGCTCTGCCACGCGCCGGCCTATCGAGGTCTTGCCTGCGCCGGTGGGTCCGACGAACACGAGGTTGGAGGAGGGGTTCATCGAACGCGATGCTAGCACTTCGTGCGCGGACGCTTAACATCCGGACGCCTACGGTGGGGGTGGGCGCATCCGCGTCAGTCAACGGTAACCAGCATGTCCATCGCCAAAGTCATCGAGCTCACCGCCTCCTCCAGCATCAGCGTGGAAGACGCGGTCAAATCCGGTCTTGCCAAGACCGCCGAAACCGTCAAGGGCATTCAGGGTGCCTGGGTCAACGAAATCAAGGTAGTGACCGACCCGCAGGGCAACATCACCGAATGGCGGGTCAACCTGCGCATCACCTTCGTGGTGTCGTAACCGCGAAGGGCCGGCTGGCCTCAGCGCAGCGGTGGTATTGGCCGGCGTTGGTCATCCAGTGCCAGGGTGCTGTCGGCAATACTGGGCCAGATGCGCAGGCCCTGGCGGCTGATCCGTTCGAAAAACTGCACGAAGCGCCGTATCTGCGCCAGGGTCATCGGCGTGCGCCCGGGCCGGTTGGCGGCCAGTGATTGTTCCTGCTGCCAGCGCCACAGCGGCACGACATCGAAATCCGGTGCCTGCAGGCATATCAGCGGCTGGACCAGCTGCCACAGCGGCGGGTAGTCGCTGGCCAGCCGCTGGTTGCACCATTGTCGCCAGCGGCCATCGCCGTCTTCTTCGCGCTCGAGCGCATTGATCGGTTCGAGCAGCGCCTGTTGCGACTCGGCCGGCACGCACAGGCACCAGCCTTCCAGCACGATCAGATCGACTTTGCCCTCGATGCGTGGCCATTGCCCGAGCGGCCAGGGATCGTCGGCCAGTTTGTCGAAGCGCGGCAGCCGGGTGGGCGCACCCGCGCGCAGCTGGCTGATGACCTCAAGTGCCAGCGGCAGATCGTGGCTGCCGGGTGGCCCGCGGGTCTGCAGCAATGGATGCACGTCTGCGGCCAGTCGCGCCCGCCGTTGCCGCGACAGGTAAACGTCATCCAGCGACAGCACCGCCACGCGCAGGCCGCGTGCCCCGGCCAGGCTGGCCAGCTGTGCGGCGAGGGTGGATTTGCCGCTGCCCTGGACACCGGCGATACCCAGTACCGGCGGCGCCGTCGCTGCCGTCAACGCCATCTCCAGCGCCGCCGCTGCCCACTGCAACGGCAAGCCAGCGCTGCCATCGGGATGCGTGGTCGCGGTCATCCGGTCACAATAGCCGATGTCGCGGTGGCCGCAATGGCGCCGCCCCCATGGAGTGTGTGCTGATGACCGATCTGTATGCCGAGGCGTTGTCGACCTTCGCCAGCCTGTTCGAGGAAGCGCGGGCGGCACCCGCGGAAATCGAGGCCAACGCAATGACCGTGGCCACCGCCACGGCGCAGGGCCGGCCATCGGCACGCACCGTGTTGCTGAAGTCGTTCGACCCGCGCGGCTTTGTCTTCTACACCCACCTGCACAGCCACAAGGGCCGCGAGCTGGCGGCCAATCCGCAGGCGGCGCTGCTGTTCCTGTGGCGCAGCCTGCGCGAGGCCGGCGTGCAGGTAAGGATCGAAGGCGCGGTGGAGATCGTCAGCGACCAGGAAGCCGATGCCTATTTCGCCAGCCGTGCGCGGATGAGCCAGATAGGCGCATGGGCCTCGGCCCAGTCCGAGCCGTTGGCGTCGCCGGAAGAATTCGAACAGCGCCTGCGCGAAGTCGAAAGCGAGTTCGCCGGTATCGAGGTGCCACGGCCACCGGGCTGGAGCGGCTATCGGGTCAAACCGGATGCATTCGAGTTCTGGTACGGCGCCGGCTTCCGCCTGCATGAGCGTTGGCGTTACCAGTTGCAGGAGGGCCAGTGGAGCAAGCACCGGTTGTATCCGTGAGCCGTGCCTCGGCGCGGTCCGATGCCAGCGCAGGTGCCTGAGATGGGTCCGCAACGCATTGTCTGCCTGACCGAAGAGCCAACTGAAGTGCTGTATGCGCTGGGCGAGCAGGATCGCATCGTCGGCATCAGCGGCTTTACCGTGCGTCCGCCGCAGGCGCGCAAGGACAAGCCCAAGGTCAGTGCGTTTACCAGCGCCAGGATCGATCAGATCCTCGCGTTGCAACCGGACATGGCGATCGGCTTTTCCGACATCCAGTCCGATATCGCAGCGGCGCTGATCAAACAGGGCGTGGAGGTCTGGATCTCCAATCACCGCAGCGTCGCTGGCATTCTCGATTACATCCGCCGGCTGGGCGCACTGGTCGGCGTCGCCAGCAAGGCCGATGCCTACGCCGATGACCTGCAACGCAGGTTGCAGGCGATCGCCGCGCA
The DNA here is from genome assembly GCF_001431405.1 of Pseudoxanthomonas dokdonensis. Lineage (GTDB taxonomy): Bacteria > Pseudomonadota > Gammaproteobacteria > Xanthomonadales > Xanthomonadaceae > Pseudoxanthomonas_A > Pseudoxanthomonas_A dokdonensis. The sequence continues at coordinate 338,266 of NZ_LDJL01000007.1, forward strand.
GGCAGCGCAACTGCCGCGCCGGCCACGGGTGTATTTCGAAGAATGGGACGAGCCGATCATCACCGGCATCCGCTGGGTCGCCGAACTGGTCGAGCTGGCCGGCGGCATCGACGTGTTTCCCGAGCACTCGGGCCAGTCATTGGCAAAGCACCGGATACTGGCGGATCCTGGCGAAGTCATCAGCCGGGCGCCGGACATCATCATGGCCTCATGGTGCGGCAAGAAGTTCCGCGCCGATGCGCTTGCCGCACGACCGGGCTGGAATGCCATCCCGGCGGTCCGTGACGGCGAGCTGCACGAAATCAAGTCACCGTTGATCCTGCAGCCGGGACCGGCCGCGCTGACCGATGGCGTGAATCAGATCGCCGACATCATCCAGGCGTGGTCACGGCGTGCGCAGGCTGCCGGATCCCGATAGCCGTCACTAAGCCAGAAGTCCTCTTCCTGGCGAATGCCGGGCCCCGGCCTTCAACGAACGCAAGGGATGGCAACCGCTGCAGATGCTGTGTCATGTCAATGCGTCGATATCGCAGCAAGGGTAGCGGAGCAAACTCCGCTCTGCGTGTGGTCAGAATCCGCGGTCGAACTGCACGCGATGGGTCTTGCCTTCGACCGTGACCTGCAGTTCGAAACGCAGGTGATCATTGCGGCTTACCGTCACCTGGCCGACATGGTCCTGGTATCCAGCGACAGCTATGTCGCGGAAGGCGATGGGCTGGCGCTTGCCGCTGAGATCGCTGGCCACGCCGGTGACGCTGGCGGCCTGCGGCAATTCCTCGCTACCTGTCTGCCTGCGCACCGCGACGATGACCATCGCGGTGTCGGCATCCCGCGGCAGGCCGGAATCGGCGGCGGTCGCCTCGGCCAGCGACAAGGTGGGCAATGCGTTGTAGCGGACGATGATGTCACCGAAGCGGGATTGCGCCTCCGCCGGAGGCAGGTATTGCGCAGGCGTGGCGGCCTGTTCGCCGGAGCATGCTGTCAACAGGCCTGCGGTTAACAAGCCTGCGGTTAACAAGGATGCTGCCGAAAGACCTGCCGCCAGCAGCCGGCGGCGATAACTGGATGCTGTGCGCTTCATCGTGCGGCAACCCCTCAAGTAGTCTGATCAGTCATTGGCCGCGGACAATTCCTGCCCGCGCACGCGTGCGGCGTGCATGGCCTTGGCGACCAGCGCCTCCAGCCCGCCATCCTTGAAGCTTTCAATGGCCGCGTGGGTGGTGCCGTTGGGCGAAGTGACGCGGCGACGCAGCTCACCAGGCTCGACCTCGGATTCGGTCAGCATCCGTGCCGCGCCCAGGATGGTCTGCAGCACCAGCGTGCGCGCGGCGTCATCCGGCAGGCCTTCGGCCTTGGCCGCGGCCTCCATCGCTTCGGCGAACAGGAAGATGTAGGCCGGTCCGCTGCCGGACACGGCGGTGACCGCATCCATCTGCGCTTCGTCTTCGATCCACACGGTAGCGCCGGCGGCCGACAGCAACCGGGTCGCGCGCTGGCGTGCCGCGTCGCTGACCAGTGCGTTGGCAAACAGGCCGGTGACGCCGGCGCCCAACAGCGCCGGCGTGTTGGGCATGGTGCGGATGACTGCAACCTCGCCACCCAACCAGCGCTGGACCTGGTCGGCGGTGATGCCGGCGGCCACCGACAGCGCCACCGGCTTTTCGGCCTGGGCCTGGCTCTGCAGGGATTCGCAGACCTGGCGCATGACCTGCGGTTTGACCGCCAGCACCCACTGGCCACAACCCACCACCGCGTCGGCGGCATTGTCGAAGACGCGCACGCCGAAATCCTGCTGCAACTGCTGGCGCAATGCGTCGACCGGTTCGGCCACATGTACCTGCTGCGCCGGCGTGCCGCGCCCGATCAGCCCGCCGATCAGGCTGCGGGCCATGTTGCCACCGCCAATGAAAGCCACTGCGTTGCTGGAATCCATGATGTCGTCTCCTTGAAGCGAATTGCGTATTGCGTGCGCGCGCTGCGGCGGCACGTGCGAAAAGGCTGAAGCCGGTTCAGCGGCGGGGGCGGGCGCCAAACAGCGCCGTGCCGATGCGGACCAGGGTCGCGCCTTCGGCGACCGCAAGTGGAAAATCATCACTCATCCCCATCGACAGGGTATCAAGGCCGGGGTAACGCCGGGTCAAGGCGTCGAACAACTGCTTCATCCGCTGGAATGCCTGGCGCCGTTGCATCGGATCCGGAGCCGGTGCCGGAATCGCCATCAGGCCACGCAGGCGCAGCCGCGGCTCTGCGGTGATGGCGTCGGCCAGCGTATCGATCTGTTCGGGCCGGCAACCATGCTTGCTGGCTTCGTCATCGATGTTGACCTGGATCAGCACGTTCAGTGCTGGCAACTGCGCTGGCCGGTGACGGGCCAGCGTTGCCACCAGTTTGATCCGGTCGACAGTCTGTACCCAATCGAACAGGCGCGCGGCGATGTCGGCCTTGTTCGATTGCAGGTGGCCTATCAGGTGCCATTCCAGACCGGGTACGCCGGCCAGCGCGGCATGCTTGGCCTGTGCTTCCTGCACGTAGTTCTCGCCGAACGCGCGCTGTCCGGCCGCCGCCAGTTGCGCCACCGCCTCGGCAGGCTGCAGCTTGGACACCGCCAGCAGCCCGGGGCATGGCCGGCCGGCGTCATTGGCCGCGTTTTCAAGCCGTTGCAGGGTGTCGCGCAGGGCGTCGGCGAGCATGTTCAATCAACCATTGGATATGCGGGCAAGATCGCTATACTGCCGCTTGGGGAAGAATCGTTCCAGTTTGCAGCCACTTGGGGGAAGTCGGATCATGGATATCGCCGAGCTACTGGCGTTTTCGGTAAAAAACAAGGCATCGGACCTTCACTTGTCGGCCGGCCTGCCGCCGATGATCCGGGTGGACGGTGACGTCCGTCGCATCAATATTCCGGCACTGGATCACAAACAGGTCCATGCGCTCGTCTACGACATCATGTCGGACAAGCAGCGTCGCGATTTCGAAGAATTCCTGGAAGTCGATTTCTCGTTCGAAATCCCCAGCCTGGCGCGCTTCCGTGTCAACGCCTTCAACCAGAACCGCGGCGCCGGTGCGGTGTTCCGCACCATTCCGTCCGAAGTGCTGACCCTGGAGGACCTGGCCTGCCCGCCGTTGTTCCGCGAACTCATCCAGCAGCCGCAGGGCTTGATCCTGGTGACCGGGCCGACCGGTTCGGGCAAGTCGACCACGCTGGCGGCGATGATCGACCACATCAACAAGAATGAATACGGTCATATCCTCACCGTCGAGGATCCGATCGAGTTCGTGCACACCTCGCAGAAGTGCCTGATCAACCAGCGCGAAGTCCACCGCGACACCCACGGCTTCAACGAGGCACTGCGTTCGGCGCTGCGTGAAGACCCCGACTACATCCTGGTCGGCGAATTGCGCGATCTGGAAACCATCCGGCTGGCGCTGACCGCCGCGGAAACCGGCCATCTGGTGTTCGGCACCCTGCACACCAGTTCTGCGGCCAAGACCATCGACCGCGTCATCGACGTATTCCCGGCCGGTGAGAAACCGATGGTGCGCTCGATGCTGTCCGAGTCGCTGCGTGCGGTGATTTCGCAGGCATTGCTGAAAAAAATCGGTGGCGGTCGTACCGCGGCCTGGGAAATCATGGTCGGCACCCCGGCGATCCGCAACCTGATCCGCGAGGACAAGGTCGCGCAGATGTATTCCTCCATCCAGACCGGCCAGAACTACGGCATGATGACCCTGGATCAGCATCTGCAGGATCTGGTCAAGCGGGCGCTGATTTCGCGCCAGCAGGCCAAGGAATACGCCAAGGACAAGCGGTTGTTTGAGTAAGGCCGGGATCGGGGACTCGGGACCGGGGACCCGGCACGGCCAGTTGAATTCGATATCCATCTACAGGGACCAGTATCGATCAGGCAAGGCGGACTGTTGCGAGCATTGATGCTCCTGCCGGTTCTGCCGTCCCCGGTCCGAGTTCCCGGAGCACTTCCATGAGCACCATCGATTTCACCTCGTTCCTCAAGCTGATGGCCCACCAGAAGGCCTCGGATCTGTTCATCACCTCCGGCATGGCACCGTCGATCAAGGTCAATGGCAAGATATCGCCGATCACGCAGACGCCGTTGACTTCGCAGCAGTCGCGGGATCTGGTGCTCAACGTCATGACCCCGGCGCAGCGCGAGGAGTTTGAAAAGACCCACGAGTGCAATTTCGCCATCGGCGTGGCCGGTGTCGGTCGTTTCCGCGTCAGCTGTTTCTACCAGCGCAACCAGGTCGGCATGGTCCTGCGGCGGATTGAAACCCGCATCCCGACGGTGGAAGAACTGAGTCTGCCACCGGTGATCAAGACGCTGGCGATGACCAAGCGCGGCATCATCCTGTTTGTCGGCGCCACCGGTACCGGCAAGTCGACCTCGCTGGCGGCGATGATCGGTTATCGCAACCAGAACTCGACCGGCCACATCATCACCATCGAAGACCCGATTGAATTCGTCCACAAGCACGAAGGCTGCATCATCACCCAGCGCGAAGTGGGCATCGATACCGACAGCTGGGATGCGGCGCTGAAGAACACGCTGCGACAGGCGCCGGACGTGATCATGATTGGCGAAGTTCGCACCCGCGAGGGCATGGACCATGCGATTGCCTTCGCCGAAACCGGCCACCTGGTGCTGTGCACGCTGCACGCCAACAACGCCAACCAGGCGATGGACCGGATCATCAACTTCTTCCCGGAAGACCGCCGCGGTCAGTTGCTGATGGACCTGTCGCTCAACCTCAAAGGTGTGGTCGCGCAGCAGCTGGTGCCGACCCCCGATGGCAAGTCGCGACGGGTGGCGATGGAAATCCTGCTGGGCACGCCGCTGATCCAGGACTACATCCGCGATGGCGAGATCCACAAGCTCAAGGAAGTGATGAAGGAGTCGACCAACCTGGGCATGAAGACCTTCGACCAGAGTCTGTTCGAGCTGTACCAGGCGGGCGAGATCAGTTACGAGGACGCGCTGCGTTACGCCGATTCGCAGAACGAAGTGCGGTTGCGCATCAAGCTGGCCCAGGGCGGTGATGCACGCACCCTGGCGCAGGGCCTGGACGGGGTCGAGATCGCCGAAGTCCGCTGATGCGCTGATGCTGGCCGCCACGGCGGCCCATCGCCGACGGCGGGTGCTGCCAGTTTTTACCGGCGTGCCCGCTGGGGTGGGTGAGTGCGCTGATGGAGCCCGCCCAGATGCGTGGTCAACCTGCCGTCATCGCCGTACACTGCGCCGGGAAACAGGGAGTTTTTGCCATGCGCAACCATGATGCCGGGCGCCGGAGTGTGGCGGGCCATCGCAAGGGATTATTGCTGCTGGGGCTTGCGGTGCTGTCGCCGACGGTGATGGCGCAGAGCGGATCGGACACGGCAAGTGCCAGCGAACTGCGCGCCGAAATCACCGCCATGCGCCAGCAACTGGACGCACTGGAGCGCCGCTTGCAGGCGCTGGAGGCACCGGGCGCTCAAGGCCGCGCCATCGCGCCGGTCAACTCCCCGCCGGCAGCCCCGGCCAGCGTCGCCGATGGCGCGCAGACCGAACCGGCCGGCGTGGTCGCCAGCGCCGCTGTCAGTCCACCGGACACGCAATCGATGATGTCGGTGCCGGGCGTCGAAGCGTCGGTACTGGCGCCGCGTGAATCGGTCTCGGATCCCTCGCTGGCGGCGTCGCGACCGGACAGCCAGGCCGCGCCGACCGATGCCGAGCTCAAGGGCTTCATGCCGATACCCGGCACCGAGACCCGCTTCCGCATCGGCGGCTATGCCAAGCTCGATGCCATGTACGACCCGCATGCGGTCGGCAATGACGACAATTTCGTCACCTCGTTGATTCCGCTCGACGATACCCCGGGCACCGACGCGGCCAATTTCAACCTGCATGCCAAGCAAACCCGTTTCAATCTGGAAGCGCGCCGGCCGACGCCGCTGGGCAACCTGCGCTTCTATCTCGAGAATGATTTCTACGGCAGCAGCAGTGGTTACGAGTACCGGCTGCGCCATGCCTACGGCCAGATCGGCAACACCTATGCGGGCTACGGTTACAGCAATTTCATGGATGCCGACGCACTGCCGGACACCCTGGATTTCGAAGGGCCAGGCAGCACCATTTTCCTGTTCATTGCCGGCGTCCAGCACAGCTTCAAACTGGGCCGCCACCTGCATCTGAGCGTGGCGGCCGAGGATCCGCAGACCCAGCTCGATGGCGGCAATGCACAGGTTGACGGGGTAACCAATGCCATGCCCGACCTGTCGGCCAGGCTGCGTCTGGAACGCGAGCGCGGACACCTGCAGCTGGCCGGCCTGTACCGGCGGCTGGGCTATATCGATGGAGACGACAAGCATCACGACCAGGCCGGCGGCCTGTCGCTGACCGGCTCACGTTCGCTGGGGGATCGCGACCTGCTGCTGTTCGGTGGTCACTGGGGCCAGGGCATGGCCCGCTATGTCAGCGATATCGGCGGCAGCAACCGCGACGCGGTGATCGACAGCCAGGGTCGCCTGCATGCTTTAACCAGCTATGGCGGCTACTTCGGTTACACCCACTACTGGAGCGCCGACTGGCGCAGCAATCTGGTCTATGGCCGGTTGCACATGCCGGATGAGGATTTCCTGGCTGGGGACGCGTTTGCCGACAGCCGCTATGGCGCGCTCAATCTGATCTGGAGCCGGGTGCCATCGTGGACCATGGGCATGGAGCTGCTGTACGGCCAGTACCAGCAACAGGATGGCCGTGATGGTGACGCGCTGCGGTTGCAGGGCAGTCTGCAATACAACTTCATCAAGTAGGCGGGTTTCGGCTGGGGCAGGCAGCAGGGCAAGCAGCAGGGCAGGCAGCGGAGCAAGCTCCGCTCTACGTGAGGGGAGAGGCGAGGCAGGCGAGGCCGGGCTCGGTTAAAATGGGCCGCATGTCGATTCCCGTCTCGCCCCTGGCCAACCAGTTCCTGATCGCCGCGCCGGCATTGGATGATCCCAATTTCGCCCGCGGCGTGGCCCTGATCTGCCAGCATGACGAAGAAGGCGCGATGGGCGTCATGGTCAACCGCGCCTCCGAATACACGTTTGGCGAAATCCTCGGCCAGATGCAGCTGGAGACCCGTGACGAGTCGCTGCGTGGCCAGATCGTGCTCAGTGGCGGGCCGGTCCACCCCGAGCGGGGTTTCGTGCTGCACGATGACCCGCGCGAATGGGATTCGACCCTGGAAATCGCCAACGGCCTGTACCTGACCACCTCGCGTGACATTCTCGAGGCAATGGCGCGTGGCGAAGGCCCGGCCAATGCGGTGCTGGCGCTGGGCTGTGCTGGCTGGGGTGCCGGCCAGCTGGAGTACGAACTGGGCGAGAACAGCTGGCTGACCGCACCGGCGGATCCGGCACTGCTGTTCGGTCTGCCACTGGAACAGCGCTGGCACGCCGCCGCCGGGCTGATCGGCGTGGACATGTCGCACCTGGCCGATTACAGCGGCCACGCATGAAGCCGTTCGCCCGCCGACGTACAGGCCGCCGTCGCGCAGGTTTTACGTTGCTTTCGGCATGCTCTGGCATGGGGGATCCAGTCATGCATGCAGGGAGTGGATGATGAAGCTGGATGGCACCGTGTTGGGATTCGACGTGGGATCGCGCCGCATCGGCGTGGCGGTTGGCAGTGCATTCGGCACCGGCGCACGCGCGCTGGCGGTGGTCGATGTGCATGCGCAGGGACCGGACTGGTCGGCAATCGACCGATTGAACAAGGAGTGGCGGCCCGACGGGCTGGTCGTCGGCGACCCGATGACCCTGGATGGCGGTGACCAGCCGATCCGCAAGCGCGCCCATGCCTTCGCCCGCGAGCTGCACGCACGCTACCGCTTGCCGGTGGTGATGATCGACGAGCGCGCCAGCTCGATCGAGGCCGCGCAACGTTTCGCCAACGAGCGCGCCGAAGGCCGCAAGCGACGCCGTGATGCGGCGGCGCTGGATGCGGTGGCCGCTGCCGTGATCATCGAGCGCTGGTTCGCAGCGCCGCAAGACGCCACCCACGTGGTGGCCTGACTTTTCCCTGCCCAGTGAAACTCCATGACCCAGCAAATTGATTCGGATGGCCGCCTGCGACACCTGTTGACCCTGGACGGCCTGCCCCGGCAGACCCTTTGCCATCTGCTGGATCGCGCCGGGCAGATCCGCGACGCCGCCATGGGCCGCATCAATCGCCGCCAGGTATTGGCTGGCAGCAGCGTATGCACGCTGTTCTTCGAACCGTCCACGCGCACCCGCAGTTCGTTCCAGGTGGCAGCGCAGCGGCTGGGGGCGGACGTGCTCAATTTCGATGCATCGACCTCGTCGACCCGCAAGGGCGAAACCGCGCGCGACACGCTGAAGAACCTCGAAGCGATGGGCGTGCGCTGTTTCATCGTACGTCATTCCGACAATGGCGCCGTGCACGATCTGGCGGCGGTGGCGGGCGAGGGCACGACCCTGATCAATGCCGGCGATGGACGCAGCGCGCATCCGACCCAGGGCTTGCTGGATGCGTTGACCCTGCGCCAGGCCAAGGGCGCGGATTTTTCCTGCCTCAAGATACTGATGGTCGGCGATGTCAGGCATTCGCGGGTGGCGCGTTCGGACCTGCACGCGTTGCGCACGCTGGGAGCCGGCGAAATCCGCGTCTGCGGGCCGGCATCGCTGCTGCCGGAAGACGACACCCTGGCCGGCTGCGTGGTCGGCGACGACTTCGAGCAGATGCTGCAAGGCGTTGACGCGGTGATGATGCTGCGGCTGCAACGCGAGCGGATGGAAGAGGGCCTGATCAGCTCGCTGGAAGACTACCATCGCGATTACGGCCTGACCGCCGAACGCCTGCGCCTGGCCGCGCGCGATGCGGTGGTCCTGCATCCGGGCCCGGTCAACCGCGGCGTTGAAATCACCGACGAGGTCGCCGATGGTCCGCAATCGTTGATCCTGCGCCAGGTCAGCAACGGGGTCGCCATCCGCATGGCGGTGCTTGAAACCCTGATGACCTGATGCCTGCGGCGCCGTGGGCGTTACCGCGCGCTGCCGGCTTACGAGGTTTTCACGGACGGGGCCGTAGAACTTGGCTTTCCCTCAACAAGGAAAGCCCCCATGCATCATCAGCATCCCCCGGTCACCGCGAGTTCGGTCGATCTGCAACGCTATCTGGGTACCTGGTACGAAATCGCACGCTTGCCGATGCGCCACGAGCCGCGTGATTACACCGACATCACCGCCACCTATTCGTTGCAGGAAGATGGCAAGGTCAAGGTCGACAACCGCGCCCGTGATGGTGAAGGCGAGTTGCAGCAGTCAGTGGGCGAGGCCAGCGTGGTCGACGGCAGCGGCAACGCCAAGCTGGAAGTGAGCTTCATGCCCGATGGCTTCAAGTGGGTGCCGTTCACCAAAGGCGACTACTGGATCCTGCGGGTCGACGAGGACTACCGCACGGCACTGGTCGGCTCGCCGGATCGCAAGTACCTGTGGCTGTTGTCGCGCGAACCGGTGATGGCGGCCAGCGTCAAGAACGAATACCTGGCGACCGCGACCGCGCAGGGCTTCGAGCTTGATGATCTGATTCATACCCGGCAGACCGCAACCGACTGAAACCATTGATCGGCTCTCTGCTCGCCGTGATGAAGCCATTGATCGGCTCCCTCCCCCGTGCACGGGGGAGGGCTGGGGTGGGGGGCGCGTTACACCGGCCGTCAGCCGGAATGCCGATAGGCGTAGGCCAAGGCCAGTGCGGCGATCAGCCGCTCTACGATCGTCGCGACGAAGCTATTGTTCGGCTCCCTCCCCCGTGCACGAGGTGGGGGCACGGTACGCCTTCCCGTCAGCCGGTGTGCCGATAGGCGTAGGCGGCCAATGCCAGTGCGGCGATCAGCCGCTCTACGATCATCGTGACGAAGCTATTGTTCGGCTCCCTCCCCCGTGCACGGGGGA
>NZ_LDJL01000008.1 GCF_001431405.1 Pseudoxanthomonas dokdonensis
GCCGCCCGCGGAGCTCAAAACCGGGGCGACACGCTCTACACTAGCGGCCCTGCCCGTCCTCGAAGACCGCCTGGATTAACCGCCAGCCCCGGCCCGCCTGCCCATGACCACTGAAAACACCCTGCTCGACCTGCCCTCGGCCGCGCCCTCCGCGCCGGTCCCCGCCCGCGGCAAGCTGTACATCCAGACCCACGGTTGCCAGATGAACGTCTACGACTCGGCCAAGATGGCCGACGTGCTGGCCGCCGCCGAGGGACTGGAACTGACCGACAAGCCGGAAGAAGCCGACGTCGTGCTGGTCAATACCTGTTCGATCCGCGAAAAGGCCCAGGAAAAGGTCTTCAGCCAGCTCGGCCGCTGGAAAGCGCTGAAGAAGGATGGCAAGCCGGTACTGATCGGCGTCGGCGGCTGCGTCGCCAGCCAGGAGGGCGATGCCATCGTCAAGCGCGCGCCTTACGTGGATCTGGTATTCGGCCCGCAGACATTGCACCGCCTGCCGGAGTTGATTCGCGAACGGCGGGCTTCCGGACAGCCGCAGGTCGACATCAGCTTCCCGGAAATCGAGAAGTTCGACCGCCTGCCGGAACCGCGTGCCGAAGGCCCGAGCGCCTTCGTCTCGATCATGGAAGGCTGCAGCAAGTACTGCAGTTTCTGCGTGGTGCCCTATACCCGCGGTACCGAACTCAGCCGCCCGTTCGAGGACGTGCTGGTGGAAGTGGCCGACCTGGCCGCGCAGGGCGTGCGCGAAATCAATCTGCTGGGCCAGAACGTCAACGCCTACCGCGGCCCGTATGGCGATGAAGGCGAAGTGGCCGATCTCGGCCTGCTGATCCGGACCATCGCCGAGATCGATGGCGTCGACCGGATCCGCTTCACCACCTCGCATCCGCTGGAGTTCTCCGACTCACTGGTCGAGGCCTACCGCGACGTGCCGCAGCTGGCCAATTACCTGCACCTGCCGGTCCAGGCCGGCAGCGACCGGATCCTGTCGGCGATGAAACGCGGCTACACCGCGCTGGAGTTCAAGCAGAAAATCCGCAAGTTGCGCGCAGTGCGTCCCGACATTTCGATATCGTCGGATTTCATCGTCGGCTTCCCCGGCGAAACCGATGCCGACTTCGACAAGACCATGAAACTGATCGAGGACGTCGGCTTCGACCAGTCGTTCTCCTTCATCTATTCGCGCCGTCCCGGCACCCCGGCGGCCGACCTGCACGACGATACCCCCAGCGAGGTCAAGCATGCCCGCCTGGAACGGCTGCAGGCGCACATCAACGCGTATGCCGCCGGCATCTCCCAGGCCATGGTCGGCAGCGTCCAGAGCGTGCTGGTGGAAGGCCCGTCGAAGAAGAACCCGCACGAGCTGACCGGCAAGACCGAGAACATGCGCTCGGTGAACTTCCCCGGCCATCCGCGGCTGGTCGGACAGTTCGTCGACGTGCTGATCACCGAAGCCCTCAGCAACTCGCTGCGCGGCCGCGTCGCCGAGCTGGAAACACCGGCACAGGCATGAGTTCTCGCTCGGTCAGGACGACCGCGGAGGGGATGGCAGCGACTGCGATCGACGCACCGGTCAGGCTGCGCGTGCGAGTGCTCGCGGTCAGCGCGGTGGTGGTTTTCAATACCGCGCTGTACCTGTGGGTCAATGCGCATCCGCTGCGCACCCCGACCATGTTGCCGGTAACGGCGTTGGACAGCTGGTTTGGCTGGCATGCGTGGACGATCTGGCCTTACTGGCTGTTGCTGCTGATCAATCCGTTCTTGGCGGTCTGCATTCGCGAGCGGCGCCTGTTGCTGGCCACCTTTCGTGCCTATGTGGTGGCGATGGCGATCAACCTGCTGGTGTGGCTGGCCTGGCCCACGCAATTGCCACGGCATCCACTGCCGGACACGCTGGATCCGCTGACCACCTCTGCCTGGCAGTTGCTGCTGGCACTGGACGAGCCCGACACCTGCTTTCCATCCGGCCACATCACCATCCCGACGGTGGTGATGTTTGCCTTCGCCGCGCAGTATCCGGCGGCACGACGCTGGATCTGGCTGGTGCTGCTGTTGTTTCCCAGCATCATCACCACTGGCCAGCATTACGCAGTGGATCTGCTGGGCGGCATGCTCACTGCCATCGCCGGCATCGCCCTGGCCGGTCACCCGCTCTGGCGCGCCTGGCGCCGGCCATCGTTCGCTGGTTAATCCAGGCGCTTGTGGAAGCGCAGGATCGCAGCGGTCATCATCACTGCGATGAAGGCCAGCAACGCCAGCAGATCCGGCCACAGCTCCCACATGCTGGCGCCGCGCAGCATTACTCCGCGGATCAGCCGCAGGAAATGGGTCAGCGGCAACACCTCGGCCAGCCACTGCACCGGACGCGGCATGCCGGCGAACGGGAACATGAAACCCGACAGCAGGATTGAGGGCAGGAACACGAAGAAGGTCATCTGCATCGCCTGGAACTGCGACTGCGCACGGGTCGAAATCAACAATCCCAGTGCCAGGTTGGCGACGATCAGCAGACAGGCGATCAGGTACACATGCAGCAGGCTGCCGTTGATGGGCACTTGGAACAGCCAGACGCCCAGCGCCAGCACCACGGTGGTCTGCAGCAGGCCTATCAACACGTAGGGCGTGACCTTGCCGACCATCAGCTCGGCACTGCTGACCGGGGTCGCGATCAACAGTTCCATGTTGCCGCGCTCGCGTTCGCGCACGATGGCCACGCCGGTGAACAGCACCATGGTCATGGTCAGGATCACACCAATCAGGCCGGGCACGATGTTGACCGCCGAGCGCCGTTCCGGGTTGTAGAAACTGACCACGCTGATCGGCGCCACCGCGCGCGCATCCGGATTGGCGGCGATGCCACGCGGGTTGTCGACCGGCACCTGTGCCAGCTGCACGGCGGCAGCCTGGACCGCGTTGTCGCTGCCATCGACCAGCACCTGCACCAGTTCGCGGCCTTCGCCGCGGCGACGCTCGAAGTCATGCGGCACCACGATGCCAATGCTGATCTGGCCGCGCCGCAGCGCATCCATCAGCTGCTGCGGAGTCTCGGCCTGCAGCGACGGTTTGATCACCGTGGTTGCCAGCATGTCCATGACCAGCGCGCGCGAGGCACTGGTGTTGGCCTGGTCGACGATGCCGGCGTTCAGATCCCGCAGGTTGGTATTGATGGCATAGCCGAACAGCAGCAGCTGCATCACCGGGATGGCGACAATCATCGCCAGGGTGATGCGGTCACGGCGCATCTGCCGCACTTCCTTCAGCATCACCGCCTGCAGGCGTCTCCAGTTCATCGTGCTGGCTCCTGTTGCCGTGGCCTCGACTGGCCGCGGGTGGCGGCGACGAACACGTCTTCCAGATTAGGCTCGGTCAGCTGCACCTGCGCCTGCAGGCCGGCGTCATCCAGCGCGGCCGACACCCGTGCCTGCACCTGCGGATCGTCGCTGGTCAGCACCCGCAGCGCGTTGCCGATCTGGGCCACGCTGATGACCCCGTCGACCTGCTTGAGCAGATCATGTACCTGGCGCGGCTGACCGGCGGCCACTTGCAGAGTGCGCCCCTGCAATGCATGCGACAGCTGCGCCGGAGTGCCGTCGGCGACCAGCGCGCCGCGATCAAGGATGGCCAGGCGATGGCAGCGCTCGGCTTCGTCCATGTAATGGGTGGAGACCAGCAAGGTGGTGCCGGCGTCGGCCAGCTCGAACAGTTTTTCCCAGAAGTCGCGGCGCGACTCCGGGTCCACCGCGCTGGTCGGCTCGTCCAGGAACAGCAGCTCGGGCTGGTGGATCACCGCGCCGGCCAATGCCAGCCGCTGCTTCTGGCCACCGCTCATGGTGCCGGCCAGTTGTTTCTGCCGATCCTGGAAATGGTACTGCGCGATCAGTTCGTCGATGCGCTGCCTGGCGCGGCTGCGCGACAGCCCCTGCACCGCGGCCAGGAACTCCAGGTTCTCGCGCACGCTGAGGTCTTCGAACAGGGAGAATTTCTGGGTCATGTAACCGATGCGCAGACGCAACGCCTCCGACTGCTCGGGTATCTGCAGCCCCAGCACCTCGATGCTGCCGGCGCTCGGCGTCAGCAAGCCGCACAGCATGCGGATGGTGGTCGACTTGCCGGAACCGTTGGGGCCCAGGAAGCCGTAAACGGCACGCTTGGGCACCTGCAGGTCAACGTTGTCGACCGCGGTCAGATCGCCGAAGCGCTTGCTCAGTCCACGGACCCGGATGGCGATGTCATCACTCGCCCCCTCAGCCGTTGCCGCGGCGCCGGTCTCAGTCATCGCGTGCGGGACCGAATTCTGCGCGCAGCGGAAAGCCGGCGGGCAGATTGGCGGCGTCGCGGCCGAGGCTGATTTCGGCGATATAGCTCAGGCGCGCCGCGTCCTTGCCGATCAACGCGTAATACGGAGTGAAGCTGGGTTCGCTGCGGATCATTCGCACCTTGCCGGCCAGGGCGGCGTCGCGACCATCGACGAAGATCCGGACCGGGTCACCGACCTGCACGTCGGCACGCTGCTGCTCCGGCACGTAGACCCGAGCATACGGCGTGTCGCCGACCAGCAGCACCGCCAGCGGCGAGCCCAGCGGTGCCTGATCGCCCAGGCGATACGGCAGGCTGTCGACGCGGCCGGCACGCGGTGCGGTCACGATCAGTTTGTCCCGGGTGGCGGCCTGCAGCCGCGCTTGTGCCTGTGCCGACAGCACCGCAGCCCTGCCCTGCGCGATCTGCTCGCGGCGGGTGCCGGCCAACAGTTCATCAAGCGCGGCCTGCGCCACCCCGACCTGTGCGTCGGCACTCTGCTTGGCGCTGCGCGCGGTATCGACGTCGGCGGCGGCGACCAGTTGCTGGCGACCCAGCGGCACGATGCGCCGGTAGTAGGTATCGGCTTCCAGCGCCCGCGCCCTGGCCGCGGCCAGGTTGGCGCGGGCCTGGGCAATGTCTTCCTGGCGCGGGCCGTTCTGCAGTTCGTCCAGGCGCTGCTGGTTCTGCAGCAGTTGGGCCTGCGCCGCCGCCAGCTGCGAATCGTCGCGGGTCAGTTCCAGCTGCAGTAAAGGCGCACCGGCCTGCACCTGCTGGCCCTCGCGGACATCGATGCGGACGATTTTCTCCGCGGCAGGCGACGGCAACGTCACCCGGTCCCATTCCAGCGTACCCAGCGCCTGCGGCGGCGATGGCGAACATGCCGCCAGTGCCAGCGCGGCGAGCAGCGGCAGGCCACCACGGGCAAGCAGCGGGCGCGGCGATGAAATTGTCATGGTTTCAACTCCAGTCCCTGTTGCAGCAATGCCAGGGTGTGTTTGCACAAGGCATCCAGATCCAGCTCGTCGGCCTTGAATACCGCTTTCCAGATCGGTGCGCCGGCCAGCGGGAACATCGTCAGTCCGACCAGCGACACCACCAGCAGGCGCGGATCCAGTTGCGCGTTCAATTCGCCGTCGGCCTGGGCCTGGGCAAAACGTGCCGCCAGCACCTGCGGCAGCTGTGGGCCAATCTGCTCGACCATCATCCCGCGCAACGCGCCGCCATCGGACACCACCTCGCGCACCCACAGGCTGGGCAGCCAGGGATGCTGGCGGACCAGTTCGACGATGCCGCGCACGAATCCTTCAATCACCCCGGCAATCGACGACTTCGCAGCGCGCAGCGGCATCTGCAACTGCGCCACCACTGGCAGCAGGCGCTCATCGACCACCGCCTGGCGCAGCTTTTCCTTGTCGCCAAAGTAGTAGTGCAGCAATGCCGGGGTGACTTCGGCGCGGCGGGCAATATCGCGCAGCGAGGTCGCGGCGATGCCGTTGCGCACGTAGCAGGCCAGCGCCGCGTCCAGCATCTGCGCGCGCAGGTCGGCCTGCTCGGTCGATGGCCGGCCGGGGCCACGCCGGGGACGCGCGGGCCTGGGTGCCGGGGTCGGAGGTTTCCTGCTGGCCATCCGGCATATTTAATTCATTGTTTAATTAGATGCAAGTCCCCAGTTTCCTGTCCCTGATGTGGTGACCGCTTCACGGCCGCCGCGTTACCCTGCCTTCCCTCCACCTCGCCGCCAAGGACCGTCACCATCGCCCAGGAACTGCCTCGCTTGTGGGTCTTCGTGCTGGAAGCCCGGCCGTTGCCCAATACCGCTGATTCTGTGGCTTACGGCGGCGCCTATGTGTTGTGTTACCAGATGCCCGGCTTGTCGCATGATCCGCTGCAGCACGCCAGCCATTTCCTGCGTGAAGCCGGCTGGGAAGTCATCGGCGTGCAGGAATCCCCCGAACTGACGCTGCGCGAGGACGCTCCGGACGAGGAGCATTTCGACCAGGCACTGCTGGAAGACGAGGCCTACATCTTCCACCAGTGGGAAGTCGACGACGCCGGCGACGAGACCAGACATTGATCATGAGCAACCACAGCAAACGCGAATTCACCCTGGAACCCGAGAACATCGAACGCCTGGCCAACCTGGCCGGCCCGTTCGATGCCCACCTGCGCCAGATCGAATTGCGCCTGGGAGTGGAAATCGCCAACCGCGGCCACGTGTTCCGGGTCACCGGTCCGGACAAGGCGGTCAAGGCCACCGAGAAACTGCTGCATGCGCTGTACGAGGAAGCCGACAGCGAGACCTTCGACAACGAAGCCATCCACCTGCGTCTGAACCAGGCCAACGTCGACCATCTGGCCGCCGGCGGCTTCGAGCCGCAGGAAGTCAGCATCAAGGTCAAGCGCGGCACCGTGCGCGGGCGTGGCCACAACCAGGCCAGCTACCTGCATGCCATCGCCACCCACGACATCAACTTCGGTATTGGCCCGGCCGGCACCGGCAAGACCTTCCTGGCGGTGGCCAGCGCGGTCGAGGCGCTGAACGAAGCGCGCGTGCAGCGACTGGTGCTGGTGCGCCCGGCGGTCGAAGCCGGCGAGAAGCTGGGCTTCCTGCCTGGCGATCTGAGCCAGAAGGTCGACCCCTATCTGCGCCCGTTGTACGACGCGTTGTACGAAATGCTCGGCGTCGAGAAAGTGGTCAAGCTGCTGGAAAAGAATGTCATCGAGATTGCCCCGCTGGCCTATATGCGCGGACGTACGCTCAATGATGCCTTCGTCATCCTCGACGAGGCGCAGAACACCAGCATCGAACAGATGAAGATGTTCCTGACCCGCATCGGCTATGGCAGCACCGCGGTGGTCACCGGCGACATGACCCAGATCGACCTGCCCAAGCACCAGAAGTCCGGCCTGAAGGACGCACTGGAAGTGCTGAACGGGGTCAACGGCATCAGCTTCACCTTCTTTGGCAGCCGCGACGTGGTCCGGCACCCACTGGTCGCCCGCATCGTGCAGGCTTACGATGCACGGGACAGCAAAGACGCGGAGACCGGACCGGCATGACCAAGGGGCCAGTACGCCTGGAAGTATCAGTCAGCTATGCCCTGCCGCGACTGGGCCTGCCGGCGGCGGTCAGCTTCCGGCGCTGGGTCGGCGCGGCGCTGCATGGCCGCATCCGTGAGGCCGACCTGGCCATCCGCATTGTCGACAGCCGCGAAGGCCGTTCGCTCAACCGCCATTACCGCGGCAAGGACTACGCCACCAACGTGTTGAGTTTCCCGGCTGAAATGGCCGAGGACATCAAGCTGCCGAAGGGAGTGACCATGCCGCTGCTCGGTGACCTGGTGATCTGTGCGCCAGTGGTGGCGCGCGAGGCCAGGGAGCAGAAAAAACCGCTGGCGGCCCACTACGCGCACCTGACCGTGCACGGCACCCTGCACCTGCTCGGCTGGAACCACGAGGACGACAAGGAAGCCGAGGCGATGGAGCAGCTGGAACGCGACATCCTCGCCGAAATGGGCATCGCCGATCCCTACGCCCAGCTCTGAAACCAACCACAGTACCTGTCCATGATCGATTGCAATCCGCTGCTGGCATCACTGGCGCTGTCGCTGGCGCTTGCCACCGGCAATGCCCACGCCGCCACTTCCGCCGACCCGGGCGCGCCGCCCACGCTGGATCCTGCCCAGGTCGATCTGGCCAGACTGATCAGCTGCCAGGACACGCCGGAAAACTTCCTGCCGCTGGCCATCGCCATCCAGGATCCGCTGCAGGCCGTTGCCCTCGGCTGGCGGCCGTTGCCGCAGGCCAACATGTTCATGAGCGAATACCTGCTCAACCAGCCAATCACCGTGCTCGGCCATCGCACCGACCACATCGCCTTCGCCGGCTCCAGCGTGATGGCGGTGCTGGACCTGCCCGACCCGCGGCCGCTGGCCCGGCAGCTGCAACTGGAAACCGCGCTCGACACCCCGGAAAAGGCCATGTTCGGCAAGGAGGTGCTGAGCGAGCCCTTCATCGACGGCGACGGCAAGGCCCAGGTGCGTTCGATGATCTTGAACGTTTCCAACGTCACCTCGCATCCGGGCAAGACCCTGCTGGGTTGTACCTACAGCATTGATCCGGAAGAAGAACCAGCGGAAAGCCCGGCATCGATCGCTGCCCCGGCGGCCCACTAGCGCGCTTGCATCCTGATAGACTGGCCCGGTCGCCCGCGCCGCGGGTGCCTGCCTACACGAGATGCCTGAAGACGACAGTACCCCCGCGCCGGAAACCGACAAACATCCGGAAACCAAGCATGCCGATGGCAAACATCCGGATGGCAGACATCCGGAAAAACGGCGCAGCTGGCTGGACCGCATAAGTTCGGCGTTTTCCGGTGAGCCCTCCAGCCGCGACGACGTGCTGGAGATGTTGCGCCACGCGCAAGCCGATGACCTGATCGGCAGCGATACGCTGCGGATGATGGAAGGCGCCATCGCGGTCGCCGACCTGACCGTGGGCGATGTGATGATTCCGCGCGCGCAGATGGTCTCGTTGCCGGTCGAGGGCGACTTCATCGAATTGATGAAGCAGGTGATCGAATCCGGCCACTCGCGCTTCCCGGTGCATGGCGATGACAAGGACGAGGTGCTGGGCATCCTGCTGGCCAAGGACCTGTTGCGCGGGGTGGTGTCCGAGACCCGTCCGGACGGCATCCGCGAACTGCTGCGGCCGGCGGTGCTGATTCCCGAGTCGAAGAAACTCAACCTGCTGCTGAAGGAATTCCGGCTGTCGCGCAACCACATGGCGATCGTGGTCGATGAGTACGGCGGCGTCGCCGGCGTGGTCACCATCGAAGACGTGCTGGAACAGATCGTAGGCGAGATCGACGACGAGCACGATGAAGCAGAAGACGACGCATTGCTGATCGCCATCCAGCCGGACGGCCAGTACGTGGTCGATGCACTGACCCCGATCGATGACTTCAACGAACGTTTTGGCGCGGATTTTGCCGATGACGAATACGACACCGTCGGTGGCCTGGTTACCGCCGCCATCGGCCACCTGCCGGAAACCGGCGAAGAACTCACCCTGTCGGCGTTCACCTTCCGGGTGGCCAAGGCCGACGGCCGCCGCGTGCATGCCTTCCACGTCAGTGTTTCGTCCGACCATTCCTGATCAGCCGTCGCGGCAGCGGATGCCGGCGCCCGCGTGGCTGCGTGCGTGGCTGGCCTGCGTGCTGCTGCTGATGGCCAGCGTTGCCGTCGCCGCGCCGCGCATCGGGGTGATGACGATGCAGCCGGGCGAAGTGTTCTTCGAGCGCTTCGGCCATGATGCCATCATCGTCCAGGACCCGCAGAGCGGCCAGGCCACCTCGTACAACTTTGGTGCCTTCGATCCCAGCGAAGATGACTTCATCGGCAATTTCGTCAACGGCGTCATGCAGTACTACCTGGTGGCGCTGCCGCTGGAGCAGGACCTGGCGACTTACCGTGACGAAGGACGCGGGGTGAAGATCCAGTGGCTGGATCTGACCCCGCAACAGGCGCAGGCGCTGGCCGACTCGCTGGCCGAACAGGCCCGGCCGGAAAACGCCCGCTACCGCTACGACTACTTCACTTCCAACTGTTCGACCAAGGTCCGTGACGCCATCGACCGGGCGCTGGGCGGGGGCCTGAAATCACAACTGTCCGGTCGCTCGCGCGGCAACACCCTGCGCAGCGAAGCGGTGCGCCTGGCCTCGCCGGCGACCTGGATGTGGCTGGGCTTCGACATCGGCCTGGGCCCATCCACCGACGTCCCGCTGTCACGCTGGGACGAGGCCTACGTGCCGATGCGGCTGGCCGACAGCCTGGGTGAATCACGCAACAGCGCCGGGCAACCACTGGTGTCGTCCGAGCAGGTCATGCTGCCGCATCGCATCGCCCCGGAACCGGCCGAACAATCGCGCAGCTACAAACCGTGGTTGCTGGCCGGCGTCCTGCTGGCCATCGCCCTGGCGGTGCTGGGCCTGCGCGCGCCGCGCCTGTTCGCCGCACTGATGCTGCCAATTTGGCTGCTGCTTGGCGTGCTCGGCTTGGTGCTGGCGTTCCTGTGGGGCTTTACCGAGCACTGGGCCGCGTATCGCAACCAGAACCTGCTGCTGTTCAATCCGCTGTGCCTGCTGTTGCTGCCCGGCGCAATTGCCTTGCTGCGACGCCGCAAACCGGCGCGCTGGACCGTCTGGACTAGTTATCTGGTTGCCGCCTGCGCATTGGTGGCGTGGTTGCCGCACTGGCTGGCGGTTTCGCCGCAATCCAACCAGATCTGGGTGGCGCTGCTGCTGCCCATCCAGTTGGCCGTTGCATACGTATTCAAACGTATCCAAGCACGCAACTGACGCAGGATGCGGACCTGATCAAGCCTAGGGGTCCGCAAGATGGTTCGTCGTAGTTGGTTGCTTCTGCTGTGTCTGTTCGCGTTGCCGTCGATGGCCGCCGATCCCGCCGCCAAGGCCGCGCCGGTCACGGTCTCCTCGCCGGACGGCAGTCTGCAGGTCAGCCTGACCACCGACAATGACGGCCGCCCCGCCTACGCCGTCCAGCGCCGCGGCAAACCACTGATTGATGATTCGCGACTGGGTTTCATCCTGCTCGACGCGCCCAAGTTCGAACGCAACATGCGCCTGGGCAAGCCGAGCACCCGCAAGGTCGACGAGAAGTGGGAACAACCGTGGGGCGAGCGTCGCTTCGTCCGCAACCATTACAACGAACTGCGGGTGACCCTGAGCGAGACCATCGCGCCGAAGCGCAGCTTCGACGTGGTCTTCCGTGTCTATGACGACGGCCTGGGTTTTCGCTACGAATTTCCGCAACAGGCAGCGTTGCCGGAAGTAAGAATCAGCCAGGAGCTGACCGAGTTCAACCTGGCCAGTGACGGCAGCGCCTGGTGGATTCCGGCCGAGCAATGGAACCGTGCCGAGTACCTGTACCAGCACACGCCGGTGCAGCAGGTAGGCGACGCGCAGACGCCGATTACCTTCAAGCTCGACGATGGCACCCACCTGTCGCTGCATGAGGCCGCGCTGGTCGACTACGCCGGCATGAACCTGACCCGCATCGAGGACCGCCGCTTCCGCGCCCTGCTGACGCCCGGCATTGGCGATGGCAAAGTCATCCGCCAGGCACCGTTCAACACCCCGTGGCGCACGCTGATGGTCGCCGATGACGCCGCCGGCCTGGCCAACTCCAGCCTGATCCTCAACCTCAACGAGCCCAATGCGCTCGGTGATGTCAGCTGGGTCAAGCCGATGAAGTACGTCGGCGTGTGGTGGGAAATGCATCTGGACCAGAAAACCTGGGCGTCCGGGCCCAGGCATGGCGCGACCAACGAAAACGTCATGAAGCATATCGATTTCGCCGCCGCCAACGGCTTTGACGGCGTGCTGGTGGAAGGCTGGAACGTGGGCTGGGATGGCGACTGGTTCGGCAACGGCGAGGACTTCAGCTTCACCGAATCGTATCCGGACTTCGATCTGGAAAAACTGTCGGCCTATGCCATCTCCAAGGGCGTGCGGCTGATCGGCCACCACGAAACCTCCGGCAACGCCGCCCACTACGAAACCCAGTTGGAAGCAGCGCTGGATCTGTACCAGCGGGTAGGCGTGACCAGCGTCAAGACCGGCTATGTCGCCGACGCAGGCCAGGCCAAGGTGCGCGGCCTCGATGGCCAGGTCCATTACGCCTGGCACGAGGGCCAGGACATGGCTCGCCATCATCTCAAGGTCGTCACCGAGGCCGCCAAACGTCACATCGCGATCAATGCGCATGAGCCGATCAAGGACACAGGCCTGCGCCGCACCTATCCCAACTGGATTGCCCGCGAGGGCGCGCGCGGGATGGAATACAGCGCCTGGGGCCAGCCGGGCAATCCGCCCGAGCACGAGGCCAATCTGGTATTTACCCGCCTGCTGGCCGGACCAATGGATTACACCCCCGGCATCTTCGGCATGAAGACCCGCTCGCCGACCGGCGTGGCCAGCACCTGGGCCAAGCAACTGGCGCTTTACGTGGTGATCTACAGCCCGCTGCAGATGGCCGCGGATCTGCTGGAAAACTATGAAGCCAACCCGGCGCCGTTCCAGTTCATCAAGGACGTGCCAGTGGATTGGGAACAGTCACGGGTACTGGCCGGTGAAGTCGGCGAATACGCCAGCATCGCGCGCAAGGATCGCAACAGCGATGACTGGTACCTGGGCGCGATCAGCAATCAACAGGCGCGGACGCTGCAAGTACCGCTGTCATTCCTGGATCCGGATCGCCGTTATATCGCCCAGATCTATCAGGATGGCGCCAACGCCCACTGGCAGACCGCACCGCAGGACATCCAGATTGAAACCCGCGAGGCCGCCGTGCTCCACGATCAGACCCTGAGCCTGCACATGGCCGCCGGCGGCGGTACGGCGGTGCGTTTCATCGCCCAGTGATGGCAGCCTTCGATGCCCGGTAAATGCCGGGCATCGACGTCGATCGGCCACGCACCCAGGCGTCGAAACCGGCCGCCACCTTGCCGCCAGTGGCCTGCATGCCGCACGATGGGCGCATGCAGACACCGACCCACCATTCGCCGCCCCCGGCGGACAAGCAGCAGCCGGCCAGCGTCATCAATTGCGTTGTCTACGACAGGCACGGCATGCGCCGTGACATCGGCCTGGACGAAATCAGCGATGTCCTGGCGGTCGACGATGGCAGTTTTGTCTGGGTCGGTTTATACGAGCCGGCCGCGAGCGTGCTGTACCAGTTGCAGGACGAATTCCAGCTCCACGATCTTGCGGTAGAGGATGCGCAGAACGCGCATCAGCGGACCAAGCTGGAAACCTACGGCAACTCGTTCTTCGCGGTGATGCGCACCGCGCAGGAAGAGCACGACCACATCGATTACGGCGAAACGCATGCGTTCCTGGGGCCGCGCTACCTGGTCACCGTGCGCCACGGCAAATCGCGCTCATACACCGGCGTCCGCGAACGGGTCCAGCGTGAGCCGGAAATGCTGTCGCTGGGCCCGTCCTACTGCCTGTACGCGGTGATGGATTGCATCGTCGACAACTATCGACCCATCGTAGACAGCTTCCATCACACCCTGGATGCGCTGGAAAAAGACATCTTCTCCGACAATTTCCGCCGCGTTACCGTGCTCAAGCTGTACGATCTGAAGCGCGAACTGACCCGCATGCGATTGGCGGTGGCACCGCTGCAGGATGTGCTGGCGCAGCTGTCGCGTTCGCAGAGCAGCCTGGTGCCGGACGAAGTGCGGCTGTATTTCCGCGATGTCCACGACCACGCGCAACGCGTCAACGAGGCCACCGACACCCTGCGCGAAATGCTGACCAGCGCGATGAACCTGAACCTGTCGCTGGTGACCCTGGCCCAGGGCGAGACGGTCAAGCGACTCGGCGCCTGGGCGGCGCTGCTGGCCGCGCCGACTCTGATCACCAGCTGGTACGGCATGAACTTCCACCACATGCCCGAGCTCGATGGCCGCCACGCCTATCCACTGCTGATCGTCGCCGTGGCCGGCGTCTGCGGCGGCCTGTACTGGTGGTTCAAGCGCGCCCGCTGGCTGTAGCGGCCACCGCGACGGCGACTCGAAGGACGGTCGACGCTTCGACCAAAGTAGCAGCCTGCACCGGCGTTTACGGATTGACCCCTCCGCCGCAACGGAGGACGCTTAGCGGAGTTTCCGTGGAGGGTGCTTCATGAAGGGTCTGTCCAAGCTGGCCTGGGCCGCACTGGCGGTATTGGGTGCGTTTGCACTGGGTACCGTGGCCTTGCGCCGGGGTGAACACATCAACGCGGTATGGATCGTCACCGCCGCGGTCTCCATCTATCTGATTGCCTACCGCTACTACAGCCTGTTCATCGCCAACAAGGTGATGCACCTGGATGCCACCCGCGCGACCCCGGCAGTGCTCAACAACGATGGCCTGGACTACGTTCCGACCAACAAGCAGGTGCTGTTCGGACACCACTTCGCCGCCATCGCCGGCGCCGGTCCGCTGGTCGGTCCGGTGCTGGCCGCGCAGATGGGTTACCTGCCCGGCATGCTGTGGCTGATCATCGGCGTGGTCCTGGCCGGCGCGGTGCAGGACTTCATGGTCCTGTTCATCTCCAGCCGCCGCAACGGCCGTTCGCTGGGCGAACTGGTACGCGAGGAAATGGGACCGGTGGCCGGCACGATTGCCCTGTTCGGCGCGTTCCTGATCATGATCATCATCCTGGCGGTGCTGGCGATGGTGGTGGTCAAAGCGCTGGCGGAAAGTCCGTGGGGCATGTTCACCGTGATCGCGACGATGCCGATCGCGATCCTGATGGGCGTCTACATGCGTTACATCCGCCCCGGCAAGATCGGCGAAATCTCGGTGGTCGGACTGATCCTGCTGCTGGCGGCGATCTGGTACGGCGGCAAGGTCGCCGCGCACCCGACCTGGGGCCCGGCTTTCACCTTCACCGATGTCCAGATCACTTGGATGCTGATCGGCTACGGCTTTGTCGCCGCGGTGCTGCCGGTGTGGCTGCTGCTGGCACCGCGTGATTACCTGTCCACCTTCCTCAAGATCGGCACCATCGTCGCGCTGGCAATCGGCATCATCGTGGTCATGCCGGATCTGAAGATGCCAGCCACCACCCAGTTCATCGATGGCACCGGGCCGGTCTGGAAAGGCGGCATGTTCCCGTTCCTGTTCATCACCATCGCCTGTGGCGCGGTGTCCGGATTCCACGCACTGATCGCCTCGGGCACCACGCCCAAGCTGCTGGCCAGTGAAGGCCACATGCGCTACATCGGCTACGGCGGCATGCTGATGGAATCGTTCGTCGCGATCATGGCGCTGGTAGCGGCCTCGATCATCGAACCGGGCATCTACTTCGCGATGAACAGCCCGGCCGCGGCGGTCGGTTCCGATGCCGCGACGGTGGCCGCGACGATCAGCCAGTGGGGCTTCACCATCACCCCCGACGTACTCGAAAGCACCGCCCGCGAGATCGGTGAAAGCACCATCCTGGCCCGCGCCGGTGGCGCACCGACCCTGGCGGTGGGCATTGCCCAGATCCTGCATGCGCTGCTGCCGGGCGAAGACATGATGGCGTTCTGGTACCACTTCGCGATCCTGTTCGAAGCTTTGTTCATCCTGACCGCGGTCGATGCCGGCACCCGGGCCGGGCGCTTCATGCTGCAGGATCTGCTCGGTACCTTCGTGCCCGCGCTCAAGCGCACCGAGTCATGGACCGCCAATCTGATCGGCACCGCCGGTTGCGTGGCACTGTGGGGTTATCTACTGTACACCGGGGTCAAGGATCCGTATGGCGGCATCCGCACCTTGTGGCCGCTGTTCGGTATCTCCAACCAGATGCTGGCGGGCATCGCCTTGATGCTGGGCACGGTGGTGCTGTTCAAGCTCAAGCGTGACCGCTACGCCTGGGTCACCGCGGTGCCCGCCGCATGGCTGCTGATCTGTACCACCGCCGCCGGCTGGATCAAGATTTTCGACCACGATCCCGGCCAGGGCTTCCTGGCCCAGGCCAGTAAGTTCAACGATGCCATCGCCCGCGGCGAGATCGCCGCGCCGGCCAAGAGCGTCGAGCAGATGCACCAGATCGTGGTCAATGCCTATGTCAACACTGGCTTGACCGCGTTGTTCCTGCTGGTGGTACTGAGCATCCTGGTCTATTCGTTGCGCGCCATTGTCGCCGCACGCCGCAACCCGCAACGCAGTGACAAGGAAACCCCTTACGTGGCGTTGGACGCGCAGCAACAGGCGCAACTGGCCCAGCTGTGAGCGGAGGCGATTGAGATGGGTACCCAACTGGTCACCATCGGCCATTACCAGACCCACAAACGGGTCTGGCGCCGGCTGGTGCAGACGGCACGCCTGTGTTGCGGCGTGCCCGATTACGACAACTACGTCCGCCACATCCTGGAAAAGCACCCGGACCGCGAGCCGATGGATTACAAGACGTTCTTCCGCGAGCGCCAGGAAGCCCGCTATGGCGGCAAGAGCGGGTTCCGCTGTTGTTGAAACTGCTGCCGAGCGCTTGGATTTGACGGCCATCAATGCTCGATGCTAATGGAAGGACACACACGCAACGAGCCTGCTGATGTCCTTCCGTGCTTTCCTGGCAGCGTTACTCCCTGTTTTCATGGCTCTGTCTCCTGCCCTGCATGCGCAGAGCGGACAGGCCAAACAGACCTCACAGGCCACTGCGGTTGCGCTTGCAGAGTCAGTTTTTGACAGCAGGATGGCGGCACTGGAGTCGTCCACCCTCGACAGTGGCGGCCAGTCGTTTGCAGGCCAGGTGGATGATCTGTTTGTTCCCTTGCGCCGCGCCTATGGTGCGCCGGCGGCGCTTGACGATGAGCAGTTGCAGGCATTGTCCAGGCGCTTGGCCAAGGTGATCTTCTACACCAACAACGTGGCTTACAGGCCATTGCTTGCTTCCACCGCAAAGACATTGGAAGAGCATTCGCTGCTGTCGGAGGACATCCGGCGCAGCTTGCGCTCCTCGGCGGTGCGCTTGCGTGACTTCGAACTGATGGACCATGTGGCCGGCGCCGGGGCCGACCCGCGCACGGCCGTCCGGCAGTCGTCGGCATGGGACGCGAACCAGCCTGGCGTGATCAGGGCAGCGACTGGCGATGGCGGCATCCAGCTGGCCAATGTCGACCTCGAAGGTTTCGATGCCATCATGGTCTACGGCCCCTATTGCCAGCCGTCGAAGCGCGCACTGGCGGCAATCATGGCTGACCCCGCACTGGCGGATTTCTTCAGGCACAGCGTGCTGTGGCTGTTCCCGGTCGATGGCAGCCTGTATCTGCAGCCATTGACCGAGCTGGCCGACATCATCCCCGCCGGCAACAGCGGGATTGCCTACAGCCGGCAGGCATGGCCTTTCATCACTTCATGGGCGACGCCGACGTTGTATGTCCGCGATGGCAATCGTTACCGTCAGGCCTTCCAGGGCTGGCCTTCGGATCAGCGCCTGGATGAGGTGGCTGGGCTCGTCCGCGCAGCGCGCCGATAACCTGTGGGATCGCGCCGCACCAGTGGATGTGGCCGCAGTTGGATCAGGCCGGCGCAGGGCGCCTGCCAACGACTGCTGGCTGTCAGGTTGACGTAATCAGGTTGGCGGAGAATACTCGCTACGAAGTCATCGGGGAGCTGGCCATGACGCACGGATTCAACGTGGCGCTCAAACTGACCTGGGCATCGGTCTGCCTGTACTGGATGTGGAGCGCGCGCGGCAACAAGCCCGTAGAGCGTTCGGAGCCGTCGCTGCAGCGCTTTCTGTATTACTGGCTGCCCTTGCTGGCGGTGGTGGCCCTGCTGGGGCCAGGTGAGTGGTTCGGCGACAGCTGGTTACGCGACGCATTCCTGCCCCACTCGCTCACGGTCGAAGCCGTTGGGCTGCTGCTGTGCGTGGCCGGCGCGGTACTGGCGATCTGGTCGCGTTGGTCGCTGGGGCGCAACTGGAGCGTATCGGTCCAGATCAAGCAGGCGCACGCACTGGTCGAGAACGGGCCCTATCGCCGCGTCCGTCATCCGATCTACAGCGCGCTGCTGCTGATGTTTACCGGCACCGCGATAATGATTGGCGAGTGGCGCGGACTGATCGCACTGGCGCTGGCCTTGGCTTCTTTCTGGTTCAAGCTGCGGCGCGAGGAGCACTGGTTGTTGTCGCTGTTCGGTGAACGCTACCGGGACTACATCGGTCGCACCGGCGCCCTGCTTCCGAGGTTGCCATGATCCTTGCCGGCCGCGCACATCGCTGCCTGCCCGACTGGCATCTTTCGATTTGACTGTCTGACCATACCCCCATGACCACCATCATCACCCCTCGCGTACATGATCTGGGCGGCGGCTTCGAAGTCCGCCGCGCAGTGCCTTCCCTGCAGGCGCGCAGCGTCGGCCCGTTCGTGTTCGTCGATCACATGGGGCCGGCGACGTTCGACCCCGGCCGTGGCATCGACGTGCGGCCACACCCGCACATTGGTCTGGCCACGGTGACCTATCTCTGGTCCGGCGCGATCAGCCACAAGGACACGCTTGGCTCGGAACAGGTGATCCTGCCCGGCGACGTCAACTGGATGACCGCTGGTCGCGGCATCGCTCATTCCGAACGCACCCCTGGCCACACCCGCCAGCAGGCGCACGCGGTGCATGGCATGCAGACATGGGTCGCCTTGCCGAAGAGCCACGAGGAAACCTCGCCGGAGTTCCATCACCACGCGGCCAGGACCTTGCCCGAATTCCGCCACAACGGCGCCTGGTTGCGGGTGATCGCCGGCCGCGCCTATGGCGAGGAATCACCGGTACGGGTGTTTGCCGATACCTTCAACGTCGCCGTGGATCTGGCCGCCGATGCCGAACTGGCGATCGAGAACGAACACGTCGAGCGCGCCATCTATCTGCTGCAAGGACAGGCGCAGCTGGATGGCGCGGATATTCCGGAGAAGCATCTGGTCGTGCTGGATCCGCGCAGCCGTCCGGTGCTGCGCGCACTGACGCCGGTGAAAGCGATGCTGCTCGGTGGCGAACCACTGGACGCCCCCCGGCACATGTGGTGGAACTTCGTGTCCAGCTCGAGGGAGCGTATTGAACAGGCCAAGCAGGATTGGCTGGATGACAGGTTCGGGCATATCGAAGGCGAGACGGAGTTCATTCCCTTGCCCGAGCACTGAGGTTATTTGTGAGTCCGCGATAACGTAAATCGAACAAAACCGTGATGGGCTTCGTATATCTTTCGCGCACCGCCAAAAACGGCGGCCTAATTTAACTTTGGGGGTTCAAGCATGAATCTTGGCAAGAAACTGACAGCGGAATTCCTGGGTACCTTCTGGCTGGTATTGGGAGGTTGCGGCAGCGCGGTACTGGCTGCCAACTTTGGCGGCGACGGCAATCCGCTGGGCATCGGCTTCGTCGGCGTGGCGCTGGCATTCGGCCTGACCGTGCTCACCGGCGCCTACGCGTTTGGACATATCTCCGGCGGGCATTTCAATCCGGCGGTGAGCTTCGGCCTGTGGGCTGGCGGTCGCTTTCCGACCCGCGAACTGCTGCCCTACATCGTGGCCCAGGTACTGGGTGGCCTGGTCGCCGGCTTCATCCTGATGCAGATTGCCAAGGGCAATGCCGACTTCAACAACAACCCGCTGGCAGCCGGCAACTTTGCCAGCAACGGGTACGGTGCCTTGTCACCGGGCGGTTACACGGTCGCCGCCGCCTTCCTGTGCGAAGTGGTGCTGACCGCGTTCTTCCTGATCGTAATCATGGGCTCGACCCATCCGCGGGCACCGGCGGGCTTCGCGCCGATCGCCATTGGTCTGGCCCTGACTCTGATCCATCTGATCAGCATTCCGGTCACCAACACCTCGGTCAACCCGGCGCGTTCCACCGCCGTGGCCTTCTTCGCCGGTTCCGGCGCGGTCAGCCAGTTGTGGCTGTTCTGGGTGGCACCGATCCTGGGTGGCCTGATTGGCGGCATGGCCTACAAGTGGCTTGGACGCGAAGACTGATCGTCTTCAAGCACCTGTTGCCCGCATAGCGGAAAGGCCGGGAATCCCCGGCCTTTTCGTTGTCGTGACCCCGCCCGGTGCTGCTGTCGACGGCGCCCGGCTGGCCATCAGAAACGGCCTTCCTGGAAATCGACGAATGCCTGCATCAGTTCCTGACGGGTGTTCATGACAAACGGTCCGTGCCGCATCACCGGCTCGCGCAGTGGACGACCTGCTACCAGGATCAGACGCGCCGCGGCGCTACCGGCGTGCAGTGACAGCTCCTCACCGCCACCGAGCACCGCCAGCTCCTGTGCGGCTACCGGGCGTGCTTCCTCGCCACGGCCCACCGTGATGTCGCCTTCGAAGACATAGGCAAACGCATTGTGTCCCTGTGGCAGCCGGTACTGCCAGTCGGCACCGGCCTGCAGTTCGATGTCCAGGTAAAGCGGATCGGTGGCCGCCTGCGAGATGGGCCCACTGACCTGCCCGACCTGGCCAGCGATGACCTTGACCGTGACACCCTGTGCCGGTTGCGTCACCGGGATCCGTTCGGCCGCGAACTCCTGGTATTTCGGATCGGTCATCTTGTCGCGTGCTGGCAGATTGACCCACAACTGGAAACCGCGCATGCGACCGGATTCCTGCTCCGGCATCTCCGAGTGGACCAGGCCGCGGCCGGCGGTCATCCACTGCACCGAGCCCGGCGTCAACAGGCCTTCGTTGCCGTGGTTGTCCTTGTGTCGCATGCGTCCATCCAGCATGTAGGTAACGGTTTCGAAACCGCGATGCGGATGCTCGGGAAAACCCGCCAGATAGTCCTCCGGGCGGTCGGTGCCGAATTCATCGAGCAGCAGGAACGGGTCCAGATCCGGCAGATCCGGACCGCCAATGACCCGGGTCAGCTTGACCCCGGCGCCATCGGACGCCGCGCGGCCACGCAGCAGGCGGATGACCCGTGCGGGCGAGCTGGTGGTCGAAGTGTTCATGGCGTGTCTCCATTTCAGTTGCCGCAAAGATGGCACCGGCGGCGTATTAACAGAAGCGCGCTGGACGACACCATCTGTTCCAGCCATGCACGCTTGCCGCCGCTCCGCCTGCCATCGCCGCACATGCCGATGCCGCCTTGCGCTGCATTCAACCGGCCGGCGGCGGGTCCGGCCGAACTTTCAGGCGACGTAGACCGACTTGATGTTCATGAATTCGTGGATGCCGTGTTCGGCCAGCTCGCGGCCGAAGCCGGACTGCTTGGCGCCACCGAACGGCAACCGCACATCGCTGCGGACGATGGCGTTGACGAAGGCCGCGCCCACCTGCAACTGCCCGGCAATCCGCTCACCACGGGCGGCATCACGCGTCCACACGCTGCCACCCAGTCCGAAGCGGGTATCGTTGGCGACCTTGACCGCTTCCACTTCACCGGCCACCCGCAACAGACTGGCCACCGGGCCGAACAATTCCTCTTCGTAGGCCGGCATGCCCGGCACCACCCGGTCGAGGATGGTGGCTGGATAGCCGGCATGCGAGCTGTCGGGCTGGCCACCGAGCAGGACCACCGCGCCTTGCTCGACGCTGGCCAGCACCTGCCTGTGCAACTCGTCGCGCAGATCCTGCCGTGCCATCGGCGCAAGGCTGGTGGCGTCGTCCTGTGGATCACCCAAGCGCAGCCTGGATGCGGCGGCGACGAAACGTTCGATGAAGGCGTCGGCGATCGCCTCGACCACGATGAAGCGCTTGGCCGCGATACAGGTCTGCCCGGCGTTGCCGAAACGCGATGCCACCGCGGCGGTGACGGTACTGTCCAGGTCGGCATCTTCCAGCACGATGAAGGCATCACTGCCGCCGAGCTCCATCACCGACTTCTTCAACTGCTGGCCAGCGTTGGCAGCCACCGAACGGCCCGCTCGCTCGCTGCCGGTCAGGGTCACCGCCGCCACCCGCGGATCGCGGATGACCTCGGCGGCCTGATCATTGTCGATGTGCAGCACGCCCAGCACGCCCGGTGGCAGGCCAGCTTCGCGCAACACATCAGCGATGACATCGGCGCAATGCGGCACGTTGCTGGCGTGCTTGAGCAGCGCCACGTTGCCGGCCATCAAGGCCGGGGCCAGGAAGCGGAACACCTGCCACAGCGGAAAATTCCATGGCATCACCGCAAGCACGCAGCCGATCGGCTCGTAGCGCACATAACTGCGGCTGCCATCGGTGGCGATGGCTTTGTCGGCCAGCAACTCGGCGGCATGGTCGGCGTAGTAATCGCACGCCCCGGCGCATTTCTCGATTTCGGCGATGGCTTCCTTGCGCAGCTTGCCCATTTCGGTGGTCATGATCCGCTGGATGTCGTGCTTGCGCTCACGCAGCTCGTGGCCGACCTGGCGCAGCAATTGGCCGCGGTGTTGCAGGCTGTGTGCCGACCATTGCGCGAACGCCCGTTGCGATTGCGCCAGCACCGCTTCGATGGCGGCGGCGTCCATCAGTTCAATCGAATACGCCAGCTGTCCATTGGCGGGGTTGATGATGCGGGTACTCATGGTGCGTTCTCCGGAAATCCGCGGTCAGTCTGCACGGGCGCGCGTTAGCAGGCCGTCAGCCACCAGCGGGTGCGATGCCGATGTGGCTGCGAGGACTATTTGTCCGGCTGCAGCGCCAGCTTGATGTCGCGCTGGCGCTGGCGCTCCTCGCGGTAGGTCAGCCACCATCCGAACAGTGCCACCATCGAAACCGCGACGATCATCAGCGTCGCCAAGGCGTTTATCTTCGGGCTAAGGCCCAGCCGCACCGACGAGAACACTTTCATCGGCAAGGTGGTCGAGCTGGGGCCGGCG
The DNA here is from genome assembly GCF_001431405.1 of Pseudoxanthomonas dokdonensis. Classification (GTDB taxonomy): domain Bacteria; phylum Pseudomonadota; class Gammaproteobacteria; order Xanthomonadales; family Xanthomonadaceae; genus Pseudoxanthomonas_A; species Pseudoxanthomonas_A dokdonensis. Next base: position 22,626 of record NZ_LDJL01000008.1, read on the forward strand.
ACGAAGCTGGCGATCACCACGTCATCCAGCGACAGGGTGAAGGCCAGCAACCAGCCCGAGACCAGTGCCGGTGCGATGATCGGCAGGGTGATCAGGAAGAACACCTTGATCCGGTTGGCGCCCAGATCCATCGCTGCTTCCTCCAGCGACTTGTCCAGTTCCGAAAGCCGCGAGGAAATCACCACGGTCACGAACGCCAGACTGAAGGTCACGTGGGCTATCCAGATCGCCACCACACCCTTGGACTCGAGATGGAACATGCTGCCGACCGAAACGAACATCAGCAGGATCGACAAGCCGATGATCACGTCCGGCATCACCAGTGGTGCAGTGATCAGGGCACCGAACAGGGTCTTGCCGGGGAATCGACGCATCCGCGTCATCACCAGCGCCGCCATCGTCCCCAGCACCACCGCCGCGCAGGCGGTCCAGAACGCCACTTTCAGGCTGATCCAGGCCGCCCCCAGCATCTGCCGGTCGCGGAACAGCTCGCCATACCACTTGGTCGAGAATCCGGCCCAGACCGTTGCCAGCCGTGACTCGTTGAACGAGTACACCATCAGGATCAGGATTGGCAGGTACAGGAATGCGAATCCCAGTCCCAGCACCAGCCAGGTCGACCAGCGTGCGGGCATCTTCATGTCAGCCGGCCCTCCATCTCGCGCTGCTGGACCCGGTTGAACAACAGGATCGGCACCATCAGCAGGATCAGCATGACGATGGCGACCGCCGAGGCCACCGGCCAGTCACGGTTGTTGAAGAACTCATTCCACAACACCCGTCCGATCATCAGAGTATCCGGACCGCCCAGCAGTTCCGGGATCACGAACTCGCCGACTGCCGGGATCATCACCAGCATGCAGCCGGCGATGATGCCGGCGCGCGACAACGGCACGGTGATGCGGAAAAACGCCTGCCACGGCCGTGCGCCCAGATCGTAGGCGGCCTCGATCAGGCGGTGATCATGCTTGACCAGATTGCTGTACAGCGGCAGCACCATGAAAGGCAGGTAGGCATAGACGATGCCGATGTAGGCGGCCAGCGGGGTGTACAGGATCTGGTTGCCGTCGATCAGGCCGAGCATGTTGAGCAGCTTGATGATGCCGGTCTTCTCCAGCAGCGAGCCGACCATGCCGCTGCTCTTGAGGATGCCGATCCAGGCGTAGATGCGAATCAGGAACGAGGTCCACGACGGCAGGATCACCAGCATGATCGCGATGTTGCGGGTGCTCGCTGGCAGCCGGGCGATGACATAGGCCATCGGATAGCCGATCAGCAACGCCAGCAGGGTCGAGATACCGGCAATCTTGATCGAGCTCAGATAGGCCAGCCCGTACTGCGAATCCATGAACAGCGAGGCGTAGTTGCCGAGGTTGAGCTTCAGGGTCAGTGCTTCGTCGACGTATTCCAGGATCGGCGTATACGGCGGCATCGCGATCGCCAGCTTGGCGAACGAGATCTTCAGCACGATCAGGAACGGGATGGCGAAGAACACCAACAGCCACAGATAGGGCACCGAGATCAGCGACCAGCGCGGACCGGGCAAGCAGGCTTTCCACCAGTGCCTGTTCATGAGGTCAGCACCACCCCTTCGTTGTCGCCCCAGGCCAGCCAGACCTTGTCGCCCCAGGTCATGCCTTCGCTGGCCCAGCGTTCCTGATTGGCGAAATTGGCCAGCATCATGAAGCCGCTATCGAGCCGCACATGAAACACCGAATGGCTGCCGAAATAGGCGATGTCCTCGATTTCGCCATGCGCCTTGTTGTGCGGCTGCGCCGGTTCTTCCTTGCTGATCTGGACCTTCTCCGGTCTTACCCCGAACGCCACTTCCTGGCCTTCGTACCCGGAGACGCCGTGACCGATGTAGATCGGCCTGTCCAATGCCGGCGAGGCAATGGTGATGTACTCGGCCTGGTCTTCCTCGATTCGTCCTTCCAGCAGGTTGACCGAACCGATGAACTGGGCGGCGAAGCGGCTGGTCGGCGACTCGTATATTTCATCAGGGGTGCCGACCTGGCGGATCCAGCCCTGGTCCATCAGTGCGATGCGGGTGGCCATGGTCATCGCCTCTTCCTGGTCGTGGGTGACCATGACGCAGGTGACGCCGGACTTCTCGATGATGCTGACCAGTTCCAGCTGCATCTGCGAGCGCAGTTTCTTGTCCAGCGCGCCCATCGGTTCGTCCAGCAACAACAGCTTGGGATCCTTGGCCAGCGAACGCGCCAGCGCGACCCGCTGCTGCTGGCCGCCGGACAGCTGATGCGGTTTGCGCCGTGCCAGTTTCTCCAGTTGCACCAGCGCCAGCATCTCGTCGACCCGCAGCTTGATCGCATCCTTGCCAAGGCGGTCCTGCTTGAGGCCGAAAGCGATGTTCTGTTCCACCGTCATGTGCGGAAACAGCGCATAGGACTGGAACATCATGTTCAACGGCCGCTCGTACGGCGGCAACTCGTTCAACAGCTGTCCATCCAGGCGGATGCTGCCCCTGGTCGGCCGCTCGAAGCCGGCCAGGCAGCGCAGCAGGGTCGACTTGCCACTGCCCGATCCACCAAGCAGAGCGAAGATCTCCCCCTTGCGGATATTCAGGCTGACATCGTCGACGGCGACGAAGCCATCGAACTCCTTGCGCAGGTCGACAATGCTGAGATAGTCCTCCACCGCGACCTTGGCGTCGGGTCGCTCAACGGTTGCTTTGTCCGGTCTGGCGTTGGCCATTGCCACGGTCGTCTCCTTGAGGTGGGTGCCACCGCGGTGGCGCTGCCCGGCTGGCGCCGGGCATTGCTTCATTTGCCGGTCTTGAGTTCGGTCCAGATACGGGTATACAGGCGATCCACTTCCGGCGGGACGATGGCGAACGTAAACAGCTTGCTGGCCACCTCCGGCGGCGGATACACCGTCGGATCACCGGTGATGCTCTCATCCATCAGCGGCATCGACTTGGGCACCGCGTTGGGATAGTTGATGAAGTTGGAGTTGTTGGCCATCACCTGCGGGTCGAGCAGGTAGTTGATGAACGCATAGGCTTCATCGACGTGCTTGGCATCCTTGGGGATGGCCAGCATGTCGAACCACTGCGGCGCGCCCTCTTTCGGAATGGCGTAGGCAATGTTGACGCCGTTGCCCGCCTCGGCGGCGCGGTCGCGGGCCTGGATGATGTCGCCGGACCAGCCGACCACCAGGCAGGTGTCACCATTGGCCAGCGAATCGATGTACTGCGAGGAATGGAAGTTGCGCACGTACGGCCGGATCGAACGCAGCAGTACTGCCGCCTTCTCGATCACCGCCGGGTCGGTGCTGTTGGGATCTTCGCCGAGATAGTTGAGCGTGATCGGGATCAGTTCCGAAGGTGTATCCAGCAGCGTCACCCCGCAGTCCTTCAGCTTGGCGATGTTCTCCGGCTTGAACACGATATCCAGGCTGTTGGCGATGTCGGTATTGCCGAATGCGGCCTTGACCTTGTCGACGTTGTAACCGATGCCGGTGGTGCCCCACATGTAAGGAATTGCATATTCGTTGCCCGGATCCTGCCTGGCGATGCGCGCCATCATCTGCGGATCAAGGTTGGCGTAGTTCGGAATCCTGCTCTTGTCCAGCGGCAGGAATACCCCGGCCTGGATCTGCCGGCCGAGGAAGTTCAGGGTCGGCACCACGATGTCGTAGCCGCTGGAACCGGCCAGCAGCTTGGTCTCCAGCAACTCGTTGCTGTCGAACACGTCGTAGATGACCTTGATGCCGGTCTGCTTCTGGAAATTGGGGATGCTGTCGTCGGCGATGTAGTCCGACCAGTTGTAGACATTCACTACCTTGCTGGTATCCGTGGCCTTGTCTGCGCCGCTCCCCGTCGCGGCCCTGTCGCCACACGCGGCCAATCCCGCAATCGCCGCGGCTGCCACCAGGAATCGTAGTTTCATCAGCTTCTCCACCTGTGAAGTTTCACCCTGCATCCTGCGTGGACATGTTGCTCCTGTGCCTGCTCCCCGACTGGCCAGCAGCGTGTTGCTCAGGTACCGGTCTTGAGTTCGGTCCAGATGCGCGTGTACTCGCGAGCCACCTCCGGCGGCAGGATCGCGAAAATGAAGAGCTTGGCATCGACATCGGCCGGCGGGTAGATCGTCGGATCGTTGCGGATGGATTCGTCGACCAGCGGCTTGGAGGCCGGAATCGGGTTGGGATAGGTGACGAAGTTGGTGTTGGCCGCGGCCACTTCCGGGGTCAACAGATAGTTGATGAAGGCATAGGCCTGATCGACGTGCTTGGCATCCTTGGGGATGGCCAGCATGTCGAACCACTGCGGTGCGCCCTCGCGCGGGATCGAATAGCCGATGTTGACGCCGTTGCCCGCCTCGGCAGCACGGTCACGCGCCTGGATGACATCACCGGACCAGCCAACCGCCAGGCACAGATCACCATTGGCCAGGTCGTTGATGTACGAGGACGAATGGAAATTGCGCACATACGGACGGATGGCGGTCAGCAAGGCGGTGGCCTTGGCGATCACCGCCGGGTCGAAGCTGTTCGGATCCTCGCCCAGATAGTTGAGCGCGATCGGGATCAGCTCGGTCGGGGTGTCCAGCAGGGTGATACCGCAATCCTTCAACCTGGCCGCGTTTTCGGGCTTGAACACCAGGTCCCAGCTGTTGGTGACATCGGTGCTGCCGAAGATCGCCTTGATCTTGTCGACGTTGTAGCCGATGCCGGTGGTCCCCCACATATAGGGCACCGCGTACTGGTTGCCCGGATCCTGCACGGCGATGCGCTTGAGCATGGCCGGGTCGACGTTCTTCAGGTTGGGGATCTTGCTCTTGTCCAGCGGCAGGAACACGCCGGCCTGGATCTGCCGGCCCAGGAACGCCAGCGAAGGCACCACCACGTCGTAGCCGGAGGAACCGGCCAGCATCTTGGTCTCGACCATTTCATCGCTGTCGAACACGTCGTAGGTGACCTTGATGCCGGTCGCCTTCTCGAAGCCGGGGATGGTGTCTTCGGCGATGTAGTCGGACCAGTTGTAGACGTTGACCACGTCGGCGGCGGCACCCGCCTTGCCATCCGCGCCCTTGTCCGCGCATCCGCCGAGGACGCCTGCGCACACCGTTGCCGCCAGGACCAGTGTCAGCCGCTTCATTTCATTCTCCGGATTGGGGGTTTCGTCCGCATGATACCCCCGCCACCGCTGCCCTGGCAGCGGCTGGCGCGGAGGATCTGCGATGGATGGGGGCCGGCGCGGCTCATGCCGCCAGCCCGGCGGCGGTCGCGTCCAGCGCTTTCCAGGTGCGTGCGAACAGCATGTCGATCTGCTCGCGGCTGATGATCAGCGGTGGTGACAGCAACATCGCGTCCCAGGTTGCCCGCAGTATCAATCCCTGTGCCAGCGCGTGATCGCGGCAGACCCCGCCGACGCTGCCACGCTCGCGGAAAAACCGCCGCTGGCGTTTGTCCGGCACCAGCTCGAGCGCGCCCATCATGCCGGCGATGCGCGCTTCGCCGACCAGCTTGTGTTCGCCCAGCTGCGCCCAGCGCTCGGCCAGGTACGGGGCGGTGTCATGCCGGCAGGTCTCGACCAGTTTCTCGTCCTGCATGATGCGGATGTTCTCCAGCGCCACCGCCGCGCAGACCGGATGCCCCGAATAGGTACAGCCGTGCGCCAGTTCACCGCCCTGCTCTTTCAGCACCCAGGCGACGCGGTCGTTGAACATCGCCGCCCCCAGCGGGATATAGCCGGAGGTGATGCCTTTGGCGATGGTCATCACGTCGGGCTGGAAACCGAAGTACTGCGATCCGAACCACTCACCGGTACGGCCGAAGCCGCAGATCACTTCATCGGCGACCAGCAGCACGTCGTACTTGCGGCAGATGCGTTCAATCTCCGGCCAGTAGGTCATCGGCGGGATGTAGACACCAATCGCGCCCATGATCGGTTCGCCGATGAAGGCCGCCACCCGCTCCGGGCCCAGTTCCAGAATCTTGTCTTCCAGCCGCCGCGCCGCGACCAGCCCGTATTCGTCCGGCGACAGATCGCCACCGTCGATGAACCAGAAAGGCGGATCGATGTGATGGATGTCCGGTATCGGCAGCCCGCCCTGCTGGTGCATGCCTTTCATCCCGCCCAGGCTGGCACCGGCCATGGTGGTGCCGTGGTAGCCGTCATGGCGACCGATGAAGATGTTCTTCCGCGGCTGGTCCTGCACCGCCCAGAAGTGCCGCACCAGCCGCAGGATGGTGTCGTTGGCTTCGGAGCCGGAATTGGTGAAGAAAGCATGGTTCAGGTCGCCCGGCGCCAGCTCGGCCAGCTTGGCCGCCAGCGCGATGGTCGGCTCGGTGGTGCACTGGAAAAAACTGTTGTAGTACGCCAGCGTTTCCATCTGCCGGGCCGCGGCCACGCCCAGTTCCTTGCGGCCATAGCCGATGTTGACGCACCACAGGCCGGCAAACGCATCCAGCAGCTGGTTGCCGTCGGCATCCCAGACATAGCAGCCCTCGCCGCGGGTCAGGATGCGGGTGCCGCGCTTGGCCAGCGCGGCATTGTCATTGAACGGATGCAGGTGGTGGGCGGCATCGAGCTGCTGCAGGTGGCGGGTATCGAGGGTTGTCATGTCATCTCCGTAAAGGCAGGGCCGTGCTTCCCGGCACGACATCTGTTCGCAGGAATCAGCGATGCACGGCCGGTTGCCGCGCCATCGCCTGAAACAAGCTGGCTGAGCCGGCCAGCTCAGCCGGATGATGCTGCTGTCACAACGGCTTGCCGCGGATGTAACGATATTCCTGGGTCTGCCCTTGGTAGCCCCAGGCGTCTGCATGAACCTCATCAATCACGACGTAACTGGCTGGCGCCAGCGCGCCGAATATATCGGCCACCGCGGCAAACACGCGGCGGACGTACTCGGCTTTTTCATTCTTGGTATTGGTGCCTTCAGTGACCTTGATGTCCAGATAGAACGTCACCAGTGACTGACTGGCGAGACTGTTGCCACCGATGTACCAATGCCCAGCCTCCATCGCATGGATCGACACCGAGGTCAGCTCGGGCTTTTTACCCAGAACGGTGGCGGTAAGTTCCGTGAGAATGCCGGCGACGCGCTCTGCCTGTTGCTGCGATGGCTTTGCGGAAACGCGGAAATCAAGATACGGCATGTCTGGTGCTCCTTGAGATGGCGGGCAGGCTCATACATTCAACAGCAGGAACTCGCGTTCCCACGAGCTGATCACGCGGAAAAAGGTTTCATATTCCTTGCGCTTGACCGATACATAGGCGCGGATGAATCGCGGTCCCAGCATCGCCTTGATCGGCTCGCAGACTTCCAGTTTGTCCAGCGCATCGCCGAGCGAGCGCGGCAGCTCGAAGCCGACATCCTGGGCGCTGGTGGTCAATGGCTGGGTCGGGCTGAGCTTCTCGCGCATGCCCAGCAGGCCGCAGGCCAGGGTCGCGGCCATCGCCAGGTAGGGATTGGCGTCGGAACCGGCGAAGCGACTCTCGACGCGGGTGTTTTCCGCCGTGTCCATCGGCACCCGCAGGCCACAGGTGCGGTTGTCGTAGCCCCACTGCACGTTGATCGGTGCCACCTGCCCCAGCGCCAGCCGGCGATAGGAATTGACGTTGGGCGCCAGCAGCGCCATCGCCATCGGCATGTACTTCTGCAGGCCGGCCAGGTAATGACCGAACATCGCGCTGATCTTGCCGTCGCCGCCGCTGAATATGTTTTCGCCCTTGCCGTTGAGCACGCTCTGGTGGATATGCATGGCGCTGCCGGGCTCGTTTTCCATTGGCTTGGCCAGGAAAGTGGCGTAAACGCCGTGCCGCATCGCCGCCTCGCGCATGGTGCGCTTGAACAGGAACACCTGATCGGCACGCGACATCGCATCGGCATGAACGAAGTTGACTTCCAGCTGGGCGGCGCCGGATTCATGGATCAAGGTGTCCACGTCCAGCTCCATCGCCTCGCTGTAGTCGTACATCAGGTCGAGGATCGGATCGAACTCGTTGACCGCGTCGATCGAATACGACTGGCGCGCGGTCTCCGGGCGACCGGAACGGCCGGCCGGCGGCTGCAGTGGAAAGTCCGGGTCGGTGTTTTTCTGGACCAGGAAGAACTCCACCTCAGGCGCCACCACCGGCCGCAGTCCGGCCTCGGCATAGGCATCCAGTACCCGCCGCAACACGCTGCGCGGGGCCAGATCATGCGGCGCGCCGTCCTTGGTGAAACAGTCGTGGATGATCTGCGCGGTCGGATCGGCTGCCCACGGCACCATCCGCACGGTATCCGGATCCGGACGCAGGAACATGTCCGAATCCGACGGCGAGGTCAGTTCGTAGTAGTCATCCGGATAATCGCCGGTGACGGTGGTGGCGAATATGCCTTCCGGCAGGCGGGTGCCGTAGTCGTGGGAGAACTTGTCGGCGGGGATGATCTTGCCGCGGGCGTTGCCGGTGATGTCGGGCACCAGGCATTCGACCTCGGTGATGTGGCGCTCTTTCAGCCAGCGCCGCAGGGAACTCTCGGAGGGGTCGGCAACGCTGATGACGCTGCTTGGCTGTTTTCGTCGATTCATGGAACTGCTCGCTGCTGGCGTCGGCTGGCATGCTCACGACAGGCCTGGCCGAACGACTGGAAAATGCTCAGGTAGAACGGATTTTCGGTGACCCGCCACTCGGGATGCCACTGCACGCCGAGCAGATAACCCGGGCCCACGTGGCGGAAAGCTTCAACCAGACCGTCGGCCGCGGTCGCCTCGATCAGCAGACCGTCGCCCAGCGTGCGCACGCCTTGCCCGTGCAGCGAGTTGACCCGCACCTGGCTGACACCCGCCAGGCCGGCCAGCAGCCCGCCAGCGGCCAGATCCACCACATGTGCCGGCCCGTACTGCTGCTCGAGCGGCGCCGAGGTGTCTTCGCGATGGTCCAGCATGCCCGGTTGCTCCTGGACTTTCTGGTACAGCGTGCCACCCAGGGCGACGTTGACCTCCTGGAAGCCGCGGCACAGCGCCAGCAACGGCAATTCAAGTTCCAATGCAAGCCGTACCAGCGGCAAGGTGGTGGCATCGCGTGCCGGGTCGTGCAGGTTGCCTTCGTATGAGACTTCGTCGCCGTAATGATGTGGCTCGATATTGCTGACCGAACCGGTCAGGACGATGCCATCGACCCCGGCCAGCCATTCGCGCAGCGGTAACGACGGCACCAGCGTCGGCAACAACACCGGCAGGCAACCGGCGCCGTTGATCACTGCGCGGACATACTTTTCGCCCACCGCGAGGAAGGGGTGCATGCCAATCTGCTTGCGGTCGGTGGGCAACGCGACCAGGGCTGGGCTGGCCATACGGAACGCTCGGAGAGGTGTCAGGCCAACTTAACCCGGCCGTTTTATTTTTACAACACACGCATCCGGCGGCCGCGACTGATAGCACCAAAACCGGGCTTTAAACGGCTTACCTTTGTCATTGGCAGTGTTCCAGCACCATTCGCGTTGAGTATTCTTGACAAAATCCGGCCACTGGGAGAGCGTGTCATCCGCCATGTGCTGGCCTGGCGACCACCGCGACACCGGCCGCGGCAGACACGATACAGGCGCTCTGCTTCACCCCCATGACCACGGCTTTGCACTCAGGCAAATGACCATGACACGCTCTCCGCTCCTGTCTCCTGTTGGCTAACCCATGAACCAGCCCCGCTCCACTGCCACTCCATCCGCGCCCGGCATGTCGGCCACGGATCTGGCGACCCTCCAGGCCATGCCCGCCTGCGAGGCCGTCGATCTGCTGCTGCCGGACATGAATGGCCTGCTGCGCGGCAAGCGCATCGATCGCAGCGCGCTGGAGAAGATCTACCGCGACGGCGTATGCCTGCCGATGTCGCTGATCGGCACCGACATCACCGGCAACACGGTGGAAGAAACCGGCCTCGGTTATGACATCGGTGACGAGGATCGGATCTGCCGGCCACTGCCCGGCTCGCTGCGACCGGTGCCGTGGTCGCCGCGGCCGATGGCGCAGTTGCTGCTGACGATGGAAGACGGTGCCGGCGGCCTGTTTGCCGCCAATCCGCGCGAGGTGCTGGGCGCGGTGCTGGCACGCTACGCACAACGCGGGCTGACGCCGGTGGTCGCGGTCGAGCTGGAGTTCTACCTGTTCGACCAGCGCTGTGACCAGCACGGCCGGCCGCGCAGTTCGCTCAATCCGGTCACCGGCGCACGCAACACCAGTACCCAGGTCTATTACATCGAAGACCTCAACGATTATCGCGGCTTCACCGATGCGGTCGCCGGCGCCTGCCAGGCGCAATCAATACCGGCCGACACCGCGGTCGCCGAATACGCGCCGGGCCAGTTCGAAATCAACCTCAAGCATCGCGACGACGCGCTGCGTGCCTGCGATGACGCGGTATACCTGAAGCGCGCGATCAAGGCGGTGGCGCAGCAGCAGGGCGTGCAGGCCAGTTTCATGGCCAAGCCGCTGGTCGATCAGGCCGGCAGTGGCATGCATATCCATGTCAGCGTGCTCGACGGCGATGGCAACAACGTGTTTGCTTCCCCGGTGAACCAGCCCACGGCCGCGCTGCGCCATGCCATCGGTGGCCTGCAACACAACGCCAAAGACTGCCTGCTGCTGTTCGCACCCCATGCCAACAGCTATCGTCGCTTCGTGCTCAATGCGTTCGTGCCGTTGAACGACTGCTGGGGTTACAACAACCGCACGGTCGCCCTGCGCATCCCGCACAGCGACCCGGCCAACACCCGCATCGAACACCGCATCGCCGGTGCCGATGCCAACATCTACCTGGTGACCGCGGCAGTGCTGGCCGGCATGCTCGACGGTATCGAACGGCAACGCGAGCCGGGCCCACCCGTCGTCGGCAACGCCTACGAGCAGACCGATATCCACACTCCCTACTGGCGCCAGGCGATCGATGACTTCCTCGCCAGCAACTGGATCAACGAGCAGTTTGGGGCGAGCTTCCAGCATGTGTTCGGGCAACAGAAACTGGCCGAAATGCGCCGCTTCGAAAGCCACGTCAGTGATCTGGAATACGACTGGTACCTGCGCAGCGTATGAGCTCATCGGCCACTTCGTCCTATCCACCCAGCTGGTACGCCGCCAGCACGCCGTTACTGCCGTTGCAGCCGGCATTGCAGGGCAGTGCCGAGGCCGACGTCTGCATCCTCGGCGCCGGTTACACCGGTCTGTCGGCGGCGCTGGAGCTGGCCGAGGCCGGTTACCGGGTGGTGGTGCTGGAAGCAGCGCGGATCGGCTGGGGTGCCTCCGGTCGCAACGGTGGCCAGGTCATCGCCGGTTACAGCTGCGGCGAAGCGGCGCTGGAGTCACTGATCGGCTTCGACGATGCGCGCAGATTGTTCGACTACTCGCGCGAGGGCGTGCACTGGCTGCGCCAGCGCATCGAACGCCACCGGATTGATTGCCACTGGCGCGATGGCCACGCCTCGACCCCGATCAAACCGCGCCAGGTCAGCGAATGGCAGGCCGCCGCCCGCCACATGAGCGAACGTTACCAGTATCCGGTGCAATGGTGGAGCCGCGAACAACTGCGCGGGCAGCTTGCCAGCGACCGCTACCTCGGTGCGTTGTACGATCCGCACAGCGGCCATTTGCATCCGCTGGCCTATGTACTCGGCCTGGCCCGCGCCTGCCTGGCGGCGGGCGTGGTCATCCATGAGCAATCGGCTGTCACCCGTGTTGATCGCGGCGCACAACCGATCATGCACACCCGCGCTGGCCAGGTGCGGTGCCAGTCCGGCATCCTCGCCGGCAACGCGCTGCTGCGCGGCATCGCCCCCGAACTGGAATCGCGGATCATGCCGGTCGGCACCTACATCGCCGCGACTGAAGTACTGGGTGCCGAGCGGGCCAGCGCACTGATCGGCAATGACATGGCGGTGGCGGATACCAACTGGGCGCTGGATTATTTCCGCCTCAGCCAAGATCACCGCTTGCTGTTCGGTGGCCGCGCCAGCTATTCGACGCTGCCGCCGCCGAGCCTGCGCGCGACCATGACCCGGCGCATGCGGCGGGTGTTCCCGCAACTGGCCGATGTCCGCATGGACTACCTGTGGGGTGGCCTGATCGACATCTCGCGCAACCGCGCGCCGCACTTCGGACGGCTGGGTGACAACCTGTATTTCGCGCAGGGATTTTCCGGCCACGGCGTTGCCGCCACCGGCATGGCCGGGCGCTTCATCGCCGAGGCCATCCGTGGCCAGTCCGAACGGCTGGACGCGTTCGCCAGGATCGGGCACGCCAGCTTCCCCGGCGGCCGCGCCCTGCGCACCCCGCTGCTGGTCGCGGCGATGGCCTGGTACAAGCTGCGTGACGCGCTCTGGTGAGCTGTCGGCCGGCGACGCTCAGCCACGTTGCCGCGGCATCCATGCCAACGCCAGCAAGGTCAGTGCCGCCGCCACGCACAGGTAATAACCAACGTAGGCCAGACCGTAATGGCCAGCCAGCCAGGTAGCGATGTACGGGGCCAGCGAGGCACCGAAAATACCGGCCAGATTGAATGCCAGCGAGGCGCCGGTGTAGCGCACCTCGGTCGGGAACAACTCCGCCAGCAAGGTGCCGCATGGCCCATAGGTCAGGCCCATCGCCGCCAGCCCCAGCGACAGGAACAGCAGCACCTGCCAGGCCGCACCGGCGGTGAACAGGCGCGCATAGAACAGCCCGAACACGAAGATCAGCACACTCGCGATCACCATCGCCAGGCGCCGGCCATGACGATCGGCGAACAGCGTCGACAACGGGATGCACACGGCGAAGAACAACACACCGACCATCTGCAGCAACAGGAACTGCTCGCGGCTGTAGCCCAGTTGCGCGGTGCCCCAGCTCAGCGAGAACACGGTCATCAGGTAGAACAGCACGAATGTCGCCAGCACCATGAAGGTGCCCGCCAGCAGCTGGCCCGGATAATGGCTGAGCACCGTCCACATCGGCAGGCGCACGCGCTGGTCGCTGTCCAGCGTCTTCTGGAAGTCCGGTGTCTCGGTGATCCGCAAGCGCACCCACAAACCAACGAACACCAGCGCCGCGCTGGCCAGGAACGGAATCCGCCAGCCCCAGCCGATGAACTGCGCATCAGTCAGCACTTCGCTCAGCAACAGGAAAATGCCGGTCGAACACAGGAACCCGATCGGCGCGCCCAACTGCGGGAACATCCCGTACCAGGCGCGCTTGCCGGGCGGCGCGTTCTCGGTCGCCAGCAACACCGCGCCACCCCATTCGCCACCCAGCCCCAGGCCCTGGCCGAACCGGCACAGTGCCAGCAAGGCCGGAGCCGCCACGCCGATGCTGGCATAGGTCGGCAGCAGGCCAATCGCCACCGTCGACAGGCCCATCGTCAACAATGCCGCCACCAGCGTGGCCTTGCGGCCGATGCGATCGCCGTAATGGCCAAACAGCGCCGAGCCTATCGGCCTGGCGAAGAACGCCAGCGCAAACGTCGCCAGTGACTGCAGGGTCGCCGATGCCGGGTCCGCGGAGGGGAAGAACAGGCTAGGGAACACCAGTACCGCCGCGGTGGCGTAGATGTAGAAATCGAAGAACTCGATGGTGGTGCCGATCAGGCTGGCAAACAGTACCCGCGCAGGCGAGTTGGTGGCGCGGGCGGCGCCGGGCATCACGGTCTCTGGCATTGGACTTCCATCGCGGGCTGACCGCCGGATTCTGGCAGATAAGCCGCCGCGCGGCGAAATCATCGTGGCCGTGGATGGGGGTTGCCAATACACGCCGGCAACACCGCTGCTGTCATGCTGGCGTTGGCCGTGCCCTGCCCGGGCCGCCCATCGTCATCGTCCGACCCAGGTTACAGGAGCCATCTCATGCCATTGACCCGACTGGATCCCCGACCCGCGTTGATCTGCATCGATCTGCAGCAGGGCATCGTCAACCAGCCGACCGTGCATCCCACCGATGTCATCGTCCAGCATGCCGCCCGACTGGCGGAGGCGTTCCGCCAACGTGGTCTACCGGTTGTCCTGGTCAACGTGACCGGTGGCGCGCCGGGCCGCGTTGAATCCAGAGGCATGGCCGGCGAACGTCCCGCCGACTGGTCGCAGCTGGTCGCCGAACTGCGGCCGCAGCCCACCGACATCCTGATCAGCAAACAGGTGTGGGGCGCCTTCACCCACGGCGATCTGGCAACACGGCTGCGCCAGCTTGATGTCACCCAGACCGTCATCGCCGGCGTTTCCACCAGCATCGGAGTCGAGTCCACCGCCCGCCAGGCCTACGAACTGGGCTTCAACGTGGTCCTGGCCACCGATGCGATGACCGATACCCGCGCCGATGCGCATGACAACAGCATCGAGCGGATATTCCCGCGGCTCGGCGAGCGCGCCAGCAGCGACGAGATCATAGCGCTGCTGGACCGGCGTTGATCGACCGGATTGAATCTGATGCCTGCTGCCGCGTGCAATGGTGGCGACGACGCCATTGCCGGCATCCGCGCTCTGCTCAATCGCCCAGATTGATCCAGGTCGCCTTGACCTCGGTGTACTTGTCGAAGGCGTGCAGCGACTTGTCGCGTCCGTTGCCGGATTGTTTGTAACCGCCAAACGGTGCGGTCATGTCACCACCGTCCCAGTAATTGACCCAGACACTGCCGGCGCGCAGCCTGCGCGCAACCCGGTGGGCGCGGCTGATGTCACGCGTCCAGACCCCGGCGGCCAATCCGTACTCGCTGTCATTGGCCATCCGCAAGGCGTGTTCTTCGTCATCGAACCCGATGACCGACAGCACCGGCCCGAAGATTTCCTCGCGGGCGATGATGTGTTCATGGGCGACGCCATCGAACACCGTCGGTTCGATGTAGCAGCCGCCCTCCTGTACCTGTGCACGCTTGCCGCCGAGCAGCAGTTGCGCGCCTTCGGCCACGCCCTGCTCGATATAACCGAGCACGCGCGTGGTCTGCATTTCATCGACCATCGCCCCCATCGGCGCGCCCGGTTCCAGCGGATGATGAGGCTGCAGCCTGCGTCCGGCCTCGACCACGCAGGCAACGAACTCATCCTTGATCGAGCGCTCAACCAGCAGCCGCGAGGCAGCGGTGCAGACTTCCCCCTGGTTGTAGAAGATGCCACTGGCCGCGGCTTCGGCGGCCTTGTCCAGGTCCGGGGCGTCGGCGAAGACCAGGTTCGGACTCTTGCCGCCACATTCCATGTAAGCGCGTTTCATGTTCGACAGACCGGCGCATTGCAGCAGCCGGCGACCGACCGCGGTCGAGCCGGTGAACACCAGTCCATCGACATCCATGTGCAGCGCCAGCGGCTCGCCGGCCTCCTTGCCGAAGCCCGGCACTACGTTCAAGACGCCTTCGGGCAAACCGGCCTGGATCGCCAGTTCGGCGATGCGGATCGCGCTCAACGGTGATTTCTCCGACGGCTTCAGCACCACCGAGTTGCCCATCGCCAGCGCCGGCGCCAGCTTCCACGAAGCCATCAACAGCGGGAAATTCCACGGCACGATCGCCGCCACCACACCCAGCGGTTCGCGCGTGATCATGCCCAGTTCGTTGTTGCCGGTCGGCGCGATTTCGCCGTAGACCTTGTCCAGTGCCTCGGCGGTCCAGCGGAAGCAGCGCACGCTGGCGGCAACATCGACGTTGCGCGCATCACTGACCGGTTTGCCCATGTCCAGCGATTCCAGCAATGCCAGTTCGTCGGCATGGGTCTCCAGCAGCGCGGCAAACGCCAGCAACACTTTCTTGCGATGGCTCGGTTTGGCCGCCGACCAGGCGCCGCTGTCGAAACTGCGGCGCGCGGCGAGCACCGCGCGGTCGATGTCGCGGCCATCGCATTGCGCCACCGTGCCCAGCAGCCTGCCGTCAATCGGGCTGATGCAGTCGAAGCCGGCACCACTGATCGCATCCACATAGCGGCCATCGATGAAGGCCTGGGTGCGGGGCGTCAGGGCATCGGCCAGGGCCTGCCAACTGTCACGGGTATGCGCTGCGTTCATGCTCAAGTCCTGTCATTGGGGGCGGTGGAAGCGGATGTCGGCTTCGACCACGGCAGAGATCAACAAGGCGTTGCCGCGCCTCAGAAAGTCGCGGGCGTATTGGCACTGAAAATCACCGCTTCCTGCTCGCCGACATTGCGGAAACGATGCGGCACCTGGCTTTCGAAATAGTAGGCTTCACCGGCCTGCAACACCCGCACCTGATCGCCTACGGTGACCTCGACCTGGCCGGCGATGACCACTCCGCCTTCCTCGCCGGCATGTACCAGCATGCTTTCGCCGGTGTCACTGCCCGGCGGCATGACTTCGCGCAGGATGCACATCTGCCGCTGCGGTCGATGCTGGCCAACCAGGAAATAGTGGATGTCATTGTTGCCGACGTCGGGCAACTCATCGGCCGAGTAGAACGGGTTGTCCGGCAGGCCGATGTCGAGATCCTGGGTGAAGAAATCGGCCAGCGACACCGGGATGCCATCGAGCACTTTCTTCAGCGAGCTGACCGACGGGCTGACCTTGTTCTGCTCGATCAGGGAGATGGTGCTGTTGGTCACGCCGACCCGCTTGGCCAGCTCGCGCTGGCTCAGGCCCCTGGTTTTGCGGACCAGCTGCAGGCGGGCACCTATATCCATCGCGACATCGCCGGGCTCAGTGAATATTGCCGGATACTTTACACCGATGCGGCGACGGGTCAATTTGCGCGACCGCGCGTTACGCGCCGATAACTGTTCATTTGACACGCTCATGACCGCCACCACCCGGCATCCGGATGGGCATGCCCATGGCCAGTTGTAAAGTTTTTTCAACGCGATAAGCTGCCGGCAACATCCGTGTCCGCCTGGAGTCACCAATGAGCCCCGACCCTGCCGCCACCACCGCGCTGGCGGATTACTACCAGCAACAGGCGACCGCCAAGCCGGCATCGATGGATGCGTTCTGGATGCCGTTCACCGCCAACAAGCAGTTCAAGGCCGCGCCGCGCCTGCTGGCCAGCGCCTCGGGCATGCATTACCGCGACGTCGACGGCCGCGAGATCCTCGATGCCTGCGCCGGCCTGTGGTGCGTCAACGCCGGCCACGCCCGGCCGCGTATCGTCGAGGCGGTCAAGCGCCAGATCGAAACCCTGGATTTCGCGCCCAACTTCTCGATGAGTTCACCGCTGCCGTTCGTGCTGGCGCAGCGCCTGGCCGAATTGAGTCCGGGCGACTTGAACCATGTGTTCTTCACCAACTCCGGTTCTGAATCGGTCGACAGTGCATTGAAGATCGCGCTCGCCTACCACCGCGCCCGCGGCGATGGCCAGCGCACCCGCCTGATCGGCCGCGAGAAGGCCTATCACGGGGTCGGCTTTGGCGGTATTTCGGTCGGTGGTCTGCCCAACAACCGCAAGTGGTTTGGCCCACTGCTGCCCGGCACCGATCATCTGCGGCACACACTGGACATCCAGCGCAACGCGTTTTCCCAGGGTCTGCCGGCGCATGGACTGGAGCTGGCCGAGGATCTGGAACGGCTGGTCGCGTTGCACGATGCCTCGACCATCGCCGCGGTCATCATCGAGCCAATCTCGGGTTCGGCCGGGGTCATCCTGCCGCCGGACGGTTACCTGCAGCGCATCCGCCAGATCTGCGACAAGCACGGCATCCTGCTGATCTTCGATGAGGTGATCACCGGCTTCGGTCGCGTCGGCAAGGCGTTCGCGGCACAGCGTGTCGGTGTCACCCCGGACATCATTACCGCGGCCAAGGGCCTGAGCAACGGCTGCGTGCCGATGGGCGCGGTGCTGGTCTCGGAGCGGATTCACCAGGCCTTCGCGCAAGGCGCCGACAACGCCATCGACCTGTTCCATGGCTACACCTATTCCGGTCATCCGCTGGCCTGCGCCGCCGCCCTGGCAACGCTGGATACCTATGCCGAGGAAAACCTGTTCGAAAAAGCCATCGAACTGGGCGACTACTGGCAACAGGCGATCCATTCGCTGAAGGGATTGCCGAACGTGATCGACATCCGCAACTACGGTCTGATTGGCGCGATCGAATTCGCCCCGCGCGACGGCGCGCCCGGTACGCGCGGCTTCGATGTGTTCAACGACGCCTTCCACAAGGGCGGCATGCTGACCCGGGTCACCGGTGACGTGATTGCTTTGTCACCGCCGCTGATCATCGAGAAAACACACATCGATCAGATCTTCGAGCGCCTGGCCGACATCATCCGCGGCGTTGCCTGATCCTGTTACCGCTGTCCCTGACACTTCCGCCCGCGCCAGGCGCGGGTCATGCTCCGGAGAATCACATGCTTATCGGCGTCCCCAAGGAAATCAAGAACCACGAGTACCGCATCGGCCTGACTCCGTCGGGCGTGCGCGAGCTGGTCAAGCACGGCCATCAGGTCCTGATCCAGCAGGACGGCGGCAAGGCCATCGGCCTGACTGACGAGCAGTACCAGCGTGCCGGTGCCGAGATCGTCGCCACCCCGGCCGAGATATTCCAGCGCGCCGAGATGATCATCAAGGTCAAGGAGCCGCAGCCGGTCGAGTGCGCGATGCTGCGTCCGGATCAGATTCTCTACACCTATCTGCACCTGGCACCGGACCCGCAACAGACCGCGGCACTGATCAAGTCCGGCTGCATCGCGATCGCCTATGAAACCGTCACCGATGATCGCGGCGGCCTGCCCTTGCTGGCGCCGATGAGCGAAGTGGCCGGGCGGATGTCGATCCAGGCCGGCGCCCATGCCCTGGAAAAAGCACAGGGCGGTTCCGGTGTGCTGCTCGGCGGCGTCCCCGGGGTCAAGCCGGCGGAAGTGCTGGTGATCGGCGGCGGCGTGGTCGGCATCAACGCCGCGCGGATGGCAATGGGCATGAACGCCCACGTCACCGTGCTGGACCGTTCACTGGAACGGCTGAAATACCTGGATGAGATCTACGGACATCAACTGACCACGATCTATTCGACCCACGATGCGATCGAAGAGCGCCTGCCAACCACCGATCTGGTGATCGGCGCGGTGCTGATACCCGGTGCGGCCGCACCCAAGCTGATCGCGCGCGATCAACTCAGGCTGATGCAACCCGGTTCGGTGCTGGTCGACGTGGCGATTGATCAGGGCGGTTGTTTCGAGACCAGCAAGGCGACCACCCACCAGGACCCGACCTACGAGGTCGATGGGGTGATCCACTATTGCGTGGCCAACATGCCCGGCGGAGTGGCGCGGACCTCGACCTTCGCACTGACCAATGCGACCTTGCCATACGCCATCCAACTGGCCAACAAGGGCGCGCGCCAGGCCTTGCTCGATCACCCGCACCTGCGCGCCGGACTCAACGTCTATCGCGGCCACGTGACCTACCAGGCGGTGGCCGAGGATCTGGGCTACGACTATCTGCCGGCGCTGCAAGCGCTGGAATGACCACAACCCTGCCCTGCATCAACGCGATGTCCGCAACTGCGCCGAGGTGGTGAAGCCATGACCGACGTACTCAACCACCACATCAATGGCCAGCCCTGGCTGGGCAGCAGTGGCCGCCATGGCGAAGTATTCAATCCGGCCAGCGGACAGATCAGCGTGCGGGTGCCACTGGCCGGCGCCGCCGACGTGGCGCTGGCGGTGGACGCGGCAGCGGCGGCCTATCCGGGCTGGGCGGCAACCACTCCACTCAATCGCGCGCGGGTGATGTTCCGCTTCAAGGAATTGCTTGAGCGCCATGCCGACGCGCTGGCCGCGATCATCACCAGCGAACACGGCAAAGTCATTTCCGATGCCCGTGGCGAAGTCACCCGCGGTCTGGAAGTAGTCGAGTTCGCCTGCGGCATTCCGCACCTGCTCAAGGGCGAGCATTCAATCAACGTCGGTCGCGATGTCGACTCCTGGAGCGAATGCTCGCCATTGGGCGTGGTCGCCGGCATCACTCCGTTCAACTTCCCGGCGATGGTCCCACTGTGGATGTTCCCGGTCGCGTTGGCCTGCGGTAACACCTTTGTGCTGAAGCCGTCCGAGCGGGATCCGTCAGCCGCGTTGTTCATGGCCGAACTGCTGCAACAGGCCGGCCTGCCCGATGGCGTTTTCAATGTCATCCATGGCGACAAGCAAGCCGTCGATGCGCTGATCGACGAGCCACGGGTACAGGCCCTGGGTTTTGTCGGCTCAACCCCGATTGCCGAATACATCCATGCCCGTGGCAGTGCCCAGGGCAAGCGGGTGCAGGCATTGGGCGGAGCCAAGAACCACATGGTGGTATTGCCCGATGCCGACATCGCGGGCGTCGCGTCGGCACTGCTCGGCGCTGCCTACGGATCCGCCGGTGAGCGTTGCATGGCCATCTCGGTCGCGGTCTGCGTTGGCGATGCCTGCGCCGACGCGCTGGTCGCCGAACTCGCACCCCGGGTCACCGCGTTGAGCATCGGACCCGGTTGCGATGATCCGGAAATGGGCCCGCTGGTCACCGCCACGCATCGCGACAAGGTCCGTGACTATGTCGATCTCGGCGTGCAGGAAGGGGCAAGCCTGGTGGTCGACGGCCGCAACCTGACGATGGCCGATCATCCAGACGGTTTCTATCTCGGCGGCTGCCTGTTCGACCATGTCCAGCCACAGATGCGGATCTATCGTGAAGAGATCTTCGGCCCGGTGCTGTGCGTGATGCGGGTGCCGGATCTGGCCGCTGCGCTTGCGCTGGTCAACCAGCACGAGTTTGGCAACGGCACCGCCATTTTCACCCGCGATGGCGGCGCCGCCCGCCAGTTCGCGCACCAGGTGCAAGCCGGCATGGTCGGCATCAACGTGCCGATTCCGGTGCCAATGGCATTCCACAGTTTTGGCGGCTGGAAGCGCTCGCTGTTCGGCCCACTGCACATGCACGGTCCCGATGGCGTGCGCTTCTACACCCGGCTGAAGACCATCACCGCGCGCTGGCCGGATTCGCACGCCGCTGAGTTTTCGATGCCGACGATGAAATAGACCTGCCGCCCACGGCGGCAGGCCCGGGCTTCACGAAGACGTCGCGTCGGGCATCCCGCAATACTGATCGAAAGCGTCGCTGGTGTTGTCGAAGCCCTGTTGCTTGGCCAACTCCCAGGGTCGCTCGCATTGCTGGGTCTTGCTGCACCAGCGATAGCCGGCCGAGCCGATGCAGCCGTGGCTGTCGCGATCACTGCCGGGCATCGGCACCTCCGGCACATCGGCCCGCTGCGGTGGATTGGCAGCAGCCGGAGCCGACTGTTGGGCCGGTGCTGCGGCCGGTGGCTCGGGGGCGCTGCAGGCGGCCAACAACACCAGCAACAACGGTGACATGCGCAACAGGGTCATGTTCCTTACTCCTTCATGGACGTTTCGATTGTGCCAGTAGACACATGTGTGGCAAATGAAGCACCACCACCCAGCCGGGTTCTCCAATTAAGTCGTCATCCGGGCGTTCGCCGGGTTTTCAACCGACGAATGTCGGGTCATCCACCTTCCGCGACCTTCCAGATGCCCGTCATCCCGGCGAATGCCGGGATCTAGCCGTTTGCCCGGAACTGAGGCTGAGAAGCTGGATCCCGGCGTTCGCCGGGATGACGATGATGTTTTTTTCTTTTGTTTGAGCCTTTGCACTTGCTTGAGCACTTGCTTGAGCACTTGCTTGAGCACTTGCTTGAGCACTTGCTTGAGCACTTGCTTGAGCACTTGCTTGAGCACTTGCTTGAGCACTTGCTTGAGCACTTGCTTGAGCACTTGCTTGAGCAC
The DNA here is from genome assembly GCF_001431405.1 of Pseudoxanthomonas dokdonensis. Classification (GTDB taxonomy): domain Bacteria; phylum Pseudomonadota; class Gammaproteobacteria; order Xanthomonadales; family Xanthomonadaceae; genus Pseudoxanthomonas_A; species Pseudoxanthomonas_A dokdonensis. Next base: position 44,295 of record NZ_LDJL01000008.1, read on the forward strand.
TTGCCCTTGAGCACTTGCTTGAGCATTCGCTTTGGCGTTTGCTTTCGCTTTCCTGGCCCATGAAAGCTGCGCGCGCAGATGTGGCGAGCGGTAGAGCGCAGGTGGTCAGTCCCTGTGCACGCCGATGCCGCTCATCTACAAGCGCATGGCCGCGTCAGGCCCGCTGCAGTCGCCAGCAGCGGTGGATGCGCGGGTTGCGTTCGAAATCCATCGGGATGGTGCTGGCGCTGATGTCCTCGCAACGGGCGAAGGCGGATACCTGCTCGATATCCAGTTTGAAACGGCGGAAGTTGTTGCTGAAATACAGCACGCCGCCCGGCGCCAGCAGCGACACCGCTGCCCGCAGCAGGCGCACGTGCTCGCGCTGGACGTCGAAATCGTCGGCCCGGGCCGAGTTGGAAAACGTCGGCGGGTCGCAGAAGATCAGATCATATTCGCCGCCCTCGGCTTCCAGCCAGCGCAACGCATCGGCCTGGACCAGGCGATGGGCATCGCCACCAAAACCGTTGCGATAGAGATTGTCGCCACACCATTCCAGGTAAGTGGCCGACAGGTCCACGCTGGTGGTAGTTGCCGCGCCGCCGACCGCGGCCTGTACGCTGGCTACGCCGGTATAGCAGAACATGTTGAGGAAGCGCTTGCCCCGCGCCTCGCTGGCGATCCGCCTGCGCAACGGCCGATGATCGAGGAACAGGCCGGTGTCGAGGTAATCGAACAGGTTGACCTTCAGCAGCGCGTTGTTTTCCTCGACCCAGAAAAACTCGCCACGCTGCTCCATGCGACCGTACTTGCTGCCGCCCTTGCCACGCTCACGCGATTTGATTGCCACCTGCTCGGGCGGCAATGCGAATACCTCGCGTGCCGCCGCCAGCAGGTCGCCGAATCGACGCCGCACGTCATGCTCGGGAATCGATGCCGGGGCCGCGTATTCCTGCACATGCAGGAAGCGGCGACCGCTTCCCGCCTGGCCGCCGGCCTCCTGATACAGATCGATCGCGGCGGCATACTCGGGCAGATCGGCATCGTAGACCCGGTAACAGCTGATGCCCTCGCGCCCGGTCCAGGACTTGAAGCGCTTCAGGTTCTTGCGCAGGCGATTGGCGACCATCGTCGCGCCTTCGTTGAGCTCGCGCGGTGCATCGCTTTGCGCGCGTGGCGTACCGATCGGATCACAGACGATCAACGCGCATTCGATGGCGCCATTGAACAGTTGGTATTTCTTGGCCGCGCGCAGCCCGGTGGCGTAGGCCAGTTCCTGGTTGCCGCACAGCAGGCTGGCACGCCATTGCGGCACGCTGCGCTGCAAGGATTGGCCGATGGTCCTGTACAACGCGGCATCGGCGGCCAGTCGCTCATCGTAAGGTGGATTGCAGACCACCAGGCCATGGGCCAGCGCCGGCGCCGCCAGTTGCGCGACGTCGGCCACGGAAAACTGGATGACCCCGGCCAGACCGGCCAGCACCGCGTTGTCCTGGGCACCGCGGATCGCCCGCGGGTCCAGATCGCTGCCAAAGAACACCGGCTTCAGTGCCGCCATGCCTGCCTGCTCGCGATGACTGGCATCGGCGAACATCCCGCGCCAGGCTTCGTCGTCGAAGCCCGGCCAGCGCGTCGGCAGCAGGTTGCCGTGACGTTGCAGGCCAGGGGCGACATCGGCGGCCATCAACGCGCCTTCAATCAACAGGGTGCCGCTGCCGCACATCGGATCCAGCAGCCCACCACCGCCTTTGTAGGCACCGGGCCAACCACCGCGCATCAGCACCGCCGCGGCCAGGTTTTCCTTCAACGGGGCATCGTTCTGCACCTGCCGCCAGCCGCGCCGGTGCATCGAGCCACCGGACAGATCGATCGAGATCGTTGCCCGTCCACGCCGCAGCGACAGGTTGATGCGGACATCGGGATTGTCGACATCCACCGAAGGCCGCTCCCAGCCCTGCTGGCGCAGGTGGTCAACCACCGCGTCCTTGATCCGCTGCGCGGCATAGCGCGCGTGGGTGATGGCGGTGCCGGACACGTGCGCATCCACCGCCAGGGTCAGCCCCGGCCGCATGTGCGCGGTCCAGTCGATGGCCAGCACGCCGTGGTACAGCGCCGCCTCGTCCAGGCACTCGAACTCGGCGATCGGCCACAGCACGCGGCTGGCCAGCCGTGACCACAGCACCGCCCGCTGCGCGTCCTGCAGTTCGCCCTGCACGTTGGCGCCGGCGGTGGTGGCGGTGGCTTTGCTGGCACCCAGCGCGACCAGTTCGTCGGCAAGCAGGTATTCCAGGCCTTTGGCGCAGGAAGCGAAGAATTTCAAGACAACCTCGGGATGCAATCAATCACTACAGGGCTGATGGAATCGCCTCCATCAGCCGGGAACCGGTGCGCGCCCACCATCAAGGCCGGCGCCAGCGGGTGGGTTACAAGCTCGACAACAACTGTTCGAATGCCTGTGCGCTCGTCTCTACATGGCGTGCCAGCCGGTGGCTGTCGTTGACCAGCAGCAAACGGGCCGAACGCTTGCCGGCCCAGGCAATCACCTCGGCCGCCGGAATCAGCTCGTCATGCCAGGCATGCACGATGCTGGTCGGCACTGCCGCTGCCTCCAGCGCCGGCAACGGTCCCATCGTGGTCGGCGGCACCATCAGGAACAGCGCGCGCGTCGGCACCTGCAACGACACCCGCGCGGCGATATAGGCGCCAAGGCTGGAACCGGCCAGCACCAGCGGCCCCGCCGCGGCGGCCCGGCGCGCCAGTTCCAGCAGCCGCTGCTGGCGCGCCGGCACGTCACCGAGCGGACCGATGTCGCGGTTGCCATCCAGATCGGTGTAATCGGGCCGTTCGTGGCTCCAGCCCAGGCGCTGCGCGACCTCGGCCAGTGCGGTGACCTTGGTCGCGTCAGGGCCGCTTTCGAAACCGTGCGAGAGGATACAGTGGCCGCGCGCCATCACAGTGCTTCCACGCGGTCACCGATGGCAATGCGGCCGCCTTCGACGATGCGCGCGCAGAGGCCGCCCATGCCACGCATGGCGTTGTAGCCGCCTGGGCCAAGCGCGGCTTCCATCCGTGAGCATGGATCGCAGGGCTCGGTGCCTTCCAGCACCACCTCGCCAATGCGGAAGCGGCGACCTTTCAGCGCAATCAGCGGCAGTCCCGAAACCACCAGGTTGCGGCGCAGCAGTTCCGGCATCAGGTTGGGAAAATCGGCCAGTGCCGAAATCACCGGCAGGTGTTCGGCCTGGATCAGGGTGACCCCGCGCTTGCCGCTGCCGCCGTGGTAGCGGTCGCCCTCGAGCCCGCCGCCGGTGACCGCGATCGCCTCGCCGACCGCGTCCATCGGTTGTTCACGCGACGGCCGCAGGCCAATCCAGCGCAGCTGTCCGCTACGTGGCAGGGTGGCCATCAGTTTGGCCAGCGGCGAGTCGGGATTGAGCGGCATCAGCGGTTCCAGCAGTCGGCGGTGCGCGGCGGCGCAGGCCCACAGTTTACTTGAGCGCTGGCGCGCCCGCTGTGGCCCACCGGCTGCTAGCATGCGGCCCATGCAGCCAGCCCCGCCTTTCATCCACGCCCATCCCTTGCCGTACCAGCATCTGCTGCAGGCACGCGCGCTGACCGACATCGATCTGGTGGTCATCCACTGCACCGAGCTGCCGGATCTGGCGATGGCGCGCGAATACGGCGAACGCGTGCTGTATGCGTCCGGCACCGGCAACAGTGGCCACTTCTACATCGACCGCGATGGTCGCATCGAACAATACGTCGCGCTGGAACGCTGCGCCCATCACGTCAGCGGCTACAACCCGCGTTCGGTTGGCATCGAACTGGTCAACCGCGGCCGCTACCCGCACTGGCTGGCGGCCGCCCACCAGCAGATGGACGAGCCCTATCCGCAAGCCCAGATCGACGCGCTGCTGGCATTGCTGGCCCATCTGCGCGGCCAGTTGCCGGCTCTGGCCTGGATCGCTGGCCATGAAGACCTGGACCAGCGCAGCGAACCGGCCAGCGACGACCCGACGCAGCGGGTGCTACGCAAGCGCGACCCGGGGCCGTTGTTCCCGTGGCCCACGCTGATCGCCGCCACGCCGCTGCAGCGATTGCCGCTGGATCAGCCCGACGACGCCGCCCCGCTATAATCAGCGCTGGTTTTCGTCGTCGAGCCGCTTGTGCCCCAACATCCCGAACCCGTCGTAAGCGAACTGATTGATCTGTTGTCGCTGGAGCGGCTGGAAGACAACCTGTTCCGCGGCCAGAGCCGCGACATCGGCACCAAGTACGTGTTTGGCGGCCAGGTGCTGGGCCAGGCCCTGTCGGCGGCGCAGGCGACGGTGTCGGCCAGCGAACGCAAGGCACATTCGCTGCATGCCTATTTCCTCCGCGCCGGCGACATCGATGCGCCGATTGTCTACGACGTCGACTGTACCCGCGACGGCGGCAGCTTCTCGGTGCGCCGGGTCACCGCCATCCAGCATGGCCGGGTGATTTTTTTCTGCGCGGCCTCGTTCCAGGCCGCCGAAGACGGCGCCGAGCATCAGGTCCACATGCCCGAGGTTCCGGCGCCGGAAGACCTCGATGGCAATCCGTCGCTGCCGGCTGAACGGCTGGCGGCGTTGCCGATCAAGGTCCAGCGCTGGTTGTCGCGACGCGGGCCGTTCGAATTCCGCCATGTGCATCCGCGTGATGAACTGTCGCCGCCCAAGCGGCCGCCGTACCAGCAGGTGTGGTTCCGGCTCAGTGAAAAAGTCGGCGACTCGCCCGAACTGCATCGCGCCCTGCTGGCCTACGCATCGGATTTCCAGCTGCTGGGCACGGCCACGTTCCCGCATGGCATCAGCTACTACCAGCCAAACGTGCAGATGGCCTCGCTGGATCATGCGCTGTGGTTCCATCGTCCGTTCCGTGCCGACGAGTGGCTGCTGTATTCAATCGACAGCCCCAGCGCGCAGGACTCGCGTGGGCTGGCCCGCGGACAGATTTTCGACCGCCAGGGCCGGCTGGTCGCCAGTACCGCCCAGGAAGGCCTGATCCGGGTGGTGCCCGACGCCAGCGCCGCCGCCCACGTACCGGCCAGGAGCTGACATGCGGCAGATATTCACCAGCCAGCGCATCGAGACCGTCGAAGGGGTGGCGCGGCTGCTGACCGACGCCGGCATCGAAGTGCACATCAGCAACGGCCGCTCCTACCAGAGCAAGCGCAACAGCCAGTTCAGCTTCACCGACCCGGTCCCGGCCGGCCTGCAGCCGGGGCTGTGGGTGCGCCACGCCGAGGACCAGCCGCGGGCCCGCGAGATCCTGCGCGAAGCCGGGCTGCTGGAAAGCACCCGTCCCGGCGCCGGTGCCAGCCTGACCTTCCGGCCGCCGCAGGATGAGGCGCCGACGCGGCGCAACTGGGCCTGGTGGATCCGCGGCCTGCTGCTGATCATCATCGCCGCGGCCGCGTACATGACCTTCACCCGCCATCGCGGCGTGCCGAGCAGTCCGGCCGAGTCACCGGCAAGCCAACCGGCACCGGCCGAACCCGCGAGCGAAGATGAGTCGGTCCGGGTCCAGGTCAAGCCCGCTTCCGGTTGATCCCGGCGGACACCGGCGCAAGCCGCCGGTCACATCCTGCTGCAGCGCGCGTCTTGATTGCGAGCCATTGGAGAAGACCGCGATGATTGCCACCCAGCTGGAACCCATGCTGCATGAAACACTGCCCGCTGCCCGCGCGGGTGATGAAGACGCCTACGGGCGCATTGTCGCGGCCTGCCAGAACACGGTCACCGCCATCGCCCTGGCAATCACCCGCGACGTGGCCAGCAGCGAGGACATCGCCCAGGAGGCGTTCCTCAAGGCCTGGCAACAATTGGACAAGCTGCACCACAACAGCAGCTTTCTGCCTTGGCTGCGCCAGATCACCCGCAACCTGGCCCGCGACTGGCTGCGTGCCAATCGCCGCCGTCCGTTGATCGGCGAAGCTGCTGAACTGGCGATCCGCCTCAGCGCCGATCCATCACCCTCACCGGCCGAGTCGATGGCCAGGACTGAACAAGAACAGGTCGCCAACGAGCTCATCTCGGCGCTGCCGGCCGAAAGCCGCGAAACCTTGTTGCTGTATTACCGCGAAGACCAGAGTTCAAAGCAAGTAGCCGAGCTGCTGGGGCTCAGTGACGCCGCTGTGCGCAAACGGTTGTCGCGTGCGCGTGCGCTGGTACGCAGTGAAATGCTCAGCCGCTTCGGCGAGTTTGCCTGCAGCAGTGCACCAGGCAGTGCCTTCACCCTGACGGTGGTCGGGGCGTTGGTGATGGCCACCCCGGCGACCAGCGCCGCGGCGGTGATCGGCTCCGGCCTGCTTGGAGGCGGGGTCGGAAAACTGGGGTCCGGCAGCCTGCTCGGCGGCGCGATTTCCAGCAGCGCGACGGGTGGCTCGGCTGGGGTGTTGCTGGCTGGCCTTATCGAGCAGATGCCTTTGTGGCAAAGCATTGGGCTGGGTATTGGTGCAGGTCTGCTGAGTTATCTGCTGAGCTGGTGGTATCTGTCCAGTTTCTGCGAAACCGCTGATGAATATGCACAGATACGGCGTTTCCTGTGGCGCAATTCAGTCACCGGCATGCTGTGGTTGCTCACCCTGCTGCTGGTCATCTCCGTCAGTGTCCGCTGGTGGCCGATCGTGCTGGTGTTTGCTGCCGGTCTGACCGTCGTCAACTACCAATACGTGGTGATATTGCCGCGCATCATGCGGCCTTTGCTGGCCAAACCCGGCAACGCCAGACGCCGGCGCAGCTACTCCTATCTGGCAGGGCCAACATCGATTGTACTGAGCAGCGTGCTGGCGGTTACCGCGCTGATCAGTGTGCTGTGGAACAAAGGCTTGCTGTAGACCACAACGGATCTTGATCGACTTACGGTTCCGGCGCAGGCAATAACTGTGCCAGCCAGGAACAGGACAGCGTGCATGAGCCCATGAAAGACCCCGCGCCTTGCGGCGCGGGGTCAGGTCTAGCCATGGTTGTCTTGGAAACAGCCGGGGCAATCAACGCCGCGGATGTGCGCTCTGCAATTCGTCCTTGCCCAGATAACCGTCCTTGTTGCTGTCCATCTGATCAAACTTCTGGGACAGGCGCGGGTTCTGCTTGACTTCATCGCGGCTCAGCTTGCCGTCCTTGTTGCTGTCGGCACCTTCGAAACGCTGCTGCATGCGTGCCTGCATCTGCTCACGCCTCTGGCCATCGCGCCTGGCATCGGCGGCGGCGACTTCGGCACGGGTCAGCTTGCCGTCCTTGTCGCTATCGGCATCGGTGAACCATTGGTCGCGGCGCTTCTTTTCGGCCAGTTCGCGATCACTGCGATCAACGAAACCGTCGCCGTTGGCGTCCATGCTGTCGAAGCGTGCGGCCATGCGCGGATCGGCTTTGGCCTCGTCACGGCTCAGCTTGCCGTCATGATTGACGTCCAGCCTGGCCATCGCCGCGTGCGGGCCACCGTGGCCGCCACGCGTGCCTTTGCGCTGCCGGTGCTGCGGCCGCTCGTCGGCGCTCAGCCTGCCATCATGGTTCTTGTCCAGGCTGTCGAACTGTTGCGCCAGCCACGGCGATTTGGCCGCTTCGGCCTTGTCGATCGCACCATCGTTGTTGGCGTCCAGCCGCGGCCGGGCACCCGCGCCATCGGTGGCGGCCGGTGCGGCCGCCCAGGCGGCGCTGGCGCTCAATGCGGTCAGTACGGCGATCATCATCATGCTCTTGCGGGTCATTGCATTCTCCGGGTGGCAGACGCGATTGCGTCATTGCCACTGGAAACGCCCGGCGCCTGACAAGGTTGACCGGCGTCGCGCAACATTCAGTTTATGGACAGTCGCAGCTGCCGCGAACGTCGCGTCGCAGTATGCTGCCGTCATGTGCACGCGCCCCGCCCCCGCCGCGTCCTGCCTGTCCCGGCCATTGACCGCGCCGGCATCGGCGCCTGCGCTGACGAATCCGCGTCACCGGCAGGGAGTTCGCGATGGGCGCTGATCCGCAGCAGCCGGCCGAGGACCTGCGCCTGTTCCATACCGGCGAACATGCGTGCGGTTACTGGCCTGACCGGCAGGCCCGTGACCTGGTGCTGGACCCGCGTGATCCGCGCCTGGCCGCGTTCTATCCGCAAGCGCTGGCATGGGGTTTCCGCCGCTCGGGCGACATCGTCTACCGACCTTACTGCGGCGCCTGCCGGGCCTGTATCGCCGTGCGCATAGCAGTCGCCGAGTTCAGCCCCGACCGCAGCCAGCGCCGCTGCGCGGCCAGCAACCAGCGGGTCGAAAGCCGGGTGGTGATGGCCAGCCGCACCCCGGAACACCTGGCGCTTTACCAGCGCTACCTGAGCATGCGCCACCCGCAGGGCGGGATGGACGATCATGGCGCCAGCGAGTTCGATCAGTTCCTCGTGGGGTCGTGGTCGCAGAGCCGTTTCCTCGAGCTGCGCGAGGATGGCCGGCTGCTGGCGGTGGCGGTGACCGACGTGCTGCCGGATGCGTTGTCGGCGGTGTACACCTTCTTCGATCCCGACCTGCGTCAACGCGGGCTCGGCACCCTGGCGGTGCTGCGGCAGGTGCAGTGGGCACGCCGGGAGTCGCTGGCCCACCTGTATCTGGGTTACTGGATCCGCGGCCACCGGAAGATGGATTACAAGCGTCGTTTCCGCCCATTGCAGGCGTTTGATGGCCGTGGCTGGCGAGCGTTTGCCGAAAGCGAAGATGACGGCGGCAGCGAGCGTTGACTGTCGTTCCGCGGTCACCCGTGCGTGCCAGAATAGGGCATGCGAATCCCATTGCCTTCCCTGCCCTGTCTGCCTGCATGCATCCTGCTGCCACTGGTGCTGCTGATGACGGCCTGTACCACCGCCGCTGATCAGCCGGCGCCGGCCAAACCGGCCCAGCCACTGCGCGTGGCCACCTACAACACATCGCTGTATTCGGACGACGCCGGCGGGCTGATTGCCGAGTTGCAGGGCGACAGCGTGCATGCGCGCAAGATCGCCGCGGTGCTGCAGCAGGTGCGCCCGGATCTGGTGCTGTTGAACGAATTCGACTACGACGCTGACGAGCGCGCCGCGGATCTGTTCCAGCAACGTTACCTGCAGGTCGCGCAGCCAGGCGGCGGCGAACCATTGACGTATCCATACCGCTATCTGGCACCGGTGAATACCGGTGTGCCCAGCGGCCTGGATCTGGATGGCAACGGTGACGTCGGCGGTGAAGGCCGCAGCCGTGGCAATGACGCATGGGGTTACGGCCTGCACCCGGGCCAGTACGGCATGCTGGTGCTGTCGCGCTATCCGATTGATGCGCGCCAGGTGCGAAGTTTCCGCCTGCTGCGCTGGAGCACGATGCCCGGCGCGGTGCAGCCGCTTGACCCGGCCACCGGTAAACCGTGGTACTCGCCGCAGGTCTGGGCGCAGTTGAGGTTGTCGTCAAAATCGCACTGGGACGTACCGGTGCTGACCCCTGCCGCGACCGTCCATTTCCTGGTCTCGCACCCGACCCCGCCGGTGTTCGACGGGCCTGAAGATCGCAACGGCCTGCGCAATGCCGACGAGATCCGCCTGTGGCGCGAATACATCTCGGCGGGGGAAAAACCGTGGCTGTGCGATGACCAAGGCCACTGTGGTGGCTTGGCCGCCGATGCACGCTTCATCATCGCCGGCGACCTCAACAATGACCCGATCGACGGCGACGGCCATCACGACGCCATCCTGGCATTGCTGGAACATCCGCGGGTCATGCGGCAGCCAACGCCACGCAGCGCCGGTGGTGCCGAAACCGCACGCCGCTATGCCAGCCAGGGCATCGTCCATCGCGGCGCACCGCAGCACGTCACCGGCGATTTCGGCCCGCAGTCCGGGGCGATGCGACTGGATTACGTGTTGCCATCGACCGGCTTCGGCCTGCTCGGCAATGGCGTGTTCTGGCCAGCCAGCGACGATCCGCGCGCCGCTATCGCCGACGGCAGCGACCATCACCTGGTCTGGGTCGATCTGCAGCCTTAGCAGCAGGCCTGACGGCTGCTTCCAGGCAAACGCGCGGGTGTTGCGCCGGCGGCGTGCTACAGATTCATTGAAGCGGTGGAATCGGTCTTTTCGCTATCGCTGGCCGGCACCCGCGGGACGAAACCGATGGCGCCATCGTTCTGCGCCGACACCACCAGCTTGACCATGCTGCCGGGCAGCATCAACTCGACCTGCACCGTTTCGCCCTGCGGATTGGTGCCTTCCAGGGTCATCTCGAACAGCGCGCCACCGGTGTCGATTTCACGGCACAGCAAATGCGGACCGGCGGCATTGTCGGCCAGGTACGGTTTGATCGCATCGCCCAGTGCTTCCAGCGCCTGCGGGAACAGGAATACGGCGTAACCACGATGCACGTTCATGGCGCGTCCTGCAGTCGAATGTCGATGGCCGCCGCCGCATCGCGAGCGCGCTGGCGCGCCTGGCCGATGTCGTCGCCCAGTGCCAGGGTCACCCCGACCCGGCGCTGGCCCTGCACCCGCGGCTTGCCGAACAACCGCAGCTGGCTGTCGGCCTGTTGCAGGGCCGCATCGATATTGTCGAACACCGGCACCCCGTTGCCGTGCGCCAGCAAGGCGCAGCTGGCACTGGCGCCATGCTGGCGGATGGCCATTACCGGCAAGCCGAGAATCGCCCGCGCATGCAGCGCGAACTGGCTCAGATCCTGCGAGGCCAGAGTGACCAGGCCGGTGTCGTGCGGGCGCGGCGAGACTTCACTGAACCAGACCTCGTCGCCCTTGACGAACAACTCCACCCCAAACACCCCGCGACCACCGAGGTCATCGGTAATCGCCTGCGCAATCTGCTGCGCACGTTGCAGGGCCAGCGCCGACATCGCCTGCGGCTGCCAGCTTTCGCGGTAATCACCATCTTTCTGCAGGTGGCCAATCGGTGCGCAGAACGAGGTGCCGCCGGCATGGCGCACGGTCAACAGGGTGATCTCGTAATCGAAATCCACGAAGCCCTCGACGATGCAGCGGCCGGCGCCGGCACGGCCGCCGGTCTGTGCGTAATCCCATGCGGCATCGATATCGGCCTCGCTGCGCACCGTACTCTGGCCCTTGCCTGACGAGGACATCAGCGGCTTGACCACGCACGGCACGCCAATCTCACTGACCGCCTGGCGGTAATCGGCATGGGTGTCGACAAACCGGTACGGCGAGGTCGGCAGGCCGAGGGTTTCGGCGGCCAGCCGGCGGATGCCTTCGCGGTCCATGGTCAGTCGCGCGGCGCGCGCGGTCGGGATCACCCGGGCCACGCCCTCGGCTTCCAGTTCGACCAGGGTCTGGGTATGGATGGCTTCGATCTCCGGCACGATCAGATCCGGCTTTTCGCTTGCCACCAGTGCGCGGATGGCCTCGCCATCGAGCATGTCCAGCACGTGCGCGCGGTGCGCGACCTGCATCGCCGGGGCGTCGGCGTAGCGGTCTGCGGCAATCACTTCCACGCCAAGCCGCTGCAGCTCGATCGCCACTTCCTTGCCCAGTTCGCCGGAACCCAGCAGCAGCACACGGGTGGAATACGGGGACAGCGGCGTGCCGATGGTGGTCATGCGATTTTCCGGAAGCGGGAGTCTGGGCCGGCATTCTACCGGCCGCGGCGATGCGACCGACCGACCGTTGACACCTGATATCAATTTGATATCTTTAATTCCTCATTGGAGGACAACCATGAAAGAAAACAGCATCCGTTCCCTGCCCGGCATTCCGTTCCTGCTCGGCGTCGTGGTCATCGCGGTAATCGCCGGCTGGTTGTTCTTCAGCGGCATCGGCCCTTCCACGCCGGGGCCCGATTCGGTACCGATGATCGTGGCCGGCGTGCTGCTGGGCCTGCTGGCCTTCCTCAGCCTGATTGGCCTGTACACGGTACAGCCCAACCAGGCAGCAGTGGTCAGCCTGTTCGGCAAGTACGTCGGCACGGTCAAGGACAATGGACTGCGCTGGAACAACCCTTTCTTCAGCAAGCGCAAGGTCAGCCAGCGGGTGCGCAATTTCGAAAGCGGCAAGCTCAAGGTCAACGAACTGGAAGGCAGCCCGATCGAGATTGCCGCGGTCATCGTCTGGCAGGTGGTCGATGCCTCGGAGGCGGTCTACAACGTCGACGACTACGAAAGCTTCGTCCACATCCAGTCCGAATCGGCGTTGCGGACGATGGCCACCAGCTATCCCTACGATCAGCACGAGGAAGGCCAGGTGGCTTTGCGCAGCCATGCGACCGAGATTTCCCGGCATCTGCGCGATGAGCTGGCCGAGCGCCTGGCCGATGCCGGCGTGCAGGTGCTGGATGCGCGCATCAGCCATCTGGCCTATGCGCCGGAAATTGCCCAGGCGATGCTGCAACGCCAGCAGGCCAGTGCGGTCATCGCCGCACGCACGCGGATCGTCGCCGGCGCCGTCGGCATGGTCGAAATGGCATTGGCCGAGCTGCGCAAGAACGATGTGGTGCAGCTGGACGAGGAACGCAAGGCGGCGATGGTCAGCAACCTGCTGGTGGTGTTGTGCGGCGACCGCGGCACCCAGCCCGTCGTCAACGCCGGCTCGTTGTACTGAGCCGGTGAGCGGGAAGCATCGTGGCTGAAAAAAAAGCCTATCCGCTGCGGATCAGTGCCGAGGTTCTCAACGCCACCCAGCGCTGGGCCGATGACGAGTTGCGCTCGGTCAACGCCCAGATCGAATATCTGTTGCGCGACGCCCTGCGCAAGAGCGGGCGCCTGCCGACACCCGATCCAGACAACCAGGAGTCATCGACATGAGCAAGCGCTGGGAATACCAGGTCATCGAAGTCAAACCCGGCATGCTGGGCGGTTTCCGGGCCGATGCCATCCAGGAAGAGCTGACCCGCCACGGCAAGCTGGGCTGGGAGCTGGTCAACCTGGTCAGCCACCCGATGCAGATGTCGCTGCTGGTGTTCAAACGCGAAGCATGACGCTGATTCGATTGACCGCTGCCGGCAACCGCGTCAAAGCGACGCATTGCCTGGTTCGCCGTTGCCCCAAAGCGCGCTGCACGCACTAAGCTGGCGACATGCATCGGCAACCGATTCCACTGAAAACCGTTCTGCTCAACAGCGCCGATATCGAGGTCTGGCCAGCCGGCCTGTTGAAGGCGCGCAGCAATGCCGACGCCCGCCACCTGTCGCGTGCGCTGGCGGTATTGCGGCGCAAGCGCGACGGCCGCTATCTGGCTGTCGTGCAGGCGGAAGGATTGCAGCCACTGGTCAACCGGCTGGCGTATGAGCCGGGCCTGGCACAGGCGGTATCGGCCTGCGACGACTGGCTGGATCGCCGCGCGGGCGACCTCGCGGCCCTGCCGCCGTTGCCGCTGGATGGATTGCGTGAGCGGCTGCGGGCGCTGGATCTGGACGAGAGCTACGGCCAGCGCAGCGGGTTGCCACTGGTTGCCGAACCGGCAACATTGGCATTCGCCGGTTTCGACCGCTACCGGCGTCCGTTATGGCTGAGCGCCAGCGCCGCTCGCGCCTGGCTGGCATTGCGCGCCGCCGCCGCCGCCAATGGCGTGAGCCTGGAGGCGATCTCGGGTTATCGAAGCCATGCCTACCAGCTCGGCATTTTCGAGCGCAAGCTGGCACGCGGGCAAACCATCGCGCAGATTCTCACGGTCAATGCCGCGCCCGGTTACAGCGAGCACCACGGCGGCATGGCGCTGGACATCAGCACTCCCGGCGAGCCGGCAGCCGAGGAAAGCTTCGAGCACAGCGCCGCCTTCGCCTGGCTGCAACAGCACGCCGCCGCCCACGATTTCCACATGAGCTACCCGCGCGACAATCCGCATGGCATCGTCTACGAGCCGTGGCATTGGCGCCACGGCCCGGCGGCAGACGCATCCGTCGACGATTGATTATTCGCGCTGCAGGTGCAGGCGCACGCCGGTAACGGTCTGCTGCTTGATGACCATGTCGAAGTGCGGGGTACCGGACTTGGCCTTGACCAGAACGTCCTCGCCGTCATCGACCTCGACGTGATAGCCCTTGCCCAGTTGCTGTTCCAGCGCGTCCTTGATGACCCGCGCCACGTGGTTCTCACCGGTGCCATCCTTGATCTGGATGCTGATGTCGGTCGCGGTGCCACCTTCGGGCACTATCTCCACGACGATGACGCCGTCGGAATTGGCGCCCTCACTGACTTCCAACCGCCATTTGTTGGAAGGTTTGGCCCATGCCGCCGTTGCCGCCAGCAGACAGGCCAGGCCGAACGCCAGAACAGCCATGGTCGAGCGCGTACCACCAACACGAACGTTTGCAGACATGATCGATTCCCCAACCGACAATCCGGGCGGCATGCCCGGCTGCAGGTATCTTCAGAGGTCATCGGTTAGTGGCCGGTGAAGCCTCGGCCGGACCCGGCGGCTCACTCCTGCGAGCGGGGCGTCGGCGCCCTGGCGGTGCCATCGAAATCGGCGATCCGCCACAGATAGCGGCTGGCATGGCTGCGGTACGGCCCCCAGCGCTCGCCCCGCTCCAGCAGCTGCCGGGGGCTGGGCATGTCTTGCAGGCCGTCAACCCGCTGCGCGCCCTTGCGGATGCCCAGGTCATCGACCGGCAGCACGTCCGGCCGTCCCAGCCGCGCCATCAGCATCATCTCCACGGTCCAGCGACCGATGCCGCGCACCGGCGTCAGCGCCGCGATGATCTGTCCATCGTCGAGCAGCGACATCCTGCGCAGATCGGGGATGTCACCGTCCTGTTCGCGCGCGGCCAGATCCCGTAGCGCCAGGGTCTTGTTGGCGGACACACCGCAGCCACGGAGGGTGGCATCGTCCACTCGTCCCAAGGTGTCGAAGTGCAGGCGCTTGCTGCCAATCGCGGCCTCGACCCGACCGACAATGGTCGCCGCCGCCTTGCCGCTGAGCTGCTGGAACAGGATGGCCCGCGCCAGCGCATCGACCGGATCAAAGGCTTTGCGCCATTCGGGCATGGCCGGCAGCGGCCCCAGCTTCCGCATCCAGCCCGCCAGCCTGCGATCCACCCGCAACAGGTGCGCGTGGGCCGCATCAACATCATGGCCACGGCGATAACGCGGCATCAGCTCAGCGCCGCACGGCGTCCAGCGCCCACACCACCCAGCCCAGCATCAAGGTGATGCCACCGGCTGGCGCCATCCGTGTGCTGACCCCGGCCAGCACGCCCAGCGCCAGGCTGCCACAGAACAGCAGCGTGCCCAGCAGCAGCAGGTACAACGCCAGCCGGCCCAGCGTGCGGGTGGTGCCCGGGGCCAGTGTCGCCAGCGCGATGCCATGGCCAAACGCATACAGCGACGCAGTCTGCAGGCTGCTCTGCTGGTGGCCGTCGGCCACTCCATGGGCCGCATACGCGGACAGGCCTATCGCGGTGGCGGCGAGCAGGCCACCGGTGAGGGCAAGG
Source organism: Pseudoxanthomonas dokdonensis (assembly GCF_001431405.1). GTDB lineage: Bacteria > Pseudomonadota > Gammaproteobacteria > Xanthomonadales > Xanthomonadaceae > Pseudoxanthomonas_A > Pseudoxanthomonas_A dokdonensis. The sequence goes on from NZ_LDJL01000008.1 coordinate 59,670, forward strand.
AACGAGGGTTTGCGTTGGCGGCGGTCATAAGTCATCAGCACATCGGTTCTCGCGGACATGGCTTCCTGCCGGAAAAAGGGATCGTGCAAAACGCAACGCGCCGCTGAAAAGCGGCGCGTTGGAAAACCAGCATCAGGGATGGATACCTGCTTTGCTTACTGCTTGACGGACCAGTAGACGTCGAATTCGCCGTCTTCTTCAAACGAACCATCCACGCCCTTCTTCCAGACTTCGTACGGGCGGTCGGTGACTTCGTAACCGTTGGTGGTCGCCCAGGCGCGCAGCGAGTTGCGGACCACGTCCAGGCCGGCCATGAAGCCGGTGTACTGGGCATTGGCTGCCTTGTGGGCCGGGATGTGGATGTATTCCACCGGCGCACCGTCGGGAATCTTGACGCTCAGCTCACCGGCATAGACCTCGGCCACGTCGGTGTTGACCGGCTCGGCCTTGTCGGCGTCATCGCCATCGGCCTTGTCGGCGTCGGCCTTCTTGTCATCGTCCTTCTTGGCGTCGCCGGACTTCTTGCGGACCAGCATGGCCACGTCGAAGGCGTACTTCTCGGCACCGAAATCGGTGGTGATGATACGCAGCGGACCGGCGGCCTCCAGGTTGTTGGCATCCATCACCCGGTGGATCCATTCGGCATTGGCCTTGATCGACGCCTTGATGGCGTCGTTGGTACGGTCGATGTTGCCGGCGTTGACGAACAGGACGTTCTCGGCCGGTACGTCGACGACCTTCAGGCCGGTCAGGTTGCTGCCTTCCAGGCGGTAGTCATAGTTCGGCACGCCCGCCAGCAGGGTGGTCAGCTTGGACAGGCCGGCCTTCATCAGGTCACCGACCTGGCGGCTGACATACATGCCCGAGTAGCGACCCATCAGGTCCCAGCCGTAGTCGATGTCGTAGGTCTGGGTGATCTTGACGTTGCGGTTGTTCTTGCCGGTCGGCTCCAGCGAAAACACGCTGTGCTTGTTCTTGCCGGTACGGTCGTCCTTGATCGCGTAGGCGACCTTGCCGGGCTGATCCTGGCTGGCCGGCTGTTCGCTTTCGACGATTTCCCAGCTGCCCTTGCCCCAGGATTCGGAGTTGTATTCAACGCGGGCGCCCTGGCCTGCATGGCTGGCGTCGCCACCGGCATAGCTCATTTCACCGGCCGGAATCAGCGGGTTCCAATCCTTCAGGCGACGCACGTTGTTCAGGGTATCGAACACGATGCTCATCTTGCGGTTGGTCTCGACGCTTTCTACAAGGTGGCGCTTGGACGGCAATACCAGGCCGATTACCACAAACAGCGCCAGGACCAGCGCCAATGCAATCACGAACTCGATCAAACGGGTCATTCAGGAGTCTCCGGGGGCCGGTGCCTCGGCCGTTGAAAAATATGCAACCGGCATCCTAACAGGCTTGGCGGCCCGGCGGCAGTCCATCCGGGCACATAAAAGGTCGAATATCCGGGCCGGCCGGGGCGTGCTGCGGCCAGCACCGGCATGGCCCGGGGACAATACCGCTGACTCAGACCAGTTTGAGCTCGAATGCCTTGAGCACGGCCCGGGTGCGGTCGCGCACCCCGAGTTTGGAGAGGATGTTGGAGACGTGATTCTTGATGGTGCCCTCGGCCACGCCCAGCGAATTGGCGATTTCCTTGTTGGAAAAGCCGCTGGCCATCAGCCTCAGGATTTCGGTCTCGCGGTCGGTCAGCGGGTCGGGCCGGTCGAGGCTGACGAACTCGTTGCGCATGTGCTCCAGGCCCGACAGCAGCCGCTGGGTCACTGCCGGCTGGACCAGCGAGCCGCCGTCGGCGACGGTGCGGATGGCGCCGACCAGCTGCTCCAGCGACACATCCTTCAGCAGGTAGCCCTTGGCCCCGGCCTTGAGTCCGGCCAGCACCAGCTGATCGTCGTCGAAGGTGGTCAGGATGATCGCCGGCGGCAGCTCGCCGGCACGCGCCAGTGCCTGTAATGCCTCCAGCCCGGACATCACCGGCATCCGCATGTCCATCAGCACCACGTCGGGCTTGATCTGCGGGATCAGCTCGACCGCCTGTTTGCCATCCGCCGCCTCGGCGATCACTTCAATACCGTCATCCAGCGCCAGCAGCGAGCGTATGCCCTGCCGCACCAGGGTCTGGTCGTCGACCAGGCAGACACGAATCATGTGGAACCTCCGGGAATCCGTTCGGATTGTGACTCAAAAGGCCGCTCGATGTCCGCCACCGGCCCGCTCACCGGGTCCAGCAGCGGCAGCGTGATCTGCAGCCGGAACCCCTGTCCCGGCTGGCTCTCGACCTGCAGTTGACCACCGTACTGGGCCAGCCGTTCGCGCATTCCGCGCAGGCCGTTGCCGGCGACCACCAGACTGGCGCCGCCACCGTCGTCGCGGGCGTCGATGCACAGATCGGCGCCGGTGCGCCAGCAATGCACCCACAGATTGCTGGCGTGGGCGTGGCGGACGGCGTTGGTGATGATTTCCTGGGTGCAGCGCAGCAGCACGTGGGCGCGGTGCGGATCGTCCAGGGTCAGCGGTTCCTGGATGTCCATGTGGATGGCCAGCGACGGCACCTGCTCGGCCAGCGGCAGCAGCGCCGCGCCCAGGTCGATGGCGCCGCTTTCACGCAGCTGGCTGACCGCTTCGCGGACATCGGTCAGCAGCAGCTTGGCCAGGGTATGGGCCTGGCGCACGTGTTCCTGGGCCCGGCCTTCGGTGATGTGGCTGGCCACTTCCAGGTTCAGGCTGAGCGCGGTCAGGTGGTGGCCGAGCAGGTCGTGCAGTTCACGCGAAATGCGGGTGCGCTCGTTGACCCGGGCGCTCTCGGCCAGCAGCGCACGGGTCGCACGCAGTTCGGCATTGAGCTGGCGCTGTTCCTCACGCGCCTGGGCCTGTTCACGGGCGACATTGGCCGTGACCAGCACGAAGGCGGCAAAGCCGACGTAGAACGCCGACTGGAACAGCGCTTCCCAGAAGCTGAAATCCTCCAGCGCCATGAACGACCAGACCAGTGGCACGTGCGCCAGCAACAGCCACAGGATGGCGATGCGCAGGCTCAGCAGCCACGGCAGCACCCCGGCGACGATCATCATCAACAGCGCACTGAGCCCGGTCTGGCTGTAGAAGCCGACCGCCACCGCCGCCAGCGTCAGCACCAGCGCCAGCGGTACGTTCCAGATGTCGTTGGCCTGTTCGCGGCTGTCGCTGCCCAGCGAGCGGGTCAGCTGCCAGTAGCAGGCGCCGAAGCCGAAATACGCCAGTGCCGTCAGCGGCACGTTGATGCCCTGCCCGTCGGCGCCGCTGGACGGTGGCAGGAACCAGACATTGAGGATGATCGGGATGCCGACCAGCGCCCATGAATACAGGCCGGTGGCGCGCAGGAGTCCGGTATGGCTGATTCGTCCGAGCATGGCCAGCATAGTAGGGCCAATGGGACGGCGCGCCTCCCCACTAAAGTCATGTCCCGGCGCGGCACTGGCGGTTCACGGCACGCTTACCGCCAGCGTGCCAGGCTGGTCCGCCCGTGCGATAATTGCGCGGTGGCCGTCGCAGCCGGCCTACGCACCATGTCCCTGCAAGACCCCGTACGGAGTCATTAATGTCGATTGTCATCCGCGACGTGCGCGAGCACGAGCTGGATTCCGTCCTAGCCCTGAACAACAACGCCGGATTGGCGATCCTCCCGCTGGATTCGGTCAAGCTTCAACGGTTCTACCAACAGGCTGCCTATTTCCGCGTCGCCGAGCGCGATGGCAACCTGGCCGGATTCCTGGTCGCGTTTGGCTCCGAGGCGGACCACGACAGCAGCAATTTCGCCTGGTTCCGCGAGCGTTATCCGCAATTCTTCTACATCGACCGTATCGTGGTCGCCAGCCGCCGTCGCGGTGGCGGCGTCGGTCGCGCGTTCTACGCCGACGTCCAGAGCTATGCCGAGCTGCGCTATCCGCAGCTGGCCTGCGAAGTATTCCTGGATCACGGCGCCGACCCGGCGCTGCTGTTCCATGGCAGTTTCGGTTTCCGCGAAGTCGGCCAGAACACCATGCCCAACGTCAACGTGCGCACCAGCATGCTGATGAAGGAACTGTGCAGCTATCCGTGGGTGCGTGATACCTATGGCGGGCAGTTGCCCGACCAGCCGTGGGCGCGTGCGCGCACGCTGGCCGATGCCACACCTTCGGCCACTCCGCGGGCCAACGATCCATGAGCGCCGCCCCGATGAACAGCAATTACGAACAGGCCGGCGAACTGAAAATCGGCCAGGTCGGCATCGCCAACCTGCGGGTCCGCACGCTGGACGTGCCGCAACTGGTCCGCGAAATGCGCGAGCGGGTCGAACGCGCGCCCAAGCTGTTTGGCCGCGCCGCGGTCATCATCGACTTCGGTGGCCTTTCACGGATCCCGGACCTGGACAGCGCCCAGGCGCTGCTGCAGGGCCTGCGCGACGCCGGCGTGTTGCCGGTGGCGCTGGCCTACGGCACCCGTGAAACCGAACAACTGGCCGAGCAGCTGGGGCTGCCGCTGCTGTCGAAATTCCGTGCCCAGTACGAGCGCGTCGACGCCGCCCCGCCCGCCCCCGCTGCGGCCGCGCCGGCACCGGAACCGGTCCGCCAGCCGGCCGCCAGCGCCGGCCCCGGCCAGCCCGGCATGATCCAGAAGACCCCGGTGCGCTCGGGCCAGCAGCTGTATGCCGAACAGCGCGACCTGACCGTACTCAATACGGTGGGCGCCGGTGCCGAAGTCATCAGCGACGGTTCCATCCATATCTATGGCACGCTACGCGGGCGGGCACTGGCCGGCGCGCAGGGCAACACCAGCGCGCGGATTTTCTGCAGTGATTTCCATGCCGAACTGGTGGCCATCGCCGGTCATTACCAGGTGCTCGAAGACATTCCCAAGGAACTGCGGGGCAAGGCCGTGCAGATCTGGCTGGACAAAGACCAACTGAAGATCGCCGCCCAGTAACCCGGCGTCCTTCAAACACAACAACTCGCAAGGAGAATCCCGTTGGCTGAAATCATCGTAGTCACTTCCGGCAAGGGCGGCGTCGGCAAGACCACCACCAGCGCCAGCATCGCCTGTGGCCTCGCCCGCCGCGGCAAGAAGGTCGCCGTCATCGACTTCGACGTGGGCCTGCGCAACCTCGACCTGATCATGGGCTGCGAACGCCGCGTGGTGTATGACTTCGTCAACGTCACCACCGGTGAGGCGACGCTGAAGCAGGCCCTGATCAAGGACAAGCGTTTCGACAACCTGTACGTGCTGGCTGCCTCGCAGACCCGCGACAAGGATGCCCTGACCAAGGAAGGCGTGGAGAAAGTCCTCAACGATCTCAGCGCCGACGGCTTCGATTTCATCGTCTGTGACTCGCCGGCCGGCATCGAAAAAGGTGCGTTCCTGGCGATGTATTTCGCCGACCAGGCCATTGTCGTGGTCAACCCGGAAGTCTCCAGCGTGCGCGACTCCGACCGCATCCTCGGCCTGCTGGATTCGAAGACCCGCCGCGCCGAAAGCGATGGCGAACCGATCAAGGCCAACCTGCTGCTGACCCGCTACAACCCGCAACGGGTCGAGACCGGCGAAATGCTCAGCATCAACGACGTCGAGGAAGTACTGGGACTGAAGACGCTGGGCGTGATTCCCGAGTCGGGCGACGTGCTCAATGCATCCAACAAGGGCGAGCCGGTGATCCTGGACCTGGAATCGCCAGCCGGCCAGGCCTATGACGACACCGTCGGCCGCCTGCTGGGTGAAGACCGCCCGCTGCGCTTTACCACCTTGGAGAAGAAGGGCTTCTTCAGCAAGTTGTTTGGAGGTTGATTGTGGGACTATTTGATTTCCTGAAAGCCAAGAACACGACTGCGGCGACGGCCAAGAACCGGCTGCAGATCATCATTGCGCAGGAACGTAGCTCCCGCGGTGCCCCCGACTACCTGCCGCTGCTGCGCCGCGAACTGCTGGAAGTCATCAAGAAGTACGTCAATGTCGACGTCGATGCGGTCAAGGTCGATCTGATCAAGGACGGCGACCATGACGTGCTGGATATCTCAGTGGCACTGCCCGAGGGCCAGCAGGGCTGAGCCCGCGGCTGCCGATGCCGGATGTCACCGATGAACCACCCAGCGACCGCGGTGCTTGAATCGACCGTCCTGCGTGTCGCCGAGCTGCCGTTTGCCTGCCTGCAGGACCTGCTGCGCCGCTACGATCTGGAACTGCACCGGGTCGAGGATGGGGCCGACATCCCCGGCAGTTTCTGGGGCAATCCAGAAGCCGGGGTCATCGCGCACAACGTCTACGTGCGTGATGACACGCCGATCCATTCGATGCTGCACGAGGCCTGCCATCTGATCGTGCTGCCGCCCGAGCGCCGGGCGCTGGTGCATACCGATGCGACCGATTCGGATATCGAGGAAGACGCGACCTGCTACCTGCAGATCCTCCTCGCCGACCTGCTGCCCGGCGTCGGCCGGCAACGGTTGATGGCGGACATGGACGCATGGGGCTATTCGTTCCGGCTAGGGTCGACCCAGGCATGGTTCGAGCAGGATGCCGGTGATGCCCGGCAGTTCCTAGCCGGCCATGGACTGCTGGAACTCCGGCAATCGGTTTCGTGCGCCGCCTGAGCGCCTGCATCCGACGCGCTGCTCCGGCCGGCTGCGCGAAAATCGGCGCATGAGCGGCTCCGCACACCTGGCAAGCGGCAGCAAGGTGCCTGGGCACCCGCCATATCCGCCGCTGCGCACAGCGCATTGGCGCGGTCTGGACATCATCGGCCGCGGCGCCAATCGCGTATGTACGCGAAATCCGGAAAGCCCGCTGACCCTGCTCAAGTTCGAGCTTCCCGACGATCAGCGGCCACCGGCACGCGGCCGTCTGCGCCTGGCGCGCTGGTGGGCACGGCATTTTCCGCGCTCCGGCGAAAACCACACCGAGCTGGCCGCCTGCCGTTACCTGCGGCGACGCTGGGGCATCGAGGTGCAACGCCATTTCAGCCTGTGCGAACGCATCCAGGCCACGCCCTGGGGCGATGCGCTGGTATGCCGGGCGGTGTTTGACGATGACGGACAGCTGGCACGCAGCGTGTTTGCCTGCCTGCAAGCGCCACCGCAGGCGGGCGAAGGACTGGTCGACGCGTTGTGCGCGGCAGTCGATGATCTGGAGCAATGGCTGCTGCAGCGCTGCATCCCGCTGTTCGACCTCAATGCCGGCAATCTGGTGGTGGTGCACGAAACCAACGGCTTGCGGCTGGTCTGCGTGGATGCCAAATCGGTGCTCAGGGGCAAGGAAATCATCCCCGTTTCGTATTGGTCCAAATCCTTGCTGCGGCGCAAAATCCGGCGCCGGGCGCAACGCCTGCGGCAGCGTATCCGCGCCAGCCTGGCCACACCGGGGCCACTTGCGGAGCCCGCGTCCGGGCACTAGCCTTCCGGTTCTTGCGCGTCGCGCCCCCGTTGAGGATTGCCTGTGAAACCACGCCATCTCCTGCTCGCCCTGGCCGTCAGCGCCGGCATGCTCACCCTCGCCTCCTGCAAGAAGGATGCTGCCGAGTCGCCGACCACCGCCGCGCACGCACCGGAGGGCGAAACCGCGGATCAGTTCGTCGCCCGCATCAACGACGAGTACCGCAAGATGTATCCGGAGATGGTGGCGTCGCAATGGCTGTCGGCGACCTACATCACCGATGACACCCAACTGCTGGAATCCAAGTACAACGAGCGCTACCTGACCCAGTTGAACGACTGGATCGAGCAGTCGCGCAAATTCGAAGGCAAGCAGATGTCGCCGGAAAGTGCCCGCGCCCTGCGGTTGCTGAAACTGTCGACCGCGATGCCGGCACCGAAAGATCCGGAGAAGCTCGCCGAGCTGACCAGGATTGCCTCCAGGATGGGCGGCATGTACGGCGCCGGCACTTACTGCACCGGCGAAGGCGACAACCAGAAGTGCCGCCAGCTGGGCGAGCTTGAAGACGTGCTGCGCAACAGTCGCGACTACAACACGCAACTGGATGCGTGGCAAGGCTGGCATACCGTGTCGCAGCCGATGCGCAAGGATTACCAGCGCTTCGTCGAACTGGTCAATGAAGGTGCCAAGGAGATGGGTTACGCCGATGCCGGCGAAATGTGGCGTAGCGGCTACGACATGACACCGGCGGAGATCGCCGCCGAAACCGACCGTCTGTGGGGCCAGGTCAAGCCACTGTACGAACAGTTGCACTGCTACACCCGGACCAAGCTCGACGCCGAATACGGCAAGGAGCGCGGCGAAGTCACTGGCGGCATGCTGCCAGCGCATCTGATGGGCAACATGTGGCAGCAGGACTGGGGCAACCTGTGGGATCTGCTGCAGCCCTATCCCAACGCCGGCAGCCCGGACATCACCGGCGCGCTGCAGAAGCAGTACCAGGCAAACTATTCGCGCGAGCTGGCCAAGGCCGGCCCCGGTTTGAACACCGAACAGCTGTTCAAGGTCGAACGCGCCGCGCAACTGGACGTGGCCAAACAGATGACCGAGCGCGCGCAGGATTTCTACACCTCGCTGGGCATGCCCAAACTGCCGGAAAGCTATTGGCAGAAGAGCCAGTTCATCAAGCCACTGGACCGCGACGTGGTCTGCCACGCCAGTGCCTGGGACATGAACATGGCCGGCGACGTGCGCACCAAGATGTGCATCAAGCCGAACGAAGAAGACTTCACCACCATCTACCACGAGCTTGGCCACCTGTATTACGACCTGGCCTACAACAAGCAGCCGCCGCTGTTCCAGAACGGTGCCAACGATGGTTTCCACGAGGCCATCGGCGACACCATGGTGCTGGCAATGACGCCGGACTACCTGAAGTCGATCGGCATGTCCGATGCCGGCCTCAGCGACGAAGCGCTGGTCAATGCGCAGATGCGCATGGCGCTGGCGAAGGTGTCGTTCCTGCCGTTCGGACTGATGATCGACCGCTGGCGCTGGGGTGTGTTCGATGGCTCGATCACGCCGAGCGAGTACAACAAGGCCTGGTGGGACCTGAAAGCCAGGTACCAGGGCGTGGCGCCGGCAACGCCACGTGGCGAGGATTTCTTCGATCCGGGTGCCAAGTACCACGTGCCGGGCAATACGCCATACACGCGTTACTTCCTCTCGCACATCCTGCAGTTCCAGTTCTACAAGGGCCTGTGCGATGCCGCCGGCTACAAGGGCCCGCTGTACAACTGCACCTTCTACGGCAACAAGGCCGCCGGACAGAAGTTCTGGGCGATGCTGGAAAAAGGCGCCAGCCAGCCATGGCAGGCCACGCTGAAGGAAGTCACCGGCAGCGACAAGATGGACGCCGGCGCCGTGCTGGAATACTTCGCTCCGTTGCAGAACTGGCTCAAGCAGCAGAACGAAGGCCAGACCTGCGGCTGGCAGGACACCGCCGCGGTCGAAACCCCGGCCGCTGGCAATCCCGAGGCGGCGACACCGGCAGCCGAGTCAGCGGCCAAGCAGGACTGACCAAACCGAGCGGATACAGAAACGGATGCGGCACTTGCCGCATCCGACTTGTCCCCCGTAGAGCGCAGCTCGCTGCACTACTTTCCAACCCACTGTAGAGCGGAGCTTGCTCCGCTACTTTCCAGACATCACCTAAAACAGCGCTTGCTGCACTGCCCAAGACAAGACTATATGACGCCTGATTGAACGCGGCTGATCCTTGCTGCCGATGGCGGCAGCGCAGCAAGCTGCGCTCTACGAACACGCAATACCAAGCACCCGCAATACCAAGCAACATCCTGATCGATTCAGTCGCTTGATGAGTTGTCGGCGTCTACGCTTGCCGCATCAGCGGCAACAGACGGCGGCGGCTCTTCACCCTCGGCGGCGGCTTTCATCTCCGCCTCAAGCCTGGCTTCGTAATCATCCAGCGACATATTCAGTGCTGCCGCTTCCATCTCGGCAAAATCACGCAGTTCATCCGAGTACACCAGCCGCACTGGCTGGCCGTTGGCTTCGTGCAGTTTGGCCGCGCGCTTGATCATCATCAGCACCTCGGCGGCGCTGTCGCTGCTGCCGGCAATCTGACCGTTCATGCCCAGCACCCAGACATCGGCGCGGCGCACGATACCGGCCAGCAACTGGCCCTGCGGATCGCGTAATTCGGCGTGCGGTTCAATCGCCGGTGCATTGGCGCGGGCCAGGTTGCGGGCTTTTTCCACTTTGCGTTTCTTGGCCTCGCGACGGGCCTTGGACTGGATCGACATAGGGGTACTCCTGGAAAGTCGGCAAGCTTCAAATCTGGTTGGTGGGTTCCATCGCCGCCGGCTCCGCCGGCAGCCGCGGACGACGGTGACTGACATGCATTTCCCAGCGCCAGAACAGCCAGCCGGCAAGTGCGAACGCGGCCGCGCCCAGCGCCAGTGGCAGCCCGGCAAAGCTCAGCAACGGCGACAACAGACCGGCGATCAGGGCATTGACCATCAGGTTGCTGAACGCCTGCAACGATGACGCGGCACCGCGCTGGCGCGGATACATGTCCAGGATCGCCAGGGTCAGGATCGGGAAAATCATCGCCACCCCCAGCGCCGCCACGCACATCGGCAGCACCGCCCACGGCAGGCCCAGCTGCGGTGACAGCAGGTTGTACGTGACGTTGCCGATGGCGGCCGCGCCCATGCAGGCGAAACCGATGCGGGTCAGCGCGGTGCCACTGATGCGACCGGCCGCACGCCCGGACAGGAACGCGCCCAGGGTCATTCCGCCAATCGTTGGCAGGAACAGCCAGGCGAACTGCTGCTCGTTGAGATGCAGCAGATCCATCACGAATGCCGGTGCCGATGCGATGTAGAGGAAGATGCCACCAAAGCTCAGCGAACCGGCAGCGGCCAGCCGCAGGAAGCGCGGATTACGGGCGATACCCCAGTAGTCACGCAACAGCTGTCGTGGCGAAGGTTGCGAGCGCGCACCCGCTGCATGGGTTTCCGGCAACCAGATCGAGACCGACACCAGCAGCAACAGCGAGAAGCCGGCCAGGAACCAGAAAATCACCGGCCAGGCACTCCAGCCCAGGATCCAGCCGCCGATGATCGGGGCGATGGCCGGGGCGATGCCGAATATCATCGACACCTGGCTCATCAGGCGCTGGGCGTCGTCGCCGTCGTACAGATCGCGGATGACCGCGCGACCGACGATGAAGCCGACCCCGGCCGACAAACCCTGCAGCGCGCGGAACAACAGCAACTGGGTCATCGTCATCGACAACGCGCAACCAATCGAGGCCAGCAGGAATACGAACAATCCGCCAAGGATCACCTTGCGCCGGCCAAACGCGTCCGACAGCGGCCCGTGCACCAGGCTCATCAAAGCATAGGTCAGCAGGTAGACGCTGATGACCTGCTGCATCGCCACCTTGTCGACCGCCAGCTGCGCAGCCATCGCCGGGAAGGCCGGGAACACGGTATCGATGGAGAACGGGCCGAACATCGCCAGACCACCGAGCAGGATGGCCAGGCGGGCGCGGGAAACCGGCGCGGACGAACTCGTCGGGGACGTCATGGGGTCAACAACTCCGCTGTGCTGCCGCGTGGCATCCGGCTGCTCGGGCCGCCGCCGCGGATGAACGGGCGGAGGGCCGACGGCGGCCGGCGGACGGGCGCGGGCTGGCCGGCAGATGAACGCGGGTGGGGGAAGGCCGCCATGGTAACGCCAAACCGCGCGCTGGCGGCGCTTGCGGTCGCCGTGGTGGGCTCCCGCACGCGCCGGGGACGGGTATAATTGGCGCCGAAATGCACGGCGGGAGAAGCGGACGGAACCGCTGCCGAAGGCGCAACGCCCGTAATCGCTCAGGCCCTTATACCGACGTGCATACACACTCTGGAGAGACCGACGCCCACTGTGGCGAACCGGCGCCGAAGGGGCACGAAGCGTAGATTCCTCGTCGACCACCCGCGGGTGGCACGCTTCCAAACTCTCAGGCAAAAGGACAGAGGGGCGCCCAACGTGCGGCACGCACGCTCCTATTGGACGCCTATCCATGTCTCAGAATTCTGCCTCGTCGCCGCAGCGCAAGCCGTCGCTGCTGGAACTCGAACACCACAGCGCTTTCCTCGAGCGCCACATCGGCCCCAACGATGCCGAAATCGCGCACATGCTGGGCGTCATCGGCCATGACTCGCTGGATGCGATGACCGACGCGATCGTCCCGGGCAAGATCAAATCCCCCACTCCGCTGGCCCTGCCCAAGGCGATCAGCGAAGTCGAAGCGCTGGCCAAGATCCGCGCCATCGCCGATCAGAACCAGGTCTTCCGCAGCTTCATCGGCCAGGGCTATTACGGTACCCACACGCCGAACGTCATCCTCCGCAACATCCTCGAAAATCCGGCCTGGTACACTGCCTACACGCCCTACCAGGCCGAAATTTCGCAAGGCCGGATGGAAGCGCTGATCAACTTCCAGACCATGTGCGCCGATCTGACCGGGATGGAAATCGCCAATGCCTCGCTGCTGGACGAAGCCACCGCCGCCGCCGAGGCGATGACCCTGGCCAAGCGCTCGGCCAAGTCCAGGTCGGATGTGTTCTTCGTCTCCAAGAACGTGCACCCACAGACCCTGCAGGTGCTGCGCACCCGCGCCGAACCGCTGGACATCCAGTTGCACGTTGGCGACGACAATGAGGCGATGGACGTGGACAGCTTCGGCGTGCTGCTGCAATACCCGGACACGTTCGGCCAGGTCCACGATTACCAGGCACTCAGCGACGCGGTGCACGCGCGCAACGGTCTGGTCTGCGTTGCCACCGACCTGCTGGCACTGACCCTGATTGCCGCGCCCGGCAGCTGGGGTGCCGACATCGTCATCGGCAACAGCCAGCGCTTTGGCGTGCCGTTTGGCAACGGCGGTCCGCACGCGGCCTTCATGGCCTGCCGCGATGCCTACAAGCGCAGCATGCCCGGCCGCCTGATTGGCGTCTCCATTGATGCCGAAGGCAAACCGGCATATCGCCTGACCCTGCAGACCCGCGAGCAGCACATCCGGCGCGAGAAAGCGACGTCGAACATCTGCACCGCGCAGGTCCTGCTGGCGGTGATGGCCAGCATGTACGCGGTCTACCATGGCCCAGAAGGGCTGACCCGGATTGCCCACCGGGTCCACCGGCTGGCGGCAATCCTGGCCAGCGCCCTGCGCGGCGCCGGTGCCAGCGTCGGCGACAATTTCTTCGACACCCTGCACGTCACCGGCGTCGATGCCGCCGACCTGCACGCCAAGGCCGCTGCTGCGCGCATCAATCTGCGCCAGATCGATGCCGGCAGCGTCGGCATCAGCCTGGACGAAACCACCACCCGCGAAGACGTCATCGCGTTGGCGGCTTTGTTCGGCGCGCGGATTGCCGACATCGACGCGGCCGATGCCAGCACCGATGATTCACTGCCGGTTGCATTGCGCCGTACCGGTCAGTTCCTGACCCATCCGGTATTCAACACCCACCACAGCGAACACGAACTGCTGCGCTACATGCGCTCGCTGGCGGACAAGGATCTGGCGATGGACCGGACCATGATCCCGCTCGGCAGCTGCACCATGAAGCTCAACGCCACCGCCGAGATGATCCCGGTGACCTGGCCCGAGTTCGGCAACATCCATCCGCTGGCGCCGGCCGGGCAGACGCGCGGTTACCAGCAGCTGATCGATGGATTGGAAGCGATGCTGGTCGAATGCACCGGCTACGATTCGGTCAGCCTGCAACCCAACTCCGGCGCACAGGGCGAATTTGCCGGCCTGCTGGCAATCCGTGCCTACCATCGCTCGCGCGGCGACGACCAGCGCGACATCTGCCTGATCCCGGAATCCGCGCACGGCACCAACCCGGCCAGCGCGCAGATGTGCGGCATGACCGTGGTGGTGACCAAGTGCGACAGCAACGGCAACGTCGATGTCGATGACATCCGCGCCAAGGCCGAGAAGTATTCCGACCGGCTGGCCGCGCTGATGATCACCTACCCGTCGACCCACGGCGTGTTCGAGGAAGACGTGGTCGCGATCTGCGACATCGTCCACCAGCACGGCGGCCAGGTGTATACCGACGGCGCCAACATGAATGCACTGGTCGGTGTCGCCAAGCCCGGCAAGTGGGGTTCGGACGTGTCCCACCTCAACCTGCACAAGACCTTCTGCATCCCGCACGGCGGCGGCGGCCCCGGCGTCGGCCCCTGCGCGGTCAAGGCGCATCTGGCCCCGTTCCTGCCGGCGGCCTATGGCGACAGCGCGCCGACCGTCGGCATGGTCAGCGCCGCCACCCATGGCAGCGCCAGCATCCTGCCGATCAGCTGGATGTACATCACCCTGATGGGCACCGAAGGCCTGCGCAAGGCGACCCAGGTCGCACTGCTCAACGCCAATTACGTGGCCAAGCGCCTGGAGCCGCACTTCAAGACCCTGTACACCGGTCGCAACGGCCTGGTCGCGCATGAGTGCATCCTCGATCTGCGCCCAATCAAGGACGCCACCGGCATCAGCGCCGAAGACGTTGCCAAGCGTCTGATCGACTTCGGCTTCCACGCCCCGACCCTGAGCTTCCCGGTCGCCGGCACGCTGATGGTCGAGCCGACCGAAAGCGAATCGCTGCATGAGTTGGACCGCTTCATCAACGCGATGATCGAGATCCGCGAGGAAATCCGCGCGATCGAAGATGGCCGCCTGGATCGCGAAGACAATCCGCTCAAGCACGCGCCGCACACCGCCACCATGGTCGCCGGCAGCGAATGGACCCACGCCTACCCGCGCGAGCTGGCGGCATTCCCGCTGGCGGTGTTGCGCCAGCAGAAATACTGGCCACCGGTCGCCCGTGTCGATAACGTGCATGGAGACAAGAACGTGTTCTGCAGCTGCATCCCGGTCGACGCCTTCAAGGATGAAGAAGAAGACGCTGCCGCCTGAGCACCCGTGCCACCGGCAACTGAACCAGGGCCCCGCATCGCGGGGCCTTTTTCTGTGTCCTGTGCCAGCGGCCACGGCAGCTTCGGGCAGGCCGGTCGATCCCGTCGGCCTCGCGCTTCACGTTCGTGCCTTGCCTCGCAACCGATGCGTCGGCTGCTTCTGCCAGCGTCACGCAGGTGCAGCGTGACGTGGGCCTCGACCAGCCACGCGATTGATCCTGCCGCTGCTTCGCTATAGCTTGCGTCAGCAACGACTGTCAGGGATCGACATGAAACTGAAAATCACCGCCATCGGCAACGCGCTCGGCGTCGTCCTGCCCGGCGAATGGCTGGCACGCCTGCGATTGAATGCGGGTGACGTGCTCAACGCGGCCATCAGCGGCGATGGCATCGAGCTCAGTCGATTCGACGCGCAGCTCGAGGACCACCTGGCCATCATCGAACAGATCATGCGTGAGGACGACGAAGTGCTGTGCAAACTGCAAGAGCCGCCATCACCATGATCGCGTGGCTGCAGAAGGACTTCGTCCTCGCCATCCATCACCATCAGATCGGCCGCTACGGCGGACAAGCCGGCGTCCGCAGCGAACCGACCCTGGATACCGTACTGGCGCCACCACAACGCCGGCGCGCAGCCCGTTCGACAGCACCGGATATCATCGATCTGGCCGCGCATCTCGCATTCGGCCTCGCCCACCTGCGCCCGTTCCGCGACGGCAACCTGCGCACCGCCCAGATCAGCTACCGCCTGTTCCTGGCCTGCAATGGCATGACCGTCACCACGGGCAACGAAGAAAAGTACCAGCACTTGCAGGCATTGGCCGAAGGCCGGCTCAGCCAACAGGAATTCGCCGACTGGCTGCGCACCCGCGTACGGGTGGAACTACGGGTCAACGATGCGGGCGCGGGTTACGTTCTGGACTGAAAGGATTGGCGGATCGCTGCAGGTTCAAGGCAGATGTTGCCGACGCCATATCCCGAGCGTGATCTCCATGCTCAGTGGTAGTCGTCTTCGCGCTGGTGACGTATCGCCAGCACCGTGACTGTCTGCGCGTCCTCGATCTCAAACAGCGCCACGTAACCGCTGCTGCCAAATCCGATGACCAACTCGCGCAACAATGGATGGGTACCGGCTTTCCTGCAACTGAAAGGTGTCACTTCAAGCAATGTCAGTGCTTGCCTGATCGCGTTCAATGCTCGCTCACCCTGAACTGCGTCACCATCTCCGTGCTCCAGCAGAAAGCCATACAGCCGTTCAAGATCAACTGCAGCTTCTTCCGTGAAGCGCACCTGGAAGGTCATTTCTTCAATCGCTGCCTGGCTTTGTCCAACTGCCCCTCAAGCTTGTGCAGGACGCTGGCCGATGAGACATACCGTCCCGTCATCTGCGCGTGCTCGCGTGCCGCCAGGCCCCGTGCCAGGAACGTCGCCTGGGCCTGTCGATGTGAGATCTGCGCCTGCACCGAGCTTTCGACGAAACTGGACAGCGTTTCGCCTTCCTCCAGCACACTCTCCGCGGCCTCCCGCAATGCGGGCGATACGCGAAGCGACGGGAGCGTAGCGGATTTCAGCGAGGACTCTTTGCGTTGCATATGCAACGCATCTTCATGCAATCTGTTGAAAAACGCAAGATATCGGCGCCCTACTCCGCCGCCAGCTGGAGCCTGTGCGCATTGCCTATCTGCCGACTCTGCTGCTCGCTCACCTGGGCCTGTTCGGCGAACTGCGGCCAGCGCTGCACGGCGCTGCGGACTTCTTCGAGCAGGATTTTCTCGCGACCGCGCTTGAGGCCGACGGTCTTGGCGCAGGCGCCGACATCGGCGAGGGTGAACCGGTCGCGCTTGCCAGCCATGCTCATCTGGTGACGCGAGGTCCAGTCCCCGGCCGGGTTGTAGCTGTAGCTGACATCGAAGGCCGGGGCCAGCGACCATTGGCCCTGCGGGTCCATCAGGAAGGCGATGTTCTTGACGTGATCGTCCTGGTTGCGGGCAACGATGTTGAACAACATGCGGCGGAACTGCTGCTCCAGCGCCTGCATCGGCAGTCGCAGTTGGCGGATCACCTGCATGGCCTGTTCGTACGAATAGGCACCGGGCAGGTTGTAATCGAAATGCGCCAGCGCGCCGAGTGATTGCATATGCAGCTTGCTGCCGTCGGCCAGCCGGTCGAAGCGGCGGGTCATGAAATGGCGACGTCCGCCTTCTTCCAGTAACCGGCATTCACTCATCTCGATACCGGCAGCCTGCGCCATCAATGCGTATGCATATTCGATGGCGCCAAAGCCCCTGGGATCGAGCAGCTCTTTGTCGCGGTTGCCGTCAACGCCATCGAACTTGAGCAGCCAGTAACCGAAGCCGGGATCCGCCGGGACCTGGCCGGAGCGCACTTCGCCGCTGCCGGGGTTCCAGGCAATGACGGCCTTGGCCCGGGCACCGCCGGCCGAGGTGCCGACCCGCAGGATGTCCTGCAGTGCTTTCTGCTGCTCGGGCTCCTGCAAGCGTGCCTGCAGGCCGCGGCGCTGGCTGAGCACATCCGAGGCCAGCTGCACCAGGGCAGCCACGTCGATGCGGCTGGCCTTGCGCGCGCGCGGACCGTGTACCGGCCGGAACTCCAGCGCGCCCATGCCGCGGGCGCCGGTGTAGCAGAGTCGCTCGACCGCATTGAAGCTGTCGGCGCTGCGGCCCTGGCTGGCCAGCCACTGGTCAATCAGGGCATTGCCAAAGCGATCCGGCAGCGAGTCGGCCAACAGTCCGGGCAAGCCATGGAAGGCTGGTGCTGGCAGTTCCGGAAACGTGTAGATGCGTGGTGCCAGCGGCATCCGCAGTGGCGACAGCTGGATGCCGCTGTCGACGAATTCGGGCACGTATTCGAACGCGGCCGTGCTCGCCCCTTCGGCCAGCGACACCGCGCCGATGGTGCGCCCCCACAGTTGTACTTCGGCAACGGTCACGGATCCCACCGCCAGGGTTTGCCCGGCTTGCGACTGCCCGGCACGCTGCTGCCGGAGGCTCGCTGCCGCCGGCCGCCCTGCTGCTTGAGCTCAGCCAGTGGACTGCTGGGCGCTGCCGGGACCAGACGCTCGAAATTGTCGGCCAACCCCAGCACCCTGCACACGCGCACCAGCGTTGATAGCTGCGAGGCGACTGCACCGGCCTCCAACCGCTCCAGGGTGCGCTTGGAAACACCGGCCTGCTCGGCCAGCTCGGCCTGGGTCAGATTGAGTGCCAGCCGCTGCGCTGCCAGCCGGGAACCCAGCTGCTGAAGCACCGCATCATCTGAAATTTCATTTCCCATAAATCGTCTTTTTTGACGAATTAACTGATATTAACGCGTTAATTCGTCGTATATGGCGCATTATATATACACATCAATGCGCCTGGAACGTCGAATTGTCAAGCACCGATGACACGGGCACAGTGCTGCCTTTGCTTGCGATGGCGGTCGTGTCGCCATCCTGGCCTGCTACATTCTGGTCCGCAAGGCGTGCCTCGCCAAGGAGCTGATACATGTTTGAAGTCGCCGTCATCTGTCTGGTGCTGACCGCGCTGCTGGCCTACGTGAACCACCGTTTCGTCGGGCTGCCGACCACCATCGGGGTGATGGCGGTCGCCCTGCTGCTGTCACTGGGCTTGATCGGGCTGGACCGGCTGGGATTCGGCAGCCTGCGCCAGTACGAAACCACCTTGCTGCAATCCATCGATTTTTCCGACCTGCTGATGCAGGGGATGTTGTCGGTGCTGCTGTTCGCCGGCGCCCTGCATATCGACCTGAGCCAACTGCGCAGCTACCGCTGGCCGGTCGGACTGCTGGCGGTGTTCGGCACCGCGCTGTCGACGGTAATCGTCGGCTATGGCCTGTATGTCGCCCTGCCCTGGCTGGGCTTTGAGCTGTCGCTCGGCTACTGCCTGGTGTTTGGCGCGCTGATATCACCGACCGACCCGATTGCGGTGCTGGGGATACTGAAATCCGCGGGCGCGCCGGACAGCGTCAAGCTGGTGGTCTCCGGCGAATCGTTGTTCAACGATGGTGTCGGCGTGGTGCTGTTTTCGATCCTGCTCAGCGCCGCCTTGCAGGACACCCCGCCCAGCGTCGCCGATGCAGGGCTGTTGCTGCTGAAGGAGGCCGGCGGTGGTTTGCTGCTCGGCGGGCTGCTGGGTGCGCTGCTGTTCTATCTGTTGCGCAGCATCAACAACTACCAGGTCGAGGTGCTGCTGACCCTGGCCGGCGTGCTCGGCGGTTACGAACTGGCCCACGCCCTGCATGTGTCCGGTCCGCTGGCGATGGTGGTGGCCGGCCTGATTGTCGGCAACCAGGGCCGGGCGCTGGCGATGAGCGATACCACCCGCCACCACGTGGATCTGTTCTGGGAACTGCTGGACGAGATCTTCAACGCCGTGCTGTTCGTGCTGCTGGGACTGGAGATTGTGATGGTGGTGTTCAATGGCCCGGTGCTGCTGGCCGCGACCGTTGCCATCGTCATCGCGCTGGCAGCACGCTGGCTGGCGGTGGGAGTGCCGGTGGCTGCATTCGGCCATAGCTTCAATCTTCCCGACGGCGCCTGGAAGCTGCTGACCTGGGGTGGCCTGCGCGGTGGCATCTCGGTGGCACTGGTGTTGTCGCTGCCATCTGGACCCGCCCGCGATCTGCTGTTGTCGATGACCTACGCGGTGGTGGTGTTCTCGATCCTGGTACAGGGCACCACCATCAAGCGGCTGGTGCAGCGGGTGATGGCCGGCAATGCCTAGAGCCTTCTTCAGCGGAGCAGGCGCTGCTGCTATTCACGCGCGCCAATGCCGTTGTTGTTGGGTCCACGTCCCAGCGGAGCAGGCTCCGCTCTACTTTCAGTCGATGCGATTGAACGAAAACAACTGCGCCAGCGGATGCGGCTGGCGCTGGATCGCGGCGCGGATGATGCCGGCGCCGATGGCCGAATAGGTGATGCCATTGCCGCCATAGGCCATCGCGAGCAGCACCCGCTTGCCGCTGTCAGGATGGGCGCCGAAGAATGGCAGGCCGTCGTCGGTCTCGGCAAACGTACCGGCCCATGAAAACGCCGGCTGCACCGGCAGCTGCGGGAACAATGCCTGCACCTGTTTCACCAGCTTGCGGGTTTTCTTTTCCACCCGCGCATCGCGGCGCGCAGGCACATCAATCGTGTCGTCCTGGCCACCCACCAGCAGACGGTTGTCGCCGGTCGTGCGCAGGTATAGATACGGACGCGCGGTTTCCCACAGCACCGTGTCGGTAAGAAAATCCAGTTGCCCGGCTGGCAGCGGGTCGGTGATGAACGCATAGCTGCTGCGGTTGCTGGCGACCTTGTGCCGCAGCCAGCGCTGGTTGGCGTAGCCAGCGGCCATGACCACATGGCCAGCACGAATGGCATGGCCCTGCGCAGTAACCAGATCGACGCCGCGTGGTGTCGGCGTGATCCGTTCGATGGCGGTGCGGTCATGGACACTGACGCCGCGCCGCTGCAGCCTGCCAAACAGGCGATAGCAGAAGCGGTACGGATCGACGCTGGCCGCCAGCGCAGTCAACAACGCCGCCGGCGCCTTCAGCTGGAAGCGCTCGTCGAGCGCCTCGGCCGACAGCCACTGCAGGTCGAAGCCATGCTTCCTGCGCAGTGCAAATTCTTCGCGCAGGTCGTCCACATGCCGTCGCCGGCTGGCGTAATACAGACTCTGCACGCGGGCAAAATCAACATCGCGCAGCGAGCGGGCCTTGGCCTGCAGCAGCGGGATGGCCTCGGCGCAGGCACGGTACGCCAGCACCGCATTGTCTTCGCCGTACTGCCGGGCCAGCGTGGCCATCGGCGTGTCGATTTCGTATTGCAGCAAGGCGGTGCTGGCGGCGGTGCTGCCCCAGGCGATGTCGCGCTGTTCGAACACCGCCACGTCGATGCCGTGGCTGGACAGCTCGTCGGCAATCAGGGCGCCAGTGATACCGCCGCCAATCACCGCGACCTCGCAACGCAGGTCCGTGCGCAGCGGCGGGAACGCCTGCATCAGACCGTTCTTGACCGCCCAGAAGGGATATCCGCTTTTCAGATCCATGCGTTGTCGCCTGTCGTCTTCCGCGTCGCCGGACGGGACGCAATGGCAGCCAAGCTAGCATTGCCCCGTGAAGGCCCCGTGGTCCCGTTGGCGCAGACAAAAAACCCCTTCCGGCGGTCGGAAGGGGTTTGTGGTGGAGCTATCGGCCAGCGCTGCTGACGCCGGGGTACTGGCTCAGGCGAACGGATCCTGCAGGACCATGGTGTGGTCGCGGTCGGGGCCGGTGGAGACAATCGACAGCGGGCAGCCGGCCAGTTCTTCCAGCGCGCGCAGGTAAGCGCGGGCGGCCGCGGGCAGCTTGTCCCACTCGGTGATGCCGTGGGTATTTTCTTCCCAGCCCGGGAATTCCAGGTAGACCGGCGTGCACTCGTCCCAGCCCTGCGCATCCAGCGGTGCGTATTCGGTACGCTTGCCGCGGTATTCGTAGGCGATGCAGATCTTCAGCGTCTTCATGCCGTCAAGCACGTCAAGCTTGGTGATGCACAGGCCGGAAATGCCGTTGATCGCCACCGCACGCTTCAGGGCGACGATATCGATCCAGCCACAGCGACGCGGGCGCCCGGTGGTGGCGCCGTATTCCTGGCCACGGTCACGGATGCCCTGGCCGATCTCGTCGTCCAGCTCGGTCGGGAACGGGCCGCCGCCGACGCGGGTGGCGTAGGCCTTGCAGATGCCCAGCACGTAGTCGATGGCGTCGGCGCCGACGCCAGCACCGGCCAACGCGCCGCCGGTGGTGGTGTTGGAGCTGGTGACATACGGATAGGTGCCGTGGTCGATGTCGAGCAGTGCGCCCTGCGCACCTTCGAACAGCACCCGCTTGCCCTGCTTGCGCAGTTCGTGGCAGATGCCGGCGACGTCGGATTTCATCGGCTGGACGTACTCACCGAAGGCCAGCGCCTCATCCAGCGTCTGCTGGTAGTCGACCGCGTCCACACCGAGGTACTTGGTCAGCACGAAGTTGTGGTAATCCAGCGCGCTGCGCAGCTTTTCCGCCAGCTGGTCCGGGTAATGCAGATCGGCGATGCGGATGCCACGACGCGCGACCTTGTCTTCATAGGCCGGGCCGATGCCGCGGCCGGTGGTGCCGATGGCCTTGCCACCGGCGGCTTTTTCGCGCGCCTGGTCCAAGGCGATGTGGTACGGCATGATCAACGGCGCGGCCGGCGAAATCTTCAACCGCGAACGGACATCGATGCCAGCGCTTTCCAGCTCTTCGATTTCCTTGCGCAGGGCCGCCGGCGAAATCACCACGCCATTGCCGATCAGGCAAAGCGCGCCTTCGCGAAGGATGCCGGACGGAATCAGGTGCAGGACGGTTTTCTTGCCGCCGATGACCAGGGTATGGCCGGCGTTGTGGCCGCCCTGGAAGCGGACCACCGCACCGATTTCCTCGGTCAGCAGATCCACGATTTTGCCCTTGCCTTCATCGCCCCATTGGGCACCGAGAACGACGACTGACTGACCCATCACTTGCTCCAGAAATATGTGGCCGGGGGTGGCCCTGAACGCGGAAAAGCCGGCGGGGGGCTCGATTCGAGAACCACCCATCCGGCTTTTGTGCATTATCCGGGTTTTCGACCGTTGCGGCCAGTGTTTGTGTGAATCCGGGCTAATGCCGCAGCCACCACAGCGCGGCGGCGCCAGCGACCAGCATCAACCCGCCCAACTGGCGGATCTGGCGGTCATCCAGCTGCCACAGCTGCTCGACGGTGCGCTTCCAGCCGCCCGGGCTGACAAACAGGAACAAGCCCTCAAGCACCGCCACCAGGCACAGTGCGGTCCATAAATCTTGCATGTGCCATCTCCACTACGAAAAAGCGCCGCCCCCGGTGTGCGGAGGCGGCGCCGGCTGATCCCTCAACGGTCGTTGCGCAGGTACTGCAGGAACGGGTCGTTCTGGTCCAGCACGATGACCCCGTTGCCGTCGGCAAACGAACCACGATAGGCCTCCAAGCTGCGGTAGAAGGCATAGAACGCCGGATCCGCGGCCGTGGCCTTGGCATAGATCTCCGCCGCCTGCGCATCGCCCTGGCCTTTCAGCTCCTGGGCATCGCGCTCGGCTTCGGCTACCAGCACGGTCTGGTCACGGTCGGCTTCGGCACGGATGGTCCGGGCCTGCTCTTCACCCTCGGCGCGCAGCTTGCTGGCGACCTGCTTGCGCTGCGCACGCATGCGCTCGTAGACGTCGGTGATGACCTGGCTGTCGGTCGGCAGATCAATCTGCTTCAGCCGCAGATCGGTGATGTGCATGCCCAGGGTGGCGGTGGCCTTGTTGATGTTCTCCAGCTGGCCGGCGACGATTTCGTTGCGGTCACCCGACACCAGTTGCTGCAGGGTGCGGCTGTTGATTTCGTTGCGCAGCGAGTCGGTGATGATCGGGCGCAGGCGGTCGTTGGCCACGCGCTGGTCGCCGGTGCCGTTGGTGGCCACGTAGAA
This sequence comes from Pseudoxanthomonas dokdonensis, assembly GCF_001431405.1. Taxonomy (GTDB): domain Bacteria; phylum Pseudomonadota; class Gammaproteobacteria; order Xanthomonadales; family Xanthomonadaceae; genus Pseudoxanthomonas_A; species Pseudoxanthomonas_A dokdonensis. The sequence continues at coordinate 83,036 of NZ_LDJL01000008.1, forward strand.
CGCACGCAGGTCCGAGATGTAGCCGACCGCGAAGAAGTCGATGCTGACGTCCTTGCGCTCGGAGGTCAGGTAACGTTCCGGGGTGGTTTCAAGCACCTGGAAACGCCGGTCGAACACGCGCACGGTCTCCACCAGCGGCACCTTGAAGTGCAGGCCCGGATTGATGTCCGAACGCACGACCCGGCCGAGGTTGATGACCAGCGCACTCTGGCCCTCGCGGACCACATAGGCCGAGCCCATCAGGCCCAGCAGTACGGCCACGCCGAGCGCGACCCACAGGGAAGTTTTCATCGTTGGGCCTCCTCGCGACCGTTCGGACGGGGGCTGCGTTCGCCATCACGCAGCGGTGCGTTGTCGCTCTGCACGGTCGGCATGATGACGTCCTGCGGCAGTACCGCCGGGGCGGCGCTGTTGCCAGCCGCGTTACCGGTCGCGCCAGGCATCGGCACGTAGATCAGCTGCCGGCCATCGCCACCGACGACCTTACGGTTCTTCGACAGCACCTGCTGCACGGTTTCCAGCCACAGGCGTTTGCGGGTGACTTCGGGCGCGGTTTCATAGGCTTGCTGCAACTGGGCGAAGCGCGATGCGTCGCCTTCGGCACGGGCGATCAGCGCGGCCTTGTAACCTTCGGCTTCGGTACGCCTGCGGGCGGCTTCACCACGTGCCTCGGGCACGATCTTGGCGGCGTAGGCATGCGCTTCATTGACCAGGCGATCCTTGATCTGCTGGGCACTGTTGACCTCGTCGAAGGCCGGCTTCACTTCTTCCGGCGGACGTGCGTCAGGCAGGTTGAGCTCGGTCACCACCAGGCCGGTGCGGTATTCGTCCAGCGAGTGCTGCAGGCGCTCCTTGGCCGAGGCGCTGAGCGGGCCACGCACGCCGAGCACGGTATCCAGGTCCGAGCGGCCGATCTGCTCGCGCACCGCGCTCTGCGCAGCCTGCTTGAGCACGTCATCGGCGCTGCGCGAACCATACAGGTACAGGCGCGGGTCGCGGATCCGGTACTGCACGTTCAGCGAGACGGTGACGATGTTCTCGTCCTTGGTCAGTACCGGCACGGTATTGCTGAAGGTCTTGATCTCGGTGGCGTTGACCTTGGTGACACTTTCAATCGGCCAAGGCCACTTGAAATTGGGGCCCGGCTGCATGATGCGGGCGTACTGGCCAAAACGCAGGACCACGCCGCGCTGCTGTTCGCCGACCAGCTGGAAGCTGCTGAACAGGACCAGCAGCGCCAGCACGATCAGCACCCAGCGAAGCGGATTGCCGCCACCACCGCCGCCATCCAGCAGGCCACGCAGACGGTCGACGATATCGCCGACGCCATTGCCACCGCCGCGTCGATTGCCGCCACGGCGGCCATTGTTGGATCCGCTGCCGCCAGCGTCGCCGCCCCCGGGACGATTACTGCCAGGTGTATTCCAGGCCATGCCCACTCCATATTGAAAATGCGCGGGCAAGCCGCCAGCGCAGGTCGTTGATTCTACAAGATGCGGGCGGATGGCCGTTGAACAAGGCCCTGCCGGCCACTGGCCACCTCGCGGCCGCGCCGCCGCAGCGGTGGGCGATGCCGGCAATCACTGCCAGGGCTCGTTTTCCTGTGCCGGCAACAGCGGTTCCAGCAGATGACCATCCGCCTGTGCTGCCAGCCGCTGCGCATCGGCCAGGGCCATGTCGATGTCGAGCTGCCAGCCTTCATCGTTGTGCGATTCGGCGCGGATCGCGCCCAGGGCGTGCAGTCGCGCGTGCAACCGCGCCGCCCGCGAAGGCAGATGCAGCGCGCCACGGACCCGCTGCATGCCCAGCCGTTCGGCCAGCACCGCCTGCAGCAGATCCAGACCGAGGTTGTCGCGGGCCGACAGCCAGACCCGTTCGCGCCCCTCGCTGGGCTGGTCGCGACGCGGCTGCGCACCCTCGATGCGATCAATCTTGTTGAACACCAGGATCTGGGGAATATCGCCAGCACCGATTTCCTGCAGCACCTCGTCGACCTGGCCGATGCGGTCATTGCGTACCGGGTCGGCGGCGTCGATGACATGCAGCAGCAGGTCGGCCTCGCGCGCCTCGGACAGGGTCGAGCGGAACGCGGCGACCAGTTCATGCGGCAGATCGCGGACGAAACCGACGGTATCGGCCAGCACCACGCTGCCACCGGAAAGATCCACCCGGCGCACGGTCGGGTCGAGGGTGGCGAACAACTGATCGGCGGCATAAGCGTCGGCGCCGGTCAACGCGTTGAACAACGTCGACTTGCCGGCGTTGGTATAGCCGACCAGGGCCACCCGTGGCAGTTCGCTGCGGACCCGGGCACGACGCATCTGGGTCCGCTGCACTTCGACCTTTTCCAAGCGCTTCTGCAATTGCTCGACCCGCTTCTGCAGCAGTCGGCGGTCGGTTTCCAGCTGGGTTTCACCGGGGCCACGCAGGCCTATCGAACCGCCGCGCTGGCGTTCAAGGTGGGTCCAGCCGCGGACCAGCCGGGTTGCCATGTGCCGCAGCTGGGCCAGCTCGACCTGCAGCTTGCCTTCGTGGCTGCGCGCCCGCTGGGCGAAGATATCCAGAATCAACCCGGTACGGTCCAGCACCCGCCGTTGCAGGTGTTTTTCCAGATTGCGTTCCTGGCCGGGCGACAGCGGGAAATTGACCAGGATGAGGTCGGCACCGGTGGCATCGGCGGCCGCCTTGACCTCTTCCAGCTTGCCACTGCCAATCAGCGTCGCCGGATTCGGGCGATCGATGCGCGCGGTCAGCAGCGCAGCGATGCTGGCGCCGGCCGAACGGGCAAGATCGGTGAATTCCTCCGATGCGCCTTCGTCAGGCGGGCCACCGGAATAAGGTTGAATCAGGAGCGCGTGTTCGCCCTTGCGGGATCGTTCAAACAAAGGGGGTCAAGGCTCCTGTCATCAAGATTATTCGCCGCCGTCCTCGCTGGCCGTTTCGTCGTCGCCGTTCTGGACGTAACCACCACCGGGGCCCATGCGCACGTTGCGGGCGGGGACGACGGTGGAAATGGCGTGTTTGTAGACCATCTGGCTGACCGTATTACGCAGCAGCACGACAAACTGGTCGAAGGATTCGATCGTACCCTGCAACTTGATGCCGTTCACCAGGTAAACCGCCACTGGCACGCGCTCGCGACGCAGTGCATTCAGGAAAGGGTCCTGCAAGGATTGTCCCTTGGACATAACGTGTTCCCGCCTTTGGTTCTTATAGGTATTGTTTTTTTACCGCCGGGCAAACAACTCCCCTGCCGCTGGCGATGCTCCGATGTTACACAACATCGGCGCGACGGATCGCATCCCGAAGGTACTGGCCTGGCATGAATCACGCCGCGACGGCGACCGGCCGGCCAGCAAGTGCCGTACCCGCCGGGGCCCGGCGTCATGCGGCGACGGGTCGCCTGTACGCCGGCGCGCGCCCTCACGCGGCGACAAAGAGAGCCAAGGCTGATTCCAGCGCGGCACGCTGCCGCTGCGGATCGTACCAGCGGGCGTCCAGTTCGCCGCGCAGCCAGGTCAACTGGCGTTTGGCCAGCTGGCGGGTGGCGAAAATGGCGCGATCACGGAACTCCGCCGCCGAGGTCGCGCCGTCCAGGTGTTCCCAGGCCTGGCGGTAGCCGACCGCGCGGATCGCCGGTAGATCCAGCGGTTCGGCCACTGCCTGCAAGCCGGGCAGCTGGCGCAGCTGGCGGACTTCGTCGAGGAAGCCGGCCGCCAGCATCTGATCGAAGCGCTGTTCGATGCGCGTATGCAGGGTACGGCGCTGTTCTGGCGCCAGCACCAGCTTGAGCACGCGGAACGGCGGCCGCTGCAGGCGCGATTCGGCCTGCCATGCGCTGATCGGTTTGCCACTCAAACGGTACACCTCCAGCGCCCGCTGGATGCGCTGCGGATCACCTGGCTTGATCCGCGCGGCAGCCAATGGATCGATGGCCGCCAGCTGCTCATGCATGCGCGCCCAGCCCTGCTGCGCGGCTTCGGCCGCGATCTCCGCGCGGGTCGCGGGGTCGGCCTCGGGCATCGGCGACAGCCCTTCCAGCAGCGCCCGGAAATACAGCCCGGTGCCGCCAGCCAGGATTGGCAACCGGCCACGTCCGGCGATGGCCTGCATCGCCTGCCGGGCATCGCTGGCGAAATCAGCAGCCGAATAACGCTGCCAAGGCTCGCGGATATCGATCAGGTGATGCGTCACCGTCTGCCGCTCCAGCGCGCTCGGCTTGGCCGCGCCGACATCCAGGCCCCGATAGACCAGCGCCGAATCGACGCTGACGATCTCACCCCCCAGGCGCTGCGCCCATTCCAGCGCCAGTGCGGTCTTGCCCGATGCCGTCGGCCCCATCAGGGCGATGGCGATCGGGCGTGGATCATGTGACATGGACGTGGGTGATCGCCGGATCAGTAGCCGTTGGCGTGCAGCTCGGCATCGACTTCATCGAAGGTCGCCTGCACCTGCGCCGGCGGCTGCTTGCCGAGCAGGCTGACCACCACGATGGCCAGGGTGGCGGCAATGAAGCCAGGCACGATTTCATACAGGCTGCTGCCGGTCTGCTTCCACAGGATCACCGTCAGCGCGCCGACCACCACGCCGGCAAGCGCGCCATTGCGGGTCATCCGCTTCCAGAACAGCGACAACATCACCACCGGGCCGAATGCGGCACCAAAGCCGGCCCAGGCGTAACTGACCAGGCTGAGCACGCGGCTGTCGGGGTCGCGGGCGATCCAGATCGACAGCAGCGCGATGGCCAGCACCATCAGGCGGCCGACCCAGACCAGCTCCTTCTGGCCGGCATCCTTGCGCAGGAAGCCTTTGTAGAAATCCTCGGTCAGCGCGCTGGAGCAGACCAGCAACTGGCACGACAAGGTGCTCATCACCGCCGCCAGGATGGCCGACATCAGGATGCCGGCGACCCACGGGTTGAACAACTGGGTGGCCAGCGAAATGAAGATGCGTTCGCGGTTCTCGTTGACCATGCCGGCATCCTGCGGATTGGCCGCGTAGTAGGCGATGCCGAGCAGACCGACGCTGACCGAACCCAGCATGCACAGGAACATCCAGCTCATGCCGATGCGCCGCGCCTGCGGAATGGTCTTGACGCTGTCGGCGGCCATGAAGCGGGCCAGGATATGTGGCTGGCCCATGTAGCCCAGGCCCCAGGCCAACGCCGAAATCACCGCGATGACGCCGCCCTTGCCGATCCATTCGAGCCGGCCGGGGTCAACCTGGCGAATCAGTTCGACACTGTGTTCGAAGCCGCCGTTGTGCATCAGCACGATGATCGGGGTCAGCAGCAGCGCGAAGATCATCAGCGTGGCCTGCACGGTGTCGGTCCAGCTCACCGCCAGAAAGCCGCCGACCAGGGTATAGATGATGGTCGCACCGGCGCCCAGCCACAGCGCATACGAATACGGGATTCCGAATACCCCCTGGAACAGGGTCGCACCGGCGACGATGCCCGAGGCACAGTAAACGGTGAAGAACACCAGGATCACCAGCGCCGACACCAGCCGCAGCACCCGGTTGTGGTCGGCAAACCGATGGGTGAAATAGTCCGGCAACGTCAACGCGTTGTTGGCGCGCTCGGTATACACCCGCAACGGGCCGGCAATGAAGCTCCAGTTGACCCAGGCGCCCAGCAACAGGCCGATGGCGATCCACGATTCAGACACGCCGGTCAGATACAGCGCGCCGGGCAGGCCCATCAGCAGCCAGCCGCTCATGTCCGAGGCGCCGGCCGACAGGGCGGTGACGTAACCGCCCAGCGAGCGTCCACCCAGGATGTAGTCATCAAACGTCTTGGTCGAGCGCCAGGCCCAGAATCCGATGCCCACCATGGCGACGAGGTACAGAGAAAAGGTGACGAGCAGCGGTGTACTGACGGTCATGAAGGGCCCCTTGCAGAAAAACAGCGACCGAGCTTAACGCAAGCAGCCCGCCAACCCCAGCCAGACCCGGTGAACTCACGTCGCTGGCGGCAAAAGCAGCCAAGATCGCTCAACTCCGCTCAAATCAAGCATCATTCTGGCTCTCTGGCGCAAATCTGAATGCCTGCCTCATTTCGACAGGACGACCGACACACCGGCTCAGTCGTCTTCCGGCCACAGCGGTTGGGCGGCGGAGGCTGTCTGCCGCGGCAATGCCACGGCCGATACCGCGTTCCACACCGCCAGCGCATCCACCATCGCGGCGACGTCGTGGACGCGCAGCAACATCGCCCCGCGCTGGGCGGCAATCAGATGCGCGGCGACCGAACCGGCCACCCGCTCGCTGGCCCGTTCACGGCCGGTCAGTTCGCCAATGCTGCGTTTGCGTGACAGCCCCGCCAGCACCGGCACGCCCAGTTCGCTGAAGCGCTGCAGCTGTGCCAGCAGTGCCAGATTGTGGGCGGTAGTCTTGCCGAAGCCGAAACCCGGATCGATGACGATGTTCTTTTTGCTGATCCCGGCCATCTCGGCGGCAAAAATGCGCTCGGCGAGAAACCGATGCACGTCGCCGACCACATCGTCGTACGCCGGTGCATCCTGCATCGACCGGGGTTCACCCAGCATGTGCATCAGCACCACTGGTACACCGGCTTCGGCGGCAGCCTGCAGTGCGCCATCACCGCGCAGGCCACGGACGTCATTGATCATGCCGGCGCCGGCCCTGACCGCTGCGCTCATCACTTCCGGTTTGCAGCTGTCGATGCTGATCGGCACGTCGGTTTGCCGCGCCAGTTGCTCGATGACCGGAATGACCCGTCGCAATTCTTCCGCCAGCGGCACGTCGGCCGCGCCGGGCCGGGTCGATTCACCGCCAATATCGAGGATGTCGGCGCCTTGCGCCACCAGCTCCAGCGCGTGAGCAATCGCGGCATCGGTCGTATCGTGGGCACCACCATCGGAAAACGAATCCGGGGTGACATTGACGATGCCCATCACTCGTGGGCGATCGAGCTTGACGATGCGACCTGCGCAATCCAGCTGCGGTGTGGTATCGAACATGATCAATCTTTCCTGAGGTGCGCGACCAGCATACCGACGGCAAACGCAAGCGCGATACCCATGCCGATACCCAGGGCCAGACTGCCGAAGGCGACACCGACGCCCGCACCCACGGCAATGCCGACGCCCAGACCGGCACCGATCGCATTTTCCTTGTTCCTGCTGTTCATCGCTGCGGATGTTTCCGCTGACTCTGCATGCAAAAAGGCCAGAGCGAACTCTGGCCTTTCAACGTTGCTTTGGCAAGCCAACCAGGCTGCCGCGGTGCTCAGGTCTGGGCGGCAGGCCCTGCAATCGGCGGCAATGGTCGGCTGTCGCCGCCACCGCCCTTGCCATCCTTGTTTTCCGGCTTGGTCCAGCCTATCGGCGGCGGCGGATCCCGGCCTTCCATGATCGCGTCGATCTGCGGCACGTCGATGGTTTCGTACTCCAGCAACAGCTGTGACATGGTGTGCAGCTTGTCCAGGTTTTCGGTCAGCAGCTGCTTGGTCCGGGTGTAGGCCTTGTCGAGGATGGTACGCACGACCTCGTCAATCCGGCGCGCGGTTTCGTCGGACACGTTCTTGTGCTGGGTCACCGAGCGGCCAAGGAACACTTCGTCCTCTTCCTCGCCGTAGGCAATCGGTCCCATCTCGTCGCTCAGGCCCCACTTGGTGACCATGTTGCGCGCCATCTTGGTCGCCCGTTCGATGTCGTTGGAAGCACCGGTGGTGACCTTGTCGGCACCGAAAATCAGTTCTTCCGCGACCCGTCCGCCATACAGCGAGCACAGCTGCGATTCGATCGCGACCCGGTTCAACGAATACTTGTCGCCTTCGGGCAGATACATGGTCACGCCAAGGGCGCGGCCACGCGGGATGATGGTGACCTTGTAGACCGGATCATGCTCAGGCACCAGGCGGCCGACAATGGCGTGGCCAGCCTCGTGATAGGCGGTCAAGGTCTTCTCGTCCTCGCTCATCGCCATCGAGCGACGTTCGGCACCCATCAGGATCTTGTCGCGGGCGCGATCGAAATGATCCATCCGCACTTCTTTCTCGTTGCCGCGGGCGGCGAACAAGGCGGCCTCGTTGCAAAGATTGGCCAGGTCGGCACCGGAGAATCCGGGCGTACCGCGGGCAATGACCATCGGCTCGACATCGTCAGCCAACGGCAGCTTGCGCATGTGCACGCGCAGGATCTGTTCGCGACCCTTGACGTCGGGCAGGCCGACCACGACCTGGCGGTCAAAACGGCCCGGGCGCAGCAGCGCCGGATCCAGCACGTCGGGACGGTTGGTGGCGGCGATGACGATCACGCCCTCGCCTCCTTCAAAGCCGTCCATCTCGACCAGCAGCTGGTTCAGGGTCTGCTCGCGCTCGTCATGACCACCGCCGAGACCGGCACCACGGTGACGACCGACCGCATCGATTTCGTCAATGAAGATGATGCATGGCGCATGCTTCTTGGCCTGCTCGAACATGTCGCGGACGCGGCTGGCGCCGACGCCGACGAACATCTCGACGAAATCGGAACCGGAAATGCTGAAGAACGGCACCTTGGCCTCGCCGGCGATGGCCTTGGCCAGCAGCGTCTTGCCGGTACCCGGCTGGCCGACCATCAGCACGCCGCGCGGAATCTTGCCGCCAAGCTTCTGGAACTTGCTCGGGTCGCGCAGGAACTCAACCAGCTCGCCGACTTCTTCCTTGGCTTCATCACAGCCGGCAACGTCGGCAAAGGTCACCTTGATCTGGTCTTCGCCCTGCAGTTTGGCCCGTGACTTGCCGAAACTCATCGCGCCCTTGGCACCGCCACCACCACCCTGCATCTGGCGCATGATGAAAATCCAGAAGCCGATGATCAGGATGACCGGCAGGAAGTTGAGCAGGATCGCACCGAAGGAGATGCCGCTATCGGGCTTCTCGCGGGTGATCTGCACGTTCTTGCTGACCAGCACATCGATCAGCTTGTCATCGGTCGGCCCATAGACCGTGCCGCTGGTGCCGTCGCTGCGCTTGTAATTAATGGCATTGGTGGTGAAGTTGGTGTCATTGGTGAAATCGACCGACGACACGCGACCGTTGTTGACCTCGCCGAGGAACTCGGAATAGGTGATTTCAGAGGCACCGGTGCCCGGGCCCATCTTCGGGGAGAAGCTCTGGAACACCACCATCAACACGATGGCGACGACTACCCACAGCAATAGATTCTTGGTCAAGTCGTTCATCCTCATGGACTCCGGGGTTCCCTGCTTGAATGGATTGCGTCCAGCATTGTCACGTCATCTCACCTTACTTCATCTGAACATGTCGGTTGCGCACACGCCGGGCGGCGGCAGCTCAACCGACTGCACGCTTGCCACGACCCAGGGCATAGACCTCGGGCGAACGCTTGCGTGAGGCGTCGGGTTTGCGGATGACCACCTTGTCGTAACGCTGGCGGAGTTCGCGCACGTACTCGTCAAAACCGGTGCCCTGGAACAGCTTGATCAGGAAAGTACCGCCCGGTTTCAGGTGCCGGTCGGCGAAATCCATGGCCAGCTCCGCCAGATACATCGCCCGGGGCTGATCCACCGCACCCACCCCACTCTTATTGGGGGCCATATCGGACAGCACAAGGTCCACCGGCTGGCCGTCCAGCATGCTTTCAAGTTCCGATAACACGCTGTCTTCCCTGAAGTCGCCGTGAAGAAACTCGACTCCGGCCAGC
>NZ_LDJL01000009.1 GCF_001431405.1 Pseudoxanthomonas dokdonensis
GACAGCATGCTGTCGCCGCCCGCACGACTCCTTGCTTATCTGAGTGGCTTATTTGAGTGTTCCGGCACCGGCGATCACCGTCAGCGGCACTGTCCAGGTCGGATCGATGCGCGGATAACGGCTTGGCGTCCAATCGACCTGGTTGCCGATGCTGGTGCCGTTGACCGCGTTGAACTGCGCGATCACATCAACCTGATCGCGGCGCAGCACGCCATTGCGCAGGGTGCCTTCGATGCGCGCGGCGGTGCCCTTGTAAGTTTCCATGAACAGATCCGCGGTGACCGCCGAAGGCACCAGGAAGTGGTTGTTCTGCGCGACCAGCTGCGACTCGATGCCCAGTCCCCAGCTGTAACCGTAGTGGCCGGCACCGGCGCGGCTCAGGCTGTACTGGTTGTTGTACGCGTGCACCTGGCCGTAGCGGACACGCGGCACGCGCTGGCCCAGATCATGGAACAGATTGTGGTGCAGGGTGACCCGCAACTTGCCGCGGTCGGCGCTGGCGCTGTCGGACGAACCGAACAGCATCGCCTTGTCGTGATTGGCCAGCAGGTTCCAGGAGATGGTTACGTTGTCCGACTCGTTGGTGACGTCGATCAGGCCGTCATGGACCTGGTACAGGCGACCGAAATAGCTCGGCTGGTCCTCGTCGGCGGTGTTCGCGTCGAGCAGGGTGTTGTGGTTGATCCACACGTGCGAGGCATTGCGCACCGAGATGGCGTCGTACAGCGAGTTCCAGTTGCCTTCCGAACCATCGGTCGGATCCCAGGCCGGGAAGCAATCGAAAGTATCGGCGATGGTCAGGTTGCGGATGATGACGTTGATCGGCAGGGTGCCCTTGGAGTCCTTGCGGATATCCAGCCAGGCGCCGCGCAGTCCGGCATCACGGGTAACCCCGACGATGGTGGTGTTGGCCGGAATCTTGATCCGGACCCGCAACTGCTGGACCGCGGCGGCAGCCTTGCGTGCATCCTCCAGCGGGCCGCTCGGATCTTCGCGACCCCACACCGCCGGGTCATACGCGGCCAGGTAGGCCGGCAGGGTGTAGCCGGTGCCCTGCGAATAGTCGTCGCAGCCCAGTGGCTGGTTGCCATCATCGACGTTGGCATCGATGACCCCGGCGATGCGGATGATCTTCGGCGTCGCGTCGGGGAAGTTGAGCGCGGCGACCAGCTCATTGCGGTTGCGCACGGTGTATACGTGGGCCTCGTCGGCGGCCGAACCACCGGTGGTCCCATGGGGCAGTTGTTCGGTCGGCAGTGACGCCCAGCCATCATTGGCCGGCAGCACTTCGCGACCCAGGTCGGGGAGATTGCGCGCGCTGGCGCCGAAAGACAGCGATGCCAGGACCAGGGCGGCCAGGCAGGCGTTGCGTGGTGTGCTCATCGTTGCGGTTCCTGTGGCAGGGAAAGGGGGCGCACGCCAGCGCAGGGCTGGCGTGCGAACCGGTGCAACCGTGAAGCAGGGGGAGGTGTCGCGGATAAAAAGGCGGGGCGTGGGGCACCCGCCAGGAGAGAACGTCAGAACTTGTAGCGCAGGCCCATCAGGTACTGGCGGCCGGTTTCGCTGTAGTCCAGCGGCAACTGCGAGGCCGCGCCAACCCAGGTCTGCATCGACGGTTCGTTGGTCAGATTGATGCCTTCCAGGCTGACTTCCAGCTGTTCGCTCAACTTCAGCCGCAACGATGCGTCGACATAGGTGGAACCGCTCTGGCCATGCACGTCCTCGGTGAAGCCCTTCTCGGTGCCCGGTACCTGGATCAGGTAGTCGTCGCGGTTGGTCGCCGAGACGCGACCGGAGAAGCGCTCGCCCTCGTAGAACAAAGTCGCGTTCCACGAATGCTTGGACAGGCCAGTCAGATCGGTGTTCAACGAATTCGCACCGCTGGATGTCAGGTACTGGATCTGCGAGTCGACGTAGGTGTAGTTCAGCTGCAGGCCCAGGTTCGACCAGGCACCCGGCAGGAAGGTGAAGGTCTGCACGTAGTTCGCTTCCACGCCCTTCAGATCGCCGCCCGGGGTGTTGACCGGTACCGAGAACACGAAGTCATCGTTGACCGTGGCATCGGTGTTGTCGAGCAGGCTGGCCGGCAGGCCGCTGGCCGAGTACGGCTGCACCACGCGGGTGGTCTGGACGAAGCTGTCGATCTGCTTGAAGAACAGGCCAACGCTGAGCAGGCTGGCTTCCTGGAAATACCATTCGGCGCTGAGGTCGTAGGTGTCGGCGCGGATCGGATCCAGGTTGGGATTGCCACCGCTGACGGTGCGGGCACCGCCGCTGACGCTGACGGTCACGCCGGGGGTCAGGCTGCCCAGCCCCGGACGGCTCATGACCTTGGCCGCACCGAAGCGCAGCAGGAAGTCAGGCGCCAGTTCGGCAACCAGGTTCATCGACGGCAGGGTATCGCTGTACTCGCGCTCGACCGTGGTCGGTACCGGCGTGCCACTGGCGGTGGCGGTGCCGGTGGAGGACTGCTTGGTCTTGACGTAGCGCACGCCGAAGTTGCCCGAGAACGGCACCGAACCCAGGTCGGTGGAGAAATCGCCCTGCAGGTAGACGCCGCGATCCTCTTCATCGACGCTGCGGGTGCTGGCCGCATATGGGCTGAGTGCAAACGAGCCTTCGCCGCTGTAGATGTTGAACTGGTCGGCGATGGCGTCGAAATCCGGGGTCACCCAGGTACCGGGCGAACCGGAAATCCCCTTCAGGCTGATCAGATCGGTCATGTTGACCGGGACCAGGGTGGTGCCATCGCCGAAGGTCGGTACGATGCTTTCGTTCTCTGTGCGGCGCCATTCCTGCGAACTGAAGCTGTAATCCTTGGCCAGCACGCCGCCCTTGAGGGTGAAGCCGGAGCTGATGATCCAGCTGAAATCCAGCTGCCCGATGTCGAAGTCGTTCTCGACCTTGTTCTGGCGCATGCGGATGGTCGACAGGTTCCAGCCGTTCGGGTCCACCGGATCGATGCCGTAGTCGAGTACCGGCGCGTACTTGTCACCGCGGTAGTCGTAGCTGTAGCCGCCGACGTCGACCTTGTCCATCATGATAGTGGTCTGGATCGGGTTGTCATGCTTGGACGACGAGGTACCGATCTTGCCGCTGATCTTGAAGCTGTCGCTGAACTCGTGCGAGCCGTCCAGGCTGATCTGCTCGAACTCGGTCGCCCACTCGTCGTGGCGGTTCTCGGCGCGCACGTCGACGTTGTCGAACTGGCCATACAGCAATGCACCGGTGGTCGGATCGATGTAGCCATCGTTGACGATGGTGTTGGGCTTGCCGGCGCCACTGCGGCTGAAGGAGATGGCTTCGATGTAGTGTTCGTCGCGCTCGGCGTCGATCTTCGAATAGAGGCCTTCCAGGGTGAACTCGGTGCGATCGCTGGGCTTCCACTGCAACGCACCGGTCACGCCGGTACGCTTCTGTTCGTGCTCCATCTGGGTGTAGCGCGGAAAGCGTGGATGGTAGACATCGTCGGAGAACGCATCGGTGAACGGCGATGCCGGATTGAAACCACCATTGCTTGAACCATTGGCCCAGCGACCGGTGCCGCTGCCTTCTTCCAGTGCGTTGCGTTCGGAATAGGCGACCGACAACAGTGCACCGAAGGTGCCATCGGCCCAGGTGTTGGAAATCAGCGCGGCCATGCGCGGATCCGCCTTGCCGGAGAAATCGCTGTAGCCGACCTGGCCACTGGCGGCCAGGGTGAAACCGTCATAGTCGAACGGACGCGCGGTGCGCAGGTCGACGGTCGCACCCAGCGAACCTTCCTCGACCTCGGCCGACGCGGTCTTGCGCACGATCATCTGCGAGAACAGGTCCGAGGCGAACACGTTGAAGTCGAAGCCGCGGCTGCGGTTGGTGCCGCCGTTCTGGTCGGTGCTGCCGACCGTGGACAGCGCTTCCATGCCGTCGATGCGCACGCGGGTGAAGTCCGGCCCCAGGCCACGCACGGAGATGTTGCGGCCTTCACCGGCGTCGCGGGTGATCACCACGCCGGGAATGCGCTGCAGCGATTCGGCCAGGTTCAGATCCGGGAACTTGCCGACATCCTCGGCGACGATGGCGTCGACCACGCCTGCTTCGCCACGCTTGATGTCGAGCGCCTTTTCAACGCTGGCGCGATAGCCGGTGACGGTGACCGCGTCCAGGGTATCGACGCTGGCATCGGCGGGCTGGGTGGTGACCGCCGGATCCTGCGCGGTGCTGTCCTGGGCCTTGACCACTGCATTGGCCTGCAAGGCCAGGGCAATGGAAAGCGCCAGCATGGTAACCGGTGTCTTTCCAACTGTAGTACGAGTTTGCATGTTCTCCCCTCCTCAAGGGCACATGGCTGCTTCGGGGCAGCTGATTTATGCACTAAGACAATGTTGTCGGATTGCTGCTGACAGTTGCCAGCCGGTTCGAATGACACCGCTGGTCAGGCGGCAACCTAGCAGAGTGTGCAGTGCAGCAACAACAACTATTTTTTTGTCCTCGGGACAATATTTTTGCCCGCGATGAGGGCCTGTTCCGGGGCGCGACGCCGCCAGGCTGATATCGGCAAACAGGAATGTCTCGACGGCGGCGATCGGGTGACCGCAGACTGCGTGGCCGGCGCTGTGCCGCACCAGGCGAGTTGCCTGCTGCGTGATCGTCATTCTGTCCGGATGACCCCGCTTGCTGCTGCATGAGACCGTGCAGGTGCGGAAAAACAGCCGAATACGCCGATCACGGGCGCGGCGCCAGACGCATTGCCCGCGGTACCGGGTCCACCTGTGCTCTGCCATTACAAACAAACGATGTGAAGTCGCGAGCGACGCGCAGCTGCGATGACATCCGCCGATTTGCCTGCTGGCGAACACGGCCATCACCGGCAGTCAAAGTGCGACCGTCATCGCAGCCGCATCGATATCGGCTTGTGCAATGCAAAATGCGTCAGCGGGAACTTCCTGTTAGGTTTTTGACCAGCGGTGTCATTTCGACTCGAAGCGAGCGGAATAGGGACGAGCACCTGCCATTCATGTCTGCCCTGGGAGGGGAAACCAATGCGGGAATCAAACAACGCTCCACGGCGCGGCCGGTTGTCGGCTTCGCTCCTGGCCTTGGCCATCGGCTCGATCGTGCACGCCAACGCGGCGGCGCAGCAAACCACCGCCGCCCCATCGCCGACGGCGGCTGGCAGCGCATCGCCTGCATCGCCGCAGCCATCCGCGGCTACCGAAGCCACCGATCTGGACAGTGTGCAGGTGGTCGGCTACCGCGCCAGCCTTGGACGGGCACTGGACTTGAAGCGTGACAGCGTCGGCGCCATTGATGCGATTGTCGCCGAGGATATCGCCGACTTCCCCGACCAGAACATCGCCGAATCGCTGCAGCGCATCCCCGGCATCACCATCACCCGCGAGTCCGGCGAGGGGCGCAGCATTTCCGTGCGCGGCCTGTCCGGGGATTTCACCCGGGTTCGCATCAATGGCATCGAGGCCATTGCCGCGACCGGTGGCGAGGGCGGCCCCAATCGCGGCCGCGATTTCGATTACAACGTGTTCGCCTCCGAGCTGTTCAATTCGGTGGTGGTGCACAAGACCGCCGAAGCCAAGCTCGATGAAGGATCGCTGGGCGCGGTGGTGGATCTGAACACCGGCGCGCCGTTCGGCTACGCCGATGGCGTCACCGCTCTGGTCTCGGCGCAGGCGCAGTACAACGACGTTGCCTCCGACACCTCGCCGCGCCTGGCCGGTCTGTTCGCCTACAAGGATCCCAACGACGTCTGGGCGATGTCGATTTCGGCCGCGTATTCCGACGACACTACCTTCGAAATGGGCCAGAACACCGTGCGTTGGCAACAGGCCGCGTTCCGCTCGGTACGCGGTGTCGATTGCGCCAGCAATCCGACCGATGCCGGTTGTGCCGAGGTCGCCAACGGTTTCCATCCACGCATTCCGCGCTACGGCGAAATCCAGGTTGACCGCGAGCGCCTGGGCGTGACCGCCAGCCTGGAAGTGCGGCCGACCGATTCGACCCGGATCAAGTTCGACGTGCTGCATTCCAAGCTGGATGCGGTGCGCAGCGAGCGCTGGGGCGAAGTGCTGTTCCGCGGCAACGAAAAGGGCATGGATGTGCTCGATTACACCCTGGATCCGGCGACCAACAACCTCAACATGATGGAGGTCAACAACGCCTGGGTCCGCAACGAGAACTTCGAGAAGGCCTGGACCACCGAGTTCAACCAGTACACGCTGGACATCGAACAGGCATTCACCGACACGTTGACTGGCCACCTCCTGGCCGGTACCTCGAAATCCGAACTGGAATTCCCGCACGAGATCACCTTCGTCTACGACGATCGCGACTACAACGGCTACCTGTACGACTACAGCAACGACAAGAACCCGGTGCTGGCGTTCAATGGCGGCGACGTGACCAATCCGGCCGCGTTCCAGATGTCCGAGTTCCGTGACCGTCCCAGCAGCACCAGCCACAAGTTCGACACCCTGGCCGCTGACGTCCAATGGAACTTCAGTACCGATTACGGTCTGGAAGCCGGGGTCAACTACCGCAGGTTCCGCTTCCAGACCTGGGGTGGAACCCGCGATACCGGCGTCTGCGCAGCCGGCCTCTACGATTGCGATCCCGACGGCGACGGAACCGACGATTATTACGGCATCCCCGCCACCGATGACCTGTCGCAGGTCTATCACTTCGACGACGATACCGGCGCCGGCAGCACCACCAGCTGGGTGATTCCCAACCTCGACGCATGGCGCGAGTACATCGACCTGGCCAACCAGCCGTTGCGCCAGGACCAGGGCAACATCCGCAGCGTCGAGGAAAAGGACAAGGGCGTCTACGTGCAGTTGAATGGCTACAAGGATATCGGCGGCCATGACCTGCGCTTCGACGTCGGCGTGCGCTACGTGCGCACCGAGCAGACGTCCAGCGGCTACAACTCCGGCAGCTACGTGACCATCGACCGTCCGTATTACTCGGACACGCTGCCCTCGTTCAACATGGCCTTCAACATCACCCCGGACCTGCTGTGGCGCGCGTCCGCGTCGAAGGTGATGACGCGTCCCGGCCTTGGCAGCGTATCGCCGGGCGGTAGCGTCGACAGCTTCAACTATCGTGTCTCCTACCAGAATCCCTATCTGGACCCGACCCGGGCCAAGGCTTACGACACCTCGCTGGAGTGGTACTTCGCCGAAGGCTCGATCCTGTCGCTGGCGATCTTCTACAAGGACATCGCTTCACGCCCGATCAGCACCGAACGCACCGGTACCTACGCATCGACCGGCCTGCCGCTGTCGCTGCTGGTACCGACGTCACCGGCCGAGCAGGATCCGGAAGGCCGCCCGTGGACGATTTCCTCGATCGACAACGGTCCCGGTGGCTCGCTCAAGGGCGCCGAGCTGGGCTTCCAGGTGCCCCTGTCCCTGTGGCTGGACGGGGTGCCGGTGCTGCGGAACATGGGCATCCTCGGCAACTACACCTGGGTCGACTCGGATGTGGACTATACCTTCGGCGATGAAATCGTCACCGAGCGTCTGTTCGGCCTGTCCAACAAGTCGTACAACGCCACCGTCTATTACGAGAACGACCGCTTCAACGCGCGCGCGTCGGTGGCCTATCGCGACGACTATCTGACCGGGACCAGCGGTACCAACAATCGTTTCGAAGGCTACGGCGATACCTTCAACCTGGATGTGTCGGCGGGCTACAAGATCAACGAGCATCTGGATCTGACCTTCGAAGCGCTCAACCTGACCGACGACTACCAGGACCGCTGGACCGATCTGGCCACCCTGCGTCGTTACGAATGGGATCACACCGGCCGGGTCTACAAGGTCGGCGTGCGCTATCGCTTCTGAGCCGACGGCGGCACCTTCAGCATCATGGTGCCGCCACCCCATGCCTGATTCCACATGCGGGGTCGGGCCGGGACCGCTATCGTGCCGCTGCCCGTATTTTCCACCGATTGCCGGCGTACCGCCCAAGGAAACAGAATGACCCGTTTGTTGTTGAGTCTCCGCGGTTGCGGCATGCGCCAGCAGGCCATGCGCTTGTGCAGTGCCGCGCTGTTGCTGGCGGCAAGCCTGCCGGCGCTTGCCGCCAGTGGCGCTGGCGATGCACCGCGGCAACTGTTCCGGGTATCGGCGGACCACGGCTTCGATGCCGATGTCGCCGCTGGTGACGCGGTGCCCAATTTCCGCGACAAGGTATCGCTGGTCGCCGACGGCGCCAGCGGCCAGGCCATCGAATGGGCGGACGACGGTGTGCTGTCATGGAATGCGCCCGGCAACATCTATGCACAACGCGGCACGCTGTCGTTCTTCTGGCGTTCGCGCTACCCGGTCGGCGAGGCGCCGTTCGTGATCTTCCGGGTCGGCTATGCCGATCACAGCAGCTGGGACATGGCCTGGATGCGCATCGACTGGAACGGCCACGGCTTCGACGCCTTCGTCACCGACGCCAACCTGGCGCGGACCCGGGTGTCGTTCACGATGGACACGCCGCCGGATCCGCGCAAGTGGACCCATGTTGCGTTCGCCTGGGACGAAACCCGTGGCGTGCGCCTGTATGTCGATGGACGTGAGGTGGCCCGGCAGGACACCCGCGCCGACTACGACGCTGGTCTGGATCAGTTCGGGCTGGCCGGGCGCATCGTTTCGCCGCACCAGGTGCAGAGCCGCTACAACTTCCTGCGTGGCAGCGACTTCGACGAAATACAGATCTACGACCGCATGCTCGACGATGCCGGTGTGCGCGCACTGGCCCGGCAGCAACCACCGCCGGCAGTCATGCCAGCCAGCGACAGCCAGCGTCGGCAGGCATGGTTGCATCGCTACGGTTGGGACAACGGCGCACCGCCGCCACTGCAGGCAGGCACCACCCGCATCCGCAAGGTCGAATTCAGCGATGTCCGCGACCTGAAGGAATGGATGTGGAAGGGCACCGACGGTATCGCCGAAACCACCTGGCCGGGCGTCTACAACCGCTCGCGGTTGCCGGGGCGTACCGATTATTTTGAACTGCCTGACTGGAACGTCTATGTCGAAGGCGGCAAGGCACTGGATCTGGATTTACCCGACGAACCGTTCAACCGCATCGAGATACGCGGTGCGGCTTATGGCCAGGCCAGCTATACGGTGGAGCCGGGCCAGCCCGCGCAGCCGTTGTTTGAACGCGCCCAGGGTGTCGTGCGCAGCGTTGACCAGTTCCAGACCCGGACCGGTGGCCACCTGCGCTTCAGCAACATCGCCCAGGAAACGCCGATCCAGGAAATCTGGGCCTACAACGTCGACAGCGGCAGCGTGCCGGATGGCACCGCCACCCTCGACTACACCGTTCAATCGACGATAGCGCCGGACTACGCCAACCTGGCGCCATTGCGCGAGTACATCCACGGGCGCTATCCGGCCGACGAACAGTCCACGGTGGTGGCGCTGCCCAAGCGGGCGCCGGCCCGGCCAAGGCCGCCGTCGACACAGGCCGGGACCTTGCGCCCGATCGTGCATGTGCTGGTGCCTTCGACGCTCGGCGACGCGCCAGCGGACCAGCCACTGATGCGCAGCTGGGCCTATGGCTGGGAGAACATGCATGACGGACTGGATGGCATCGCGATCACGTTGCCGGCGATGGATCTACCGACCGGCGCCGACGGCCTGATTGCGTTGAACATCCGGGTCAAGGACCCGATCTGGCCAGCGCGCGACATGATCGATGTCTCGGTATCGGTGCCAGCCAACCAGCCACGCACGCTGTGGCTGGACCTGCGTGACCGGCTGCTGGACGAGCACAGCCTGATGCTGAGCATCGCCTCGGCCAACGATCAGTTCAACGCCACCACCCTGGACGGCACCGGCATCCGGCTGGTGTTCAAGCCGCGTGCGCAGGCGTTGGCCGAACATGTCGCCGACCGCTTCAACCAGGTCAAGGACAACTGGGGCTTCCTGGTCGAGGAACACACCACGTCAAAACGCCAGCGGCTGTACCAGCGCCTGGCCGCCGACATCCATGATCTGCTGCGGGTGGACCCGGACAACGCGCTGGGCCGCGAGTACTGGGACGACATCAGCTATGGCAACCAGTCGGCACTGCCGGTGGCGTTGCCGCAGGTACCCGCCGGGATGCCGGCATGGGCGTTCTGGCAGCTCGAGGACCTCAAGGCCACCCGCCGCTACATCAACTGGTGGATTGACCAGCGCCAGGTTGAATATGGCGACTTTGGTGGCGGTATCTCCGATGATTCGGACCTGACCCAGCAGTGGCCGGGGGTGGCGCTGATGGGCGTGGACCCGGACAAGCTGAAACAGTCCCTGACCGCCCTTTCCGACGCCAACTACCGCAACGGCATGTTCACCGACGGCCTGTCGACGATAGAAACCGATGAACTGCACGCCTACGAGGAAGGCATCAACATCAACAGCGCGATGCTGTACCTCAACTGGGGCGATCCGCTGACGGTCGAGCGCCTGATGCGGACGGTCAAGGCGTTTGATCGCATCATCCAGGTCAATCCGCATGGCGATCTGCTGTTCGCCAGCAACTGGTACGGCGGTCGCAAGGTCTATCGCGAGCCCAACTGGCAATGGCAGAAGCCGTATTCGTTCCCGGTCCTGCACCCGGCGCTGCTGCTCGGCGGCTACAACGCCGATCCCAACAGCCGTCGCATCATCACCGGCCTGGCCGACGGCTATCTGGCGCATGCGTACCAGAAGGACAACGGCCAATGGGCGCTGCCCAATGAGATCAACTGGCAGACCGGCGAAACCCGCGGTGGTGAACTGTGGGATGGCAGCGGCGGCGCCGACACCTTCCACACGTTCTGGGCGGCATGGCGCTGGAGCGGTGATGATCGCTATCTGAAGGTATTCGATTACCGGGTTGCCGGCAGCGGGCCGAACGGCCTGTCCAACCTCAACGAGAATTTCCTCGATGCACTCGGCAAGCGTGACAGCTGGGGCGCGACCCTGACCGAAGTGGCACGCAGGGCCGGCGACAGCTCCACCGATTTTCCGCATTACGTGGCCTGGGAAAACACCGGTGATATGTCCTATCTGGCGACCTTGTTCAAGGCCGAAACCCGCGACAAGCTGAAGACCTTCTACATGAACACCGAAGGCCACTGGTGGTCGGACCGGGTCGAATCGCCCACCGTCAACCTGCAAAGGGCACGCCTGGGTGGGGTAGCGCTCAAACGCAACCAGACCTATCCGGGGCACACCGTGAGCTGGCGCTTCCAGCAACCGGAAGCCGCACTGCAGGTCGCGCTGCTGCTGCCCAGGCCGCGCCCGGACCGCTTTACCGTGATCGCCTACAACGGCAGCGGCAAGATCCAGCACGCCAGCATGACCGGCTGGAATGTCAGCGCCGGCCGCTGGCGCATGCGTAGTGGCATCGATCGCGATGGTGATGGCCGCATCGACGGCAAGGCCGAGCAGCGCGAATTCGACTTCGAAAAGAGTGCCGACATCGAGGTCGCGTTCGCCGCCGGCGTCAACACGGTCATCGAGTTCGAACTGCTGCAGCCGTCCACGCCGGTCGAACAACGCGCCGATCTCGGCATCGGCCGCGGCGATATCGAACGGGTGGATGGTCGTGTCGATGTCACCGTGCACAGCCTTGGCCACGTCGCCGCGCCGGCCTCGGTGGTGGTGCTGGAAGACCGCGACGGCAATGAGTTCGCACGCGCGGCGGTGCCGGCCCTGGAAGCACCGCTGGACCTGCAACCGCGTACCGCCAAAGTCAGCCTGGCGCTGCCGAGGACGTTCAAGCAACAGCCGCTGCAGGTGCGGGTGATCAGCGAAGGCGAGGTCGCCGAGATCACCCGCCGCAACAACGTGGCGCCGGTACCGTAAGACGGCCGGCGGTCGTCAATGAGGACATTGTCGTGGCCTGTCCACGCAGCGGCCGCCGCGATGATCAGAGCGGCTCGACGCTGATCTGCTGGCCCATCACATGCCGGGCGCCCGGCGCCAGCGTCACTACATCCTGGCCGACGTTGGCGGTTTCCAGGCACAGATAGTGGCGCCAGCCGGGCCCGATATCCTGGCTGCGGGTTTCCGCGCCACGTCCGGCGTTCCAGGTCACCAGGCTGTTGCTGCCTGTGGTGCGCAGGCTGATGCGGCGTTGCAGGGAAGGATCAAGCAACTGGTACTGGCCATCGGTGCGACGGTAAATGCGGTCGATGCCGCTGTCGGCGAACGCTGCCAGCGCCAATGTCCCGTGCTGTGCCCGCGCCATCGAATACGGCTCGCCCTTGTTGCGGTACACCGTGCCATCGACACCTTCGACCTGCACCCGGCTGACATCGCCGACCCGCAGATAGTTGTGCAGCGCTTCGGTGAATATCACCGGCGAAGCACTGATGTTGGTCGTGATCAACTGCTGGCGCAGACTGCGGCCGACATGCAATCGCATCCGCAGTTGCAGCGGCAAGCCATCCAGCGCGGGCGGCGCCAGCAGCAGCTCGATGTTGCCTTGCCGGTCGCGACTGGCCTCCAGCAACGTCCACGGCAAGGTCCTGACCAGACCATGCGCGGGCAGGGCGTCGGTTTGTCCCTGGCGTGAGAAATACGGCCAGATAACCGGCGATCCGCCACGGGTCGGCTGCGGTGGCGGCAACGTATCCGGCGACAGCCACAGCGCATCGGTGCCGCCCTCGGGCGTGAAAGACAGCAGCTGGCCGCCGAACAGGCTGACCACGGCGGTCGAATGCGCAGTGGCGATCCGTATCGATGGCAGGCCGTGGTGATCGACCAGGGCCAATCCGTCGACGCTGGCGACGATGCGTGCGGTGATTTCGTCGCCGACCGGGGAGCTGGCATTGGCGGCGACCGCGAATGCGGTTTCCTTCGGCAAGGGTGCATGCGCCGGCTGCTGCATGGACGCGGTGGTTGGTGTCGGCGCCACTGCCGAGCAGGCCTGAAGCAACGGCAAGGTCATCAGCAACGCCGAATGCAGCACGGCGCTGCTGGCTTGCAGGCGCCGGCGCGGACCATCCCGATGGTTGCGGATCATGCAGGCAAACTCCCGTGCGTCATGGGTACAGCAACGGCCGCAGGGCAGGCACCTGCTGCGCCAGCTCGTCGGCAATGATCGCGGCAAACAGGTCCGCGCCTTCAGGGCCAAGGTGGGTGTAGTCGAAAGACAATTTCGGTTGCGCCATCGGCTGCCGGCTGCTGCCGGCGCGGTCGTCGACTTCGCTGGCCACGTTGCCCTTGGCCATGTCGATGCTGGTGCCTGCCTGCGCGGCAACCACCTGTGCCGGTGCTGGCGGGCGTTGCGCCGTCGCCATCGACAGTACCGGCCCCATGCCCTGGATAAGCTGGCGGCTGCGCGCGTTCAAATCCAGCAACGGCACCTGCATCTGCGCGGCGACCTCGCGTACCACCTCCACCCACGGTGCCAGATCATCCTTGAGCTGGCCGTCCTCGAACTGGCGCCGGGTCAACGGCGTGACCAGCACTGGCGTGGCTCCGGCGTCGCGGACCTGCTGCACATAGCGGCGCAGGTTGGCCGGGAACTCGGTCTGCAGGTCGGTCGAGCGCCCGGGCTTGCCGGGCTGATCGTTATGGCCGAACTGCAGCAGCACCCAGGTGTGCTGGTAGCCCGGCGTGGCCATCTCCGCCAATGCGATGTCCCAGGAACCTTCGGCGCGATAGCTGTAGCTGCTGCGGCCACCACGGGCCAGATTGAGGCAGGCCACGAACGAGGTCACGTGGCGGGCACAGAATGACGGTCCCCAGCCGCCCTGGACGGCGGTGGTGGAGTCGCCGACCAGGATGATCTTGCTGGCCTTGATCGGCGTCGGTGCTGGACGCGTGGTGGGCTCGGTTGCCGCCTGCGCGGTGCAGGCGAATGACAGCAGCAAACCGGCGATGGCGTGGGCAAACGACAGGCGCATGGAGACTCCTCGATCAGGTTCAGAAGGTGCCGCGTTGGATGAACGGTGCCTGCTGGTACAGCCGCCGCTCGCCACCCCGCGGGTCGCTGGCCAGTTGGCAGGGGGTGTCGAACAGCAGGGTCTGCCGCTGCTGCAGCCGATACTGCTGCCAGTCCGGCAGGCCGGAATGGTTGGGATCGCCATTGCGGGCGAACGCCAGCAGGGTTTCGCTCATGCTGTCGGCCATCCGCTGCGCGTCGGCGCCATCACCGGTGCGCGAGCCTGGCTGGTGGATGTTGTCGAACACCAGCGGGATATCCAGCGTGTGGAAGGCGCCGAACCTGCCACCATCAAGTGGCGAGCCCCAATCCAGCTGATAGGCCCAGGTCGGTGCATCCTGGCGGGCGCGGGCCTCGGCTTCCTCGACCGCGCCGCGCCACGAGCGACCGGCGGTGGTGGCAGCGAAGAATACGTCTGACGGTGAATAATGCGGATACATGCGCCGGTACTCGGCGATCACCTGTTCGGGCAGCAGATCCACATACTGCTGCCGTTCCAGTTTGGCCGGTACTTCATCCCAGCTCAATTCGAAGTTGTGTGGATCATTGCCGAGAAAGGCGCGCGTCTCGTCGTGGGTGTTGCCGATCACCATCGGGATATGCGCGGACTGTTGCGGCGCGGTCGGCCAGAACGGATGTACCGGCAACACGCTGCCGTCCAGCACTGGTCCGACATACAGGCTGCTGTCCTCGATCCGCGACGGGTCGCGCACGCGCGCGGCCTGCAACAGACGGTCCACCGGCAGCGTCCGCAGGGTGCCAAGCTGATCGGGCGTGATTCCCAGTTCGTCGAGGAACAACAGGCTGCGCTGGGTGGCCGCGCGCGGGCCGCAGGCGGTGACCTGCTGTCCGCTCATGGTCCAGGCGCGATGGAACAGGCCGCGCGCGGCAGGCATCGCCATCAGCGTGGCAATCTTGGCGCCACCGCCGGACTGGCCGAACACGGTGACGTTGCCGGCATCGCCGCCCAGCTGCTGCGCATGCTGCTGCACCCATTGCAGTGCCTGCACCAGGTCCAGCTGACCGACGTTGCCCGACTGCGCGAACGAGGCATCGCCAAGACGCGCCAGATACAGGTAGCCGAATACATTGAGGCGATGGTTGAGCGTCACCACCACCACGTCGCCGCGCCGGCATAGGTTGACGCCGTCATACAGCGGGTCGCTGCCGGAACCATTGTTGAAGCCGCCGCCGTGGATGTAGATCAGGATCGGTCGCTTGCCACCATCGCCCAGTGCCGGCGTCCACGCATTGAGGTACAGGCAATCTTCGCTGGTGGTTTCCGCGGATTTAGATTGCGGCGCGGCTGGCCCGTACTGGAGCGCGTCGCGCACGCCCTGCCACGGCTGCTCCGGCAGTGCTGGCTGGAAACGGCGGCTGGCGGTGTCGGCACCGTAGGGAATGCCCTTGAACACATGGATACCGCGTTCGCGATAACCGCGCAGCTGGCCGCTGCGTGTCATCAGCAAGGGCATTTCGCTTTCGTGCGTGCCGGCGCGTGCGGGCGATCCACCGGCCAGCCAGGGTGCACTGGCCACGGCCATGCCGCCCAATGCGGCATTACGCAGGAAGCGGCGTCGCCCAGGCATGTTTGGATCGGTCATCGTGCTGCTCCCGTATCAGTCTTGGTGTTCTGCTGGAATTGCCACTGCATCCAATCCATCGCCAAGCGTGGCCAGGCCCGCAGCGGTGAGTCGGCAATCCCGCGCACGCCGAAGCCGTGGCCGCCGACCGGGAAAATGTGCGCTTCCACTGGCACCTGTGCCTGCAGCAACGCCTGCAGATACGCCTGGGTGTTGGCAACCGGTACCACCTCGTCGTCCTGTGCATGCAACAGAAACGCTGGCGGCGTTTGCCTGCCCACGTGTCGTTGCGGTGAATACCGGCTTTCCTGTGCTGCATCCGGATGGTTGCCGAGCAACTGCGTGCGCGAGCCGGGATGGGCGATCGACGGATCCATGCCGATCACCGGATAGATCAGCAGTTGCAGGTCCGGTCGCGCCGACAACGCATCGCTGTCATCCACGGCCGGATACACGGATTCGTCGAAGCGCGTGGCCAGGCTGGCAGCAACATGGCCGCCAGCGGAGAACCCCATCACTCCGATCCGCCGTGGGTCGATCGCAAACTCGGCGGCATGTGCGCGCACCAGGCGCATGGCGCGTTGCGCATCGGCCAGTGGCACGTCAGCCGCCTGCGGATGCCCTTCGCCCGGCAACCGGTAACGAAGGACGAACAAGGTGTAGCCACCGTGATCGACGAATGCCGGCACCAGCGCACTGCCTTCCTTGTCCAGCACCACGCGGGCATAGCCGCCGCCGGGCGTGACCAGCAAGGCAGCGCCATTGGGGCTGGCGGGACGATAGACGACCAGGTACGGCTGGCTGATGCGGGTCATCGCCCGGTCCGGCAACGATGGATCGCGGCTGCGTTCGACGATGCGCTGGGCATCGGCCAGGGCGACGTCAGCGGGAGCCAACCCGTCTGGCCACAGTGGAATGCGGCTGGCGGCTTCGGTCGGAGTTTCGCTGGCAACGGTTTCGGCGGCAGCCTGGACGCCGGCTGACAGGCTGATCGCCAGCGCCAGCCATGCCAGCGTCCGCGAGGCCACCTGCCGGTTGAATCCGGCAGCAGGCCTACGTTTTCGGTAATGCATTGACGCCCCTCCAGGCTGGATGCGAGGGCATGGCAGGCATCCGATGATGCGCTGCACATTGCCAGATGACACCGGTTTACCATATACAAGGCGACAAGCCGCTGTCGATGGGCAGTGCAACAAATCGCGACCGACCGCGCATAGCCGGCGCAACACGCTGGCATCGTCTGGTGCCGTTCGCGAAATTTCAAAAATCCGCCCGATGCACCGCCCGGCGACAAGCGTCGCGATGCGGTTGCGCGGGCAGGAATCCAAATGAGGAGGTCCGATGAAGTCCCGATTGATCCTTGCGGCATTGCTGGCCGTCACCTTCGCCGCGACCAGCACCACCAGCGTCGCCCAGACCGAGGTCAGGCAGAGCTGGAAACGCGGCATCGAGAACCAGCGCAAGGCCGACCTCGGCGATGGCACATTCCTGAACCCGGTACTGGCCGGGGATCACCCGGATCCGTCGGTGCTCAAGGACGGCGACGATTACTACATGACCCTGTCGTCCTTCGATGCCTATCCGGGCCTGCCGATCTGGCATTCACGGGATCTGGTCAACTGGCAGCCGGTCGGCCACGGCATCAGCCGCAACGTCGGTTCGATCTGGGCACCGGATCTGGTCAAGTACCAGGGGCGCTATTACATCTACTTTCCCGCGCGCCGCGGCGAAGGCACCGAACGCAGCAATTTCGTGGTCTGGGCCGATGACATCAACGGGCCCTGGAGCGAACCGATCAATCTCGGCCTGTCGCGCTACATCGATCCCGGCCATGCGGTCGGCGAGGACGGCAAGCGTTATCTGTTCCTGAGCGGCGGTGACTACGTGCAACTGGCCGACGATGGCCTGAGCGTGGTAGGCGAGCCCAGGCATGTCTACGACGGCTGGCACTACCCGGAGAGCTGGGACGTCGAGGCCTACGCGCAGGAAGGTCCGAAGATCACCCGCCACGGCGACTGGTTCTACATGACCACCGCGGTCGGCGGCACCGCCGGACCGCCGACCGGGCATATGGTCATCACCGCGCGCTCGCGCTCGATCCACGGCCCCTGGCAGAACGCCCCCAACAACCCGATCACCCGCACCCGCTCGGCCAGCGAGCCGTGGTGGTCGCGTGGCCATGCGACGCTGGTCGAGGGCACCGACGGCCGCTGGTGGATGATGTACCACGGCTATGAAAACGGCTTCTGGACCCTCGGCCGGCAGGCGCTGCTGGATCCGGTCGAATGGACCGACGATGGCTGGTTCGTGGCCAAGGGCGGCGACCTCGGCAAGCCGTTGAAAAAGCCCAGCGGCAGCACCGTTGAACACGGCATGCCGCTGTCGGATGACTTCAGCGGCGGCAAGCTCGGCCCGCAGTGGGCGTTCTATTCGCCGGCGCCGGATGAGTATGACCGCCTGCAGTTCGGCGATGGCGTGCTGACCCTGCAGGGCAAGGGCAGTGCCCCGCGCGACAGTTCACCGCTGCAGGTCATTGCCGGCGATACCGGTTACCAGTTCGAGGTGCAGATGGACATCGAGCCAGGCGCCCAGGGCGGCGCACTGCTGTTCTACAGCGACCGCCTGTACGTCGGTGTCGGCAGCAACGGCGAGGACTTCATCATGCATCGCTATGGCGAGGAACGGCCGACCACGCTGGCGCCGAGCAGCAAGGGCGGCCGCCTGTGGATACGGGTCCGCAACGACCGCCACATCGTGACCTTCCACACCAGTCGCGACGGCAAGACCTGGAGCAAGTATCCGGTGCAGATGGAAGTCTCCGGCTACCATCACAACGTGGCCGGCAAGTTCCTTGCCCTGAAGCCCTCGATCTACGCCGCGGGCAACGGCAAGGTGCAGTTCCGTCAGTTCCGCTACCGCGCGCTCGACTGATTGCACGGGCGCTGTTCGATTATCTTCCAACCCATCCAGCTAGCTTCCGGAACCACCATGTCGGGAAAAATCATCTGCTTTGGCGAACTGCTGTTGCGGCTTGGCGCACCGGGCCAGCAACTGCTGCTGCAAACGCCGACCCTGGACGTACACGTCGGCGGTGCCGAAGCCAACGTGGCGGTGTCGATGGCCCGCTTCGGCCATGCCGCACGCATGGTCGGCGCGGTGGCCGACAACGCCCTGGGCCATGCCGCGCTGGGCGAACTGCGCCGGCATGGCGTCGATGTCTCGGACGTGCAATCGGTGCCCGGACGGATGGGCCTGTACTTCCTGACCACCGGCGCCCTGCATCGTCCCAGTGAAGTGCTGTACGACCGTGCGGATTCTGCCTTCGTACGGGCCGGTGGTGGTCGCCATGACTGGCCGGCGTTGTGCGCCGGCAGCGACTGGCTGCATGTTTCCGGCATCACCCCGGCGCTGGGCGAGGTGTCCGCCAATGCCGTGCTGGAGGCGATGCGGGCCGCGCGCCAGGCCGGTTGCAAGGTGTCGTTCGACGGCAACTACCGGCCCAGCTTGTGGCAGAGCTGGGCCGGTGACGCACCGCGCCTGCTGCGCGCGATCATGGCCGAGGCCGACCTGCTGTTCGCCAGTCATCGCGACATGCAAGTGGTGCTGGGCCACGAGGTGCGCGAAGACACCGCCGAACAACGCTTCGCCGCTGGCGCGCGTGCGGCGTTCGAGGCGTTCCCCCATCTGAGCCAGATGACGGCCACCATCCGCGACTCCGACAGCGTGCAGCAGCAGAGCCTGGCTGGCATCACCGCATTGCGCGACGGTCGTCTGCTGCAGACCCGCCGCTACACCCTGGCCGGCGTCATTGATCGCATAGGCACCGGCGACGCCTTCGCCGCCGGCGTATTGCATGGCGCGATCGAAGGCATGCCGGTCGAGCAGGCGCTGCAGTTCGGCGTCGCCGCCGGCTGCCTCAAGCATTCGGTGCCCGGCGACTTCAACTGGATGGGCATGGCCGACGTCGACGCTTTCCTGGCCGACGGCGGAGTGGACGTCAAGCGCTGAAAAGCGCGTGGGTCGAACGCCAGCGCGCCAGCGCGGTCAGGACCCGGGAAGCGCCTTGCCGAGGCCGACGTTGAGGATGTTCCAGGCGGTGATCGACACCACCACGAAGGTCAGCTCCGAGAGCTCGCGCTCATCGAAATGTTCGCGCGCGGCGGCCAGTGCATCCCCAGGCAGATGTGAAAACGCCAGCGTGCTCAGTGCTTCCGCCCATTGCAACGCGGCGCGCTCACGGGCATCGAACAACGGACTCTCGCGCCACCCCGGCAAGGTATCCAGCTTGCGCTGTGACTGGCCGGCCTTGCGCAGCAGGGTGCTGTGCATGTCCAGGCAGTAGACGCAGCCATTGATCTGTGACACCCGCAAGGACACAAGTTCAGTCAGGGTCGGGTCCAGCGGACCCTGATGCAGTTGCTGGCTCAGCTGCAGGAGATGATTGAATGCCTGCGGAGCGTGCTTGCTGTAGTCGATGGGGTTATCGGTGTTCATCTGCTTTCCTCGAAGTCGGCCGACATGGCCGTTGCATCAAGTAGACGGAGCAGCGCCGCGCCGCGTGACAGTTTTCAGCTCGAAGCGCGCAATCGGTTGGCTGCGGCCAGCTTGTCCGGATTGAGAACCGACAACACCTGGCAGATGCGGCCATGACCATCGATGCCGATGGTCGACAGCGAGTGCAGCTGGCCGCCGTGCAGGCGCAACAACGCCAGCTCGCCATTAACCTGGCCGAGGCGGAAACTGACGTCCGTGCCGCTGCGTCGCGCCACCGCCCAGTACAGCCGCGCAATCCGGTCGGCGCCGTGCAGTGGACGCAGCACCGCAGTGACCTTGCCACCGCCATCGGACAGCAGTTGTGCGTTGGTTGCCAGCAAGGCGGTCAGTGACGCGCGGTCACCGGCCTGCACGGCCTGCATGAAGCGCTCCAGCAATGCGCGATGCTGGCGTGCATCGACGTCAAAACGCGGTTTGTCCTGCTGCAGCCGGGCGCGGGCCCGGTGCACCATCTGCCGGCAGTTGCTGTCGCTGGTACCGAGTATCTCGGCAATCTGCGCGTAGTCGTAATCAAATGCTTCCTTGAGCAGCAACGCCGAACGCTGCTCCGCTGGCAACTTTTCCAGCAAGGTCAGGAAGGCCAGTGAAATGCGGCTGGCGAGATCGGCCTGATGTTCGGGGCCGGCCTCATCGACGGTCAACGGCTCCGGCAGCCAAGGCCCCGGATAGGCCTCGCGCTCGTTGCGCGCCAGACGCAGGCGGTCGATCCCAAGTCGGGTGGTGGTGGTGACCAGCCATGCCTGCAGGTCACGGATGACCGACTGATCGGCGCGGTGCCAGCGCAGCCATGCCTCCTGCACGACATCTTCGGCGTCGTTGCGGCTGCCCAGCAGCCGGTATGCCAGCGCGAAAAGGCGCGGGCGGTGGTTTTCAAAAGTATCTGCGGTGGTGGAAGGACTGTCGCTCATGTGGCAAGGACGGGCGAGCGCGTGGTGGCGTGACAGATTGGCCTGAATCCACGGCCGCGGGTAGTGCCACCTTGGCGGCGGTCAGACTGAACTGCCACCGCCCGCGAGCCTGTGCCCGCGATCTGCCACTTGGACGGGCCGTTACAATGGCACTGCTGACAGCCGCCAGTGCACGGCGCGACGCCGGCATCGCCGCCAGCGATACCTGCTGGTTGCAGCCACCGCCAGCAAGCCGCCACCTTGCCACGGCATTCCTGTTTCAGACTTTTGCCGATAAACGATTCCAGTCCCGCATGCCTTTGAACCACGCCCACGACGCGCTCACCCTGTCGGTCGCCCCGATGATGGACTGGACCGACAGCCACTGCCGGGTTTTCCACCGGCTGCTGGCGCCACATGCGCGCTTGTATACCGAGATGGTGCATGCGCAGGCGGTGATCCATGGCGACCGTGATCGGCTGTTGGGGTTTGATGCCAGCGAGCATCCGGTCGCGCTGCAGCTGGGCGGCAGTGATCCGGCGGATCTGGCCGAAGCCAGCCGGATTGCCGAGCAATGGGGCTACGACGAGGTCAACCTCAACGTCGGCTGCCCGTCGGATCGGGTCCAGGCTGGCCGCTTTGGCGCCTGCCTGATGAAGGAGCCGGCGCTGGTCGCCGACTGCATCGCGGCGATGCTTGCGGCGGTGGCGATCCCGGTGACAGTCAAATGCCGGCTGGGGGTGGATGAGCAGGAAGACTACGGCGCCTTCCGCGATTTCGTCGATCAGGTGGCCGCGACCGGCTGCCGTACCTTCTTCGTGCATGCGCGCAAGGCGTGGCTGCAGGGTCTGTCGCCGAAGGAAAACCGCGAAGTGCCGCCGCTGCGCTACGAATGGGCCTACCAGCTCAAGCGTGAGCGGCCGCAGCTGGATATCGCGGTCAACGGTGGCATCACCACGCCGGAAGCGGTGCACGAGCACCTGTGCCACAGCGACGGGGTGATGCTGGGCCGGGTCGCCTATCACGAGCCGTACGTGCTGCATCAGGTCGATGCGGCGCTGTGGCAGCAGCCGCTGCGCTCACGCGCTGACCTGCTGCGTGCGTTCCAGCCCTACGTGCAATCGCAGCTGGACAAAGGCGTCGCCCTGAAGCACATGGCCCGGCATGTGCTGGGCCTGTTCCATGGCCAGCCCGGGGGCCGCATGTTCCGCCAGATCCTCAGCGCGGGCGCCCATCGCGCGGACGCCGACTGGCGCCTGATCGAGCAGGCCATCGAAGCCACCGACCTGGCCGCGCAGCGGCTTCACAGCGAGTCGGCGCGGGCATCGACGAGCGAATCCGCAAGCTGAACGAGCGCTGCGGACCTGTGGATAAGTTCAGACCCAATTCACTGCCCAGCGACAAGACTCTTGTTCCATCCCGAGGCAGGGATTTGTGCTTCCGTTCAGTTTGGACTGCACAGATCCTTTACGATTCCGTTATGCGATTTTTACGCTCGATCCAAACTGTTTCCGTTGCCCTGATGGCTGCGCTTGCCGGCCTCGGCGTAGTCGCGGTGGCCGCTGCGCAGCAGCTGCCGGCGCCGGAATCCATGGCCCAGGCCCGCGCTTCCATGCCCAGCGCCCGTCATGATTCGCTGTCCGACTCGGTGCGCCGGGTCCAGCGCGAACGTGGCCGCGTGCTGAGCGCCGAGCGGGTGCCGTTCGAAGGCCGCGACATCAATCGCATCAAGTACGTCGATGATCGCGGCCGGGTCCGCTACATGGACGACGCCGTCGGTCCCCGCCAGCGGGTCACCTCACAGGCGGCCCGTCCGCAACCACAGCCGGCACCTGCACGCGGTGATAACCCTTCCAACCCGTAGTCTTACGTAGAATTACCACGTAAGCGCCGCGGCTGACGCCGCCCGCATCCCCAAGGAGAGTCCATGCGTATCCTGTTGGTCGAAGACGAAGCCCCCCTGCGTGAAACACTGGCGGCTCGCCTCAAGCGTGAAGGTTTTGCCGTGGATGCGGCCCAGGACGGTGAAGAAGGCCTGTACATGGGCCGCGAAGTCCCCTTCGACGTCGGCATCATCGATCTCGGCCTGCCGAAGATGTCCGGCATGGAACTGATCAAGGCCCTGCGTGACGAGGGCAAGAAATTCCCGGTGCTGATCCTGACCGCCCGCTCCAGCTGGCAGGACAAGGTCGAAGGCCTCAAGCAGGGCGCCGACGATTATCTGGTCAAGCCGTTCCATGTCGAAGAGTTGCTGGCCCGGGTCAACGCACTGCTGCGGCGCGCCGCCGGCTGGAGCAAGCCGACCCTGGAATGCGGCCCGGTCGCACTGGATCTGGCTGCACAGACGGTCAGCGTCAACGGCGGCAACGTCGACTTGACCAGCTACGAATACAAGGTGCTCGAATACCTGATGATGCACGCCGGCGAGCTTGTGTCGAAGGCGGATCTGACCGAGCACATCTACCAGCAGGATTTTGATCGCGACTCCAACGTGCTGGAAGTCTTCATCGGCCGCCTGCGCAAGAAGCTGGATCCGGATAGCGAACTCAAGCCAATCGAAACCGTCCGCGGCCGCGGCTACCGCTTCGCGATTCCGCGCAGCAACGAGGGCTGATGCCTCTGGGCAAGCCCGCCCGCAAGCAGTCCCCCGACGGGCGGAAACCCTTTGAAGGTTTCCGCCCGCGTTCGTTGCGCGTCCGTCAGTTGCTGGCCGCCAGCCTGGGTCTGGTGGCCTTCCTGGCCTTGGCCGGCTACGCGCTGGACAAGGCCTTCGTGGCGACCGCCGAAGACAACCTGCAGCAGCGGCTGAAGGCCTACGCGCTGAAGTACACCGAGGAAATCGACTTTGGCCGCAGCGGCAATCTGATCCCGCCCTACAGCGATCCGCATCCGCAGTTCAGCATGCCCGACAGCGGCCTGTACGCGCAGGTGGTGATGCCCAACAACACCTGGAGTTCCAACTCCACGCTGGGCCCGGTGCTGCCGGCTTCGGCGATGCTGGGGCCGCTGGAATATTCGTTTGACGGACCGATCAGCTATCGCCATGCCGATGGCAGCGATGGCGAGCTGTATCGCTACGGCACCGGTTATGTCTACACCAAGCGCGATTCGGAAGAAGAGTTCCCGTACACCATCTACGTGATGGAGGACGCCACCACCCTGAGCGCGCAGATCCGGGTGTTCCGGGGTGCGCTGTGGGTCTACCTGGGCAGCGCCGGCGTGATCCTGCTGCTGCTGCAGATGTACGTGCTGCGCTGGAGCCTGCGGCCGCTGCGACGGGTGATCGACGAGCTGACCCGGGTCCAGCGCGGCGAAGCCGAACGGATGAGCGAAAAGCATCCGCGTGAGCTGGAGCCGCTGACCGACAGCATCAACGCGTTCATCGAGAGCGAGCGCGAGAACCTCGAGCGCCAGCGCAACACCCTGGCCGATCTCGCGCACAGCCTGAAGACGCCGCTGGCGGTGCTGCGCACCCAGCTCGACAGTGGAACCAGTGCCCAGGATCTGCGCAACGAACTGGACACCCAGCTGCGGCGGATGAACAACCTGGTCTCGTACCAGCTGGCGCGTGCGGCCTCTCGCGGACACAAGCTGTTCGCGGCGCCGGTGGTGATCGAACCCAACGCCGAGGAAATCGTCCAGGGCCTGGAAAAGCTGTACGCAGCCAAGGGCGTACTGTGCGAATTCGACATCGACCCGTCGGCACGCTTCTACGGCGAACAGGGCGATTTGCTGGAGCTGCTCGGCAACCTGCTGGAGAACGCCTTCAAGTGGGCCAGGTCGCGGGTGCTGCTGACCATCAAGTCGGGCCCTGCGATTCCCAATCGTCGCCCCGGCCTGCTGCTGACCGTGGACGATGACGGTCCCGGTATCGCCGACGCCGACATCAGCCACATCCTGCAACGCGGCGTGCGCGGCGACGAGCGCGTGCATGGCCATGGCATCGGTCTGGCGACCGTGCAGGACGTGGTCAAGGATTATCGCGGTGAACTGAGCGTCAGCCGTTCGCCGGAACTGGGCGGGGCGCGCTTCCAGATTTCATTGCCGCCGGGACTGTAGCCGCGGCGCCCGCTGGCTCAGCGG
The DNA here is from genome assembly GCF_001431405.1 of Pseudoxanthomonas dokdonensis. Lineage (GTDB taxonomy): Bacteria > Pseudomonadota > Gammaproteobacteria > Xanthomonadales > Xanthomonadaceae > Pseudoxanthomonas_A > Pseudoxanthomonas_A dokdonensis. Next base: position 25,025 of record NZ_LDJL01000009.1, read on the forward strand.
AACATGCCTGGCAGGAAGCTGTGCCATTTCGGGCTGCGCGGACGCTGCAGGGTCGCGTCGACGTCATCGCCGCCACCGCCGTGCGAGACACCACTGGCTGTTGGCAACGATGACTTGGCCGCCGCCTTGGCGCTGGCGCCGGCCAACCCCGGTGTGCGATTGCGCGGGATGGCCACGGCCGGGGCCGGCTTGCCGCGTGCATCGGCGGCGTCATCGCAGGGGGTGTGATCCGCGGTCACCGCGACAATGCCCACGCCACGGCCATTCTGCGCAAGGGCAGGCCCGGCGCTGCAGCAGAGAATGAGCAACAGAGTGGCACGTTGCATCGGTGCGGTACTCCTGTTCGGCGTGACGAAGACGTTAACCGGGTGAATATAGCGGCTATTCGGACGACGGGCATGAACAGGGCCCCCGGCATCCCGCCAGGCGCGCGGCGCCAGCGCTGGCGGGCGGAGTCCATTGCCCCTGTGCTGCAATGCAGCAAGCCAGCCACCCGGATGGACCCATGCTGGCCTGCCGCATAATGTGCCGATGATCGGCTCTCTCATGCTCCCGCCTCCGCCGTCCAGCAACCGCGCCGCGCCCGCCGGGTGCCCGGCATGAGTGGCGAACAGGCCTTGCTGCGGCAACTGGCTGCCGGGCCGGTGTCCGGCGATGCGCTGGCCCGCGAGGCCGGCCTGACCCGTGCCGCGGTCTGGAAACGGATCCAGGCCCTGCGTGAAGCGGGGCTGGTGATCGATGCGCGTCCGGGGCAGGGCTACCAGTGGTCGACGCCACTGGCGCTGCTGGATGCGGCCGCCATCAGCGCCGAGCTGGCGCCGGCGGTGCGACAGCAACTGCAGTCGCTGGAGGTCGCCTGGTCGCTGGACTCGACCAATGCCGAACTGCTGCGCCGGCCGACGCCACGCGAGGGCGTGGCGGCGCTGCTGGCCGAACAGCAGACCCAGGGCCGCGGTCGCCGTGGCCGGCAATGGGCATCGCCGCTGGCGGCCAATCTATACCTGTCGGTGGCACGCCATTTCAGTGGTGGCCTGGCGCGGCTCGGCGGATTGAGCCTGGTCGCCGGGGTGGCGGTCGCCGAGGCCCTGCGCGAGGCCGGCTTCCACGAAGTCGGGCTGAAGTGGCCCAACGACCTGGTCGCCGGCGAACGCAAGCTGGGCGGGCTGCTGATCGAAGGTGGCGGTGAACACGGTGGCCCGGTGCGCGCGGTCATCGGCCTGGGCATCAACGTGCGGATGCCGGCGCCATTCGCGGCCCGCATTGATCAGCCATGGATTGATCTGGCCAACTGGCAGCAGCCGGTGCCTTCGCGCAATCAACTGGCGGCACGGATACTGTCGCGGCTGCTGCCGGCGCTGGACACGTTTGATCGTGATGGACTGGCCTGTTTCAGCCAGCGCTACGCCACGCTGGACGTACTGCGCGGCCGTGCGGTCGACGTGCACCAGGGCGACGGCAGCGTGCAGCACGGTCTGGCCGAAGGCATCGCCGATGACGGCGCGTTGCAGGTGCGTATCGATGGCCGCTTGCAAGCGGTGCATGCCGGAGAAGTCAGCATAAGGGCCACTGCATGAGCCGCTGGTTGTTTGATCTGGGCAATACCCGCTTGAAAATCGCCCGCCTCGGTGACGATGGCCAGTTGCTCGACGTGAACGCCATTGCCCACGCCGGGCAGGATTTCGCCGATGCGCTGGCGCGCAGCCTCGACGATGCGCATGGCCACGCGTATGTCGCCAGCGTCGCTTCAGCAGCATTGAACCAGCAACTGCGCGAGCAGTTGATCCAGCGTTTCAAGTGTATTTCGATGGCGCGCAGCAGCGCCGGCTGGGGCAGCACCTTGCGGATCGCTTACCCGGATCCGGCGCGGCTGGGCGTGGATCGCTTCCTGGCGATGCTCGGCGCGCGCATGCTCTGCAGCCAGGACGCCGTGCTGGTGGTGGGCATCGGCACCGCGGTGACGGTCGATCTGGTCGATGCCGACGGCCGCCACCACGGTGGCCTGATTGCCCCATCGCCAGCGCTGATGCGGCAATCGTTGCAGCAGGCTGCCGCGCAGCTGCCGGCCAGCGGCGGCGAGCCGCGGCCATTCGCCGACAACACCGCCGACGGGTTGGCGTCCGGTGCGCTGTTTTCCACGATTGGCTTGATCGAGCGCTGCCAGCGGCAGGCGTCGGAGCTGCTGCAGCAACCGGCACGGCTGATCCTGCATGGCGGCGGCGCGCCGCCGTTGTGGTCTTTTCTGCCAGCCAGCCAGCATGCACCGTCGCTGGTGCTGGAGGGACTAGCGGTCTGGGCGCGGGCGGGGCTTTCATCCGCCGCGGCGACCGATAGAATCGCTGCATGCTGACCCGTGCGCTGATCGTCCTGCTGCTGATCCTCAACCTTGGCGTGGCCGCCTGGTGGCTGCTGAAGCCGGCTGCCGTGGCCAGCGACGTACCGCTGCAGCCGTCCGGCATCCCGCAGCTGCAACTGGTACCGGACTCGCCGCCGTCACCGGCACAGGCCGCAACCGTGGCTTCACCGGCAGCGCCAGCCAGCAACGTGGCCGAGCCTGCCCAGTCGGCACCCGTCGAACCTGCGCCGCAGCCGGCGGCAGCGACCCAAACCACGGCCGAGCCCGCACGCGCGGTATGCGTCAACCTCGGACCGTACCCGCAGCAGGCACAGGCCGAACAGGCCAGGCAACGACTCAGCGCCGCCAGCCAGCAGGCCAGCGTGCGCGAGGTCCCGGGCAGTGGCGCACGCCGGTATCGTGTGCTGTTGCCGGCGCGGGCAGACAAGGCGACCGCACAGGCACTGGTGGAAAAAATCGGCCAGGCAGGCTTCAAGGACTATCTGCTGATCGGCGCCGGCAGCGAAGCCAACAGCATCGCCCTGGGCGTCTACGGCAGCCGCGACAGCGCGCTCAAGCGCCAGAGCGCGCTGCAGGCGGCGGGCTTCGACGCGCAGATTGTCGCCAGCGGTGAAAAGAACCCGTCGGAATGGTGGCTGGACCTGCGCACCGATGCTGCCGCCAATGTCGAGCAACTCAAGACCACCGCCGCCGCTGCCAGCGCACTGCAGCAGGCCTGCACCGTGCTGGGGTAGAATGGCCGCCCCGCGTCCTGGGCGCGGGGAGCCTTGTCGCATGCCGCTTTAGCTCAGCTGGTAGAGCAACCGCCTTGTAAGCGGTAGGTCATCCGTTCGATTCGGATAAGCGGCACCACCTCATTGTTGCAGCGCCGCAGCGGCGTGTCCGTGCCAACCCGGCTAGACTCGTGGGTTGATGCAAACAAATGAGGTTCCCGATGAGTCACGTGTTTCCCCCTGTTTCGCTGATTGGCGTGCCCACCGACGTGGGTGCCGGCCATCGTGGTGCACGCATGGGGCCGGAGGCGCTGCGGATCGCCGGGCTGCAGGAAGCGCTGGCCGCGCGTGGGGTTGATGTCGTCGATGTCGGCAACGTCGATGGACCGCGCAACCCCTGGGTCGGACCGGTTGACGGCTACCGCCATCTCGATGAAGTGGTGGCCTGGAACCGCGGCCTGATGCAGGCCACCGCGCTGGAACTGGAAAAAGGCCGCCTGCCGATCATGCTCGGCGGCGATCATTGCCTGGCGATGGGCAGCATCACCGCCATTGCCCGCCATTGCCGCAATACCGGCAAGAAGCTGCGCATCCTGTGGCTGGATGCGCATTCGGATTTCAACACCAGCAACGTCACCCCGTCCGGCAACATCCACGGCATGCCGGTGGCCTGCCTGTGCGGGATAGGGCCGCAGGCGCTGACCCACCTCGGCGGCGACGCGCCTGCGATCAGCGCCGACATGGTCCGCCAGATCGGCATCCGCTCGGTCGACCCGGAGGAAAAGCGCCTGATCCGCGAGAACAAGGTCGAGGTCTACGACATGCGCTATATCGACGAGGTCGGCATGAAGCGGACCATGGAAGCCGCGTTGGCCGGGGTTGATGACGATACCCATCTGCACGTCAGCTTCGACGTCGACTTCCTCGACCCCAGCATCGCTCCTGGCGTTGGCACCACCGTGATGGGGGGGCCCAATTACCGCGAGGCGCAGCTGGTCATGGAGATGATCGCCGACACCCGGCGGATGGGCTCGCTGGACATCGTCGAGCTCAACCCGGTGCTGGATCGCCGCAATCGCACCGCCAAGCTGGCCGTCGACCTGGTCGAGAGCCTGTTTGGCAAGTCCACCCTGATGCGCGACTGACATCGGCTGCCAGCTAAACGCTGGCGGTGGCATTCACATCGCTTGCACACGCGGTTGCGCATCGTGGAGCCATCGTCGGACAGCGGCTGCACCAGCTGGGCCAACTGCGCGACGTCACTACCCATACAAGGAGCCCAGGATGAAACGAGTCATTGCATTGATGATGGTCGCGATGTTTTCCACCGCCGTGCTGGCGGGCTGCAACACCGTGGCCGGCGCCGGCCAGGATATCCAGAAGGCGGGCGACAAGATCGAAGACAAGGCCGATGACTGCAGCGACGGCAAGTGCTGAGTCACGCTGACCGTTGCGGGTGTTGCCACTGACGAGGGTGGCAACGCCTGACCAAAGGGCCGGGCAACCGGCCCTTTGCTTTGGCCCCAGCGCCTGAGGGTCCGCTGATATGTGAGATGGCTCGGGTAATAGTGCGTTACTGCGGGCCGTGGTTTAATTGCCACGCATCCTCGCGATGCTTGCCGGGGCCGGCTTCGCCGGTCCGGCAATCAGCCCGAACAAGACAAGGATAAAAGCATGAAACGTTTCGCCTCTCTGTTGATGTTGTCTCTTTTTGCCGCAGCCGTACTCGCTGGCTGCAATACCATTGCTGGCGCCGGCAAAGATGTCCAGAAAGCGGGCGAGGCTGTCGAAGACGCCGCCAACTGATCCGCATTGCTGGCAGTTGTTGAACAAGAGGAACGGGCCTTCGGGCCCGTTTCTTTTTTGGCGTGCGCGGATCACGAAGCAAAGATTGCGCCGCGGGCCGCATTCAGGAGCGGCGATTTAACCCATTGCCAACAGCGGAATTGAGAGGCTGGTGATGCGGCGACCTGCCGCGAACAAAAGGAAAAAATTCCAATGAACAAGGACATCATTGCCGGCAACTGGAAGCAGCTCAAGGGCAAGATCCAGGCCGAATGGGGCGAACTGACCGACGATGACTTCACCGTTGCCGAAGGCAATGCCGAATACCTGACAGGTCGTCTGCAGGAACGTTATGGCTGGGAGCTGGATCGCGCCGAGAAGGCAGTACGCGAGTTCGAGCGTCAGCTGAAATCCGAACATTTTGGCGAGTAAGCGGCAGTATCGTCATCGTGCCGTCTTTGAGTCGCCGTGACGATCCTGCTCACGACGGGCCTGCGGGCCCGTTTCATTTTTCCGACGCAGGTATTTTGAAACATGGGCGCACATGAACGGAAGGTGGTGATGCTAAGACGACGTTGACGCCGGTTTGACCCGCTAACAACGGATGCAGGTGGACACTGTTGTTGCGGACAATTTCACCGCAGTCCAAGAAAGGAAACCCTCATGAACGAAGACATCATTGCTGGCAACTGGAAGCAGCTGAAGGGCAAGATCCAGGCGAAGTGGGGTGATCTGACCGATGACGATTTCAAGGTCGCCGAAGGCAACTCCGAATACCTCGCCGGTCGCCTGCAGGAACGTTATGGCTGGGATCGCGATCACGCGCAGACCGCGGTACGCGATTTCGAGCGCAGCCTGGAATCGGACTACCCGCGCAACTGACGAAGCGTCCGCATCACGGCGCCATCAGCTGCCGTGACGGCATCGCCACACCAGCGAAGCCAAGATGAGCAAGGCAGGGCAACGGGCTGGGCTGGTCCGTTGCCCTTTTGTTTCCGGAATTGGCGACTTGTTCGCGACGCCGGCAGCGGTGCCGCGCCTGCGGGGAGCGAGAGCGTTAAACTAGGCGTTCGCAACGACCCCCACCCGATATCGCCATGACCACCCGCGTTCTGACAGGCATCACCACTTCCGGCACCCCGCACCTGGGCAACTACGTCGGCGCCGTGCGCCCGGCCGTGGCCGCCAGCCATGTGCAGGACAACGAAAGCTTCTACTTCCTGGCCGACCTGCACAGCCTGATCAAGGCCCAGGACCCGGCGCGCACACAGCGCTCGACCCTGGAAATCGCCGCCACCTGGCTGGCCTGCGGCCTGGACCCGGACAAGGTCTGGTTCTATCGGCAGAGCGACATCCCGGAAATCACCGAGCTGACCTGGTATCTGACCTGCGTGGCCGGCAAGGGCATCCTCAACCGCGCCCACGCCTACAAGGCGGCGGTGGACAAGAATCGCGCCGACGGTGAGGACGATGATGCCGGGATCAATGCCGGACTGTTCATGTACCCGGTGCTGATGGCCGCCGACATCCTTATTTTCAACGCGCATCGGGTCCCGGTCGGGCGCGATCAGATCCAGCATATCGAAATGGCCCGCGACTTCGGCCAGCGCTTCAACCATGTCTACGGCCGTGATTACTTCACCCTGCCGGAAGTGGTGATCGACGAGAACGTGGCGACCCTGCCCGGCCTGGACGGGCGCAAGATGAGCAAGAGCTACGGTAACACCATTCCGCTGTTTGCATCGCGCGATGAACTGAAGAAGCTGATCGCCTCCATCGTCACCGATTCGCGTGCACCTGGCGAGCCGAAGACGACCGAAGGCTCGGCCCTGTTCCAGTTGTACCAGGCGTTTGCCAGTCCGGCCGAGACCGCGGCGTTTGCCGGGGCGTTTGTTAACGGCATCGGCTGGGGCGATGCCAAGCAGCAGCTGTTCGAGCGGATCGATGCCGAAGTCGCGCCGCTGCGGGAAAAATACCAGGCGCTGATGGCGCGTCCGCAGGATATCGAGGCGGTGCTGCGCGACGGTGCCCAACGGCTACGGCAGCAATATGCGATGCCGCTGCTGAAGGACGTGCGCGAAGCAGTGGGCCTGCGCGATCTGTCGCAGGTCGCCACTACCGAACAGACAACCGTGGAAAAGCCATCGCTGCCGCAGTTCAAGCAGTACCGTGAGAAGGATGGCCGCTTCTATTTCAAACTGGTCGATGGCCACGGCGAGATGCTGCTGGCCAGCAGTGGTTTTGATTCGCCGAAGGAAGCCGGCCAGTTGATCGCGGTGATCAAGAAGGCGCGGCGGGCGGACGAACTGGAAACCCCGGTGATGGAACTGCACGCGCGCACCGACATCGTGCTGGCGGCCCTGCAGCAGTTGCGCGACGCGGCGGAAGCCTGATGCCCTATCTGGCGGTCATCCTGTTCCTGCCGTGGTTCGTGTTGCTGGGCAGCCTGTTCTGGCTGTATCCGCGGCAACCACGGAATGCGCGCCGGCGGGCCTACGATGCAACCGTGCTGGTGCTGGCGCTGCTGCTGAGCGTGGCCGGCATGTTGTGGGGCTACCAGCTGGGCGCGGCCGACATCGGCACCGGCGCGATCTGGAAACAGGTGCTGGCGACGCTGGTGGCCTACGGCGCGTTCCTGCTGGTCATGACCGTGGCCATTCCGCTGCGCAGCTGGTGGCTGGCGTCGCGTTGATGTCGTTGCCCGTCGCCCGGCAAACGAAGCCATGAATCACGGCATCCATATCGTCGATACCGCGTTCCAGCGTGATCATTTCGACGCTGCCTACCTGATTGTCGAGAACGGCCGTGCCGCGTTCATTGACTGCGGCACCAATCACTCGCAATCAAATCTGTTGCGGGCACTGGCCGATGCCGGCTGTACGCCGGCCGATGTCGATTGGCTGATCCTGACCCATGTCCACCTCGATCACGCTGGTGGCGCTGGCAGCCTGATGCGCGCGCTGCCTAACGCGCGGCTGCTGGCGCATCCACGCGCCGCACCGCATATGATCGATCCCGGCAAACTGATCGCCGGCGCCACCGCTGTCTATGGCGAGCAGGAAATGCAGCGCAGCTACGGTGCAATAGTGCCAGTGGAGGCACAACGGGTGGTGGTCGCCAACGACGGCGACGTGGTCGAGCTGGCCGGCCGGTCGCTGCTGTGCATCGACACCCCAGGCCACGCCAGCCATCACCAGTGCATCTGGGACCTGCGCAGCCGCAGCTGGTTCACCGGCGACACTTTCGGCCTGTCGTACCGCGAAATGGATGGGCCGCAAGGAGCGTACATCCTGCCGACGACGACACCGGTGCAGTTTGACCCGGATGCGTTGAAGGCATCGATCAGCCGCTTGCTGGCACGCGAACCAGAGGCCATGTATCTGACCCACTACGGTCGTGTCGAGCAGCCATCGCGGCTGGCGCGGGATCTGTTCGAACAGATCGACGCGATGGTTGCGCTGGCACTGCAATACGAAGCGCACGACAACCGCCACCCGCGGCTGGTGCAGGCGTTGACGGACCTGTACGTACGGCGTGCGCGTGAGCGGCAATGCCCGCTGGATGACAATGGCATCCGTGCATTGCTGGCGATGGATATCGAGCTCAACGCCCAGGGCCTCGAGGTCTGGCTGCAGCGGCGCAAGCGCTGACGCGATTGGCGCGCGTTGAGCGCTGCGATCTAGACTGGACGACCTTTGCCGTCCGGAGAAGACGATGTTGAAGCAGCGCAGCACGCGGTTATTGGCGGCCATCGCATTGTCGGCCACGGCAATGTCGGCGGCGGCGGCGCAGCCAGGCGGCAGTGCGGATGTCGACATCAGCGCCGACAATCTGACCCGGCATGTGCGGATGCTGGCATCGGATGCGTTCCAGGGCCGCGCACCGGCCACCGCCGGCGAAGACAGGACCATCGCCTACATCAGCCAGGCGTTCGCGGCCGCCGGCCTGCAGCCGGCCGGCGACCATGGCGGCTGGACCCAGGCGGTGCCGCTGGTACGCGCCAGCATCGACGGCGATGTCGAGGTTTCGGTCAGCTCGCATGGGCAGCGCCAGTCGCTGGTCAACGGCGACGACATCGTCGTGCAGACCCTCAAGCCGGTCGACGAGGTCGACATACGCGACGCACCGCTGGTCTTTGTCGGCTATGGCGTGCATGCGCCGGAGCGGCAATGGGACGACTACAAAGGCGTTGATCTGAGCGGCAAGATTGCGCTGGTGCTGATCAACGACCCTGACTTCGAAACCGCGCAGCCCGGTGCATTCGAAGGTCGCGGCATGACCTACTACGGCCGCTGGACCTACAAGTACGAAGAACTGGCGCGACAGGGTGCACTGGGCGCGATTATCGTCCACGAAACCGCGCCGGCCGCCTACGGCTGGGCTACGGTCCGCAGCTCCGGGCTGTCGCCGCGTTTCGACATCGTGCGTAGCGATGCGGAGCGCTACCACAGCACCGTGCGTGGCTGGATCCAGCGGGATCTGGCGGTCTCGCTGTTCAAGCAGGCGGGGCTGGATTTCGAAAAACAGAAGCAACGCGCGCAGCAAGCCGGTTTCAGCCCGGTCGCGTTGCCGGAGACCAGCCTGTCGACCCGTTTCAAGGTCAAGCGCGAGCAGGTGGTGACCCACAACGTGATCGGCAAACTGACCGGTAGCCAGCGTCCGGACGAGTCGGTGATCTATTCGGCGCACTGGGATGCCTACGGCGAGGGTGAAGCCGACGCCCAGGGTGACCATATCCGCCATGGCGCGGTCGACAACGCGACCGGGGTTGCCGCGGTACTGGAACTTGCCCGGGTCAGTGCGGCGGCGCCACGGCCCGCCCGTACGCAGGTGTTCATGGCCTTGACCGCAGAGGAAATGGGCCTGCTGGGCGCCGAATACTATGTCGCCCATCCGTTGCTGCCGCTGCAGAAAACCGCGGCGGTGATCAATGTCGAAATGCTCAGCCCGGACGGCCCGACCCGCGACATCGCTTCATGGGGCAAGGGCCATGTATCGCTGGAGCAAGACCTGCAGCGCGTGGCCCGCGCGCACGGCCGGACCTATTCGCCGGATCCGAACCTGGAAGCCGGCTTCTTCTACCGCGCTGACCATTTCGCCTTCGCCCGTGGCGGAGTGCCGGCGATCACCATCGGTGCCGGGCTGGACCGGATCGACGGTGGCGTGCAGGCCGGTCGTGCGCTGCGCGAGGCTTATTTCGCCAATTGCTATCACCAGCCCTGCGACAACTGGAGCGGGCAATGGGATGCCAGCGGCCAGGTGCGGGATGTGGCGCTGATGTACGCGCTGGGCCATGGCATTGCCAACAGCCGCGAGTGGCCGGCGTGGTTGCCGGCATCCGAATTCGCCGCCACCCGCGCGGCCAGCGACGCCTCGCGGGACTGAGCGGACAAACTGGAGCGACGGCTCAGTCCCAGCGGTTGGTGTGTGGTCCGAACGGTTCGCGCTGTTGCCGGATCACGCAGAAACGGTGGCCACTGGGTGCTTCCATCAGCCACCAGCGTTTGACGAATTCGATCTTCCTGGCGCCCAGTTTTTCCAGCCGTTCGGCCTCGGCATCGACGTCGTCGGTTTCGATGTCCAGGTGGACATGCGAATGATGGCCGACGCGTTGCAGCAGCAGGATCGGCTCGTCGCGTTCGGTTTGCAGCTCCGCGTACTGGCCATCGCCGTCACTGTCGAGGGTGGCGACCGGCTTGCCCAGGGCACGGCTCCAGAATTCGGCGGAGGCCTTGAGATCGTCGACCTGGCAATCCAGCACGAAGCTGGACAAACGGCTGTGATGGGGCATGGTCGGTGCTCGCTTGAAGAAGGATGCGCGACAGCCTAGCGCCGGCTACGGCCTCGCGATGTCAACGCCTGTTCAGTGCCGGCCCGCACGTGGATCCCGGATTCGGACTCAGATGCCCAGCGATTGACCGCCATCGCTGGCGATGACCTGGCCGGTGATCCAGCGCGCACGTGGTGAGGCCAGGAACAGCGCCAGTTGCGCGATGTCGTTGACGTGGGCAAAGCCACCAAATGGAATGCTGTCGTGGATGCGCTGGTACAGGTCCGGCTCCTGTAGCCGCCGGCGATCCCACAGGCCGCCGTCGAACAACGTCGAGCCGGGGGCGATCGCGTTGACGCGGATGCGTTGCCGGGCCAGCTCGGCGGCCAGGCTGATGGTGTAGTGGTTGACCGCGGCCTTGGCCGCCGAATAAGCCATCGAGCGCGGTGTTGGTCGCAGCGCGTTGATCGAGCTGATATTGAGGATGCATGGTGCGCTGCTGTCGCGCAGGTGCGGCAATGCGACCCGATTGCAGCGCACCGCCGCCATCAGGTCCAGATCAAAGCCGGCCTGCCAGCTGGCATCGTCAGGTCCGTTGCCGTAGCCGGAAGCATTGTTGATGACCACATCCAGGCCACCGAGTGCGGCAGCGGCCTGGTTGACGTAGTCGCTGATGGCATCGGCATCGGCCAGGTCGCACACCTGGTCATGGACGATGCCGCCATGCACGGCCAGCTCATCCGCGGCCTGGCGCAGTGCATCGGCACCACGCGCGCAGATCGAGACCGAAGCCCCGGACAGGGCAAAGCCTTCGGCGATGGCGCGGCCGATGCCACGGCTGCCGCCGGCAACCAGCACCCGCAGACCGCTGCAGCTTGGGTCGGCAATCAATGTGTCCATGGCCCCAGCATAAAATAAAAACGCCCGCGTTCAACGCGGGCGTCGTGGCTTTGCCAGCCTCTGGCGATCAGTGCGGCAATGCCAGATTATCGATGAGCACCTTGAGGAAGCGGGCGGCTTCGCCGCCGGTGCAGGCGCGATGGTCGAAGGTCACCGACAGCGGAATGATCTTGTGCGATTCGAAACCACCCATCACCGGCATGATCTGGTGGCGGGCACGGCCGGCGGCGACGATGGCCACGCACGGCGGCACCACCACCGGTGTCGCGTAACGGCCGGCGAACATGCCGAAGTTGGACAGCGAGATCGTGTAGCCGGTCAGTTCCGACGCCGGAATGCTGCGGTCCTGGACCTGGCCGCGCAGGCGATTGATGCCTTCACGGATGCCGGCGGCATCGAGGATGTCGGCATTGCGCAGGGCCGGCACGAACAGGCCATCGTCGGTATCGACCGCAATGCCGATGTCGACCTGCGGGTGCAGGGTGCGGGTCAGCTTGTCGCCATCGAACCAGGCGTTCATCGCCGGCACTGCCTGGCAGGCGCTGACGATGGCGCGGATCAGGCGCACGGTGACGTCATTGCCCGGCGTCCAGGCCTGCACGTCGGCATCGTCACTCAGGGTGGTGGGTACCACCTTGGCATGGGCATCAGCCATCACCCGCGCCATGTTGCGACGGACGCCTTTCAATGGCTCCGGCTGACCACTGACCGATACCCCCGGTGGTTGCGTGCGCATCGGTTGGCCGCTGGCCGACAGCGCGGTGCGCTGTTGCGGATCGCGGCTGGCTGCCGCGGTTGGCGCGGTTGCCTGGCGGACGGGCGAGGCAGCGGGACTGGTGGAAGCACGAGTAGCAGCGGCTGGCTGTGCGCCTGCCCTGGCGCTGCCATCGGCGGCTGCCTGCTTGACGTCGGCCATGGTCACCGCGCCATCGGCGCCAGTGGCGCGTACCCGGGCCAGATCGACGCCCAGCTTGCGCGCGGTTGCACGTACTGCCGGCATCGCCTTGACCCCGCCGACGGCGATCGCCTGCTCGGCATGCACGGTATTGGAGCTCTGCATGGCGCCGACCACGGTGCCGGCGTCATCGCGCTCGCCACTGGCGGCGGTTTCGGTCGTCGCCGGCAGCGGTGGCGGTTGCGGGGCAGCGGCTTCCGCCGCGGGGGCCGGAGCATGGCCATGGGAATGACCGGTGTCCTGGCTGTCGGCGCGCTGTGGCAGGTTGGGGTCGGGCTGGAATTCGGCCAGCATGTGGCCGGTGACCACGACATCACCGGCGCCGCCGGCCAGCTTCAGCACCTTGCCGGAAACCGGTGACGGCACTTCCACCACCGCCTTGGCGGTTTCCATCGACACCAGCGGTTCGTCGAGTTTGATCACGTCGCCTTCCTTGACGAACCATTCGACGATGGTGGCGTCCGGCAGGCCTTCGCCCAGGTCGGGCAGGTGGAACGTCTTGCTGTCACTCATGCGCTTGTCTCTTCGGAAGTCGTTTCGTTGATCGGTTGCAAATCGCGGGCTGGCAGCCAGCCACTGCGGCCATCAGCTCGCGTGCACCAGTACCAGCCGCCCAGTTGCCGTGCCACTGCCAGCGTGTCGCCGGCCTGCACGTCCAGTTCCTGTGCGGAATAATCACGCAGGGCGACGGCGCTGCCATCGTCCCGCGTTTGCAGCCAGTCGACCGGCGCCCAGCCGGCGTTGCCGTCGGCGGTGGTCGTCCATGCGAACGCCGGCCATTCGGTGTCGCGCTCGCCCACCATCACCGCCTCGCCGCGCGCCAACCGGATCGGATTGGCGTACTGGCTGCGGTAATCGCGGACGGCGCGGACCCGCATCAGCCGTTGGCTACCGCACGCTTGGCCGCGGCGACAATCTTGTCCACGCTCGGCAGGTATTTCATTTCCAGCCGGAACAGCGGGATATGGGTGTCGTAACCAGTCACTCGTTCGACTGGCGCAGTCAGGTCATACATCGACTGCTCGGCCAGGCGGGCAGCGATTTCAGCGCCAAAGCCGGCCGTGCGTGGCGCTTCGTGGACGATGACGCAGCGGCCGGTCTTGCTGACCGATTCGGCGATGGTGTCGAAATCCAGTGGCTTCAGCGTGGCCACGTCGATGACTTCGGCGCTGATGCCTTCGCCAGCCAGTTTTTCGGCCGCTTCCAAGGTTTCCTTGACCTGCGCGCCCCAGGTCACCAGGGTCACGTCGCTGCCATCGCGCAGCACGAAGCACACGTCCAGCGGCAGCGCTTCGCCATCGTTGGCGACCACTTCCTTGTACTGCCGGTAGATGCGCTTGGGCTCCATGTAGATGACCGGATCCGGGTCGCGGATCGCGGCCAGCAACAGGCCATAGGCACGCTGCGGCGAGGATGGCATCACCACTCGCAGACCGGGGACGTTGGTGAAGATCGATTCATTGGCTTCGGAATGATGTTCCGGCGCACGGATACCACCGCCCCACGGCACCCGCAGCACCATCGGACAGTGCAGGCGGCCACGGGTGCGATAACGCATGCGCGCGGCGTGGCAGATGATGTGATCGACCATCGGATAGACGAAGCCATCGAACTGCGCCTCGGCGACCGGCTTCATGCCCTGGGTGGCCAGGCCGACGGTCAGACCGGCGATGGTGGTTTCGTCCAGCGGCGTGTCAAGCACGCGGTCGGGGCCGAATTTCTGCTGCAGGCCGGCGGTGGCGCGGAACACGCCGCCATTCACGCCGACGTCTTCGCCCAGCACCATCACCGCCGGGTCGTGTTCGATTTCCCAGGCCAGCGCCTGGGTAATGGCCTCGATCAGGGTGATCGGGGTGTCCAGTGCGGCGCCGGTCTGGCCGGCGTTGCCGGAAGCGGGAACGGTCTGTTCTTTCATCACGCTGCTCATGGGCGGCCCTCGGCGGCGATCGCCGCGGCGCGTTGGGCGAGGAGTTCCGGGGGCGGGTCGGCGTACAGATAGTCGAACATTGCTTCGACCGGTTGCGCCGGGGTGGCGAGATAGGCGTTGACCTCTTCGTCGACCAGCAGCCCGCATTCTTCCTTCCAGGCGGCTTCTTCCTGTTCGTTCCACAAGCCCTGCGCGGTCAGCCAAGTACGCAGGCGCGGGACCGGATCGCGTTCCCAGGCGGCCTTGACCTCGGCATCGTCGCGATAGCGGCGGGCATCGTCGGCGGTGGTGTGATCGGACAGGCGATAGGTGACGAACTCGATCACCGTGCCGCCCTGGCCCTTGCGGGCACGTTCACTGGCGCGACGCATCGCTTCCAGCACCGCAATCAGATCGTTGCCGTCGACCTGCAGGCAGTGCAGGCCGCCGGCCAGGCCTTTCTGGGCCAGTGTCTGGGCGCCGGTCTGGGCCGAACGCGGGACTGAAATCGCCCAGCCGTTGTTGATCACGCACAGCACCAGCGGCAGCTCGTAGGCACCGGCCGAGTTGAGCGCGGCGTAGAAGTCGGTCTTCGATGAGCCGCCATCGCCGCAGGTGGTCACGGCGATGCCCGGCTGCTTGCGCAGCTTGAACGCCAGCGCCGCACCGGCCGCATGCAGGCATTGGGTGGAAATGGGCACCGACCAGGAAAAATCCTGGCGCGGGATTTCATAATCGTTGCCGCGTTCATCGCCGCCCCAGTACATCAGCACGTCGCGCGGACGCACGCCGCGCATGAACTGCGCGCCGTATTCGCGGTAGCTGGGTGCGAACACGTCTTCCGGCCGCATCGAGGCACCGATGCCGACATGGGTGGCTTCGTGGCCGAGGCAGGAGGCGTAGGTGCCCAACTTGCCGGTGCGCTGCAGGGCGATCGCCTTGGTGTCGAAGGTGCGCACGTACAGCATCTGCTTGAACAGGGTTTTCAGGCGGGCGGTGTCGCGGCCTGATTCGGGCAGGTCCTGGCGGACCAGTTGGCCGTCCGGGCCGAGGTATTGCAGGAACTCGATTTCAAACTTTGCAGCAATGTTCATGTGCTGGGTCACATTGCGAAGGGAATTGCCCATGATAACCAAGCCGGGTAAAGGCTCCGTTGCGCGCTGCGGCATGCATGCGTGGGCAAAAAGCGCTAGGGGCAACCGTCCCGGGCGGTATGGCGTGCGGTGTCATCCGGCGCCACCGGCGCCGGCTCCGCGACCTTGCTGGACCGGGCCGGCATCCAGCCGATGCGCTGGCTGCCGGCGTCATGCGCGCGCCGTGATGGGCGCGGATGCCCGCAGCCAACCGATGCGGCGTAGTTACTCCCGGCCGCGCGCACGACC
This sequence comes from Pseudoxanthomonas dokdonensis, assembly GCF_001431405.1. GTDB lineage: Bacteria > Pseudomonadota > Gammaproteobacteria > Xanthomonadales > Xanthomonadaceae > Pseudoxanthomonas_A > Pseudoxanthomonas_A dokdonensis. Next base: position 40,789 of record NZ_LDJL01000009.1, read on the forward strand.
GAGCTGCCGGGCAGGGCGCAAGTGGCGGAAAAGAAAGCGATTTGCCGGATCTGGCGGCAGCCGGAAATGCACGATGGGTTACCCTTGCCGGCCTGCCACAGCCTCGGGCCCGCGCCTCAGATGACCGTTGAAAAGAACCAGCGTCCGCTTGAAGCGGGCATCCACACCGACCTCAGCGGCCGCATGACCTACGGTGGCTACCTGCGCCTGGATCGGCTGTTGTCGGCGCAGGAACCGGCGTCCAGCCCGGCCCACCATGACGAACTGCTGTTCATCGTCCAGCACCAGGTGTCCGAGCTGTGGATGAAGCTGATGATCCACGAGCTGCGCGCGGCCATCGTCCACCTGCAGCACGATGAAGTCTGGCAATGCCGCAAGGTGCTGGCGCGCAGCAAGCAGGTGTTGCGGCAACTGACCGAACAATGGTCGGTGCTGGAGACGCTGACGCCATCCGAGTACATGGGCTTCCGCGATGTGCTGGGGCCGTCATCGGGTTTCCAGTCACTGCAGTACCGCACCATCGAGTTCCTGCTCGGCAACAAGAACCCGTCGATGCTGAAGGTGTTTGCCCACGATCCGGCCGGCCAGCAGGCATTGCAGTCGATCCTGCAGGCGCCCAGCCTGTACGAGGAGTTCCTGCGCTACCTGTCGCGTTTCGGCCATGACATCCCGGCCTCGCAGCTGCAGCGTGACTGGACCCAGCCGCACGATTTCGACCGCTCGCTGCTGCCGGTGTTCGAGGCCATCTACGAGGATACCGACCGCTACTGGCGCGAGTATTCGCTGTGCGAGGATCTGGTCGATCTGGAAACCCAGTTCCAGCTATGGCGGTTCCGCCACATGCGCACGGTGATGCGCATCATCGGCTTCAAGCGCGGCACCGGCGGCTCCAGTGGGGTCGGCTTTCTCAAGCAGGCGCTGGAGCTGACCTTCTTCCCGGAACTGTTCGAAGTGCGCACCACCATCGACAATCATCCGGCACCTGCGCCAGCTGATCCCGGTGCCTGATGCCGCACCAGTGGCAGTTTCATGAACAGGGCCATGGCCGGCGTTGACTGCAGCGCAGCATTGCCGGTGCATTTGACGCGGGCCTAACACTCGGTAATCCTGCGGCGTCCTGCGTGCGGTAATCCGGCCTCGCTCTCACGTTGCCGGCCCACGCGCACACCCATTTTTCGAGAGAGGAAGACCGCATGAGCGGTGCGCTAGACACCCCAAATCCGGAGAAGATTCCGGAATTTCAGCAACTTATCGGGCATCCCAAGCCACTGTGGATGCTGTTCATGACCGAATTCTGGGAACGCTTTGCGTTCTACGGCATTCGCTGGGCGCTGACCCTGTACATCGTGGCCCAGTTCTTCGGTGGCGACACCGCCGGCGAGCGGCCCGCGGCCGAGCTGTACGGCGCCTACCTGGCGCTGGTTTACGCGGCGGCTATCTTCGGTGGCTACGTGGCCGACAAGCTGATCGGCTACCAGCGTTCGATCCTGCTTGGCGCGCTGATCATGGCCATCGGCCTGTTCATGATTTCGGTGCCCAACCAGGAAGTCTTCAAACTCGGCCTGGCCACGGTGATCGTCGGCAACGGTTTGTTCAAACCGATCATCTCGACCCTGGTCGGCAAGATCTACAGCGCTACTGACGAACGCCGTGATTCCGGCTTCACCATTTTCTACATGGGCATCAACATCGGTGCGCTGATCGCGCCGGTGCTGACCGGCTATATGGCCGAGAAGTGGCTGGGCAGCAGCGGGATGCCGGCCTACAAGGTGGTGTTCATCGCCTCCGGCGTCGGCATGGCGATCAGCCTGATCTGGTTCTGGTTTGGCCGCAAGCAGCTGATGGGTATCGGCTTGCCCGGTCCGCAACAGGCCAGCATGGCGCGGCTGCTGATGGTCGTGGTGGGGGCGGCGATTGCCATCCCGGTGTTCTATTTCCTGCTGACCATCGACGCCGGCATGTTGCAGGCGATCCTGTTCGCGCTGTTCATCGTGCCGGCGATCATGCTGGTGGTCGAAGGCATACGCGAGGGCAAGGTGGCGCGCGACAAGGTCATCGCGATGCTGGTGATCTTCGGCTTCAACGTGCTGTTCTGGATGTTCTTCGAACAGGCCGGCAGCTCGTTCAACTTCCTGGCCGACCGCATTGTTGATCGCAACTTCGGCGGCTGGGAATTCCCGGTCGGCTGGTTCCAGTCGGTCAACTCGGTGGCGATCATCACCCTGGCGCCGATCCTGGCCTGGATCTGGGTGCGCATGGGCAGCAGGAACCCGTCGATTCCGCGCAAGTTCGGCCTCGGCCTGATCTTCAACGGCCTGGCCTTCCTGCTGCTGATGTTCGCCCTGTCCAGCCTGGTCGACCCGGAAACCCTGAAGATCCCGTTCTGGACCCTGTTCATGGTCTACGTGATCCAGTCGGTTGGCGAGCTGTGCCTGTCGCCGATTGGCCTGTCGATGACGACCAAGCTGGCGCCGTCGCGGTTGACCGGCCTGGCCATGGGTGGCTGGTTCCTGTCGGTTGCCATCGGCAACAACCTGTCCGGCATTTTTGCTGGCGCGGTCAGTGGCGAAGAAGGCATGACCACCAATTCGGCCCTGTCCGGCTATACGTTCGGCTTCTGGGCGTTGCTGGGCTCGGGCGTGCTGCTGTTCCTGATTGCCCCGCTGATCCAGAAGTTGATGCACGGCGTGAAGTAACCAGCCGCAGGCAAGACAGAAAACGGCAGCTTCGGCTGCCGTTTTTTTATCCGATTTCCACGCTCGGCTGGTTGCCGGCAATCAGCGCTGCGCGCGCATGTGCTCCAGGCCGGCGCCGAGTTTTGCCAGCAGCGCGTCCAACTGCTCGCGGTCGGCGGCATCCAGCGGTGCCAGCAATTGGCGTTCGCATTCCAGGGTCATCGGCGCGACTTCGTCATAGACGCCGTAGCCGACTTCGGAGAGGCCCAGCACCGAACGGCGGCGATCGTCGCCATGGGTTTCGCGTTCAATCAGGCCGCGTTCCAGCAACCGGGCCACCGCGCGGCTGACCGCGACCTTGTCCATCGCGGTGCGTTCGGCGACCTCGCCGGCGGACAGCCCGGAGAAGCGGCCCAGCACGGCCATCACCCGCCATTCGGTAATCGCCAGGCCAAACCGGCGCCCGTACAGGTTGGCGATGGTCTGGCTGATGCGGTTGGACAGCACGCTGAGCCGGTACGGCAGGAAGGTTTCCAGATCCAGATGGGCGTGCTCCAGAGAGGCGTGCTCTAGAGGGGCGTGCTCCAGAGGGGCCGGGTCCTGGCTGGCCGTAGCGGTGGCGGCAGTGGCCGTTGCTGCGGAGGGAGTATTGGCGGGGGCGTCGGGTTGGCTCATGGTCTCGATTCGGCAGGAATGGTGCGATGTGCCTTGCAATTAGTTTCAGCTGAAACTATAAAGGGTACTTCCAATGCAAGCCTAGACTGAGGCGCCCGATGAGTACACAACCCAACCTTGGCATGCAGGTCACCACGTTCGAGAACCCGATGGGCATCGATGGCTTCGAGTTCGTTGAATTCGCCGCCCCGGCGGGACAGGCGCAGGCCCTGCATGACTATTTCCGCAAGCTCGGCTTCACCGCCGTGGCCAGGCACAAGACCCGCGCCATCACCACCTACCGGCAGGGCGACTGCACCTTCCTGATCAACGAGGACCCGGATTCGTTTGCCGCGCAGTTCGCCGCCAAGCATGGTCCCAGCGCCTGTGGTTTCGCCATCCGCGTCAACAAGCTGGCCGAATGGGTGCGCGTGCAGGCGTTGAAGAACGGCGCCACCGAATTCAGCGTCGAACAGGAGCTGACCAAGGCGGTTGCCGCGCCGGTCATCGAAGGCATCGGTGGCTGCATGCTGTACATCGTCGATCGCTATGACGATCAGGGCACCATCCACGATCCCGATTACGAATGGCTGCCCGGTGCCGAGAAGCTGCCGAAGGGCTTTGGTCTGACTTTCATCGACCACCTGACCCACAACCTGTACTTCGGCAACATGGCCAAGTGGGCCGATTATTACGAGCGTCTGTTCAACTTCCGCGAAATCCGCTACTTCGACATCAAGGGCGCCAAGACCGGCCTGCTGTCGAAGGCGATGACCGCGCCGGACGGCATCGTCCGCATCCCGCTCAACGAATCGTCCGATCCCAAGTCGCAGATCAACGAGTACCTGGACAGCTACCAGGGCGAGGGCATCCAGCACATCGCCTGCTTCACCGACGACATCTACAGCACGGTCGAGGCAATGCGTGAGCAGGGCGTCGAGTTCCTGGATACGCCGGAGACCTATTTCGACGTTGTCGACCAGCGCATCCCCAACCATGGCGAGGACGTGTCGCGGTTGACCCGCAACAAGATCCTGATCGATGCCGATCCGGAAGATTCACAGCGCAAGCTGCTGCAGATCTTCACCCAGAACGCGATTGGTCCGATCTTCTTCGAGATCATCCAGCGCAAGGGCAATGAAGGTTTCGGCGAAGGCAACTTCAAGGCCCTGTTCGAGAGCATCGAGCGCGACCAGATGAAACGCGGCGTGCTTTGACGCCGCCAGCTGGAATCGGTCGACAGGCAGCGCGATGAACACGCCGGCAGCAGACAGCGACGCACCGTTGTACCGGCTGCTGCATGGCCTGAGCGGACGTGGCCTGTCGCCCGCGCAGCTGCAACAGCGGCTGCAGGCGGTGCTGAATGCCTACGACGATCCGGCGTTGGCGTGGGTCGATGATCCGCGGCCGGAAGTGCTGATGCTGCTGTCACTGCAGCATCAGCTGGCCGACCACATTGCCGTGGCCGCCAGCACCGGGGCGCTGCACGCACAGGTCAACGCACTGGTGTCGGGGTTGTTGCCGGAGCGCCCGTCGCGCTATCCCGCGCATCTGTTTCCACCGGCCTCCTATCTGCGCTGGCTGGATACCGAACTGCAGGCGATTACCGCCGAGACCGGCGGGCTACGGCTGCTCAAGCTGGGCAATCCGTATGATGAGAATCTGCACGTAGCGGTGGTCGAAGCCCGTGATCTGGACGAAATCCAGGCGTTGGCCGCGAGCCAGAAACTGGCGATAGCCACGGTCAGCGAACCACTGTAAATCCATCCGCGCCGCTGCTGCCGCGGGTACAACCGAGTGAGAATGCGATGACAGCGTTGAACTACCAGACCGGATTCGGCAACGAGTTTGCCAGTGAAGCCATCGCCGGCACCCTGCCGGTTGGCCGCAACTCGCCGCAGCGGGTCGCCCATGGCCTGTATGCCGAGCAGTTGTCGGGCACCGCGTTCACCGCGCCGCGTGGCGAGAACCGCCGCAGCTGGCTGTACCGGATCCGGCCGGCGGCGATGCATTCGACGTTCACCGCCTATGCCCAGCCGGCGTTCCACAACGATTTTGGCAGCGGACCGGTCAGCCCTGATCAGATGCGCTGGTCGCCGTTGCCATTGCCCAACGCGCCCACCGATTTTGTCGATGGCCTGTTTACCATGGCCGGCAATGGCGGCAGCGAAGGCCAACACGGCATCGGCGTGCATATGTACGTCGCCAACCAGTCGATGCAGGGACGCTATTTCTACAACGCCGATGGCGAACTGCTGCTGGTGCCGCAGATGGGCCGGCTGCGCATCGCCACCGAAATGGGCGTGCTCGAGGTCGAGCCGCAGCAGATCGCGGTGATTCCGCGCGGCGTGCGCTTCCGCGTCGAACTGCCCGACGGCGCTGCCCGTGGTTACGTCTGCGAGAACTTCGGCGCGGCGATGCGGCTGCCGGATCTCGGCCCGATTGGCGCCAATGGCCTGGCCAATCCACGCGATTTCGAAACCCCGGTCGCCGCCTACGAGGACATCGAGGGCGAGTTCGAACTGATTGCCAAGTTCCAGGGCCATCTGTGGCATGCCGACATCGGCCATTCGCCGCTGGACGTGGTTGGCTGGCATGGCAACTACGCGCCGTACCGCTACGACCTGCGCCGCTTCAATACGATCGGTTCGATCAGTTTCGATCATCCGGATCCGTCGATTTTCACCGTGTTGACCTCGCCCAGCGATACCCCCGGCACCGCCAACCTCGATTTCGTGATTTTCCCGCCGCGCTGGCTGGTGGCGCAGGATACGTTCCGGCCGCCGTGGTTCCATCGCAACATCGCCAGCGAATTCATGGGCCTGGTGCATGGTGCCTACGATGCCAAGGCCGAGGGCTTCGCACCGGGTGGCGCGTCATTGCACAACTGCATGACCGGCCACGGCCCGGATGCGGCGACCTTTGAAAAAGCCAGCGCCGCGGATCTGTCGCAGGCCGACGTCATCAGCGACACGATGGCATTCATGTTCGAAACCCGGGCGGTGATCCGGCCGACCGCGCAGGCGGTGGAGGCGGGCCATCGGCAGCGCGATTACCAGGCTTGCTGGTCGGGTCTGCGCAAGCACTTCAGCGCCAGCTGACGCACGCGGGCGGGTCGGCGCGGACCTCGCGCCGGCCACGTTAACAACTGCTTGGCGCCGTGCTGGTTAGGCTTCAGCGCATTCCCCAGCCGTGGAGTTGCGCGATGAAAACCCTGCCGTTTGCCTGCATGCTGAGTGTGCTGACGCTGGTGGCCTGCCAGCGTGACGATCCCGGCGATCCGCCGGCACCGGTTGACGCCTCGACCCCTGCAGTGGCCGATGCCGGCGCGGCCACCCCCGCGCAGACGCAGACGGCGGCAACCGCCACGTCTGACAAAGACGATCCGGCCGCTGCCGAAGACGCGGAGATGGCCACCCTGGCCGGCTTTGGCGATCTGGTGCTGGGTAGCAGTGAAGCCGATGCACGTGCTGCCTGGGGCGGTGAGCTGAAAGGCCCGGCCGACAACCCGCAGGATTGCCATTACCTGACCCCGGCCTGGGTCAAGCGTCCGGCCGATCTGGCATTCATGATGGAAGCTGGCAAATTCGTCCGCTACGACGTCGGCAGCGACCGCCAGGTCGCGCCCGGTGGTGGCCGGGTCGGCATGAGCGGCGACGAATTGCAGGCCCTGTACAGCGGAAAGCTGCAGTCCAGCCCGCACAAGTACGTGCCGGAGGGCAAGGTGCTGTCGATCGGCGCGGGCGTGCCCGGCGACGGCAAGCTGGTGTTCGAGGCCGGCGCCGATGGCAAGGTCAGCGCCTGGCGGGTCGGCCTGGCCCCGCAGGTCGATTATGTTGAAGGCTGTTCCTGATCCGGCGGTGCCCTGATTGACCGCCGGCCTGGCGCCGGCGGTCAACGTGGCTGGTTCAAGCGGCGGGCAGCGGCATAGAATGAGCGCTTGCCGGGTGCGGCTGGATAAGGAGCCATCATCATGATGGAAGCATGGGGATACTTCCTGCTGGGCCTGTTGCTGCTGGGGCTGGGTGGAGATTCGATCGTCAAGGGAGCGGCCGGGCTGGCGCAGCGCATCGGCCTGACCCCGTTCGTGGCCGGTCTGCTGCTGATGGCCTTCGGCACCTCGCTGCCGGAACTGGCGGTCAATGCGCGCGCGGTATGGACCGGTGCCGATGAAATGGCGCTGGGCAATGCCATTGGCAGCAACATCGTCAACCTTGGCCTGACCCTGGGCGCGGCAGCGGTCGCCGCACCGGTGCTGATCCGGCTGCGGCTGCTGTCACCGGCACTGGTACTGCTGGCATTGGCCTCATTGCTGCTGATGCTGTTTGGCCTGGATGGAACAATCAGCCGCGGCGAAGGCCTGTCGTTGCTGCTGCTGTTCGTCGTGCTGCTGGGCCTGGCGCTGTGGCGCGCACCGCGCGAACAGGCCGACGTGCGCGCCAGCATTGCCGCCTTTGCCAGCACCCACTCGGCGTTGTGGATGAATCTGCTGCGCGTGCTGGTGGCCTCGGCGCTGTTGTATTTCGGCGCCAAGTACGTGGTATCCAGTACCCAGGTGCTGGGCCAGGGTTGGGGTTTGACCCCGCTGATGGTCGGATTGCTGCCGGTGGCGATCGGCACTGCGTTGCCGGAAGTGGCCGCAGCCATTGCCGCCGCCCGCCGCGGTCACGGCGACATGGTGGCTGGCCATGTCATCGGCTCCAGTGTGTTCAACCTGCTGGTCATCGTCGGCGGCATGGCCGCATTCCGGCCGCTGCCGTTGCCGGAATCCTTCGTCAAGCTGGAACTGCCGGCGGCGATCGCGCTGGTGCTGTTGATGTATCCGCTGCTGCGCGGCGACCTGCGGATCAGCAAGGGCGAGGGCATGGTCCTGCTGCTGGCGTTTGCAGGCTGGGTGATCCTGGAGCTGGCATTGCTGCTGGCTTGACAGCCCAGCCTGAAGATCGGTTTGGGGAGGCCGCCGGGCGGCCTGATAGACTCCGGTGTTGCTCGTGAATCTGATTCCCTGCAAGACCAAAGGTTGTTGATGAACCCCTCTCTGGAAATCCTGCTCGCCTTGCCATTCGTGATGGCGGTGGTGGTCGCCCTGCTGCGCGACGTGCCGCGCGGCGTCACCGCTTGGCTGGCCGCTGCCGCACCGCTGCTGGGCCTGGCTATCCTGCTGACGCTGACCCCGGCGGTGATGTCCGGCCAGGTCGTCAGCAGCCAGCACGATTGGATTCCACAGGTCGATCTGGTGTTTTCGCTGCGGCTGGACGGGCTGGCCTGGATGTTCGCCGGACTGGTGCTGCTGATCGGCGCGCTGGTGGTGATGTATGCGCATTACTACCTCAGCCGGCAGGACAGCGCCCCGCGCTTCTTCGCCTATCTGCTGCTGTTCATGGGCGCGATGCTGGGCATGGTGCTGGCCGGCAACCTGCTGTTGCTGGTGGTGTTCTGGGAACTGACCAGCATCAGTTCGTTCCTGCTGATCGGGTTCTGGTCGCATCGCCGCGATGCCCGCGAAGGTGCGCGGATGGCGTTGACCATCACTGCCGGTGGCGGACTGGCGTTGCTGGCCGGCGTGCTGATCATCGGCCGCATCGTCGGCAGCTACGATCTGGATGCGGTATTCGCCGCCGGCGACCTGATCCGCAACAGCCCGATGTACCCGGCCGCGCTGTGCCTGATCCTGCTGGGGGTGTTCAGCAAGAGCGCGCAGTTCCCGTTCCATTTCTGGCTGCCGCATGCCATGGCCGCGCCAACCCCGGTGTCGGCGTACCTGCATTCGGCGACGATGGTCAAGGCCGGCGTGTTCCTGCTGGCGCGGTTGCACCCGGTGCTGTCGGGCACGGATCTGTTCTTCTATCTGGTCAGCGCAGTCGGCGCGATCACGCTGGTGATGGGCGCATGGAACGCGATCTTCCAGCATGATCTGAAAGGGCTGCTGGCGTATTCGACCATTTCCCACCTCGGCCTGATCACGCTGCTGTTCGGCTTGTCGGAACCGATGGCGACGGTGGCGGCGGTGTTCCACATCCTCAACCACGCCACCTTCAAGGCGTCGCTGTTCATGGCCGCGGGCATCATCGACCATGAAACCGGCACCCGCGACATCCGCCGGCTCGGCAACCTGCGCCACTACCTGCCATTCACCAGCGCGCTGGCGATCATCGCCTCGCTGGCGATGGCCGGGGTACCGCTGCTCAACGGCTTCCTGTCCAAGGAGATGTTCTTCGCCGAGGCGCTGGACATCCAGCATCACGGTGGCATGCGCATCGCGATGATCGTGGCCGCATTCCTGGCCGGCGTGTTTGGCGTGGCCTACAGCTTGCGCTTCGTCTACGAGACCTTCTTCGGGCGCGGTCCGCGCGCGCTGGAGGACATTCCGCACGAGCCGCCGCGCTGGATGAAGATTCCGGTCGAGATACTGGTGGTGCTGTGCCTGGCGGTAGGCATCTTCCCGGCCTGGACCATCGCGCCGGTGCTGGATACCGCCGCGCGCGCGATCCTCGGTGCCAACATGCCCAGCTACAGCCTAGCGGTCTGGCATGGTTTCAACCTGCCGTTGCTGATGAGCGTCGGCGGCATGGTCGGTGGCATCGCGCTGTACTTCGGTCTGCGTCGCCTGCTCGACCTGCATGCGATCATGACCCGCTCGCAGGGGCGATGGCTGTTCCATCTGAACCAGGAACAGACTTTCCGCCTGGCCAGCCGCTTCAACAAACTGTGGGTCAATGGCAGTCTGCAACGCAGCCTGCTGTGGCTGGTGCTGGCGGCAATGGTCGCGGCCGGCGCGCCTTTCGTGGGTGATCTGGACTGGCCGCAGCTGCGCCTGGACAACCTGCCGGCACTCGGCTGGCTGCTGTGGCTGATGCTGGTCGCGGCGACCGCGTTCACCGTGCGCCTGCACCGGCAGCGCCTGCTGGCAGTGATCGTGATGGGGGTGATCGGTGTCATCGTCAGCCTGACCTTCGCCTTGTTGTCGGCGCCGGACCTGGCCTTGACCCAGTTGCTGGTGGAAATGGTGACGCTGGCGCTGATGCTGCTGGCGATGAACTACCTGCCGTCGTCGTCGCCGCCGGAGCCGTCAGCGCTGCGACGCTGGCGCGACGCTGCCATCGCCATCGTCGCCGGCACCGGGGTGGCCGCGCTGGCCTATGCGGTGATGACCCGCCCAGCCGACACCATTGCCGGCGAACTGCTGGCGCGGTCGCTGCCGGAAGCCTACGGCAGCAACGTGGTCAACGTGATCCTGGTGGACTTCCGCGGTTTCGATACCTTCGGTGAAATCACCGTGTTCGGCATCGCCGCGCTGGTCGTGCATGCATTGCTGCGGCACTCGCGGATGGCACCGGAAAAGCGCATGCCGGGCGGACCGGTGCCGTTGCCGGTACCGGCCGACCTGACCCAGATCCTGTTTCCGCTGGCGCTGACCGTGTCGGTATACCTGTTCCTGCGCGGCCACAATGCGCCGGGCGGCGGCTTCGTCGCCGGACTGGTGCTGGCGGTACCGTTGTTGATGCAGTACGTGGTGCAGGGGATGGCATCGGTCGAATCGCGATTCGCCTTCAACTACATCGCCTGCATCGGCGTTGGCCTGCTGATCGCGGCGCTGACCGGGCTGGTGCCGATGCTGATGGGTTATCCATTCCTGACCAGTGGCCATCTCGATCTGGAGGTGCCGTGGCTCGGTCATCTCGGCCTGGCCAGTGCCATGGGTTTTGACATAGGGGTGTATCTGGTGGTGTTTGGTGGCGCGATGTTGATCCTGTCGATGATGGGGACGGTCAAGCCGTCCAAACGCAAATCGTCGCAACGCGGCACCATCCAGCCGTCGCAGCGTTCGCCCAGGACCGGGGAGGTACGCTGATGGAACTGGCGATGGCCAGCGCGATTGGCATCCTCACCGCCGGCGGCATCTACCTGCTGCTGCGTGCGCGCAGCTTCGACGTGATCCTGGGCCTGACCCTGTTGTCGTATGCCACCAACCTGCTGATCTTCTCCGCCGGCCGCCTGTTCGTTGGCAAGGCGCCGGTGCTGCGCGAAGGCGTGGCGCCGACACTCGACCACTACGTTGACCCGCTGCCGCAGGCACTGGTGCTGACCGCCATCGTGATCGCCTTCGCGATGACCGCGGTGACGCTGGTGATGGCGATCCGCAGCCGCGGCGACAACCTCAGCGATCATGTCGATGGGCGCCGCAATGATCCGGCCAGCGCGGCACCGCAACCAGTTGCCGCCAGCGACGCCGGCGGCGGGTCGGCGGCCTCGCAGGGAGGCGACGCGTGAATCCGCTGGTGGTGCTGCCAATCCTGCTGCCGCTGCTGACCGGCGCGCTGGTATTGATGAGCGAGCGTCGCGGCATCGTCGTGCAACGGCTGGTGTCCTGGCTGGGTGTGTCGGCATTGCTCGCCGTCTGCATTGCCTTGCTGGTGCAGGCCAGCGACGGCACGGTGCAGGTATACCTGCTCGGCGACTGGCCGGCACGGCTGGGCATCGCGCTGGTGCTGGATCGGTTGTCGGCGATGATGGCGCTGACCACAGCGCTGCTGGCGGTGGCCTGCCTGCTGTACGCCTGCGGTGGCTGGGACCGGCGCGCGCCGCATTTCCACGCGCTTTTCCAGCTGCAGTTGATGGGCATCAACGGCGCATTCCTGACCGGCGACATCTTCAACCTGTTCGTGTTCTTCGAGGTCCTGCTGATCGCGTCGTATGGATTGATGGGCAGTGGCGGCCGCCGCGCGCGGATGCGCATCGGCCTGCATTACGTGGCCTTCAACGTGATGGCCTCGACCCTGTTCCTGATTGCACTGGGATTGCTGTACGGGTTGATCGGCACGTTGAACATGGCCGAGATTGGTCTGCGCCTGAGCGAGGTTTCCCCGCAGGACGCCAGGCTGCTGCAGGCGGCACTGGGACTGATGCTGGTGGTGTTCTGTGCCAAGGCCGCGTTGCTGCCGCTGTATTTCTGGTTGCCCGAGGCCTATGGCCGGGCGCCGGCGGCGGTGGCGGCGCTGTTCGTGATCATGACCAAGGTCGGCCTGTACGCGGTGCTGCGGGTTGGCACGCTGGTGCTCGGTGCCGGGCTGTTGTCGGGTTTTGCCTGGCAGGCGTTGCTGTTCCTGGGCATGTTGACGCTGCTGCTGGCCGGCGTCGGCGTGCTGGCGGCGGCACGGCTGCGTACGCTGGTGGCGTACCTGGTGCTGGTGTCGGCGGCGACCCTGTTCGTGGCGTTCGCGCTGCAGCGGGTCGACACCATCGGCGCCGGCCTCTATTACCTCGCCCACAGCACGTTCGTGGCGGCGGCGCTGTTCCTGCTGGCCGACATCGTGCGGCGGCGGCGCGGCCGTGCCCAGGACTGGCTGCAGGTGGTCGCGCCGATGCCGGAAAAAACCCTGCCGGCGTTGCTGTTCCTGCTGGCGGCGGTGTCGGTGGCCGGGTTGCCGCCGTTGTCCGGCTTCCTCGGCAAATTGATGCTGATGCAGGCCACGCCGGCGGTGGATACGCCGTGGGTGTGGACGGCGTTGCTGTTGAGCAGTTTCATGGTGGTGACCGCGCTGGCGCGGGCCGGCAGCCGGATGTTCTGGCGGGTGGCACCGGAGGGCGATGGCGCGCGCGCCGATCCGGTGCCCTGGGTGCAGACCGGCGCGGTGGTGCTGCTGCTGGGCTATGGCATCGTGATGACGGTGCTGGCCGGGCCGATCAGCAATTACACCCGCGCCGCCGCCAGCCAGATCCTGGATCCAGCGGCAATGATTGACGACATCCGTCACAGCGCGCCACTGCATCGGGAGCCATCGCCATGATCAAGCGCCTGCTGCCTTCGCCCCTGCTGACCTTGACCGTGTCCGGTTTCTGGCTGTTGCTGGTTGGCAACGTCGGCCCTGCGGCATTGCTGATGGCCGCGCTGCTGGGCATCTGCATGCCGTTGTTCGCCGCGCGACTGGATCGTGAGTTCGCCCGCATCGGCAGCCTGCGGCGGCTGCCTAAGATGATCGTCGTGGTCGGTTACGACATCGTCCGCTCCAATATTGAAGTCGCGCTGCGCATCCTCGGCCCGGAGTCGGCGATCAAGCCCGGTTTCATCTGGGTGCCGCTGGACATCCGCAACATCCACGGCATCGCCGCACTGACCAGCATCATCACCCTGACCCCGGGCACGGTGTCGGCGGAGCTGTCGCCGGACCGTGATTACCTGCTGGTGCATTGTTTCCACGTCGAAGACCCCGATGCGGTCATCGCCGAGATCAAGCAGCGTTATGAGAAACCGCTGATGGAGATATTCCCATGATCCAGATTGCCATCGTCGGCTCGATGATCGTCGTCGGCATATCCATGTTGCTGGCGCTGTGGCGGGTGGTGCGTGGGCCGACCGTGCCGGACCGCATCCTCGGCCTGGATACCCTGAGCATCGCCGCCATCGCCGAGTTGATGTTGTTCGGCATGTATACGGACACGACCATCAATTTCGAGATCGCCTTGATCATCGCGGTGCTGGGCTTCGTCAGCACGGTGGTGCTGAGCAAGTACGTGCTGCGCCGGGATATCGTCGAATGAACAGCGCGGTCGAATTCCTGCTGGTGGCCTTGCTGGTCGTTTCCAGCTTCTTCATCTTCGTCGGTTCGCTGGGTCTGGTGAAGCTGGACGACTTCTTCAAGCGCCTGCATGGCCCGACCAAGGCCAGCACCCTGGGCGTGGGCTGCATCCTGCTGGCGTCGATGGGCTATCACGCGCTGCTGGGCGAAGGCCTGCAACCACGCGAACTGCTGATTACCGTGTTCGTGTTCATCACCGCACCGATCAGCGCGCACATGATGGCCAAGGCCGCGTTGTCACTGATGATGGATACCCGTCCACGGCTGCCGACCGGCAAGCAGGTCGACAGCCAGGGTGTGCATGTCGAGCCAACGGACGATGGCGGCGAACACTGATCGACACGCGCTGCTGATGGGCGGCAGCGGCCAGATCGGCGAGGCCGCGGTTGCCAGGTTGCTGGCGGCAGGCTGGCGGATCAGCGCGCTGTCGCGACAGCCGCGTCAGTCACGGCCGGGCCTGCAGTGGCTGGCGGGCGAACTGGACAATCCCGGTGAGTTGCCGCATCAAGTGGACTGCATCTTCAGCATGGGGCCACTGGATGCCTTCGCGCGCTGGTACGCCGCATCGTCGATCGACTGTCCGCGCGTGATTGCGTTTGGTTCGACCAGCCTGGAGACCAAGCAGACATCCCTCGACGCCCATGAGGGTGACCTGGCGCTGCGGCTGCACCAGGCCGAAGCCAGCGTGTTCGCCACCGCCAGCCAGCGCTCGGCCGTCGCCACCCTGCTGCGCCCGACGCTGGTATACGGCAGTGGCCGTGACCAGAACATCAGCCGGATCGCCGCAATGGCCAGACGCAGTGGCTTTTTCATCCTGCCCAGTGGTGCAAGCGGCCTGCGCCAGCCGGTGCATGTGGAGGATCTGGCGGCAGCGGCGCTGGCAGTGTTCGATTGCGATGCCGCTGGCGGCAAAGCGTATGCGCTGCCGGGCGCTGAAGCGCTGCCCTACGATCAAATGGTCGCGCGTACGCTGCGGGCGCTGGCGCCCTCGGCGCGGCTGTGGCGGTTGCCAATGCCGGTATTCCGGTTGGCGGTCAAGGTTGCACGCGCCAGTGGCCGCCTGCAGGGGCTGACCGACGCGGCGATCAGCCGGCTGGGCGAGGATCTGGTATTCGACGACAGCGCCGCGCGCGCGGATTTCGGTTACGCGCCGCGCGGGTTTGTCCTGTAGCTGGCACGAGCGGGCGCTTCAGTATTTCCAGCCCAGCCTGCGATACAGCTTGGCCAGCACCCACGCCGGGCCAATCAGCAGATAGGTGATGTCGGTGAGGAAGCTGGGTTTGCGGCCTTCGATCTTGTGGCCGACGAACTGCGCTATCCAGGCCACCACGAACACGCCGATGGCCGCCTGCAGCAGGCCGGCTACACCCAACTGCGCGTACAGCCAGCGGGTCAGCCAGGACAGGGTGATGAAGATCGCCAGCATGCCCAGGCCGAGCGGGCGCGACATCCTGTAATAGAACATCCACGACGCGAACATCGCCAGCGCCGCCCAGATGCCGGACTGCAGCCAGGTACCGAACACCGGGATGCACCACAGCAGCGCAATCACCGACCACAGGATCGCCGGTACCGCGAACACATGGATCCATTGGTTGGTGTCGTTGCGGTGGTCGCTGGAATAGCTGGCGAACCAGCGGTCGACATCGCGTTGCGTCTGGGTACTCATCCATCCCTCCCAGGATGATCTGCGGTTGCCGCAGTATGCACCTGCCGGCGCCTGTCAGGTATTACGCTAGCGCCGAAGCCGCCGCCACGCCAACGGCAGCGCATCACGCGCTGCCGACGTGGATATCAGTCGACCTGGATATCGGCCAGTTTCTGCAGTGCCTCGGCATATTTGGCGCGGGTGCGCTCGATGACCTCGGCGGGCAGGCGCGGACCGGGCGCGGTCTTGTTCCAGTCCAGCGTCTCCAGGTAGTCGCGCACGAACTGCTTGTCGTAGCTCGGCGGGCTGCTGCCGACCTGGTACAGATCGGCGGGCCAGTAGCGCGACGAGTCCGGGGTCAGCATTTCATCCATCACGTACAGGCGGCCGTCGGCGTCGGTACCGAATTCGAACTTGGTATCGGCCAGCAGGATGCCACGCTCGGCAGCGTAGTCGGCGGCGTAGTGGTAGATGCGCAGGGTGGCATCGCGCACGCGTTCGGCCAGTTCGGCGCCAACCGTCTTGACCATCGCATCGAAGTCGATGTTCTCGTCATGATCACCGACCGCGGCCTTGGTCGAGGGGGTGAAGATCGGCTCGGCCAGCTTTTCCGCCTGGCGCAGGCCGTCGGGCAGGGCGATGCCGCTGACCTTGCCGGTGCGCTGGTAATCCTTCCAGCCGCTGCCAATCAGGTAGCCGCGGGCAATCGCTTCGACCGGCACCGGCTTGAGTTTCCTGGTGACCACCGCGCGCTTGGCATACAGGGTGGGGTCGACACCGTCCGGCAGCACGCTGGCGACGTCGATGCCGGTCAGATGATTGGGCATCAGGTGCGCGGTCTTGGCGAACCAGAAATTGGAAATCTGGCAGAGCATTTCGCCCTTGCCGGGGATCGGGTCGGGCAGCACCACGTCAAAGGCGCTCAGGCGGTCGGTGGCGACCATCAGCAGGTAGTCGCCGTTGTGCTGGGCGGCGGTGTCGGCGGGCAGGCGTTCACGCGGGATGTCGAATACGTCGCGGACCTTGCCGCGGTGGCGCAACGGCAGGCCGGGGAGATCGGATTGAAGCAACGTCGTGGGCACAAACACTCCTTCGGGCACAGGCGCACAGGCGCCACTTGAGCAACATCGACGAAGGCCGGGCCTTCGAGCATGTCCCGATGGGGTTCGGATTCCGGCCGGGCGTGGCCGCGGCGGGACCCGGATTTCCGACCGGGCCGCGTAGTGTACGGCGATGTGGGGCCTGTGTGCCGTAAAATGGCGCGCATTGTTGAGGAAACCGCCCCCGATGAAGCGTTGGTACGGAAAATTGCTGGGTTTCGTGGCCGGATGGCTGCTGATGCGCCACCCGGTCGGCGCGCTGGTCGGGCTGTTGATTGGCCACGCCTTCGACGAGGACTGGTTCAAGCTCAGCCGTGACAACCCGTACCGGGTGTTCAACCTGACCGAGGACGCCAGCGAGGCTGAAATCGACCAGGCCTATCGCAAGCTGATTTCGCAGTACCACCCCGACCGCATGGCCGGTGCCGCCGAAGAGCTGCGCCGCCAGGCCGAACTCAAGGCCGGTGAAATCAACGCCGCCTACGACCGCATCCAGAAACTGCGCCGCAAGCGCTGAGCTTGTACGCGCCCCTGCCGGGAAATCCCATGTCCGACTGCATCATCGCCCCGTCCATCCTGTCCGCCAATTTCGCCAAGCTGGGCGAGGAAGTGGATAACGTCATCGCCGCCGGTGCCGACTGGGTGCATTTCGACGTGATGGACAACCATTACGTGCCCAACCTCACCATCGGCCCGATGGTCTGCCAGGCCTTGCGCAAGCACGGCGTCACCGCACCGATTGATGTGCACCTGATGGTCTCGCCGGTCGACCGCATCGTCCCGGATTTCGCCGAGGCCGGTGCCAGCATCATCAGTTTCCATCCCGAGGCCAGCCAGCACGTGCACCGCACCATCCAGCTGATCAAGTCGCATGGCTGCAAGGCCGGGCTGGTGCTCAACCCGGCGACCCCGGTCGATGTGCTGGACTGGGTGCTGGACGATCTGGACATGGTGCTGCTGATGTCGGTCAATCCCGGCTTTGGCGGCCAGGCCTTCATCCCCTCGACGCTGGAAAAGCTGCGCAGGGTGCGCGAGAAAATCGACGCCAGTGGCCGTGCCATCCGGCTGGAAATCGACGGTGGGGTCAAGGCCGACAATATTGCCGACATCGCCGCCGCCGGCGCTGATACCTTCGTTGCCGGCTCGGCAATCTTCAACGCCCCCGACTATGCCGAGGTCATCGGCCTGATGCGCAAGGCCGTGGCGGCTCGAGGCTGAGATCCAGCGGGACCGACAGAAAAACGGCGGCCGATTGGCCGCCGTTCGCGATATTGGAGGCTGATCCTGCCTCCGCCCGTCGTCCCTGCTATGGCCTTCCACGCTACCCCGCGATGATGACAATCGGATGACCGCAGCCGGCTGCAGTGTGAATCTTGGCGACGCGGCTTTACGGCTTGCCCCGATAGGCTGGACGTTTCCCCCGTCGGACTTGTCCATGCCCAAATCTCACTGGTTTCTGATACTCAACGGCAAAGCCACCGACAACGAGCCGCTGCGCGATAGCGTGCAGGCGCTGCGCAAAGAGGGTGTCGTCCTGGATGTGCGGGTGACCTGGGAGCCGGGCGATGCCGAGCGCTACGTGCGCGAGGCGCTGGAAGCCGGTGCCGACACGGTCATTGCCGCCGGCGGGGACGGCACCATCAATGCGGTCGGCAACGCGCTGGCCCAGGACCCGCGTGGGGCCGATGACCTGCCGGCGCTGGCGGTGGTGCCGCTGGGCACGGCCAATGACTTCGCCCATGCCGCGGGCATTCCGCTGACACCGGAGCCGGCGCTGCGGATGCTGGTGGCCAGCACGCCGGTTGCGGTGGATGCATTGAAGGTCGAGGGCGACGGCGAACAGCGCTGGTGCATCAACATGGCCAGCGGCGGCTTCGGTACCCGCATCACCATGGAAACCAATCCCGGGCTGAAGAAGCGCCTCGGCGGCGCCGCCTATGTACTGACCGGGCTGGCCCAACTGGGCAAGATCGAATCACTGACCATCGCCGTACGCGCGGAAGGCTTCGCCTGGGAAGGCGACATCGTCGCCCTGGGCGTCGGTAATGGGCGCCAGGCCGGTGGCGGACAGCAGATGTGTCCGGATGCGCTGATCAACGACGGCCTGATGGACATCGTGCTGCTGCCGGAGCATTCCAGCGACGAACTCAGGCAGCAGAACGTCGGCCTGGGCACGCTGATCACCGAAGGCGCCAGCGGCGTGGCCGAGCGCCTGAGCGTGCGCAGCCGCAGCCAGTGGTTGCAACTGGAATCAACCGACGCGTTCGCGCTCAACCTCGATGGCGAGCCGATCCAGGCGCGCCGGTTCCGCATCGATTGCGTGCCAAAGCGGCTGCGCATGCATCTTCCCAGCGACAGTCCGCTGTTGCAGCATTCGGGCAAATGATGGGGTAAAGTAGCCCCGTGTTCACCTCCACGCGCCCGCTTTCCCTGACTCCTGCACGCCGCTCGTGGCGATGGTGGCCCGTTGCCGTCGCCTGCCATGCCCCCGTGTCCATGATGTCCAGGAAGGAAAGCCCGCTTGATTTCGCACGCACAGTTCCAGCGCTACGCTGCTGAAGGTTTCAACCGCATCCCCGTTGTCCGTGAAGTGCTGTCCGATCTGGACACGCCGCTTTCGGTCTACCTGAAACTGGCCGACGGGCCGCATACCTACCTGCTGGAATCGGTCGAAGGCGGCGAGCGCTTTGGCCGCTATTCGATCATCGGCCTGCCGGCGCGGCGGGTCATCCGTTTCGATGGCCATACCCTGACCATCCGCGATGGCGACACCCTGGTGCAGACCCGCGAGGTCGCCGACCCGCTGGCCGAAATCGAAGTGCTGCGCAGTGCCTACCGGGTGCCGCAATTGGCAGGACTGCCTGGATTCACGGGCGGGCTGGTCGGCTGGTTCGGCTTCGAATGCATCGGCTACATCGAACCCCGGCTGGCGCAGGGGCAATTGAAGGACGAACTGGGCACGCCGGACATCCTGATGATGCTGTCCGAGGAACTGGCGGTGTTCGACAACCTGAAGGGACGGCTGTACCTGATCGTGCATGCCGACCCTGGCGAGGCCGACGCCTGGGACAACGCCCAGGCACGCCTGGACCAGCTCAGCGGCAAGCTGCGCCAGCTGGGCGCCGGCTATCCGCAACCCATCACCCGCGATGTGCTCGACGAAAGCCATTTCGTTTCCGGCTTCACCCGCGAGGGCTTCATTGCCGCGGTCGAGAAATCCAAGGAGTACATCCGCGCCGGTGACGTATTCCAGGTCGTGCTCAGCCAGCGCCTGAGCGTGCCGTTCAATGCGCGTCCGGTGGATGTCTACCGCGCGTTGCGCGCGCTCAATCCGTCGCCGTACATGTATTTCCTCGATGTCGGTGACGTGCAGGTGGTCGGCTCGTCGCCGGAGATCCTGGTCCGGCTGGATCGCGATGCCGACGGCCAGGGCCAGGTTACCGTGCGGCCGATTGCCGGTACCCGCCCGCGCGGCGGCACCCATGACGAAGATCTGGCGCTGGAAGCCGAATTGCTGGCCGACCCCAAGGAGCGCGCCGAACACCTGATGCTGATCGATCTGGGCCGCAATGATGCCGGCCGGGTGTCAGAGGCCGGCAGCGTGCAGGTCGGCGAACAGTTCGTGATCGAGCGCTACAGCCACGTCATGCACATCGTCAGCGAAGTCACCGGCAAGCTGTTACCGGACCTGAGCTATGCCGATGTGTTGCGGGCGACGTTCCCGGCCGGCACCGTCAGCGGCGCGCCGAAAATCCGCGCGCTGGAAGTGATCCGCGAGCTGGAGCCGATCAAGCGCAACGTCTATGCCGGCAGCATCGGATACCTGGGCTGGCATGGCGAAGCCGACACTGCCATCGCCATCCGCACCGCCGTGATCAAGGATGGCCGCCTGCACGTGCAGGCCGGCGCCGGCATCGTCTATGACTCGGACCCGGAAAAGGAATGGGACGAAACCATGAACAAGGGCAGGGCACTGTTCCGCGCGGTGGCTGAAGCGGCCAGGGGCTTGTGAGGTGCGCGCATGAGCCTCGGCATTCTCGCCACGTTGTTCATGTATTCAGCGGTGATCACCTGGCAGGCAGCCGGGTCCACTGAGGCCGCTCCGCCTGCGGAACCGGTGATGCTGACCTTGCAAGGGGACACTCTGGTCTACCGCGGCGAGATCAACGCTGACGCCGTTGCCAGGGTGGCCGACCTGCTGGTCCAGCAGCCGGGCGTCGCCGGGCTGGCCATCGATTCACCCGGCGGCAGCATCGATGCCGGGATGGATCTGGGCGAACTGGTACGCCAGCATGGGCTTGATGTCGAGGTGATGGGAAGCGGCTGTGCATCCTCGTGCGCGAACTACGTATTTGCCGCCGCTGATCGAAAATCCATCAAGCCAGGTGCGCTGGTCATATGGCATGGCTCCGCGATCCAGAAAGGATTTGACGACTTGGACTCCGCCCCCGGCACTTCTGTCGTGGAAGACGGGCCGGCGCAGCCCAATATCTTTCAGCGTTGGTATGCCAGGCATGTGGTGCAGAAAATGCTGCGACAGTACGTCAAGCGGATCCGCCATCGACAGGCTGATTTTTACCGTGAGCTTGGTATCGACGCACGTGTCACCGTCATTGGCCAGGACTTGGGGTGCAAGTGCAATTGGACGCTGTTGCCGGCCGATATGGCCGCCTTTGGAATAGAGCATGTCCAGGCGCCACCAGCCTACGGTATGCCAGGCTACTCAAACTCGTCGAACTGGTCGCTGATACGACTGGCCGACCACCCCGACTACCTGCAGAAGACCCGGAAGTGATTGCATGCTGCTGATGCTCGACAACTACGACAGCTTCACCTACAACCTGGTCCAGTACCTGCAATCGCTGGGCGCCGAGGTCAAGGTGGTGCGCAACGACGCGATGACCGTGGACCAGATCCAGAAACTGGCACCCGAACGCATCGTCATTTCCCCCGGCCCTTGCACACCCAATGAAGCCGGGGTGTCGATGGAGATCATCGAACGCATGGGCCAGACCACGCCGATCCTCGGCGTCTGCCTGGGCCACCAGAGCATTGGCCAGGTGTATGGCGGCAAAGTCATCCGTGCCGGTCGCATCATGCATGGCAAGACCTCGCGCATCCGCCATCGCGGCCAGGGCGTGTTCGCGCAGCTGCCGGATCTGTACGAGGCGACCCGCTACCACTCGCTGGTGGTCGAAAAAGACTCACTGCCGGACAGCCTGGAAGTCACCGCCTGGACCGAGAACGAAGATGGCAGCTTCGAGGAAATCATGGGCCTGCGCCATCGCCAGTTTCCGGTGGAAGGCGTGCAGTTCCATCCCGAATCGATCCTGACCGAACACGGCCATGCGCTGCTGAAGAACTTCCTGCAACGCTGAATCGCCTGGTCGCAATGACACGCTGATCACCGGCTTGCCCATGCACGACCCGGTCACCCCGCAAAGGAACACCCATGCCGATCACCGCCCAAGAAGCCCTGCAACGCACCATCGAACATCGCGAGATATTCCATGACGAAATGGTGCAGCTGATGCGTCAGATCATGCGTGGCGAAGTGACCCCGATGATGACCGCGGCGATCCTGACCGGGCTGCGGGTCAAGAAGGAAACCGTTGGTGAAATTGCCGGCGCCGCCCAGGTGATGCGCGAGTTCTCGCGCACGGTGGACGTCGCCGACAAGACCCATCTGGTCGATATCGTCGGTACCGGTGGTGACGGTTCGCATACCTTCAACATTTCCACCTGTTCGATCTTCGTGGTCGCCGCGGCCGGCGGCAAAGTCGCCAAGCACGGCAATCGCAGTGTGTCGTCCAAGTCGGGCAGCGCCGACGTGCTGGAAACCCTGGGCGCGGCGATCGACCTGGCCCCGGAACAGGTGGCGCAGAGCATCGAGCGCTGCGGCATCGGCTTCATGTTCGCGCCGGTGCATCACCCGGCGATGAAAGTGGTGGCGCCGGTGCGCCGAGAAATGGGCGTGCGCACCATCTTCAACATCCTCGGTCCGCTGACCAACCCGGCCGGCGCGCCGAACATCCTGATGG
This sequence comes from Pseudoxanthomonas dokdonensis, assembly GCF_001431405.1. GTDB lineage: Bacteria > Pseudomonadota > Gammaproteobacteria > Xanthomonadales > Xanthomonadaceae > Pseudoxanthomonas_A > Pseudoxanthomonas_A dokdonensis. The sequence continues at coordinate 63,484 of NZ_LDJL01000009.1, forward strand.
GGGTGTTCCACCCGGATCTGGTCGGCATCCAGGCCCGCGTGCTGGAAGAGCTCGGAGCCGAGCGCGCACTGGTGGTGTGGGGACGCGATGGCATGGACGAACTTTCGCTGGGTGCCGGCACGCTGGTTGGCGAGCTGCGTGATGGCGTGGTCCGCGAGTACGAACTGCATCCGGAGGATTTCGGTATCGCCATGTCGGCCAGCCGCAACCTGAAAGTGGCCGATGCCGCCGAGTCCAAGGCCATGCTGCTGGACGTACTGGACAACAAGCCCGGGCCGGCGTTGGATATCGTGGCCTTCAACGCTGGCGCCGCGCTGTACGTGGCGGGCGTGGCCGATGACATCGCCGAAGGCATCGCGCGCGCGCGCGCGGTGCTGGCCGATGGTTCGGCCCGTGCGCAGCTGGACGCCTTCATCGCCACCACCCGTGCGCTGGCCGCCTGAATGGACACCGCTGGCGGCGCGATGGCGGGCAGCCATCCACTGATCGCCGGCAATGACCGGCCGGCCTTCGGCGAGCCGCCCTGCGAGCGCCGTGGCAAGGACTGGTACGATCACCCCCCACCGCGCGTGCCCGGATCGGCGCGCGCTCATGGCTGCAACCGGGAATGAGTGCATTCCCCGCCAGTGCCCCGGCACGGCGCATCACGGAATTTCGATGAGCGATATCCTCACTACCATCCTCGCCCGCAAACGCGAGGAAATCGCCGAGCGCAGCGGACGGGTGCCGTTGGCAGAACTGAAGGCACGCGTCGACGGCGCGCCGCCGCCACGCGGTTTTGCCCAGGCGCTGCAGGCGATGATTGCCCAGGGCGAAGCCGCGGTCATTGCCGAGGTCAAGAAGGCCAGTCCCTCCAAAGGCGTCATCCGGCCTGACTTCCACCCCGCCGATATCGCGGTGAGCTACGAGTTCGGCGGTGCCGCCTGCCTGTCGGTGCTGACCGATGTCGATTTCTTCCAGGGTTCCGATGCCTATCTGCAACAGGCGCGCGAGGCCTGCACGCTGCCGGTGCTGCGCAAGGATTTCACCATCGATCCCTACCAGGTCTACGAGGCCCGCGTGCTGGGTGCCGACTGCATCCTGCTGATCGTTGCCGCGCTGGATGACGAACAACTGGTCAGCCTGTCCAGCCTGGCCATGGAGCTGGAGATGGACGTGCTGGTGGAAGTGCATGACATCGATGAGCTGGAACGCGCGTTGCAGGTGCCGGTGCCGTTGATCGGCATCAACAACCGCAATCTGCGCAGCTTCGAAGTATCGCTGCAGACCACCCTGGCGATGAAGGATGCGGTGCCGCGCGACCGTCTGCTGATCACTGAAAGCGGCATCCTGCAGCGCGATGACGTGGCCCTGATGCGCGGCAATGGTGTGCATGGTTTCCTGGTCGGCGAGACCTTCATGCGCGCACCGGAGCCCGGCGATGCGCTGCGCGAGATGTTTTTTTCATGAAGCCGGCGATGGAAGGCGGTGCCGGCTATCCGGCGCCGGCGGCCGACGCGCCGCTGGTGGTGTTCGATTTCGATCACACCCTGTATGACGGCGACTCCGGCAGCCATCTGTTTGCCTGGCTGATCAAGCGCAATCCGCTGCGGCTGCTGATGGCGCTGCTGCTGACCCCGCTGCTCGGCCCGCTGGTGGCGATGCTGCCGACCCGGCGCTACGGCATTTCCGGCTATGTGTGGATTGCCAGCTTCGGCATGCGCGGCGCGCAGGAGTTCAACCGCTGGATCGATCGCTACGTGGTCACCCACGAGGCCTCCATCCGTGCCCGCCTGTTACCGCACGCACTGGAGGTTTTTGCCGGCCATCGCCGCGCCGGCGACAGGGTAGTGGTGGCCACTGGCGCGCCGCCGGAACTGGCCCGCGCAATCCTGGCCTTTGTTGCCCACGAAGACGTGCCGGTGGTCGGCACCCTGGTCGGTCCGAAACTGGGCGCGATCACCGCCAAGCGCCACTGCCACAACGTCGAGAAGATGCGCATGCTGGCCGAGCTGGGCTATGCCGACATCGCCGTGGCCTATTCGGACAGCACCGCCGATCTGCCGTTGCTGAAGGCTGCCCGCTCGCCGGTGGTGGTCAATCCCAAGCCGAAGCGGGTGGCGTTGTTCCACGAGGTGTTGCCCGCCGGTACCCCGATTCTCAACTGGGGCTGCCACGACCGCGGCGGCCAGCCGCTGGACTGAGCCGCTGCCGGATCAGCCGCCGGATCAGCGAGGTCAAGGCGCCAGCCGCTTGCGCATCAGCGCGTTGGCCATGGTCACCCCATGCCGGACCGGCATGCGTCGTTCAACCACCTCGAAGCCGGCGCTGGCGAAGAACGCCTCGGCGCTGCGGCTGACATCGGCGCTCAGTTCGGCCAGCTGCAAGGTCGCCGCATGCGCGTGCAGTTGCTGCATCAGGGCCCGGCCGATACCCCGCCGCGGATGTTCGCCGGACACGAAGAAATGGTCGATGTAGCCGTTGTCCTGCAGATCCGCATAGCCGACCACGCTGCCATCGAGTTCGGCGACGAACGGGTCGAGCCGGGTCATCCGTGCAGCCCAGTCCGGATCGCCCGCGGGCGTGGCCGGCGACCAGGCGTCGATCTGTTCGGCGCTGTAGAAGTCGCTGGCGATCTGGCGGATCGACGACTGGAACACCGCCAGCAGCGCCGCCTCGTCACCAGCGCGGAAGCGACGGATGCGCAGGCCCGCGGCTGGGGTTGGCGGCCTGCCGTTCACTCGCGCACCGGGGTCTTCCAGTCCTTGAGCAGATCCAACAGGTCATGCTCGACGAAGTCCTGGTATTCGCCGGCATCGTAGAAACGACCGTAACAATACTTGCAGCTCTCGAACCAGATGTGCGGCTGCTGCGGATCGACCATCCGCACCAGCTCACGCTGGCCGATGCAGACCGGGCAGGTGATGCGATCGACCTGGTTGCATTGTTCGCCCACAGCGGCATCGCCGGTATCCAGTTCGCGCGCGTGGCTCTTCAGGGTTTCGTGGGCCATCATTTCGAACCACAGGCCTTTGCAATGGGTGCAGCGGTGCGCGCTGGCCTCCAGCAGGACCAGCAATTCCATCGGGTGGCTGCATTTGGGGCATTTCATCGGCTTGTGACTCCGGTGGCGATGCGCCAATCTTAGGGCGTGTCAGCCATGTTCGCTGCGGTCGCTGCTGGCCATTGGCGTGCTGCTGAACAGGGCGCGCCCGCAGGTGCGCGCGTGGCCGATGCCAGCCAGCACGGATGGCCGCAGAACCGCTGGTTGAGGCGTTTGCTGGGCTCAGAACAACCAGGCCTTGCCAATCTGGTACAGACTGATCGACATCACCAGCAGCCCGACCGCGACCAGCACAACGCGTTCGGCCACGTGCTTGACCAGATAGGCGGCCAGCGGTGCGGCCAGTACCCCGCCGATCAACAGGCCGAGGACGATTTCCAGATGCTGGATGCCGATCGAGAAAAAGAACGTGATCGAGACCGCCAGGGTGATGACGAACTCGGCGGCATTGACCGTACCGATGGTGGTGCGGGCCTTGCCGCCACCGGCCAGCAGGGTCGAGGTCGCCAACGGCCCCCAGCCGCCGCCGCCGCTGGCGTCCATCAGCCCGGCGAAGAATCCCAGCGTGCGCACTTTGCGGACCTCGCCACGGGGCAGGAAGCGCCCGGCCGAGCGCAGCAGGATCAGCACCGCCAGGGCCAGCAGGTAGACATAGACGAAGGGTCGGATGAGCTCGCCCGGCAGGCGGGTCAGGACGTAGGCGCCGATGACACCGCCGACCGAGCCGGAGATCGCCAGCCGCCAGAACAGGCGCTTGTCGATGTTGCGGAAGTAGGCGTGCGAGGCACCCGAGACGCCGGTGGTGAAGACCTCGGCCGCATGCACGCTGGCGCTGACTGCCGCCGGCGGCAGGCCCAGGCTCAGCAGTACCGACGAGGACACCAGGCCGAACGCCATGCCCAGCGCACCGTCGACCAGCTGCGCGGCCAGGCCGATGGCGATGAACCAGTAAAACTCGCTTCCGAATTCCATCCAGACAACCCAGTCGGCGGCAGCCTTCGTTGAGGAATCGGAAGCTTACCCGGCAGCCGGCCGGTTTCCGCCGGGCCGCTTGTGCCAAAAAGGCATATCGAGCTAACGAGGAATCACAATCGCCCGCGGCCACCGGTGCCGCGGGCCGCGTCCTCAGCGGGTGCCGTACAGCACCACGGTCTTGCCACGGGCATGCAGCGAGCCATCGGCCTGCAGCTTCTTCAGTACCCGCCCGGCCATCTCGCGCGAGCAGCCGACCAGTCTTGCCAGCTCCTGCCGCGAGACCCGCAGCTGGGTACCTTCCGGATGACTCATCGCCTCCGGTTCCCGGGCCAGGTCATGCAGGGTACGGACGATGCGATCGGTGACATCCAGGAATGCCAGCCGGCTGGCCTTGCGGCTGGTGTCCAGCAGCCGGCGCGACAGTTGCGCGCCAATCGAATACAGCAGTGCCGGGGCGTCCGCCGACAGCGAGCCGGTGAACAGCTGGTGCAGCCGCTCGTAGCTGATCTCGGCCAGTTCGCAGGTGGTCCGGGTGCGCAGGATCACCTCGCGACGGTCGGATTCAATGAACAGGCCCATCTCGCCGACAAACTCGCCTGGGCCGAAGTAACCCAGCACCAGTTCGCGGTCGTCGTCTTCCTCGGTGATGATGCTGACCGAGCCGCTGACCACGTAATACAACGTGCCGGCCGGGTCTCCCGGACGGAAGACATCGGTGCGGGCGGGGTAACGGCGACGATGGCTATGAACCAGGAAGCGATCCAGGGCCGCGGCGTCGGGTTTCAGCGGACTGATGGCAGCACGTGCCGGAAGCGGAACGGAAGAATTCAAGTTCATGAGGACGTTACGAGGCAATTCAGTGAGCTTAGTCCGATTTGCCCATCAACGGCAAACCCTGTGGGTCAATAACTGCCGCTCTGCGTCACAGCGGCGCGGAAAAGGCGGCAGGAGGGGCCCCCGAACCGCTCATTGCCGGCTTTGCCAAGCCGGACATTTCGTTGAAAGCTGATTTGGCCCATAATTCCGCCTCTCCCATTCCCCCAAGAGGGACGCCCGCCGTGGTCAAACCACTGCCTCGCCTGCGGTTGCAAGGCTTCAACAACCTCACCAAGGCGCTGAGCTTCAACATCTATGACGTCTGCTACGCCGTCTCCGAGGACGAACGCCAGCGGTACATCGAATACATCGACGAGGAATACAACGCCGATCGCCTGACCCAGATCCTGACGGATGTGGCCGAGATCATTGGCGCCAACATCCTCAACATCGCCCGCCAGGACTACGATCCGCAGGGCGCGTCGGTGACGATCCTGATCTCCGAGGAGCCGGTGATCGACAAGTCCCAGGCCAAGGGCGTCATCTCCGACGCGGTGGTCGCGCACATGGACAAGTCGCACATCACCGTGCACACCTATCCGGAAACCCATCCGGACAACGGCATCGCCACCTTCCGCGCCGACATCGACGTCGCCACCTGCGGGGTGATTTCGCCGTTGAAGGCGTTGAACTACCTGATCGAGAGCTTCGAGTCGGACATCGTGGTCATGGACTACCGCGTGCGCGGCTTCACCCGCGACGTGAAGGGCAAGAAGCACTACATCGATCACAAGATCAATTCGATCCAGGACTACCTGGCCAAGAACGTGCGCAGCCGCTACGAGATGCTCGACGTCAACGTCTACCAGGAAAACATCTTCCACACCAAGATGCACCTGCAGGACTTCGACCTGGACAAGTACCTGTTCGAGGAAAAGGCCCGCAACCTGTCGTTCAAGGAACGGATGAAGGTCGAGGCCCGGCTCAAGCGTGAGATCGAAGAGCTCTACCACGGCCGCAACCTGGCCGACTGAGCTCGGCCGCGGGCCGGGTGCCGGTTACACGGGATTCGGCCAGGCGCCGCTACACTGGCGGCACATCATCCAGGTGGGACGGCCCACCGGCAGCAGCCGCTGCCAACACCACCGACGGCGGTCCGGAATGCAGATTCCGGGCCGCTTTTTTTGTTCATCCGAGGAAATCATCATGGCCTGGATCTACCTGCTGCTGGCCGGTGCGTTCGAAATCTGCTTCGCCATCGGCCTCAAATACACCGAAGGATTCACCCGTCTGTGGCCCAGCGTGCTGACCGCGCTGGCCGCGGCCATCAGCCTGTGGCTGCTGACCCAGGCGCTGAGGGTGATACCGGTCGGTACCGCCTACGCGATCTGGACCGGGATTGGCGCGGTCGGCGTGGCGACCCTGGGCATCGTGCTGTTTGCCGAAAGCGCCTCGCCGCTGCGGCTGGCCTGCATTGCCTTGATCGTGGCCGGGGTGATCGGGCTCAAGCTGGCGACCCCGGGCGGGTAATGACCCGCCCCGAGCATCGTGGAGCCAGATGCGTCGGGACCGCGCTATCGCCTGCCGTGGAGACGGCATCACCAACAAGGCAACAAAGGCCGGGGAGGCGTGGCTACAGCCGGTAAGCGATGCCCTTCATGAGCTTGGAGGCCAGCGTCATCAGCCCGGGAATCGGCGCCGGCAGCACCCGCGCGCCGGCCTGTTCGGCGTGCTCGGCATGGCGGGCTTCATCGGCTTTCATCACGCTGATGATTTCACGGCTGCGCAGATCGGCGGGCGGTAGCGTTTCCAGGTGTTCGTCCAGGTGCGCCTCGACCTGGTGTTCGGTCTCGACCACGAAGCCCAGGCTCCAGTCGTCGCCGCGCAGCGCCGCCACGGCACCCAGCGCGTAGCTGCTGGCATACCAGAGCGGGTTGAACAGGCTGGGGCGGCTGTCCAGTTCATCCAGGCGGTCAGCGCACCAGGCCAGATGGTCGGTTTCCTCCTGCGCCGCCGCCAGCAGGTGGGCGCGGGTCTGTTCGTCACGGGCCACCGCGGCCTGTCCGAAGTACAGGCCCTGCGCGCAGATCTCGCCGACGTGGTTGATCCGCATCAGCCCGGCGGCATGGCGGCGCTCGCCCGGCGTCAGCTCGACCTCCGGGGTATCGCCGGCCGGGTTGGCGCGCAGCGCAGGCGGGCGGCCGAACACGGTTTCCAGCGCACGCTGGCTTTCGTTCAGCAAATGATCGAGCGGGGAGTACTGGCGGACACGCGACATGGCAGGGCCTTGGAACGGGAAAAAAGCGGCGGAAGCGCTGCAATTCCAGCACAATGCGCGTCCCGCGACGGCTATTTTCCCTTGCCGGGCCCGCAAACGCCACGGCGGCCGCGGGGCCACGCCGGCCTGCGGCCGATTTCGCAGCGATGGACTTGCGGCAGCCAGATCAGCCCGCTATCATAGGCGGCTCTCCGCAATACACAACGCGTGGCAAAGTTCCGTCAGGGTCGTCCTGCAGGAATCCGCCCGACCAAATATAAGAGTTTCCAATGACTACCTTCACCGCCAAAAATGAGACCGTCCAGCGCGACTGGTACGTCGTCGACGCCGCCGGCAAGACGCTCGGCCGCCTGTCGACCGAACTGGCCCGCCGCCTGCGCGGCAAGCACAAGCCGGTTTACACCCCCCACGTCGACACCGGTGATTACCTGGTGGTGATCAACGCCGAAAAGATTGTCGTCACCGGCAACAAGCTGGCCGACAAGAAGTACCACCGCTTCACCGGGTACATCGGCAACCTGAAGACCGAAACCCTGTCGCAGGCACTGGAACGTCATCCGGAGCGCGTGATCGAGATCGCCGTGAAGGGCATGCTGCCGAAGAACACCCTTGGCCGTGAGATGTACCGCAAGTTGAAGGTCTATGCAGGCCCCAACCACCCGCACGCCGCTCAACAGCCGCAAGTTCTGGATATCTAATCATGGCTATCACGCAAAACTACGGCACCGGCCGTCGCAAGTCCTCCACCGCCCGCGTGTTCCTGCGCAAGGGCAGCGGCACCATCACCGTCAACGACCGTCCGCTGGACGAGTTCTTCGGCCGTGAAACCGCGCGCATGATCGTGCGCCAGCCGCTGGAGCTGACCAAGAACACCGAAAGCTTCGACATCTACGTCACCACCTCTGGCGGCGGCACCACCGGCCAGGCCGGCGCCATCCGCCTGGGCATCGCCCGCGCGCTGGTGGAGTATGATGAAACCCTGAAGTCCGAACTGCGCCAGGCAGGCTTCATGACCCGTGACGCCCGCGAAGTCGAGCGCAAGAAGGTCGGTCTGCACAAGGCACGTCGCGCGACCCAGTTCTCGAAGCGCTAATCGTTTCACCGAGGTTTGCACTACAGCCCCGTCGCCAAGCGGTAAGGCACCTGACTCTGACTCAGGCATTCGGAGGTTCGAATCCTTCCGGGGCTGCCAACTTGAAGTCCGATACACTGGCCATCGCGCCGCGTATCGGGCAGCCACACAAGCCCGCCCCGTGCGGGCTTTTGTGTTGTTGGGCGTATTGAATTGACCACGGCAGCGCCGGCGCTGGCAGGCGCCACGTGGCCACACCATCCACCATCGGTCCGGGACAGAGGCATGGTCGCGACTTTTCTTCCTCCATTCTGCAGTGCGGAGCAGGTCGTGCCGCAGGTGCGCGAGCGCGGTTTCGCGGCGCTGGCACCGGAAACGCTGGCCGGGGTGTGCCAGCTCGAACTGCTGGATTTGCACGCACTGGCACCGCAGTGGGAAAACCTGCCCCCGGATCAGTACCTGAAGGACGGTGGCCGTTACCGCCAGCGCCGCCATTCCTGCTTCGTGGTCGAGGCCGGGCAGGTGCTGCTGGCGCCGCATCGCGCGCATTGGCAGTCGCTTGACTACAACGCGCTGCACGGTGGCATGCAGCGTTGGTTCGAACCGCTGCCAGCGGTTTTGCTGGAACAGCCGGTGTGGACCCGGCTGGTGGCCGGCCTTGCCGACCTGTGCAGCCGCCTGCGTCCGTCACCGCGCTGGTACGTGGAGGCACACCAGTTCCGCATCGATACCGCCGATGGCATCGGCCGGCCGACGCCGGAGGGTGCGCACCGCGACGGCGTGGATTTCGTCGCGGTGGCCCTGGTCAACCGGTTGGGTATCAAGGGCGGCGAAACCCGGGTGTTTGCCGCCGCCGGCCCGGACGGGCAAAGGTTCACTCTGGCGCAGCCGTGGTCGCTGATGTTCCTCGACGATGAACGGGTGATCCACGAATCGACCCCGATCCAGCCATTGGAGGAGGTCGGCCACCGCGATACGCTGGTACTGACTTTCCGTGCGGCCGGCTTCCAGGGCGAGGGCGCCGACCCTGGCCCCGGTGATAAGTGACTTTCGCTGCGGCCGGCAGATAGTTACCATTGAAACAAATTCCATTCCGAACATGTTGGTGCACTGATGAAACTGGGTTCGCTGAAAGAAGGTGGTCGTGACGGCAGCTTGATCGTGGTCTCACGCGACTTGACCCGTGCGGTCCGCGCGACCGGGATCGCCGCGACCCTGCAGATGGCGCTGGAAGACTGGTCCAACATCGCGCCGCGCCTGAACGCCCTGTACCAGTCGCTGAATGCCGGCGACGCCGATGGCGTGTTCGACCTCGACCCGCAGGCACTGGCGGCACCGCTGCCGCGTGCCTACGAGTTTGTCGATGGCAGCGCCTATCTGCCGCACGTCGAGCGGGTGCGACGCGCCCGCAATGCCGAGGTGCCGGCCAGCTTCTACACCGATCCGCTGATGTACCAGGCCACCAGCGCCAGCTTTTATGGCCCGCGCGACGCGGTCAAGGTGGTCAGCGAGGAGTACGGCATCGATCTGGAAGCCGAACTGGTGGTGATCACCGACGACGTGCCGATGGCGGTCACGCCGGAACAGGCCGCGGGCCATATCCAGTTGATCGGACTGGTCAACGATGTCTCGTTGCGCAACCTGATCCCGGCTGAGCTGGCCAAGGGTTTCGGCTTCCTGCAGTCCAAGCCGCGTTCGGCGCTGTCGCCGGTGTTCGTGACCCCGGACGAGCTGGGCCCGGCCTGGAAGGGCAACAAGGTCCACCTGCCGCTGCTGACCCATATCAACGGCGAATGGTTCGGCGCACCGGAAGCCGGCGAGGACATGCAGTTCGATTTCTCGCAGCTGGTCGCGCACGCGGCCAAGACGCGTCCGCTGTCGGCCGGCACCATTGTCGGCTCCGGCACCATCGCCAATGAGGACACCTCGCGCGGCGCCTCCTGCTTTGCCGAGAAACGCACCGTCGAAACCCTGCGTGACGGCAAGCCGTCGACCCCGTTCATGAAGTTCGGCGACGTGGTCCGGATCGAGATGAAGGATGCCGATGGCCATTCCATCTTCGGCGTGATCGAACAGCGCATCGAACAGCAGCCGCTGCCGTAAACCAGCGCATGTCACAGCACCGGACAGGAGATCGGCATGCACGATGAGCGCTCCAGCGCCGCCGCCCACGCGTCGCTGACGCTGTATTCGTACTGGCGCTCCAGCGCTGCCTACCGGGTCCGGATCGGGCTCAACCTCAAGGGCCTGGACTATCAGCTGCAGCCAGTGCACCTGGTCAAGGACGGTGGCCAGCAGCATGCCGACGCTTACCGGCAACTCAATCCGCAGCAACTGCTGCCGACGCTGCTGCATGATGGCCAGGCGCTGACCCAGTCGCTGGCGATCCTCGAGTACATCGACGAAACCTGGTCAACGCCGCCGCTGCTGCCGGCCGAGCCGCACGCACGCGCACGGGTGCGGGCGCTGGCGCAGCTGGTGGCGTGCGACATCCATCCGCTGGGCAATCTGCGGGTGCTGCAATATCTGGAATCACGCCTGCAGGTGGCCGGCGATGAGCGCCTGGGCTGGAGCCGGCATTGGATCGAAGCCGGCTTTGGCGCATTCGAGTCGATGCTGGCAGCGCAGGGCCCGGCCGACGACTTCTGTCATGGCCAGCAGCCGGGCCTGGCTGACTGCTGCCTGCTGCCGCAGGTCTACAACGCGCGGCGCTTCGGCGTGTCGCTGGACGCGTTCCCGCGCATCCGCCGGATTGAAGCAGCCTGCCTGGCGTTGCCGGCGTTCGACCGGGCGCGGCCGGAAAACCAACCGGACGCGCAGATCTGAACCGGCACTAGCGGGCCGACGCCCGGCTCAGCCAAAGCCCTGGGTGATCTTCGGGGCGCCGGATGCGGTGGCGCCGAAGTCGGCGTAAGGGTCCAGCTCCTCGCTGCTGGTGCTGCCTTCGGACAAGCGGAACTTCAAGGCCAGGCCATCGCGTGAGTCGGCGGCACGCAGCGCTTCTTCCTGCTCGATCCTGCCCTGCTTGGTCATCCGGAACAGGCACTGGTCGAATGACTCCATGCCTTCTTCCAGCGACTCTTCCATCGCCTGCTTGATTTCGTGCACCTGCCCGCGCCGCAGCAGGTCGCGGATCATCGGCGTGTTGATCAGCACTTCGGCGGCCGGCAACCGGCGCCCGTCGACGCCCTTGACCAGGCGTTGCGATACCACCGCGCGCAGGTTCAACGCCAGGTTCATCAGCACGTTCTTGTGCGCCGATTCCGGGAAGAAGTTGAGGATGCGCTCGATGGTCTGGTCGGCATTGTTCGAATGCAGCGTGGCCAGGCACAGATGGCCGGTTTCGGCGAAGGCAATGGCCGCCTCCATCGTCGTGGCATCGAGGATCTCGCCAATCAGGATGACGTCCGGCGCTTCGCGCATCGCGTTCTTCAGCGCATTGTGGAACGCATGCGTGTCCAGCCCGACCTCGCGCTGGTTGACGATCGACTGCTTGTGCTTGTGCAGGTATTCAATCGGGTCTTCGATGGTCAGGATGTGACCGCTGGTGTTGGCATTGCGGTAATCGATCATCGATGCCAGCGAGGTCGATTTGCCGGAGCCGGTGGAACCGACCAGCAGCACCAGACCGCGCGGGGTCATGATGATGTCCTTCAGCACGTCCGGCAGGTTCAATTCCTCGATGCTCGGGATCACGCTGCGGATGGCGCGGATGACCATGCCTACCTCGCCCCGCTGCTTGAACACATTGACCCGGAAGCGACCGGCGTCCTGCAGGGCGATGGCCATGTTCAGCTCCAGCTCGCGCTCGAACACCGGCACCTGGCCTTCGTCCATCAGCGAATAGGCAATCTTCTTGACCATGCCCGGTGGCAGGCCGGTATTGCCCAGCGGATAGAGCTTTCCTTCAATCTTGATGTAGACCGGCGCCCCGGTGGTCAGGAACATGTCCGAGGCGTTCTTCTCGGTCATCAGCTTCAGGAAATAGCCGATGTCCATAGGTATTGCTCCCCAAAATGAGCGGCGCACATTGCAAGTGCGGCGCAGGCTTCCGACAATGGCCGTGAGATCCCCAAGACGACACGGCTTCCAATGATTAGCTTCGCACAATTACGCGGCACACTGTATGTGATGGCCGCCGCACTAGCACTATCACTGGCGACAATTTCGACCAGTGGCGCGCAGACCGCCACCACCCCGGAGCTGCAGGCCGCCATTGATGCGGTGGCCCGTGCGACCGACGCCGATGCCGATCAGTACGCGCAGGACAGCATCGAAAGCGCGCGCCAGCTGCTGCGCCAGGCGCAGGCGGCCCAGGCCAATCGTGACAAGCGCGAGGCCGAGGACTTCGCCCTGCGCGCCGCTGCCGAGGCCGATCTGGCCAGGGCCCGCAGCGAGGAAGCCACCGCCAATGCCGAACTGGCCCATCGCCAGCAGGAAGTCGCCGCGCTCAAGCAGAAGCTGGGCCTGGAGCAGACGCCATGAGCGCACTGAACCGCCGCCACCGTCATCTGGCCTTGCTGCTGGCCCTCGCAGGTGTGGCCGCGGTGCCACTTGCGGCCCGCGAAAGCCCCGAGGCCACGCAGCTGAACCAGCAACTGGCGGCCCTGCAGGCCAACCCGGATCTGCGCGAAATGGCCCCGTACGAGCGGGTCCAGGCCCAGCAGGCAATCGTCGCGCTGGACGATGCCCGCCGCCGTGATCGCGAGCGAGCCCTGTTCATCGCCCAGCGCCGGGTCGAGATTGCCGAGGTTGCCGCGCGCACCGCGTACGCGCAGCAGCAACTGCATCAACTGGACCGCCTGCGTGGCGATCTGCTGGTCGAGGCCAGCCAGCGCGATGCCGCACGGGCGCGCCAGGAAGCCGAACGCATGCGCATCCAGGCCCAGATCCAGGCCGAGGAGGCCGAACGCCTGCGCCAGTCCGCGGAGGCCGAATCGCTGGCCCGCCAGGACGTCGAAGCCACCTTGACCACGGTGACCGGCCAGCAGACCGCCAAGCTGAGCGCGGCCAAGCAGAAGGATGCCAAGCTGGCTCGCGAGGAAGCCGAACTGATGTCCGGCGCCAAACTGCCGCCGTCGAAGTTCGACGGCGACAGCGAGGTCTTCACCCTGGGCGCGTCGGCATTCCAGTCCGGCACAGCCAAACTGTCGGCCAGCGGCAAGACCAGTCTCAGCGCACTGACCGCCTATCTGCAGGCCACGCCCAAGGCCAAGGCCCGCATCGAGGGCTATGGCGAAGCCAATGTACCCGCGCAGAAACGCGCCGATGCGGTACGCGATGCGTTGGTGGCGGCCGGCATTCCTAAATCGCGCCTGAGCGCGGTGGCCAAGGGCAATGCCAGCAAATCGCGGGCGCTGGTGCTGCGGGTCGCGCTGTAAGCCTTGCAGGACAGGGGACACGTCTTTCCTGAAGCTTGTAAATCATTCGTAAAACCGATAATTTTCTTTTAAAATCAATGCGTTGGCATAAGGCTTGCCGGCTTCGAAAAGCAAGAGTAGGGTCATAAACCCAGACGGCTTTTTTGCCGCCTGGTCGACCGGAGAACCGAGCCATGGCAATACCCTGCAACAGCGATGACGGCGCCAACCACCACAACCGGGTGGGGCGCGGTCCGGTGACGGGTTCCGCCCATGCATGTGCCCGGTTTTCCGCTTCCAGACCAACGCCCCGTGCCTGACCGCCGGGGCGTTTGTTTTTGCAGCTGAAGGAGGTACTTACCCATGTTCGAAGGTCAAGCCCAGTCCGACATTGATGCGCTGATGAAAACCAATCCGGAGTTCAAGCAGCTGTACCAGCGACACCGCGAACTCAACAAGAAAGTCACCGATGCCGAGTTGGGCGTGCTGCCGATTGATGACAACCGGCTGGCGCAGATGAAACGCGAGAAGCTTGCCGCCAAAGAGCGCCTGCTGAAGATTTACGATCCTTCCCCCCGCCACTGACAAGTTCATCGTCGCGGGCGGTGGCGGCCACCTCGTCGGTCGCCGCCGCCCGCGTCACCCCATCGCGCCACCCGTGCGATAATCCCGGCCCACTTCAGGACGACGCGGGCAGCACGCAGCATGGCGATACACTCCTCGGTACTAGAGCTCATCGGCAACACCCCGATCGTCCGCGCGCAGCATCTGGACACCGGCGTCTGCGAGCTGTTCCTGAAACTGGAAAGCGCCAATCCGGGTGGCTCGATCAAGGACCGCATCGGTCTGTCGATGATCGAAGCCGCTGAAAAGCGCGGCGACATCAAACCCGGCGACACCCTGGTCGAAGGCACCGCCGGCAACACCGGCATTGGCCTGGCGCTGGTGGCCCAGCAGAAAGGCTACAAGCTGCTGCTGGTGGTCCCGGACAAGATGAGCCGTGAAAAGATCTTCAACCTCAAGGCAATGGGTGCCGAGGTAGTGCTGACCCGCTCGGACGTGGCCAAGGGCCATCCTGAGTACTACCAGGACCTGGCTGCCCGCATCGCCAGTGAAACTCCCGGCGCGTACTTCATCAACCAGTTCGGCAATGCCGACAATCCGGCCGCCCATCAGTTCGGCACCGGCCCGGAAATCCTGCAGCAGATGGATGGCAGGCTGGACGCCATCGTCTTCGGCTGCGGCAGCTCGGGGACCATGACCGGCCTGTCGCGCGCCTTCGCCGAACACGCCCCGGACGTGGAACTGGTGCTGGCCGACCCGGTCGGCTCGATCCTGACCGAGTACATCAACGACGGCACCCTCAGCGAGAAGTCCGGCAGCTGGCTGGTGGAAGGCATCGGCGAGGATTTCCTGCCGCAGATTTCCGACTTCAGCCGGGTCAAGCGCGCCTACGCCATCAGCGACAAGGAGAGCTTCCTGACCGCGCGCGCGCTGCTGGAAAAAGAGGGCATCCTCGGCGGCTCGTCGACCGGTACCCTGCTGGCGGCGGCACTCAAGTACTGCCAGGCACAGACCACGCCCAAGCGGGTGCTGGTGTTTGTCTGCGACACCGGCAACAAGTACCTGTCGAAGATGTACAACGACTACTGGATGCTCGATAACGGCTTCATCGAACGCGAGCAGTATGGTGACCTGCGCGATTTGATCCTGCGCCCCTACAGCCAGCGTGACACCGTGGTGGTGAGTCCTGGCGACCTGCTGACCACGGCCTACCAGCGGATGAAGCTGTACGACGTGTCACAGCTGCCGGTGATGGACGGCGAGAAACTGGTCGGCATCGTCGACGAAAGCGACGTCCTGCTGCACGTCTACGGCGATGAAGCGCGCTTCCGCGACCCGGTGTCCACGGCCATGGTCAGCAAGCTGGACCGGCTGGACGTGCGTTCGCCGATTGAAGCGCTGCTGCCGGTATTCGACCGTGGCCAGGTCGCGATCATCACCGATGGCGACAGTTTCCTGGGTCTCATTACCCGTATCGACCTGCTCAACTACCTGCGCCGCCGCAGCCAGTAAAAGGCGCCGGTCGGCGGGCGCCAGGGCAGTCGGGATTGTGCAGGCGTATTAAGGCAATGCTGCTAAAATACGCGGTCAACAAACGGAAAGACCATGTCGCAGAATGACTTAGGCGCGGGCCACAAGGGCCCCTTGGCGCTGGCCACGCTGGCCATCCATGGCGGGCAGGCCCCGGACCCCTCGACCGGGGCGGTGATGCCGCCCATCTACGCCACGTCCACGTATGCGCAGAGCAGCCCCGGCGTGCATCAGGGCTTCGAGTACTCGCGCACCCATAACCCGACCCGTTTCGCCTACGAGCGCTGCGTCGCCAGCTTGGAAGGTGGCAGCCGCGGGTTTGCCTTCGCCTCCGGCATGGCGGCCAGCTCGACCGTGCTGGAACTGCTGGACAGCGGCAGCCACGTCATTGCCATGGACGACATCTATGGCGGCAGCTACCGGCTGTTCGAGCGCGTGCGCAAACGCAGCGCCGGGCTGGATTTCAGCTTTGTCGACCTGACCGACCTGGCGGCCTTCGAAGCGGCGATCCAGCCGCAGACCCGGATGGTGTGGATTGAAACCCCGACCAATCCGATGCTGAAAATCGTCGATATCCAGGCGGTGGCGGATATCGCCCGCAAGCGCGGGTTGATTGTGCTGGTCGACAACACGTTCGCTTCGCCGATGCTGCAACGGCCGCTGCAACACGGCGCGCACCTGGTCATGCATTCGGCCACCAAGTACCTCAATGGCCACTCGGACATGGTCGGCGGCATGGTGGTGGTGGGCGATGACACCGAACTGGCCGAACAGATGGCGTTCCTGCAGAACTCGGTTGGTGCCGTGCAGGGCCCGTTCGACAGCTTCCTCGCCCTGCGCGGCCTGAAAACCCTGCCGCTGCGGATGAAGGCCCACTGCGAAAACGCCCAGGCACTGGCCGAATGGCTGCAGCAGCACCCGGCGGTGGCCAGCGTCATCTACCCGGGCCTGCCATCGCATCCGCAACACGCATTGGCCAAGCGCCAAATGGACGGCTTCGGCGGGATCATCTCCGTCGTCCTGAAGGGAGGCTTCGACGCCGCCAGGCGCCTGTGCGAAAACACCCACCTGTTCACCCTGGCCGAATCCCTCGGTGGCGTAGAAAGCCTGATCAACCACCCGGCAGTGATGACCCATGCCTCGATCCCCGTCGAGCGCCGCAATGCACTGGGCATCAGCGATGGCCTGGTGCGGCTGAGCGTGGGGGTGGAGGCGTTGGGTGATTTGCAGGATGACCTCCGGCAAGGAATTAGCATTTGAGCACGGGTCGAGGAACCGTAGCCCTGTGAACAAAGCAGTCCTAAAAAAGTGCAGCAGCATGCTGCTGTGGCTGAGAGAGCGGGTCTGGTTGCGCGCTGCCTACTCTCTCTTGCCCCTATCGTTCAGGCGAGCGCTGTCGCGCTGGTCGCGGAGCGCTGCAAGCGAGCAACTGGTTTTTCCCAGTCTGCCTAACTGGGACAAATCGGAAGCAATAAAACCACACTTAAGAGCTCTGAGCAGCGCGCATGGTGGTTGCGGTATCAACATGATCGGCTTCTTCAGAGGTCAATTTGGTATCGCTGAAAGTGCACGAAACTACGCACGTGCACTGTTGAGTATGGATATTCCTGTCGCGCTTAATGACATCGGGGAGGAGCTAGAGATCCCGAGCGGAGATGATTCACTGGATCAGCTGATAGTTGACTCGCTTCCCTATGCGATAACCATCATATGCGTGAATCCGGACCACCTAGAACTGGCACTAAGAAAGATAGATACCAAGGATCGGCGAGGTTATATATTTGCCAGCTGGTTTTGGGAGCTCGAGAAAATTCCTGATGAGTGGCAAACGGCTATCAATCAGGTCGATGAAATCATCGTCTCCTCATCGTTCATCGAGCAAGCATTCAAACTAAGAACTGACAAGCCGATACTGAAGGCCGCCCCTCCCATTCGCCAGTTGCAAAGCAGCGGTCTGGGGCGGCGAGATTTTGGAATTGATGAAAATGTGTTTCTTTTCGTGAATTCTTTTGACTTTAATTCGCGCATCGCACGGAAGAATCCCTACGCAACCATTTCAGCGTTTCAACAGGCATTCCCAGAAGGCACTGAAAAAGTACAGCTTTTGATAAAAACCAGCAACGCGATTGCCTACTTGGATGAGCTACAGGAACTAAGGAAACTGGCGGCGCAGGACAGACGTATTTCAATACGGGATGAACTTATAGAGTCAGCACATTTCGTCTCATTGCTTGCGTGCGCGAACGTCTACGTCTCCTTGCATCGTTCCGAGGGTTTTGGTTTGGGGATTGCTGAAGCGATGTCGCTTGGCAAGCCAGTTATTGCGACAGCATGGTCTGGCAACATGGAATACATGACTACGCGAAACAGCTTCCTCGTGGGATACGCACTTTCGGAGATAAAAAGCGGGCAGTACCCAGCTAGCGAAGGGCAGCTATGGGCCGATCCAGACATATGCCTGGCGGCGAATTTCATGCGACAACTATTCGTGAATCCGGAACTCGCCCGGACAGTTGGAGAGAAGGCCGCACGGGATATCAGAGAGCAGCTGAATCCTGCATTGATTGCTGGCAAGATAAAGACCCGCTGCGAGCAAATTATGCTGGAAGCCATTAGGTTCGAAGATAGACAGGATATAGAGAAATGCTAAAAGCAATTTGGACCTATAGATTTTTCATACTTTCATCCATAAAAAATGATCTGAGGTCAAGATTCATCACAAGCAAGTTGGGGGCCTTGTGGATGATCATTCATCCGTTGGCACAGGTTCTTATTTTCGCCTTGGTACTTTCCGAGGTGCTGTCGGCGAAGCTTCCTGGAATCGACAATAAGTATGCATATGCCATCTATCTAATGGCAGGAACTCTTGGCTGGACATTGTTCTCGGAAACCATTTTCAGATTCACAAATATATTCATAGATAACGCGAATCTTCTTAAAAAAATGGCGTTCCCTAGGCTATGTCTGCCACTGATTGTGGGCGGGCAGATGCTAGTGAACAATGTGCTACTACTCGTTGCGATCCTTGGAGTCTTTGCCGTGTTGGGACATACGCCAAGCGCCGTAGCACTTTGGCTTCCGTTGCTGATGCTAATTACATTGCTGCTGGCTATGTCCGTTGGAATTTTACTAGGCACCCTAAATGTATTCATGCGGGACATCGGACAGGTAGTGCCGGTCATCATGCAGGCCCTGTTCTGGTTAACTCCCGTCGTTTACAACTTGAATATCCTGCCGGAGAAAGTTCAAGCTATTTTCAGGCTGAATCCTATGTACCCGCTAGTGACAAGCTACCAGAACGTCCTTGTCTTTGATAAACCTCCATTGTTTGAAGACCTTGGTATCCTCTTGATTTGGGCTGTTGCCATGGGCTTGGCCGGCCTCGCTCTTTTTCGGCGAGCATCCCCTGAAATGGTGGATGTGCTATGAGCGGCGAACTTAGCCTAAAAGGCGTCGGAAAGTCCTATCGTACTTGGAGCAGTGAGTGGCTGCGAATGGCCTCTTGGTTCGGCTTGCCGGTAAAGCCAAAAGAGCAGAACTGGGTTCTGGCCAACATAGACTTCCATGTTGGTAAAGGCGAAACGGTTGGCATCATCGGTCAGAATGGTGCTGGTAAAAGTACTTTGCTCAAGATCGTAACAGGCACGGTTCGTCCCGACCGCGGTGAAATTGTGCGAAATGGCAGAGTTGCTGCGATTCTTGAGCTTGGCATGGGGTTCAACCCTGACCTCACCGGGCGCGCCAACGTTGTACACGCTGCAGGAATCATGGGGATGGAACACTCGGCTATCATGGCGGCAATGCCCGGTATAGAGTCATTTGCCGAGATTGGAGACTATTTTGATCAGCCGGTCCGGACTTACTCAAGCGGCATGCAAATGCGAGTGGCGTTCAGTGTCGCTACGGCATTCAAGCCGGATTTATTGATTATCGACGAGGCGCTATCCGTCGGGGACTCATACTTCCAGCATAAAAGTTTTGATCGCATCAGGGCCTTCAGGGAGCAAGGGACGTCGATACTATTCGTATCGCATGGCTTGTCTGATGTCAAAACACTATGCGACCGCGTCATACTATTGGATAAAGGTACTATTCTCAAAGACGGTGCACCTGATGAGGTTGTAGATTATTACAACGCCATGGTGGCCGTGAAGGAAAACCAGGCATTATCTATAGAGCAAAGGCGGGCCAAAGACGGTTGGTTGCTGACGAGGAGTGGTACCAGGGAGGTGACGGTAGAGTCACTGGGATTGTTTGACGCAGGGACGCAAGAGCCGATCCGGGTTGCGTCGGTTGGGCAGCGTGTTGAACTGAAGCTGCGGGCGAAAGTCAATGACGCAATTCCTCGCTTGGTTCTAGGGTATATGCTGCGGGACAAACAGGGGCATGTGATCTGGGGTACAAATACCTGGCATACCAAGCAACTTCTCACTCATCTCGAACAGGATGACTTGGTTGAGTACAGTTTGGCTTTTACCTGCACACTGGGACCCGGCTCTTATTCTGTATCTCCTGCATTAGTGAGCTCGGATACACACGTGGAGAATAACTACGAGTGGATAGATAATTTGTTCGTGTTCGATGTCATCAACACATCACACAGTGTGTTCATCGGTGCGACTTGGCTTGATGCAGAATTTGATATCCGGCATCTTAACCGTAGTGTGGAACAAAGTTGATGGATAAGAGAGATCTACCTGCGCCAATAACTTCTTATGCGCAAAATTTCGAAGATGTCATGCTTTGGCGCGCTCTTGGCCACATAGCGCATGGACAGTATGTCGACGTCGGAGCGCAGGATCCTACGGTCGATTCTGTAAGCAAGGCTTTCTACCTGCGCGGGTGGCGAGGCGTCCATGTGGAGCCTGTTCCATCCTATGCGCGACAACTTGAATTGGAGCGTCAAGAAGATATTGTGCTACAGGCTGCGGTCGGAGCAGAGGCCGGCGTCGAAACTTTCTACGAAGTGCAGCGCACTGGGTTGAGTACAAGAATCAAGCAGCTTGCCGACGATTATGCCAACCGTGGTTTGACAGTTGTCGAGCTTACTGTTCCCCGGGTCACGCTGGATCAGATATTTGAAAGAATCGAGGGCGAGATTCATTGGCTAAAAATTGATGTCGAAAGGGCTGAGTTCGAAGTGATCTCAGGTTGGAATGGTCCGTGCCGCCCATGGATTGTTGTCATAGAAAGTGTTGTTCCGAGTGGATCTGAAAGGGTTGATCAGGAATGGGAAGCAATGCTGCTCGCGCGGGGCTATGAGCTACGCTACTTCGATGGTGTTAATGGATACTATGTTCATCAGGAACACATTGAGCTGCATCCGGCTTTAGTGTCCCCGCCTAATGTGAATGATCAGTTTGAACTTTCTGGCACAAGCACCGCGAGCTTCTGCAATGGCTTGAACGCAAGAAATGAAGCTCTCATCCAAGAGATGGCCACGATCGAAAAGCGGCGAACTGATGAAGTTTGGGCAGCGAATCACGCCGCGCGGCTCGCGACCGAAGAGATGAGGGGAGAAATAGATACGCTTGAGCGCAAGGTCGCGGATGCCGAAGGTTTGGCAAGAACGATTCGAGGCGAGTTCATGGAGCGGGAAATTGTGATTGTATCGGAACGTGCTGTTGCGCTCGCGCAGGCTACACGTCTACAACATCAAATGACCGAACTGCACGAGTCCGTCAGGCATCGAGTATGGGAGGCCGTGCACGGGGTATCAATGCAAAGGGATGATGCGCTGGAACAGCTCAAGACGATTACTGACCAATTGAACAGGATGTCCGCGAGCACTTCCTGGAAGGTCACTGCGCCATTGCGATTCCTCATGCGTGGAGCACGGGCAGCGTTCAGGATGCCGGGGCGTCTATTTAGACTACTTGTACGCCTTGCAAAGAGGCTGGTAATGGGAGGGATCACGATTCTTCTCCGCTGCATTGATAAGTCACCAAGCTTGAAAGCAGGTGGTATTGGTCTGATACGAAGGTATCCGACATTGGAGACGAGGGTCGCTCGATGGCACGCGGTAGCGATGGGAAAGAACCCGGATTTACGTGTTAATCGGAACTTTCTGGTCGAGAACTACAGTGGGCCTATCTCCACGATGGGAGCGTTGCCCGAACATATATCTGAGTCTGGCCGTAGAACGCTGGAGCGCATAAGGGCATTGGCTTCAGGTATGGAGCAGAAATGAAAATTCTGATTGATCTGCAAGGCGCTCAATCCGATAGCAGGAATCGTGGCATAGGGCGTTACTCGCTGGCACTGGCGACCGCCATGGCCAGGAACGCTGGTGACCATGAGTTGCACGTGCTCCTGAATGGGAATATGGAAGACAGCATTGATCCCATAAAAGAGAAATTTGGCGACACGCTACCGGAAAACCGGTTCCACTTTTGGAAGCCAGTGCGGACGGAACAGTATTCCGAAGACGGTGATTCAGCCGATGAAAGGATCAGAGAAGCATACATAACATCCCTGCGTCCTGACGTGCTGCATGTATCCAGCTTATTCGAAGGAATGAATACGCCGGCTATAACCAGTATCGGCGTGTTTAATCCAACCATACCGACTGCGGTTACGCTGTTTGACTTGATCCCGTTGATATATCCTCAACCCTATCTCTCAAACCCGTACATTGCACGTTGGTACTTTGGAAAACTGGATCACCTGCGGCGAGCAGATTTGATACTGGGTATTTCTTCGTCTGCGACGAACGAAGCTAGGCAGTACCTGGGCTGTCCAGAAGAACAAGCTGTGAACATATCGTCCGCCATTGACGATGTTTTTCAGATGACCACGATCCATGAGAGTGACGAACTGGCCCTTCGCAGCAAGTTTGGCCTGAACAAACCGTTTGTGCTCTACACTGGCGGTATAGACCACCGCAAGAACATGAGTGGATTGATCAGGTCATTTGCAGCTCTTCCGGTCGAAGTTCGTTCGAACTACCAGTTAGCTATTGTTTGCAAGGTTTGGGATCAGCCGCGCGAAGAGATGATGACGGTCGCCAGAGACAACGGCTTGGATGAAGACGACCTGGTGCTGACTGGTTACGTGTCAGAAGAAGAGCTGGTGAAACTCTACAATCTATGTAGTCTGTTCGTCTTCCCATCATGGCATGAGGGGTTCGGTTTGCCTGCTCTGGAAGCGATGGCATGTGGCGCACCAGTGATCGCTTCCAACTGTTCCAGCTTGCCTGAGGTGGTTGGGCTGAAAGAGGCGCTATTTGATCCCATGTCGGATATGGAAATGTCGGGGAAGATTCTAGCTGGGCTAACCGACAAGAATTTTCGCGAGAGGCTATTAGCCAATTCGGCTGTTCAGGCGAAAAAGTTTTCCTGGGACAATTCCGCACGGAAGGCGATCGGCGCGCTTGAAGGCCTAGTTGAGCAAAGGAAAGGTCGAGTAAAAGCATGTGAGTTGCCCCATGATAGACCCCGCCTTGCATATGTCTCACCTTTCCCGCCAGAGAAAAGTGGAATAGCTGACTACAGTGCCGAACTGGTGTCCGAGCTGTCGAGACATTATGACATTGATGTGGTGGTGGCGCAGGACCTGATTACCGACATGCAGGTGGTAGGTACTACCCAAGTACGTAAAGTTGATTGGTTCAGAGAGAACTGGAGTTCCTATGACCGCATCGTTTATCACATGGGAAATTCGCAGTTTCATGTTCACATGGTGGACCTGATAAAGCGAATACCGGGAGTTCTTGTGCTGCATGACTTCTTCCTGAGCGGAATGTACGCACACATGGAGTTCGCGCTACAGATGGAAGCGGCATGGGCAAAGGCGCTCTATGCATCACATGGATATTCTGTTCTACCCCTGAAAGTTGCAACTGCTCATGAGAAGTTGATCGTCGACTATCCATGTAATTTTGAAGTCGTCGATAGTGCTCTTGGAGTGATTGTCCACTCGGACTATTCCAAGCGGTTGGGGGACGAATGGTATGGTCCTGGCTTCGCTGATGACTGGGTGACGATACCGTTGCTGAGGTCGCCTTCTTTTGCTGGTGATGATGCGCGGTATAGAGCTTTATCGAAACTCAAGCTACCGGCAGATGCGTTCATTACAAGCAGCTTCGGGTTTCTCGCGCCCTCCAAGTGCAATCATGAGCTGCTCAGGTGCTGGTTTGAAAGCGAGCTTTCGTCTCATCCGAACAGCTTTCTTGTCTTTGTTGGCCAGGCTTATGGCGGTGAATACGGCGAGAGCATGAAAGCTGCCATTGCCGCGCATCCTGCGGGCGAGCGCGTAATCATTACCGGATACGCGGATCAGGAAACTTATCAAAACTATCTACTTTGTTCCGATATTGCGGTGCAACTCAGAACTGCATCGAGAGGAGAGACATCTGCAGCCGTTCTGGATGCGCTTAAGCATGGCGTAGCAACTATTGTTAACTCCAATGGCTCCATGGCGGATCTACCGCAAACGGTCGTGTTGGCGATCGCAGATGAGTTTGAAGATGCCGAGCTCGTTCGTGCGTTGAATCTTCTGCAGGCCGATGAGCAGGTCCGTAAGCGCTACGCTGACGCTGGCCGCAAACGACTTCAAGAGGTTCATTCACCACGTCGGTGCGCGAACTTGTATGCCGAGGCGATTGAGGAATTCTATTCCGATTCGCGCTACAAAACTCAAGGCTTGACGGCGGCCCTGGCCGGTTTGGTGGCAAGGGGACAGTACCCTGCTGACGAACAAGCATTGGGAAGGGCACTGGCGTGGGCGTTACCAGGGCGCAGACCAGCTCGTCAAGTGTTGCTGGACATCTCAGATGTGATGGATGACAAAAGAGAGCGCGAGCGCATAAAGAGTTTGATACTTTATCCGGGGGAGCACGGCACTAGGATCGAGCCGGTAAGGTGGAGCTCTGAGATCAAGTCCTACGTTTACGCACGCGCTTACGCGGCTGAGTTGATTGGTTTAGAGCCAGGCATTCTGATAGATTCGCCCATTGATGTTACAGAGGATGACATGCTCGTCTGGATCCATGCGGCGCCGGACACCGATAGGTCCACCTCAGTCATTCGGCGCGGGGGATGCGTTCGATCTCTTCGCGACTGGTTGTCGCAAATTGAAGTCAAAGAAGTATTACAAGATACTTAATTAACAAGGGAAGCTAAATGAAAGCGATAATCACCGGAATTACTGGCCAAGACGGAGCATACTTGGCGCAGCTTCTGCTTGAGAAAGGATACATTGTATACGGCACGTATCGTAGGACAAGCTCGGTCAATTTCTGGCGAACAGAGGAACTGGGAATTTCAGGGCATCCGAACTTGCATCTCGTCGAGTATGACCTGACTGATCTGGGAGCCAGCATATCCCTCATCTCCAAAGTCGAGCCTGATGAGATCTACAACCTTGCTGCGCAGAGTTTTGTAGGCGTTAGTTTTGACCAGCCTTCGACTACAGCTCAGATTACCGGGATTGGTTGCCTTAATATTCTCGAAGCGATTCGGCTGGTCAATCCAAAGATAAGGTTCTACCAAGCTTCGACTTCAGAGATGTTTGGAAAAGTGCAAAGCATTCCTCAGATTGAGGAGACCCCCTTTTATCCCCGCAGTCCTTATGGTGTCGCCAAGCTTTATGCGCATTGGATGACGGTAAACTACCGAGAGAGTTATGGAATGTTTGCTGCCAGCGGCATACTGTTCAATCACGAAAGCCCACTGCGTGGGCGTGAGTTCGTAACTCGAAAAATAACCGATTCCGTAGCGAAGATAAAACTGGGTATCATGGATTGTCTGGAGCTTGGCAACCTTGACGCCAAGCGTGACTGGGGTTATGCAAAAGACTATGTAGAGGGTATGTGGCGCATGCTTCAGGTGGATGAAGCAGACACATATGTCCTGGCTACCAATCGTACAGAAACCGTTCGCGACTTTGTAAGAATGGCCTTCGCGAACGCAGGCATCGACATAAGGTTCCATGGAGGAGATGTGAACGAAACCGCTACTGACGCGGAAACGGGAAAGGTTGTCCTTAGGATCAACCCGAAGTTTCACCGCCCAGCCGAAGTGGATCTGCTCATTGGTAACCCGGCCAAAGCCAAGCTAAAGCTTGGTTGGGAGCCAACTACGACGCTTGAGCGCTTGTGCCAGATGATGGTTGATGCTGATATCAGACGTAATAAGTCGGGTTTCTCCTTCTGATGACGGCTCGACGCGTTCTGGTGACAGGTGCGAGTGGATTTACCGGAAGGTACGTCTGCGAAGCTTTTTCTAGGGCTGGATTCAATGTAGATCGATGGGTAACCAGTAAAGAGTCTGACGGCTTCCACATAGACATGAGAGATGCCGGTGCTGTTGCTTCGGCTATCGCAGTTGCTCCTCCGGATATGGTGGTCCACCTAGCAGCTATCTCGTTCGTTGCGCACGCGGACGTGTCCGAGATTTATACGACGAATATTGTTGCCACGAGAAACCTTCTGGCTGCGCTGGCGGGAGCGCCGACTAGGCCGAGCAGGGTGCTGCTTGCAAGTAGTGCCAATGTGTATGGAAACACAGAAGGGAGCGTGGGTGAGTCTGAGCTGTTAAGCCCACAAAACGACTATGCAGTAAGTAAAATGGCGATGGAGTCGATGGCGAGGCTATGGGTTGAGTATTTTCCCATTTTTATAACTCGCCCTTTCAATTACACCGGCGTCGGGCAGGCCGAAAGATTTCTAATTCCTAAAATCGTCGCCCATTTCCAAGAAAGAAAGAAGGAGATTGAACTGGGCAACATCGATGTGTTCAGGGACTTTGGGGATGTAAGGGACGTTGCGGATATCTATTTGAAACTTGCGACATCTGCCGAAGGCCATTGGAATATCGTGAACATTTGTACGGGCGTGGCTACTTCAGTTAGGGAAATTATTGGGATGTTAGAGCAGCTTTCAGGACATCGGATTGAGGTGAAGCAGAACCCTGTGTTTATGCGAAAGAACGAAATAAGGATGCTGACGGGTGATCCTACGAATCTTAGGGAAATGCTGGGCGACCCGAAGCGATTCTCACTAATGGAAACACTTGCGTGGATGCTGTCGTCACGGACGTGATGTGGGCATATCAAGTAAGTAAACAGAGTATCCCGCTATGGTAGATATGGCAGCTATGAACTCAGTTATCAGAAATCGCTTGAATGTAAGGGATGCTCGTTTCTGGCTGGGCGTACTGATCGTCGTGGTGCTAGCGGTTGCCATCAAGATGGTTTATGTCCGGACAGCGGAAAGTCTCTACAGTGCCGAAGAACTTCCATTGGCTGCTATTTCAGTTGCAGGAGGCGACGGGCGAATTACAGACATTGCAGTGACGCGATTGTACGGAACAAGCAACCTAACAACGGCGGCATCCCTGAAAGTGCTTGGCTTCGACGCTATGGCATTGAAAGCGCCGAATATGCTGTTCGGGTTGTTGACAATCGTCCTAATCTATCTGTCAGTGGCGAATCTGATTAAAGAAGAAAAGTCGCTGTATGCACTATGGGTGGCGACGGCCTTTGCGCTTGGACCTCCAATCATACAGATCTGGTCGCTGAAGAATCGCGGCGGGTTCATAGAGAATATATTTGGCTTTGCGCTTTGCATCTGGATCTGCAGCCGCGCGCAGCGGACTGAACGGCGCCTGGCGCCTATCGAGATCCTGATAGTTGGGCTGGTTATTGGAGTATGTATTTGGTCGCAGCCTATCGGCATCGTCTGGGGCTCAGTAATGATGGCCTTTGTTGCCTTGACTTTCCTTGGGAAGGACCTTAAAGGTTTTCTGCTAGCGGTGCTGCTTCTGCTTTTCGGTCTCAGTCTGGGCCTTATGCCGCTTCTACAGCTGAATCTGCTGTTCGACTTCCGTACCTTGAAGACGATTGAAGGCGGGGAGCTTGTGAACGGCGCTGATCTGGGCATGGCCAACAGAGCGCTGGCCTTGATCAAGGGAGGGGTACCCAGAGTGCTTGGGTTGAAGGAGCAATGGAGTGATGGCTGGGTAGTGGGCACTACGACCGGTTGGTTGCTTTACATATCTTTCATGCTCGCCGTCATCGCAGGCGGTATGCAGGCGATGGCTGCTTGCTTTAGGAAGCGAGCAGTCACGGTAGAAATTGCGTTGTTGACCAGCGCGGCGCTGGTACTCGTTGCAAACGTAGTGTCCAGCTGGGGTAACTTTCAGCTAGAGCCAAGAAGACTGCTGCTTCTGTACGTTCCATTCTTTATCCTCGCCGGACGCTTTCTATACGGTCGCGGGGCCATTGGTCCGTTCTTGCTTGCGTTATGGTTAATGTTTAGTTGTTACGCGAATATCTCCTACATATCTAAACACAAACATGGATACTCAAATTCCATGTTCATAAAGCTCAATGGTGTTGCGGAGTTCTTGAAGAGTCAGAACGTGGTTGGTGTATATGCAAATGTATGGACCGGTAGTCGTGTGACTTTTGAGTCAAAGGGAGCCATTGTCTGGTTTAGATCAGACTACACGCCAAGTAGCTATGGATATCTTGGCGATACAGTGCTGCTCAAAGACGAAGCGATGCTTTTCAACAACAACATGCCGGCGGAAGTCGGCCTTAGGGATAAGTTCCTCGCGGATTTGAAGAAGCAAGGCGATGTTTGCATGACACGCGAGATTCAGGATGTAAGCATAGTTTACGGCTGCAATAGGGAGATCGAGCTTCGGTCCCTCTCCTACTTGTTCTCAAATTCGCAACCCGTTGGCACTGAGATTTACATCGGTAGTGATGACCAACGGATCAAGACGCAACAGGGAGAGAAGAAAGATTCTGGGCTGGTGTCGAACGGCAAGTCTGGATATCTGGCTTATGGTCCTTATATTTCGCTTGGACCTGGTAAGTACGAGATTACGTTGTACGGCACTTCGACGACGCCAGCTACGTTAGATGTCTGCCATGCCCATGGTAGAAAAATTCTGGCTAGTAAAGACGTACAAGAATCTGTCGATCTGGGCGGCAAGAGTATCCTTGGAAGGCTCGATATAGATATTGCTATTCCCGTCAGCAATCTGGAGGTACGAGTTCGAGTGGGCGAAGGTTCTGATACGGCCGTCGAAGGGATTGCCTTCAAGCGGGTAGATTGACGTCTGGTTGCTCTTTGGTTGTTGGAAGTGGCTAGCTCCCTAGGAAAGTGAATAGGTGTACTTGCGCGGTCAGGTGTTAGCGCATGACGCGACTAGATTGATTAGCTCGGTAGCAACTATGTGTTCATGGCTACTAAAGCTATAACTTACGGCGGTTAGCTGTATGCTATCGCGTTTGCTAGAGGTGCGGTCTGCCCATTGACCGGGCGCTTCGAGAATGGGGCTTCAGTTCGAAGAGTGGCAATGCAGACAGGCGTTTAGCTTTTCGGAAGAATCAGCCTTCTGGCTGCAAAAATGCAGGGCTTGAGATCTATTTGCCAATCGAAACGATCTGTGGCCCGAACAAAAGAAGCTCCTTCACGGCCGCCCACGATTCTTCCACTTGGTGAGCTTCAACCAAGTGACCGGCCGTCGGACGATCTGGACGGCGAAATCAAATATCGTCGGCCCGGACTACGAGAGGGACCACATTTGTTCTCAACCAACTCTCCGGTCGAACAAGTTTCTGTTAGGTGTTCTTTTCCGACGACGCGTATTCCAGCCTCTGCACTCGAAGCAGAATCTTCTCGAGTAGCTTGCGATTCACCGAAATGATATCGGCCAGGAGAGCGATCATCAGGAACAAGGCACCAAGGATGATACTGGTGGCACCAAGTAGCAGCGACTGCAGGTGTCCTGAACCGTCGCCCGTAAAATAGAAATACAGAAATCGAACCATCGCTAAACCGCCGACGGCCAAAAATACCACAGCTGGCCAACAGAAGAACGTCACGGGCCGATATGTCACGAAAACCCGCAGAATCGTCACCAGTGACCTGCGGACGTAGCTGGAAATACTTTTCACGAGCCGTGAAGGCCGTAAGTCTTCGTTGGTCCGCACGGGGACGGAGGCAATTCTCAAGTTGCTGACGCCCGCCTGGATGATTGTCTCCAATGTGTACGTGTAGGCATTGAACACGTTGAGGCGCATCGCTGTTTCCCTCGAAAACGCGCGGAAACCGCTAGGTGCGTCGGCGACTTGGGTTTTGCTCGCGACGCGAACCGCCCAGCTACCTAGTCGTTGCAGTTTGCGTTTTATCCAGGAGAAGTGTTCGGTATCGTCGATCGGTCGAGCACCTATGACCATGTCCGCTTTGCCGGCCAAGATCGGAGCCGTCAACAGTGGGATGTCGGAACCCTCGTATTGGTTATCGGCGTCAGTATTGACGATAACATCGGCACCACGTCGCAAGCCCGCATCCAGTCCTGTCATGAACGCCGCCGCGAGACCTCGATTGACTGGGTGTTTCACCACGTGGTCAACACCTAGCTCCAACGCGAGCTTCGCCGTATTGTCTGTTGACCCATCATCGATGATTAGCCATTCAACCGTGTCGAATCCCTCCACGTGGCGCGGGAGAGCGCTCAAAGCCACAGCCAGGGTGCCCTCTTCGTTCAGACACGGTATTTGGATAATCAATTTCATGCGTCTATCGGTCCCTGGAAGTGTTGTTGTAAGGCAAAGTTATGGCAATGTAATAGTCAGTCGGTTCTCTTAAGAGCCTACACGGCCATAGACGTCGTCAAAGCGGACGATATCATCTTCGCCGAGATAGCTGCCGGACTGGACCTCGATCAATTCAAGCGGCAGCTTGCCGGGATTATCCAGACGATGAGTCACTCCGAGGGGTATGTAGGTGCTCTGGTTTTCAGTGAGCAGAATCGATTCATCTCCGCGTGTTACCTTTGCGGTACCGCTGACGACGATCCAGTGCTCAGCGCGATGATGATGCATCTGCAGGCTCAACGACGCACCTGGTTTGACCGTGATGCGCTTTACCTGAAACCGATCGCCGTTGTCGATGGAATCATAAGCGCCCCAGGGACGATAGACTTTACGATGAGCTGATGCTTCGGAGCGCCCATCTCTTTTGATGCGAGCTACTACTTCCTTGACTTCCTGAATTCGGTCGCGATGTCCGACCATTACCGCATCATCGGTCTCGACCACGACGACATCATTGAGACCAACCATGGCGATCAGTTTGGAACCATAAGCATAGGTGTCGTGGCAGTCTACCTCGATGACATCGCCATGATGGGCGTTGCCAGTGGCGTCCTTATCGGAGATTTCCCAGAGGGCCGACCACGAACCTACATCGCTCCAGCCGGCATCCATCGGCACAACTGTTGCGGCATCAGTTTTTTCCATGATTGCGTAATCAATGGAATCGTTTGGGCTGTTGGCGAAAGCATCGGGATCAAGACGAACAAAGTCCGTGTCCGCCTGCGCTTTATCCAGTGCCTCCCGACAAGCGGAAAGTATCGCTGGCTGCAGCTTTTCAACCTCTGCAAGATAGCGCGACGCCTTGAACAGGAACATGCCGCTGTTCCAATAATAGTTCCCTGATTCCAGATACATTCTGGCCGTTTGAAGGTCGGGTTTTTCCACGAACTCCTCGACGGGCATGGCACCGGTGTTCCCGTCTGCCTTGATGTAACCATAACCTACCTCGGGAGATGCCGGCTTGATGCCGAATGTCACCAGTTTTCCCTCTTCGGCCGCTCGAGCGGCTACCTCTACGGCAGCGTGAAAAGCAGCCTCGTCGCGGATGACGTGATCGGAAGGGAGAACCAGTAGGATCGCATCTTCATTACTTTTCAAGGCTTGCAAAGCAGCGACAGTGATCGCGGGTGCCGTGTTGCGGCCCATGGGTTCCAGAATGAGTGCCAAGGGCTTGACTGAACACTCGCGCAGTTGTTCCGCGGCCATGAACCGGTGTTCCTCATTGGCCACCACAATCGGCGCGAGACCGGCAATACCTGAGACACGCTTCCATGTGGCTTGCAGCATCGTGTCATCACCGACCAGTGGCAGGAACTGCTTTGGATAGGCTTCGCGGGATAGTGGCCAAAGACGCGTTCCGGAGCCACCGGAAAGAATGACAGGAAGCAGAGGCGACATATGAGAGTCCTGAATCAAGTAGAGGAAGAGCCGTTGATGAGGGTGGTCATTTCGTCAGTACGTGCACGTAGCAGAGCCGCATTATTTCGCGTCTCAATGTTGAGGCGCAACAATGGTTCGGTATTTGAACTGCGCAGGTTGAAGCGCCATTCGCCAAAATCGGCACTTACACCATCAGTGTGGTCAAGTGACGGCGCGTATGGGGAGTAGTGGTCGAGGATAGTGGCGATCGTGGCCTGGGCATCTTCAACACGGAAGTTGATTTCGCCACTGCACGGAAATGCTTGCATTCTATCAGCGACCATCTCACCAAGTGGGACCCCGGTCGCGGACACAAGACCCGCGATCAGAAGCCAGGGAATCATGCCTGAGTCGCAATAGGAAAAGTCGCGAAAATAGTGGTGAGCACTCATCTCACCACCGTAGATAGCATCTTCGGACCTCATACGCTCCTTGATGAAGGCGTGGCCGGTCTTGCTCATCACCGGCACGCCGTTGGCCTGTCGGACCATTTCTTGCGTGTTCCAGACAAGTCGCGGGTCGTGGATGATCTTGCCCCCCGGATGATTCTTCAACAGCGCTGTGGCGAGCAGGCCAACCAAATAATAACCTTCGATAAAGTTTCCAGCAGCATCGAAGAAGAAACAGCGATCAAAATCGCCATCCCAGGCAACCCCGAAGTCTGCACCATGTTCCCTTACTGCAGTACTCGTGGCATGGCGGTTACCGGGAAGCAAGGGATTGGGGATGCCATTCGGGAAGGTGCCATCTGGCTCATGTTGAATGGATATGAACTCAAACGGCAGGTGCGGTGACAACCGATCAATCACCAGACCGGCGCCGCCGTTACCCGCGTTGGTAACGATCTTCAGCGGTTTGAGATGGCTGGTGTCAACGTAACTGAGAAGGTGCTCTACGAATGCGGATTTGTCTTCGTCCACCGTCAGTCTTGCCTGGCCGTGCGGTAGCCTAGCTTCGCTGGCCGCATAGTCGCGGATCGCGAATAAACCGGAATCACCACTTACCGGACGCGAATGCTCACGCACCAGCTTCAGACCGTTGTAGTCCATTGGATTATGGCTGGCCGTTACCATGATGCCGCCTGCGGCTTGGCGGTGGGACGTCTGGAAGTAAACTTCCTCGGTTCCGCATAGGCCAATGTCAATAACATCCCTGCCAGCCAGATTGAGCCCCTGGCAGACGTGTTCCAGCAGTTCAGTGCTGGTCAGTCGTATGTCGCGGCCCACAACCACTGGTCCTGGTCCGAACAGATTGGCGGCACCCGCACCGATGCGTACGGCCAGACTATTGTTCAGTTCTTCAGGAACACGTCCGCGTATGTCATAAGCCTTGAAGCAAGCCAGCGTCATTGTGGTTGGTCCTCAAACTCGGAAAAGCAGGGGGCGCCAGAATGGCGCCGGCTCACTTGATTGTGGTCGCGGAAGGCTTCGGATCAGCCCAGCGCCTTTTCCAGCTCCGGCAGCAAGGTAAACAAATCCCCCACCAGGCCGATATCGGCGACCTCGAAGATCGGGGCTTCGGCGTCCTTGTTGATGGCGACGATGGTGCCGGCGTCCTTGATTCCGGTCAGATGCTGGATGGCGCCGGAAATGCCGATGGCGACGTACAGCTCCGGAGCGATGATCTTGCCGGTCTGGCCGACCTGCATTTCATTGGGCACGTAGCCGGCATCGACCGCGGCGCGCGAGGCACCGACGGCGGCGCCGAGTTTGTCGGCAAAGTCGTAGATGATCTTGAAGTTCTCTTCCGAACCCACGCCGCGTCCGCCCGAGACCACACGTTTGGCGCTCTGCAGATCGGGGCGATCCGATTTGCCGGCGGCCAGACCGACGTAGCGGCTGTGGGTGGGTAGGGTGGCGTCAACGCTGGCCGCTTCCACGCTGGCATTGCCGGTCTGTGCGGCTTCCGACCACGAAGCAGTACGCACGGTGGCGACAACGATCTGATCCGCCGGCACCTCGACGGTGATGATTGCGTTGCCGGCGTAGATTGGACGCTTGAAGGTATGCGGGCCTTCGACGCTCATCAGATCCGATACCTGGTTGACACCCAGCAAGGCGGCCACGCAGGGCATCAGATCCTTGCCGAAGGTCGTCGATGGGCCAAACACATGGCTGTAGCCATTGGCCAGTTTGGCGATCTGCGGCGCCAGCACCTGCGCAACCGGCTGTGCATTGGAGTCGTTGGCGACAGTGATGACTTTCGCGACATCATCGATCTTGGTAGCGGCGGTCGCCACTGCCGCAGGATCAGCTGCCAGCACGACGATATCGATGCTGTCGGCGCCGATCGCCTGCGCCGCCTTGACGGTCTTGGCGGTGGAGGAATTGAGTGCGCCGTCCAGGTGTTCGGCGATGACCAGAACCTTGCTCATTACAACAACCCCTTCTGCTTCAGTGCGGCAACCAGTTCGGCTGCGTCCTTGACCATGACGCCCTTGCTGCGCTTGGCAGGGGGTGCGTATTGGGTGACCTTCAGCGTATCGGCGGCGTCAACGCCCAGTTCCGCCAGCTGCAGGGTTTCCATCGGCTTGCTCTTGGCCTTCATGATGTCCGGCAGCTTGATGAAACGCGGTTCGTTGAGGCGCAGGTCAGTGGTGACCACCGCGGGCAGATCCACTTCCAGGGTCTCCAGACCGGCATCCACTTCGCGGGTCACCGTGGCCTTGCCATCGGCAATCTCCAGTTTGGAGGCGAAGGTTGCCTGCGGACGGCCCCACAAGGTCGCCAGCATCTGCCCGGTCTGGTTGGCATCGTCATCGATGGCCTGCTTGCCGAGGATGACCAGGTCCGGTTGTTCTTTTTCCACCAGCTTGAGCAGGGTGCGCGCGGCGGTCAGCGGCTGCACGGCTTGATCGGTCACCACGTGGATGGCACGGTTGGCGCCCATGGCCAGACCGTTGCGAAGATGGGCCTGGGCATCGGCCGGGGCGATGGTGGCGACGATGACTTCGCTGGCAATGCCTTTGTCGCGCAGCCGCAGGGCTTCTTCCAGCGCAATTTCGTCGAAGGGATTGGCCGACAGTTTGACACCATCGGTGATCACGCCCGAGCCATCGGGTTTGACCTGGATGCGGACGTTGTAGTCCACCACGCGCTTGTAGGCGACGAGAATCTTCATCCTTAGCTTGTTCCTTGGATTGCGGCAGAAATGGAGCCTGTGCCGGAATCTCCGGGACAGACCAGCGATTCTACCCGTCAGGCACAGGCCGTGCGAGTGCGTACGGCGGCGCTTGCCGCCAGCCGCGCCGCCAGTTGCCTGGCCAGTGCGTGTGCGGCGGCCCCGGCATGATCGAGAAAAAGAGAGGGCTCGATCAGTTCCAGTTCCAGCAGTCGTGGCGTGCCATCGCTGGCCTCCAGCAGGTCGACGCGGGCATAGGCCAGGGGCTCCTCCAGTTGCAACAGCCGGCTGGCCGCTGCCAGCGCGTGTTCAGCCAGGCTCCGTTGTACCGGACTGGCATTGCTGAGGGCAATGCGTTCCGGCAGGGGGTGATCTACCTGCCCCAGCCGGGCCTCCTTGCGCAGTGCGTGGCTGAATTCCCCGCCCAGGTAGACCAGGGCGGTTTCGCCCTGCAGATCGACCGAGGCCAGGTACGGCTGCAACAATGCGGAGCGCTGCTGGTCGAGCAGGCCGGCCAGATGGTTGCTGGCCGCAAACAGCTGGCCCGGCGAGTAGCGGACGGCATCTTCGGCGCCCGCGCCAATGCAGGGCTTGACCACGAATTCGCCTGCGGGCTGGGTTGCCAGCCATGCCTCGAGCACCGGCAGGGCCGCTTCGTCAGGCTCGACAAAACGACTCGAGATCACCGGCACGCCCATCGCCGCGAGATCCGCCAGATAGTGCTTGTCGCTGTTCCAGCGCAGCACCGCCAGCGGGTTCAGCAACAGGCAGTGCTGCTGGATCTGGTCACACCAGGCCAGGAATTCCGGCAACCGGCGGGTGTAATCCCAGGTCGAGCGCAACAGCACCGCATCGAAGCCGCGCCAACTGATGGTGGGGTCGTCCCAGGCCAGCGCGCGCGTCGGGATGCCGAGTGCCTGGCAGGCGGCCAGCAGCGGCGGCAAATCGGGGTCGTGGCCGGTGGCGGCAATGGCGGTGGCAATGGCGAGTGTTGGCATCGGCCCAGTATACGAAGGCGGGCATCTCTCACATTGAAAATTGGCACTCGCGCGGGAACACAAGCCACAACGGACGCCTGCTGCCATCGGCCGAAAGTCCGCTGTGCGCCTGGCGGGCAGCGGCTAGAATAGGTGGTACGTGTTCGAACCACTACGGAACAAGGAATCACCATGGCCCAGGCTTCATCCTCTGCCGCGCGCGGCAAAAACAAGTTGTTTCCCTCAGCTGAGGAAGCGCTGCAAGGCGTCGTCGCCGACAATCAGGTGCTGGCGGTGGGCGGATTTGGCCTGTGCGGCATTCCTGAAGCGCTGATTGCCGCCTTGCGCGACAGCGGCGCCAAGGGCTTGACCGCGATTTCCAACAACGCCGGCGTCGATGGCTTCGGCCTGGGCCAACTGCTTGCGACGCGTCAGATCAAGAAGATGATTTCGTCGTATGTCGGCGAGAACAAGGAGTTCGAGCGCCAATACCTGGCCGGCGAACTGGAACTGGAATTCAATCCGCAAGGTACCCTGGCCGAGCGCCTGCGTGCGGGCGGTGCCGGCATCCCGGCATTCTTCACCCGTACCGGCTACGGCACCGTGGTCGCCGAAGGCAAGGAAACCCGCCAGTTCGATGACGGCCACTGGTACGTCATGGAGACCGCGCTCAAGGCCGACGTCGCCCTGGTCAAGGCATGGAAAGCGGACAAGGCCGGCAATCTGGTCTTCCGCAAGACCGCGCGCAACTTCAATCCGGCCTGCGCGATGGCCGGCAAGGTCTGCGTGGCAGAAGTGGAGGAAATCGTCGAGATCGGCGACCTGGATCCGGACCACGTGCATCTGCCCGGCATCTATGTCGACCGCATCGTGCACAACCCCAACCCCGAGAAACGCATCGAAAACCGTACTGTCAGCGCAGGAGCCCGATAATGGCCTGGACCCGAGATGAAATGGCGCAGCGCGCCGCGCAGGAACTCACCGATGGCGCCTACGTCAACCTGGGTATCGGTTTGCCGACGCTGGTCGCCAACCATATTCCGGATGGCGTGGATGTCTGGCTGCAATCGGAAAATGGCCTGCTCGGCATCGGTCCGTTCCCGACTGAACAGGAAGTCGATGCCGACCTGATCAATGCCGGCAAGCAGACTGTAACCGCCCGGCCAGGCGCAAGTTACTTCGGCAGCCACGATTCATTCGCGATGATCCGCGGTGGCCATATCGACCTGGCCGTGCTGGGCGCCATGCAGGTGACTGACAAAGGTGATCTGGCCAACTGGATGGTGCCGGGCAAAATGGTCAAGGGCATGGGCGGGGCGATGGATCTGGTCGCCGGCGTGAAACGCATCGTGGTGCTGATGGAGCACGTCGCCAAGGACGGAAGCCACAAAATCCTGCCGCAATGCGATCTGCCGCTGACCGGTGTCGGGGTGGTCAACCGGGTCATCACCGATCTGGCGGTATTCGACGTCATCGACGAGGGTCTCAAGCTGGTTGAGATGGCTGACGGAGTGGAAATGAGCGATCTCCAGGCCAAAACCGGTGTGCCGATTCTCAGCTAAACCGGCGTTGCACCACAAAACGCTGGATTCCAGCCGGGAAATGCCGCGTTTTCATGTCAAATTAACGGAGTCGTGAGCGCCCAGCCGGTATATTGGCGCTCTGTTTGAACTGCCTTCGTGAAGCGGGATACCGATGAAATACCGGCTCGGCGCGTGCGCCGCTATGTTGCTGCTGGCTGCGTGCCAGAACGGTGGTGTTGACGGGGAGGCGAAGGTCGCGAAGAACGCATCCCATGCCGGCCCGTTGCCCACCTTGGCCACGGCTGGTCCGCTGGCCCGGGCTTCCATCGCCAGTGCGCCCGATCGTGGTGCATTGATGGAATATGGCAACGGCGGCAAGCCAATGAAGCGCGAGGGTGCGTATACCTGGTACCCGGTGCAGGTCAGCGAAGAGCATGCCATCCGCGCCATCGTCGATGGCGAAATGACCATCCCCTATCCCGACGGTACCCAGGCCAAACTGCGCTACGAGCGCCACGTGGAAGGTGCCGACGGAAACTGGAGCTGGATCGGCCGCGTGGAAGGCGGCGACCCGGGTCAGGAGGCCATCCTGACGTTTGGTGAGCAAGCCGTCTTTGCCTCAATCCCACAGCGAAACGGCCAGCCGCCACTTGAACTGCGCAGTTCAGATGGCCGCTTGTGGGCAGTAACAGCCGATCCCGACAAGCTTGTGATTCCAGACAGTGCGGGGGATACCAGGATTCCCGGCCCTCACCCCAGCGAGCCGATTGCGGCGTCCATGCAAGCCGAAGCACGGCATGTAACCGCGAGCGCGGTTGCCGCAGCGGCAACCCAGACTGCTGGCAACACGATTGACGTGGCCATCGGCTACAGCTCGGGTTTCCGCGCCGCCCACGGTAGCCAGTCAGCGGCGGTGACCCGCTTGAACTTCCTGATTGAAGTGGGCAACCAGACTTTCCGTAACAGCAACGTCAATGGCTACCTGCGACTTGTCCATGCGGTGGAGGTCAACTATACGGACGCCACCAGTAACGAAAGCGCGTTACTTCAGTTGACTGGTACCGATGGTACCAGTGCCGTAACAGTCCCTTCGTCGCTCGCACCGCTGCGGAGTGCCCGTGACGCGTATGGCGCCGATATTGCCATTCTCGTCCGCAAGTTCAGCGACCCGGAAAACGAAGGGTGCGGTATTGCCTGGATCAATGGCGCACGCTTGAACCCCATCACACCGGCCACGGACGCAGTGTATGGGTATGCTGTCGTGGGAGACGGGTCTGACACAGGTTCCGACGGGAGGACTTATTACTGCTCAGACGAAACACTGATTCACGAGTCCGCTCATTTGATGGGCTCGGCCCATGAGTTGGCTAATTCACCCAGCCCAGGAGCCTATCCGTATTCCTATGGTTACGTATCCACGGCCTATAACTTCCGCACGGTGATGGCCTACGGTCAACCAGGGCAGAAGTTATACAGGACTTTTTCTAATCCAAAGATTGCCTATTGTGGCGGCTATTTATGCGGTGCCGCCAATCAAAGCGACAACGCGTTGAGTCTCAATCAAACTCTCCCAAAAATTATGCAGTTCCGCGCTTCGGTTATCCCCTTTCGTCGAGGGTTGAAGAATGATTTTAATGGAGATGGGTTTTCAGATCTCGTATGGAGGCACAAGGTCACGAACGAGAACTCAATCTGGAACTCCACAAGCCCTCAGGGTGCGGCGAGCTCTTTCGCTGCGGCAAATTGGCATGCAGTTGGATATGACGATTTCAATGGGGACGGCCGGGCAGACATTCTATGGAGAGACCTGCATAGCGGCGCCAACGCAATATGGTGGAGTGGAATTGCTGCCGGTTCCTTTGCCACTGTGGCCAGTGCGGCCTGGAAAGTAGTGGGTACGGGAGATTTCGACGGGAATGGCCAAGCAGACGTTTTGTGGAGAAATCAAAGTACAGGTGAGAACTCAATTTGGTGGTCAGGGTCGCCTAACGCAGCTACGTTGAGCAGAGCCAGCTCAATGTGGGAGGTCGCTGCGACCGGTGATTTCAATGGCGATGGTAAGTGGGATATATTGTGGCGGGCGGCTAAAGGCTCATCAAACGCCATCTGGTACTCTGGGTCACCGCAAGGAGCGTCGGCGAGCCAGGCTGCAGCTGTATGGCGAGTAGCTGGGGCAGGCGATTTCAATGGTGACGGAAAGTTCGATATTCTTTGGCACACTGACACGGGCTCCAATTCAATCTGGTGGTCTGGCTCCCCAAGTGGTGCCGATAACAGCAATGTAAAGCCTGCTTGGAGTGTGGCAGGAATCGGCGATTACAACGGCGATGGTAAATGGGATATCTTTTGGCATAATAGCGAGAGTGCCGAGAACGTCATCTGGCAGTCAGGAGATTCTCGCCTATCCAGGTCAGTATCGAAAGTTAATGACAGGAACTGGTTTGTGATCAAGTTCTAGAAGTGGCGAGTGCCGATACGCTGGATGCTGGATTGACTTCATAGCTTTCCTGACGGTCACGTTACTGCGGTGGTCCAGGCAATGAATACCCCGTCCAGAAGCTCCGATCCCTGTATGTGCATAGCTTGCGACAAGCCAACTTTCTGGATCAGCTGTTTGACCGTTCTCACCACGGCCGGCGTTCTTTAGGTACCGCCGACCTATGTGGAACCTGTCGATTGAAGTCGTTGTTGGCGTTGAAGGTCCGCAGCCGCCGTTCCGGGACTAGCGCGTCAGACATGAAGTTGACCGATCAATTGTGTAGGGCGACCACGGTACTCACTCGCCGGCGGAGCCACCGCTTGATGGCTTATTGACCTCTTCAGCATTGCACGAAGCGATACGCCTGCTTGGGGTATCAGTCCGATGTCTCCATAGCAGACTGCTTCGCTCCTTGCGCTGCTCCCATGACAGGTTTTCCAGGATGGAGTTGTCCAGCGCACCCTCCGTGTGGGCCACTAGGGTTGAGGTTGTCGGTCTCCGATTCCTTCATCTCTCCTCATTTTGTGTAACTCAAAGGCGTACCTTATCGCCGTGAGCTAAAATAGATAGACATGCTCATGATGACCCACTGGAATCCTGTCCGGAACGTTGCATTCCTCGAAGCAGGCAACGATGAGTAAAG
The DNA here is from genome assembly GCF_001431405.1 of Pseudoxanthomonas dokdonensis. Classification (GTDB taxonomy): domain Bacteria; phylum Pseudomonadota; class Gammaproteobacteria; order Xanthomonadales; family Xanthomonadaceae; genus Pseudoxanthomonas_A; species Pseudoxanthomonas_A dokdonensis. Next base: position 103,896 of record NZ_LDJL01000009.1, read on the forward strand.
CGATAGAAGAAGCGCTCAAGCGCTGAACCACCCGGAGCCGCACTGGTGCTTGAGATTACCTAAGGGGAGACGAGAACGCTGCCAGCCGCCGGGTTGTTCTAACGCCAGCCGACATAAAGACTGGATGGAGGACGGCAAGCATTGCGTGGCGAATAACTGCTTTCCGCAACTGAATTGCGGAGTGATTTGGCGTTGCGCGTCGCACTACTTACTACAAGCCGAAGAAGCTTCCGCCATGATCAAGGCCGAGTTTGGTTGATACTTCTTGTACTCAGGGCCAGTCCTGCAAAGTAAGAAAAACCGTCACCCAATATGGTGACTAGACGGAACAAAGCAGTGGCGGCGATAGCTGCCTCCAAGCCATAAAGCTGTGACAACCCTAGAACCAGCAAGGCTTCGCGGACTCCGAGACCAGCAGGAGCGCCAGGAACCATGAAGCCAACCAACCAGGAAACCGCGTATATTCCTATGATACTGGCGTAAGCAGGAACAGCTGCATCAGAAACGCCACTTACTACCAGCCATATGGATGCCGTGCCAAGAAGAAAATTCAGCGCCTGCAACATCATCGTATAACATAGAAGCTTGCGGGGTTCAGGTTTAGATATAACTTCCCTCAGTACATAAATACTGCGATGCAACTGATGACGGACTCTTCTGAAGAGGAACGCCATTGTAGCGAAGACGACTAGTATGGCAATCGCAACTGTGAGGGTGCGTAGCAAGCTAGCACCGTATCGGGCAGAGATTTCTGGCAGTAAATCAAGCGCAAATAGAGAGAAGATGGATGCAGTCGCAATCACGATGATTGTTTCAAGGACCATGCTGGATATGCAACGAGTGCTATCAATGCCTAGTCGCTTTGCTAGAAAGATGCGACCAATATGCTGCCCAATATTGCCAGGAAGATACTTGCCTATCTGCGATCTAGCTATGACGTCAAGAGAAGTTTGGTAATGTATGCCAACACCCTCAATCCGGAGCAATAGTTGCCAGGCCTTGGCTAGTACCAAGTAGGAGGCCGCATACATAATAACGCTAATGCCGACAAGTAAGCTGTCAGAAATGTCGAAGGATATAGTTTCTATTGCATGCCACTGTTTGGATAACGCTATCACAAACAGAGCAAGACACGCGGCTGAGAGGATCAAGCCTAAAGTCGCGATCACCCGTTTCATCGATCTTTCACTTCCATCTTGAATATGATGGTGGAAATTAATGGTGATAATAAACGTATAAAAAAGGAAGGAAGTCGGCGCGCAAGGAACGTTGCGAAATCTGACTTCGAGTACTCAAGATTGAGGGTTGTACGAACCGCTTCAACCAGCATATCCTGATAGTTGAAATTAGCAGAGTCTAAAAGGTTCTTCAGTGTAGGGGCGCTGAGCGGTAAACAATCGTAGTGCGTGCCACGTTTGGTCAGGCGCAAATAATAATCTGCCATGAACAATGGCAACCAACTCAAGAATGCTAGACGATAGTGAGGCTCGATGATTCTCCACTTGTTAGGCACTGCAAGATACGCGCACCCAGAAGGCTTAAGGACACGCCGTATTTCAAGTAAATGATTGAGCTGTTCGTTCTCATCGCCCACGTGTTCGATAACGTGATTACTTATAATAATGTCGAACTTGGCTGAATCAAAGGGCAGCGTGGTGCCAGTCACCAGGTTGAAGTCATACCCATCATGGACGATGCGATTATCAACCACGTCCACCGCATGGACGCACATATCAGGAGAGCCGAGCAATTTTAGTGTGCTGGAGATGGCGCCGGACCCGCAACCGATCTCCAGAACTTCCTTTGCTGACTTGAATCGCTCAGGGCCGATTAATTCAATTATTTTTCGTGCTTTTAGTCTACGACTTTTCTCATCAAGTACCGCATGGGGCAGGCGGGATCTATTGGTCATTTTGTTACTCCGCCGAAGTTAGTTACTTTCAAGCATCTTCATGAAGGCCGAAGTCTGCTTGATGCTGGAGAAGTAGTCTCGTGCCGAACTGGCGATTTCTGCAGGTGACGGAAGCCGTTCACGCCGATCGGTCATCAGTATGGAATTCAATGCTGCTGTCCAGGCGTTAACGTCGCCCGAGGGCAGCAGAGTGCCGGTGACACCATCAACAACCGCATCCGTTAGCCCTTCAATCCCCGCCGCCACGAGTCGTCCACCTAACGCGGAAGTCTCCACCGCAACCAAACCAAACCCTTCTACGTCTAGGGCATCGTCGGAAGTAGTGACGTTTGGCATGACGACGACGTCAGCCGCCTCGACCATTCTTGCGAGTGCTATTGAATCGATACGCCCAACGCAGTATGTACGAGGACAATTACGAAGCTCGCTCTTGTACATACTATTTGTGGAATCGCCGGCGACAAAAAACGCCGCACCGCGACACAATGTGGGCACAACATTCCTAGCAAACCAAAGTGCACCTTTCCGTGGAACGAGTCTTCCAAAGTATAGTATTCTCGGCGCTCCGCTCAACGCAGTCCAACTATCAGGAAAGGTTACCTGATTTCTGTCGATATCTGGTGTGGTCTCCGGCAATGCTGGGTTGACCACGACGGAGCTTCTTACGCCAATTGACTGAGCCAGGCGGTTAGTGTGGGAAGAGATAGCGATTATTGACGTAAATGAATTTTGAAACAGGAGGAATCCTGAGAGATAAATTCGATAGATTCTGGACAGGAGTCCTTGACGCTTCTGGTAGACGAGGTCCAAGCCGTAAAGAACGACGAGTCTTCTTGCTTTAGGGTTTAATAATCGATGAAGGCAGGCAACAGGATAGAGCACTAGATCGCCAAATATGACGCGATCATAACTTCTTGCCCTGAGCAAGCAGATAAAACCGGCACGAAGAATGAAAAGTGCGTAGCGCATAAGTCCAGGCGCGCGACCGTCTGATTCACCCTTGAGAACAAGGAGATCGAGGTCGTAGATTTTCTGAAGCCCCCGGGCTAGCTCGACAGCATAGGTCTCCATTCCACCTATTGCTGGCGGCCATTTCCTCGAAACTAACAGAAGCTTTTCTTTCATGGGTGGAATTGAGCTGGGTCAGAGTAATAATAAGATAAGTCAGACATAGGATTGCCGTTCAACGCGCAGTTACCATCCAGCGGGCAATCATTTCGCGTAAGGATAAGTGATGGGAGATATTTTACTTGAGTAACCGCATACTTCAGACATAGTACTTACCTTGAAGCCCGAACTTTGCACGGAAACGCCGAAAGTCCTTTCAACAGCGTGAGCCAACGTGCCATCATTCTGTCCAGCTTCTGGATCAAAGTCTGAATCACGTAGAATGATGTCAAGTAGAGGTTGAATTGCTTGGAGCCTTACCCAGAACATGCTTCCAGACGGAAATAAAGCTTCCTGCTCTAAATGAATATCAGCGTGCTCTAGAAGTCTATACAAGTGCGTTTTGTTGCCACCCAAGTAGTCGTTCACTGCGAGCATATGCCCTTGCGCTCCCACGAGCCCTAGCTTAGGGTCCATGGAGAAGGCCGTGAGCAGCTTATGGATATGCGCACTGTCGGCGAGAATGCCGATTAGATCACGACGCCAGGCGTCGCCGTTCTCGATGTGGGGGGAGCGTTTGGTGTGGATTTTGAGAACAGTATCCACTCCAGAGTCGAGAAGATGACTTGCAGCTTTCAGGAAGGGAAGAACATCACGACCTCTGTTGGATACCAGCATGATATCCGATGCAAGGCCGTGACGTGCTGCGATTTCTTTTGCTTGCGACGCCCGCGTGGAATCGGTGGTTATAAGAAGCTTCCACTTTACTGCCACATGTTGAAGATGCTGCGCTATCTCCTCAAACACATCAAGATGCCAAACATGCACGATCGCGAATACTTGACCTTCTGTCCACTCTGCTTTTCTAGCAGGTAAAAGTGCTTGCCTTGTGGACTGAAGGTTGGTGAAACCAAATGTGGCGGAGGGTTCTAGAACAGCGCCTTCAGCCCATTCGTTCCAAGCATTGATGAATACTAGCTTGTCTTTGTCCGGTGTCCCTGCAAGGCGAACGTGGATGGTGTCATGAAGCCAGTCGCGGTAGCCGCGAGGAGACGCGTGGTGGTAGATGCGCCCTTTGCCAGAACGACGTGGCTCGTTGTCCCAACCACAGTTCACACCTGCATACAGGCGATAAGGCGGCATGGCTCTTCGCTTGTGCTCTCGGGCAAGTTGCCGCCAATCTAGAATCTCGCCGTCGAAATCTTTGTTGATCAGAACCTGATGCTGGCTTATGTTCGCAGGAGTGGACAGATTAGGCGGAAATTCAACCGCAGCATCGAAGTCGATGTCTCTCGGGTCGGGGCGCTCAAAACTCTGCACGTATGCGAGATGGATTTCTCCAATGCCATTGTCCAGACACCATTTGCGCCAGCGGCCAGCAGTGGCTTTCACATCTGGCAGAAGGCCTGGTCGATACACCAGCAGCATCGGCTTCCCGTCAACGCGCAGATAGCGGGGGTCTCGCATGTATTCGGAGACGTATTCAATGAAAGCCAGGTCATCCTCAGCTGAGTGCTGTTGCTCGATCAGGACTTCATTGGCCCGACCGTCCCAGGTTCTGGTCCAGTTCTCGTTTGCCCAGCAGAGGCAGATCGGGAAATCGATCGTAGGATCCGCCAGCCAGTTGCGCAGTGGTTTTTCGAGCAGGGTCTTGCCACCGAACCAATAGAAGTAGGAGCAGAAGGCACTGATTCCGTACTCACGCGCAAGCCGGGTCTGTTCCCGCATGACTTCAGGATTGCTCAAATCATAGAAGCCCAGATCGCCAGGCAACAAAGGTTGCTGATGACCCTCGAACTGCGGCAGTGCCCGGGTGACGTTGCGCCACTCGGTGAAACCTTTGCCCCACCATTCATCATTCTCTGGGATGGTGTGGAACTGCGGTAGATAGAATGCGATCAGCCTGGCTGGCAGCGGGTCGGGAAGGGGTTCCTTCTTATAGGGCACATGTCCGATCGCTGGCTCGTCTGCGCGAACATAGGCGCGGCGAGGCCTCACGTCACCGTTCAGTTGGCCACGCGGCCCCGACGGAACAATGTGGCTGTACCTATCGAGGAATTTTCGACGCAAATGGTCGCGCCTGGCTTCGCCAAGAGGCAGCAAACGGAAGACGAATCGCAAGCCGTAGAACAGTGCGCTCTTCAGTGTGTTGTGGCGATTGGAATGCACGTCGACTCAAAGATTCTGGTAATTCGGCCCCGAACCACCTTCCGGGGTGACCCAGGTGATGATTTCGTAGGGGTCCTTGATGTCGCAGGTCTTGCAGTGCACGCAGTTGGCGGCATTGATCTGCAGGCGCCTGGCCTGGCTGCCGTCCGCCTGTGCTTCGCTGACGATCTCGTAGACGCCGGCAGGACAGAAGCGGGCGCAGGGGTTGTCGTATTCCTCGGCGCACTGGCTGACGCAGATCGAGGTGTCGGCGACCTTCAGGTGCACTGGCTGGTCTTCGTCATGTTCGGTGGCGGCGTAATAGACGCCCTGCAGTCGGTCGCGCGGTGCCAGCGTGCGTTCGACGTAGTCGTGCCGTGGCTGTTCATGCTGGCCCAGCTTGTCCAGTGAGCACCAGTCGGGCTTAACCCTCAATGTCCACGGCGAGTGACCGCCGCTGACGGTCTCCCAGGCGGCGTTGAGCAGGCCCCACCACAGGCCTTTCTTGAAACCGGGTTTGATGTTCCGCACCTGACGGAGCTCGCGCATGACCGCCGAATCGCGCAACCTGGCGTCGAAGCCGGTGCTCTGCAGCGAACCCGCCAGGTGCTCGGCCGCCAGCATGCCACTGCGGATGGCCTGATGGGTTCCCTTGATTTTCGGTACGTTGAGCAGGCCGGCGGTGTCGCCAATCAACAGGGCGCCGGGCATTTCCACCTTGGGCAGCGACTGCCAGCCACCGGTAACGATGGCGCGGGCACCGGCCGACAGGATGCTGCCACCTTCCAGCAGCGGCTTGATCATGGGGTGGTTCTTCCATTGCTGGAAGGCTTCCCATGGCCGGTATTCCGGATCCTGGTAATCCAGCCCGCTGACATAGCCCAGCGCAATCTGATTGTTTTCCAGGTGGTAAAGAAAGCTGCCGGCGTAAGTCTTGTTGTCAGCGGGCCAGCCCAGTGTGTGGACAATCCTGCCCGGACTGACCCGACCTTCGGGTACCTGCCACAACTCCTTGATGCCGATGGAATAGGCCTGCGGGTCGCTGTCGGCATCCAGATTGAACTGCCGGACCAGGCGTTTGGTCAGGTGTCCGCGAGCACCTTCGGCCAGTACCGTGACCTTGGCCCGGATGTCGATGCCTTGGGTGAAGCCGGGCTTGTGACTACCGTCCTTGGCGATACCCATGTCGCCGATGCGCACGCCGACGACGGCGCCGCTGTCATCGTGCAACGTTTCACTGGCCGCGAAGCCAGGGTAGATCTCCACCCCCAACGCTTCGGCCTGCGGCGCCAGCCAGGCACACATGGCGCCGAGGCTGACAATGAAGTTGCCGTGGTTCTGCATGCCCGGCGGCACCAGCGGGAACTTGCGTCCACCGGTCTTGTTCAGGTGCCACAGTTCGTCTTCCTTGGCAGGCACGCAGATCGGTGGCGGGTTGTCGCGCCAGCCCGGCAGCAGCTCGTCCAGTGGACCCGGCTCGATGACCGCCCCGGACAGGATGTGCGCGCCGACGGTGCTGGCTTTCTCGATGACGCATACCGACAGCTCGGGATTCAGCTGCTTGAGTCGGATGGCAAACGACAGCCCGGCAGGCCCGGCACCGACGGTCACGATGTCGTACTCCATCACATCGCGTTCTGCATCGGTCATCGGGTGTTCCTCGTTTGGCGTTGGGCTGGTGCTATTTTCAGGGTTTGCGGGGAGAGGGGCAAATCGACGGGCCATGACCATACTGACAGGCGCATCCTGGAACGGGAGCTTGCCGGCGATGGCGGACGCCGAGCTGAGCTTCATCCCGGGCTGGCTGGGCGCCGATGAAGCCGCGTCCGCCTTCGGCCAGTTGCGCGACAGTATTGCCTGGCAATGCCATCGGATCCGCATGTTCGGGCGAATGGTGGACTCGCCACGGTTGAGCTGCTGGATCGGTGACGCCGACGCGCACTACCGCTACTCCGGCAGCGACTTCTTGCCGCAGCCATGGCTGCCGGTGCTACAGGCTTGGCGCGAGCGCCTGCAATCGGAACTCGGCCATCGTTTCAACAGCGTGCTGGCCAACTATTACCGCGATGGCGCCGATGCCATGGGCTGGCATAGCGATAACGAGCCGGAACTCGGCCCCGAGCCGGTCATCGCCTCACTGAGCCTGGGCGCGACACGTCGTTTCCTGCTCAAGCATCGAACTGATCCGCAGCGGCGCCTGACGATCGAATTGCCGCCAGGCAGTCTGCTGGTAATGGCTGGCGGCACCCAGGCGCATTATCGCCATGCGTTGCCACGGACCGCGCGTCCGGTAGGCGGCCGTATCAACCTGACCTTCCGCTGGGTCAATCCCGGTTAACGGGTGACTGGATGGGCCAGCGTGTCATTCTGGCCGCTGTTCAAGGTCCAGCCGACAATCTCCGGTGTCAGTTTTTCCAGGGCCAGGGTGAAGGCATCGGCCACCTGCGCAGTCTGGGTCGATGCCGCGGTCTGGGCCACCTGGAAGGTACGAGAGGCGACCACCCGTTGGCCGTTGATGCGCACCAGTTTGGCATTGAGTTCGATCACCGCGTCCGGGATTGTGTTGCCGGCATAGTCGGCCTCGAAGCGACGCACATCCATGACCAGTTTGTAATCGCCGAGAATGCCGGTTTCGGAGTTCGCCACAGCGCCAATCCTGCCGGAGTCCTCGAGCGTCTGCAGGACCGCGTCCTGGACCATATGGGTGGCCGGCTGCGACCAGGCGGCGCCCTTGTAGATCTGCAGTTCGCCCGGTGCCGGCCGGACCATGATGCGGGGACTGTCGATGACCCGTGCCGCGGTCGGTCGCGCCACCACCAGCGACCACGACACCGTGGGCCATGCCGGATCGGTTTTCACGCTGACTTCGGGCGAGTAGATGCTGATGTTGTCGCGTTCACCCCCCCCGATGATCGAACAGGCGCCGCAGGACAGCAGGACCAAGGGCAGCAGATAGCGGAAAGCGTTCATTTGGGTTCGAACTCCTTGGGCGTGTCGTGTCCGAGCAGATAGCGGGCGGGGTTGTCGTCCAGACGGTCACTGATCCGGCGCAGGTCGCGGACCAGACCGCGCAGTTCGGTCAGGGTCGGGCCGAGCTGGCCCAGACCATCATTGGCAAAGCTGTTGATGGCCGCACGGTTCTCGCCCAGGATCGCATCGGCATTGCCGGCGGCCGAATCCAGCTTGGCCAGGGTGGTATCCAGTTTGTCGATGATCTGGGGCAACTGCTGCACCAGGTTGCGGTCAAGATTTTCCAACGCGCCATTGGTGGTCACCAGGGTGGTGTCGAGGCGGCGTGCGGCATCGCGTGCGGAGATCAGCAGCGCCTGTACGCCTTCCTCGCGGTTGGACAACGATCCACTGAGCGTTTCCAGGTTCTGCAGGGTAGTACTGATGCTGGCGACGTTCTTGTCGCTCAGCACCTGATCCATGCGCTCGACGATGCGTGCGGCGGTATCGGTGATGTTCTGCAGCGCCGACGGCGCGGTCTGGATGATCGGCGCTTCGCGTGAATCGACCGAGGTCAGCGAGGCCGCCTGCGGGGTACCACCGCTGAGCTGGATGATGGTGGGGCCAGTGAGGCTGGTGATGGCCAGCTTGGCGCGGGTATCGGTCTTGACCGGGGTCGAGGATTCGACCCGGATATCGGCGATGACCTGGCGCGGATCATTCGGCGCCAGCGACAGCTTGGTGATGGAGCCGACCGAAATACCGTTGTACTGGACCGGGCTGCCGACCGTCAGGCCGGTGACCGCCTCGCGGAACACGATCTGGTAATTCTGCCAGGTGCGTTCAGTCGAATATTTGGCGGCCCACAGCCCGAACAACAGCAGCGCTATCGCCACGATGATGGTGAAAGCGCCGATCAACACGTAATTGGCTTTGGTTTCCATTGCTTATCCTGCCGTTTGCCGGGTGCGCTGCAGATAATCCTCGCGACCTTCGCGCGCAGCGCGCGCGCGCGGGCCGTGGAAGTACTCCTGCACCCATGGGTGATCGAAATTCTCGACGTCCTTGATCGGGGCCACTGCGATGACCTTTTTATCGGCCAGCACCGCGATGCGATCGCAGATGGCGTACAGCGTGTCCAGGTCATGGGTGATCAGGAACACGGTCAGCCCCAATGCTTCCTGCAGGGTCTTGATCAGGCGGTCGAAGGCGGCCGCGCCAATCGGATCCAGGCCGGCCGTGGGTTCATCCAGGAACAGCAGCGGCGGGTCCAGTGCCAGTGCCCGCGCCAGGCCGGCGCGCTTGCGCATGCCGCCTGACAACTGCGAAGGCAGCTTGTTGATGGCGTCGGCCGGCAATCCGGCCAGTTTGACCTTGAGCAGCGACAGTTCGTAGCGCCAGATCTCCTTCAACTCCGGGTGATGCTCCTTCAGCGGCACCTGCACGTTTTCACCCACGGTCAGCGAGGAAAACAGCGCGCCGTCCTGGAACAGCACGCCGGTATGACGTTCAATGTGCTGGCGCGCGCGCTGGTCGCCATGCAGCGCATCCTCGCCGAGCACCGATATCTCGCCACCCTGCGGGGTGTTGAGGCCGAGGATCGAGCGCATCAGCACCGACTTGCCGGTGCCGGAACCGCCAACCACGCCGATGATTTCGCCGCGGCGTACGTCCAGATCCAATGCGTCATGCACCAGCTGGTCACCAAAGCGGTTGGTCAGGCCACGGATGCGGATGATCGGCTGCTCGTCTTCGGTCATCGTCTCACCAACCCATGTTCAGGAACCACATCGCCGCTATCGCGTCGATGATGATGACCAGCGAAATGGCCTGGACCACCGACGAGGTGGTGCGCTCGCCGACCGATTGCGCGGTGCCTTCGACCTGCATGCCTTCCAGGCAGCCAATCAGGCCGATCACCAGTGCGAAAACCGGAGCCTTCGACATGCCGACCAGGAAGTGCCTGATCTCGATGGTTTCATGCATGCGTGCCAGGTAAAGCTGCGGTGGGATGTCCAGGTCGAACGCGCCCACCGTCACGCCGCCGGCCAGGCCGGCCAACATTGACAGGAAGGTCAGCAGCGGCAGCATCAATACCAGCGCGATCAATCGCGGCAGTACCAGCAGATCAATCGGATCCAGGCCGAGGGTGCGGATCGCATCGACTTCCTCGCGGCTCTTCATCGCCCCGATCTGCGCGGTGAATGCACTGGCGGTGCGGCCGGCCAGCACGATCGCGGTCAGCAGCACGGCGAATTCGCGCAGGAAGGCGATGCTGACCAGTTCGACGACGTACAGCTCGGCACCGAAATCGCGCAGCACGGTCGAGCCGAGGAAGGCGATGACCGCGCCGACTAGATACGACAACACCGCCACCAGCGGCACCGCATCCAGGCCCACGCTTTCCATGTGCGAGACCGTCGCGGTCAGCCGGAAGCGCCGTGGCTCCTTGAACAGGCGAATCAGCTTGACCAGATTCTCGCCGGTGAAGCTGAGCAGGGTGACGGTCTGGCGGGCGTTGGCGTGGACCCGGTAGCCGAGCCGCGACAATGCGGCGAGGAAACCATAATCGCGCTTGTGCGGCGGACGGTCGTCGGCGACCAGTTCGATGGTGCAGACCAGCGAGCGATGTTCCTCGCGGAACTTGATGGCGTCGGCATCCAGCCCGCGGCGGTTGGCAAAACGCAGCAGCTGCAGTACGCCGGCTGAATCTATCCGCTCTATTCCGCTGGCGTCGAGTTCGCGCACCCCTTCCGGAATCTGCCGCAGTTGTTCGGCCACGACCAGTGCGGTGGAAAGCGTCCAGTCACCCTGCAGGCGTATCTGCCCGGGTCGGTCCTGGTCTTGCTGGCATTGGGGGTGCGCGTCGGTCTGGGTCATAGTGTCACTCGTCCAGAAAGCATACAGGCTATGCCCGTGAAGGTAAGCACCACGCCGGCCCAGGCGCGCCTGCCAACTGGCTCGCGCAGCCACCACGCACCCAGCATGACCAGGAACACCGAGGCGCTCTCATTGAGGATGGCGGCTATCGAAGCGCTGGTGTATTTGTAACCACCCAGCCACAACAGCATCGACACCCCCTGTCCCAACAGTGCGGCAACCCACAGTCGTGGCCATGGCACCTGTGAGGCATCAAACGTTACCAGGCTGCGCAGCGCCGGCAGCCGCGACAGCACGGCGAGCCCGGCCACCGCACCGAGCAAACGCAGCACGGTGATCCAGATCAGCGAGTGCTGCTCCAGTGGCTGCTTGACCATCACGATGGCGATGGCCATCAGCGCAATCGACAACATACCGATCAGCACGCCGCGCACGCCATGCCGGGGCTGGGTGCGCCACTGGCTTGGCGGTCGCGCCACCAGCAACACCCCCAGCGCCACCAGGGCGAACCCCAGCCATTGCCAGCCGCCAAGCCGTTCGCCCAGGAACACATAGCCCAGCAGCAGCACCGAAGGACTGTAGAGGTTGCCGATGACGCCCATGCGCCCGGCGCCGAGTTCGTTCAATGCACGGAAGTACAGGGTGTCGGCGACCGCAATGCCCAGCACGCCGCTCAGCAGCACCCAGGCCCATTGCGCGGCTGCCATCGTTGGCCACGCATGCCCATGCAACAGCAGGGCCAATGGCAGCAGCACCATCAGCACCATGCCATTCTTCAGCAGCGCCAACGCCAGCGGCGGTATATGCGCGCCGAGCTGTCGGGCCAGGATGACCCCGACTGCCCAGGTGGCCGCGCTGGCCAACGAAAGCGCCTCTCCCAATCCGCTGTCCACCCTGCCTCCCGTCGCTCCGCAGCCGGACAGTGTAAACACTGCGGCAACGTGGCGCTGACCGCATTGATCCCAGCCGCGTGCTTGGCCTCATACTAATGTGATGACGGATACTTCAGCGGCCACCACCTATGCGCAGCGCGTTGGCTTTGTCAGTGAGATGGCCAGCCGCCTGCACCGCTACGGCACCACCGCCCAACGCATGGAAAGCACGGTCATCGCGCTGTCGCAGCGGCTGGGCGTGGACTGCGAGCCGTGGTCCAGTCCGACCGGCATCATCCTGAGTTTCAACGATCCGACCCGCCCCCTGGGCGCCACCGATACCACCCGGGTGCTGCGCCTGGGCCTGGGTGAAACCGACTTGAACAAGCTCAGCGAGACCGACCGCATCGCCGAGGATGTAGTGGCCGGCAAGATGAGCGTGGCCGATGGCCACAGCGCGTTGCGCAAACTGGATACACCCGCCAGTGGTGGGCGCAGGTTGCTGGAGCTGCTGGCCTCGGGGCTGGCCTCGGCCGCGGTGGCGGCCTTGTGGCGCCTGCCGTGGCTCGACATCGCCACCGCCGGCATCATCGGCCTGTTGATCGGCCTGCTGTTCCTGTTCATCGAGCGGCGTCCGCAGATGAAGGAAGCCGGCGATGCCATCGCCGCGCTGGTCGCCAGCGGGGTGACCTTGCTGGTCGCCAATTTCGTCGCCCCGCTCAATCTCAATACCGTGATCATCGCGTCACTGATCGTCCTGCTGCCGGGCATGGCGCTGACCAACTCGGTCAATGAACTGACCAGCCAGCATCTGGTATCCGGCATCGCCCGTTTTGCCGGGGCGATGGCGACCATCCTCAAGCTGACCGTCGGCAGTGTGTTGGCGGTGACATTGGCCCAGTTGCTGGGCCTGTACCCTGAAGTGCGCGCGCTGCGGCCGCAGCCGGACTGGGTGGAGTGGACCGCGCTGGTACTGGCTGCTTACGCATTCGCGGTGTTGTTCCGGGCGCATCGCCGTGATTATGTCTGGGTGATTACCGCCTCGATCATCGGCTATGTGATCTCGCGCAGCGCCGGTGCCGCGTGGGGTAGCCCGGCCGGGATTTTCCTGTCGGCACTGGTGGTGACCGCTGGCGGCAATGCGTTCGCGCGCTGGGCCAACCGGCCCGGTGCCATCATCCGGGTGCCGGGCATCCTGATGCTGGTTCCCGGCAGCGCCAGCCTGCGCGGGCTGATGTCGCTGGTGCAGCAGCAGGACATGGGCGTCGGCCAATCAGCCTTGCTCGGAGTGATGAACATAGTAATGGCGCTGATTGCCGGCCTGTTGTTCGGCAACCTGCTGGTGTCCGCGCGCAAGAATCTCTAGCGCGGAAAAAACGCCGGCGATGCCGGCGTTTCTCTTGTTTCCAGGCTTCTGATCAGCGTTTCTTGATCAGGAAATCTTCCGGCTTCTTGCCCTTGGCGACCTGCTCGGCCATCCAGCGTGGCTGCTTGCCACGACCGCTCCACTGTTCCTTCGGATTGGCCGGGTTGCGGTACTTTGGCGGCACCTTGCCAAGCTTGCGGCCTTTCTTCGGACCCGGCTTGGCGGCTGCGGCGGTCTTGCCCGGCTTGCGACCACGCTTGGCTGGCGCGGCGACGCTGCCAAACAGTTCTTCAATCGTGTAGCCCTCGGCCTTCAGGAACTTGTTGATGCGGCTGCGCACCGAGGTGATCGAGTTGCGCTTGGCCAGCTTGGTCTGCTGTTGCTTGGCCTTGTTGATCAAGGCGGAAAGTTCTTTGGCCGACAGGCCACTCAAATCGACTGACATTTATTTCTCCGAAAAACAAATCATGGATGGGTGAACCATCCATGGTTGTCCGGATGATAATCGAGTTGATTAAGAATATTCAAATGTGGCAGAAAAAGAACAGGACCGGACTCACGTCCGATCCTGGGTTTATTGCCACCTGTCCGCGCCGGAAACGCGAATCAGCTCTGCAGGCGAGCCATCAGTGCGGCATGGTCCAGGTTCTCCGATTCACTGCCGCTGCGCGAACGGTATTCGTAGGTGCCGGCAGCCAGTCCACGCTCGGACACCACCACTCGATGAGGGATGCCGAGCAGCTCGATGTCGGCGAACATCGCCCCCGGACGCAGTCCGCGGTCATCCAGTACCGCGTCCCAGCCAGCCTGCTGCAACTGCTCGAGCAGGGCCACGGCGGCATCGTTGACCGAGGCGTCGTTCTTCGGATTGATCACGCAGACCGCGACCTGCCAGGGTGCCATCGGCAGCGGCCAGACGATGCCGTTGTCATCGTGATTCTGCTCGATCGCGGCGGCGACAATCCGCGACACGCCGATGCCGTAGCAGCCCATCGCCAGGGTCGCGGACTTGCCGTTCTCGTCGAGAACGGTGGCGTCCATCGCCTGTGCGTACTTGCGACCGAGCTGGAAGATGTGGCCGACCTCGATGCCGCGCGCGAGACGGATTTCGCCACCGTCACGCGCCTTGTCGCCGGCGACCACGTTGCGGATGTCGGCGACCTCGTCCGGTTCCGGCAGATCACGGCCCCAGTTGACGCCGGTCAGGTGGAAGCCGGCTTCGTTGGCACCGACGACGAAGTCGGCCATCGCCGCGACTTCACGATCAGCGATCACCCGGATTGGCCGCCGCGGCTGCAACGGCCCGAGGAAACCCGGGACGCAACCGAGGTGTTCCTCGATTTCCGCTTCGCTGGCCATGCGGTGTTCGGCCAGCCCACTGACCTTGCGCAGCTTGATTTCGTTCAGCGCATGGTCGCCACGCACCAGTACCAGCACGAAGCCCTCGTTGCCGACGACCGCGATCGACTTGACCGTGTGCGCCAGCGGGATGTCCAGCAGCGCGGCCACGTCCTCGCAGGTCTTCTGCACCGGGGTGGCGACCTTCTTCATGGTCTGGCTGGCGGCGGCACGCGGTGCCGGCTCAACGGCCTGCGCGGCTTCGACATTGGCCGCGTAATCGGAGGCGGTCGAGAACGCGATCGCGTCCTCGCCCGAGTCGGCCAGCACGTGGAATTCCTGCGAGGCATCGCCACCGATGGCACCCGAGTCGGCCAGTACCGCACGGAACTGCAGCCCCAGGCGGGTGAAAATACGCGAGTAGGCCGCATGCATGTTGCGGTATTCGCGCTCCAGATCCTCATCGCTGAGATGGAACGAATAGGCGTCCTTCATCAGGAACTCGCGCGCCCGCATCACCCCGAAGCGTGGCCGGATTTCATCGCGGAACTTGGTCTGCACCTGGTAGAAGTTGACCGGCAGCTGCTTGTAGCTGACCAGTTCCTGGCGGGCGAAGTCGGTGATGACTTCCTCGGCAGTCGGCGCGTAACAGAATTCCTGCTCCTTGCGGTCCTTCAGCTTCAGCAGCTGACCGCCGAACTTCTGCCAGCGGCCGGTTTCTTCCCACAGATCGCGCGGCTGGATGGTCGGCATCAGCAGTTCGACGGCACCGGCGCGGTTCATTTCCTCGCGCACCACCGCCTCGACCTTGCGCAACACCCGCAGGCCCAGCGGTGACCAGGTGTACAGGCCCGATGCCAGTTTGCGGATCATGCCGGTGCGCAGCATCAGCCGGTGGCTGATCAGCTCGGCGTCGGACGGGGTTTCCTTGGTGGTGCGGAGGTGGAATTGCGATAGTCGCATCGTGCGGGGTCACGTCAGGCGGAAACGACTATTTTGCCAGCCTTCGCCGCTGAATGTGGCGTTGTGAATGATGCGTTGCGGCAGGCGATGGCGGCAAACGCCTGCCGGGCCAGAGCCGCAGGGGGCGTCAGGTACCGACGCCGGTGCCGGCCGGAGCGACTGGCGTGCAATAGGCCTTGACCGCGGCGGCGGCCAGATCCTTCTGGTTCTGGCGCTCGGTTTCGTCCAGGACCTTGCCGGGAGTGCCGTCGGCGTTGGACTGGCGCACGCTGTCGTTGCTGTTGAGCAGGCTCAGGTTGAGCTTGGCGGTGGTGCATTGCGGGTTTTCCACCGGGGTGCCGACAGCATCGGCGCTGGCCAGCGGCTCGCCACGGTTGTCGATACGACGATCCTTGAAATTCTGCCCGGCCGGCGGCTTGTCCGAGTAATGGGTAACGCCCTTGGCGTCCTTCCACTGGTACACCTGCCCGGCAACCGCCGGCGCGCAGGTGCTGGCAAGACCGGCGGCGACCAGCCCGGCGAGGGCAACGCCGCGCAGCCACGGGCGGGCGCGCAGGGAACGGGTAGGACGCATGGGCAGCTCCGGTCGGCAAGGGCAAAACGTGATTCCAGCACCCCGCGCCGCGACTGGCAAGTCAGGACTGCGGTGGCTGGGCTAAACTGCGACCCATGAACCAGATCCCGCCGCCGCCGCGCCACCGCAGCATCTATCTGCTGCCCAACCTGTTCACCACCGCGGGCCTGTTTTCAGGTTTCTACGCCATCATCGCCGCCGCCAACGGGCATTTCGCCCAGGCCGCGATCGCGGTGTTCGTGGCCGGGGTGATGGACGGCATCGACGGCCGGGTCGCGCGGCTGACCGGCACCAGCAGCGAATTCGGTGTCCAGTACGACTCGCTGGCCGATCTGGTCAGCTTTGGCCTGGCACCGGCACTGGTGATGTACCACTGGTCATTGTCGGCGCTCAAGTTCGACAGCGTGGTGATAGGGCGGATGGGCTGGACCGTGGCCTTTCTGTATGTCGCCTGCGCGGCGCTGCGGCTGGCGCGCTTCAATACCCAGGTAGGCTCGGTCGATAAACGCTGGTTCATCGGTCTGGCCAGCCCGGCCGCGGCCGGGCTGATGATGTCGTTCGTATGGGCTTTTGCTGATGGCTCGCTGGGCTGGAGCGGTGAGGAACTGCGCTACGTGGCGTTGCTGGTCACCGCAGTGGCGGCGTTGCTGATGGTCAGCCGGATACGCTTCTGGAGTTTCAAGGGCAGCGGTGAAGGGGGCGCGCGCGCGGACCGGATTCCATTCGTCGCGTTGATCCTGGTGGCGGTGGTGCTGGCGGTGCTGTTTACCGATCCGCCGCGGGTGTTGTTCGTGATTGGCGCGACCTACGCGCTGTCCGGGCCGGCGATGTGGGCGTGGCAACGCGTCCGCCAGCGTAGCGGCGACGCATGACTGGCAACGACGACCAGGCATTATGGTCGGCGCAGCAGTACCAATGGCTGTCGGCGCTGGGCCATACGATCTATCTGCGTGCCGACGAAGCAGCGCTGGCTGAGCCAGCTGATGATGCGGTTGCCGTCGATGATTCAGTGGTGTTGACCGGTCACGACGTCAGCGCGCCCAGGTTGCAGCCCCGATCCGAACCGCCAGCCGACAGGTCGAGCCGCAGCCGGCCCGCGCCCGAGCCAGCGCCGCAGACGCGGCGACCGTCGCCGCCTGCGCGGCGCAGCAGCGGCTTGCCTGACCGCCTGCATATCGCGCTGGTGCGTGCATCGGGCTGCAATCCCAATGCACCGGGTGCCGAAGCGATCTTCGCGCAGTGGCCCAGCAGCGCTGAACTGCGTGGAAATCCGGCGGCCAAACGTGCGTTGTGGCCGACCCTGCGTGCGCTGCGCAAGGCTTCGCAATCGTGAGCGCACTGCCTGGCGAACCGGGCCAGCTGCCGTCGGCCATCGAATTGCGGCCATTGCGCGAGAGCGACCTGGACGCAGTGATGGCGATCGAATTGCGCGCCTATCCGTTTCCGTGGACGCGTGGCATTTTCCGTGACTGCCTGAAAGCCGGCTATCCGTCGTGGGCGCTGCTGGAGCACGGCCTGTTGATCGGTTACGGCCTGATCAGCGTGGCCGCCGACGAGGCGCACATCCTCAATGTCTGCGTGGCGCCCGAAAGGCAGGGGCGCGGCCTGGGACGACAGCTGCTGCGTGCGCTGGTGCAGCTGGCGCGCGAACACCGGGCGGGGCGGGTATTCCTCGAAGTCCGGCCATCAAACCCGGGCGCGATCACCCTGTACCACAGCGAAGGATTCAACGAAATCGGCCGCCGTCCGCGCTATTACCCGTCGCATGACGGCCGCGAGGACGCACTGGTGATGGCGATCGAACTGGTGGCCGGGGATATCGATCGGATGCCTGCACTGTAGCGGGCTTCAGGTCTGCGCCGCTGCCGGGATGCGGGAGTCAACGGCCGCCATCCCGTCGATGGCGACCCAATCGATTCAAAGCTTGTTGCGTTGTTCGCGCAGGCCGCTCAACTGGCGGGTCCAGTCCTGCAGGCGGGCGCGTTCCTGTTCGACCACGGCCGCCGGCGCGTTGGCGACGAAGGTGTCGTTGGACAGCTTGCCGTTGCACTTGCCGATTTCGCCTTCCACCCGCTTGATCTCCTTGTCCAGGCGCACGCGCTCGGCTTCCAGATCGACCAGTCCGTGCAGTGGCACCAGCAGTTCCAGATCGCCGACCACCGCTGCCGCCGAGGCGGGCGCATCGGTGCCGGCCGGCAGCCATTGCATGCTGTCCAGCTTGAGCAGGAAGCCCAGCTGCGAGGCAAACCGCTGGGTGCGCAGGCGGTCGCTTTCGTCACCGGCCTGCAGCAGCAAGCTGATGCTCTTGGCCGGTGGCACGTTCAATTCGCTGCGCACACGGCGCAACGCGGAGATGATCCGCTTCAGCCATTCGATGTCGGTCTCGGCATCGGCATAGCCGGCCACGGCGAAATCCTCGGCGCTGGGGTAGGCACGCTGCGAGATCGTCGCGGCATCAATGCCCAGTCGCGGTGCGACCTGTTGCCACAGTTCCTCGGTGACGAACGGAGTCAGCGGATGCAGCAACCGTAGCAGCGCCTCCAGTACATACAGCAGGGTGTGGCGGGTGCTGTCGGCGGCCTGTGCGTCGTCGCCATTGAGCGCCGGTTTGGCCAGCTCCAGGAACCAGTCGCAGAACTCGTTCCAGATGAATTCGTACAACGATTGCGCCAGCAGGTCGAAGCGATAGTTGGCGAAGTGGGTCTGTGCGTCGGCGCTGGCCTTGGCCAGGCGGGCGAGGATCCAGCGCTCGGCATCGGTCAATGCCGGCGGCAACGCCGGTTGCCCGGTGGCCGCATCGATGCGGACATCGGCGGTGTTCATCAGCACGAAGCGGGTGGCATTCCACAGTTTGTTGCAGAAGTTCTTGTAACCCTCGGCACGACTCATGTCGAACTTGATGTCGCGGCCATGGGTGGCCAGTGCGGCGATGGTGAAGCGCAGCGCGTCGGCGCCATGGGCGATGATGCCGTCGGGGAATTCCCTGCGCGTGGCTTTCTCGATTTTCTCGGCCATTTTCGGCTGCATCAGGCCGCTGGTGCGCTTGGCCACCAGTTGTTCCAGGCTGATGCCGTCGATGATGTCCAGCGGGTCCAGCACATTGCCCTTGGACTTGGACATCTTCTGTCCGTCCTTGTCTCGGATCAGGCCGGTGATGTAGACGTCCTTGAACGGGACCTGGCCGGTGAAGTGGTCGCTCATCATGATCATCCGCGCCACCCAGAAGAAGATGATGTCGAAGCCGGTGACCAGCACGCTGCTCGGCAGGTAACGATCGAAACCGCGTTGCGCCATCAGCGCCGGGTTCGGCCAGCCTTGGGTACTGAACGGCCAGAGCGCGGAGGAGAACCAGGTTTCCAGCACGTCGCTGTCGCGATCGGCTTCGCTGAGTTCGCCGTGGTAACCGGCCGCGCGCGCCTTGGCCTGCGCTTCTTCCAGACTGCGCCCGACATAGGGTTTGCCGTCGCTGCCGAACCAGGCCGGGATGCGGTGGCCCCACCACATCTGCCGGCTGACGCACCAGTCCTGCAGATTTTCCATCCAGTGGCGATAGGTGTTGATCCAGTTGTTGGGGACGAAGCGGACATCGCCATCGTTGGCCAGCTGCAGGCCGCGTTCGCCCAGGGTGTCCATTTTCACGAACCACTGCTCGGTCAGATACGGCTCGATAATCTGGCCGGTACGGTCGCCCTTGGGCACCTGCAGCTTGTGCGGCCTGGTCTCGACCAGCAGGCCTGCTTCTTCCAGATCCGCCAGCATCACTTTGCGCGCTTCGAAGCGATCCAGGCCACGGTATTTTTCCGGCGCCAGCTCGTTGATGGCCGCTTGCGGGGTCAGGATATTGATCAGCGGCAGCTGGTGTCGCATGCCGACCTGGTAATCATTGAAATCGTGCGCAGGGGTGATCTTGACCACGCCGGTGCCGAATTCACGCTCGACGTAAGTATCCGCGATGATCGGGATTTGGCGATCGGTCAGTGGCAGGTTGACGGTCTTGCCAATCAGCTGCGCGTAGCGCGGATCGTCCGGGTGGACCGCAACCGCGGCGTCGCCGAGCAGGGTTTCCGGGCGGGTGGTGGCGACGATGAGGTAATTGCGATTCTCACGCAGCACTTCGTTGCCGTCGCCATCGTGTTCGACGTGTTCGTAGCCGCTGCCATCGGCCAACGGATAGGCGATCGACCACAGGAAACCATCCTGCTCGACATTTTCCACTTCCAGATCGGAAATGGCGGTTTTCAGCACCGGATCCCAGTTGACCAGGCGCTGGCCGCGATAGATCAGGCCTTCCTCATGCAGGCGCACGAACGCTTCGATGACCGCTTCGGCGGCCATCGGATCCATGGTGAACACACTGCGTGACCAGTCACCGGAGGTACCGAGGCGGCGCATCTGCTTTTCGATGGTGTCGCCGGATTTTTCTTTCCACGCCCAGACTTTCTCGATGAAGCCGTCGCGGCCCAGCGAGTCGCGGGTTTCACCGTTGCCTTCCAGCGCCAGGTTGCGGCTGACCACCATCTCGGTGGCGATGCCGGCGTGGTCGCTACCCATCTGCCACAACGTGTCGTAACCGAGCATGCGGTGATAGCGCACCAGTGCGTCCATCAGCGTGTGCTGGAATGCATGGCCCATGTGCAGGGTGCCGGTCACATTCGGCGGCGGCAACAGCACGGTATACGGCTGGCCGCTGCCGCTCGGCTTGAAGTAGCCGGCCTGCTCCCACTGCGCGTAGAGCCGGGTTTCGAAGGATTTGGGTTCGTAACTGGGGGCGAGATCGGTCATGTGCCAGGTGTAAATCGAAAGAGGGAATCGCGGAATCTTCCGACGCCGGAAGACGTGCCGAAACGGGGTCCGGGCGCCGCTGCCGCGACGCTCGTCGCCATGGCTCCCGTTGCAGGGAGCGCAACAACGCTACATGTCGTGCTTGTTTACTTCAAAACCACTGGCCTTGTACTGCTTCCAGCGCTCGCGCAGTGGACCGCGCGCCGACTCGTCGGCCGGCACCACTTCCAGTACCCGCTCGCAGGCGCCGGCAAAGGCTTCGTCGCGCAGGTTGATGACCAGCGCCCGTGCAGGCACGTCGACCTGCGGCGGCGCGATCAGCACCGGGGTCAACTCGTCTTCCTCGTCGGTACCGGCGACCTGGTGCGGCACGTAGGCGTCGTCATCGAACGCCCACAACAGCTCGTCCAGCTCCTCGGCCTGGGCGTCGTCGCGGACCAGGATCAGCGTCCACAGGCCGGCGTCGTAGGACTTGCGCGCCAGCTCGCAGACCAGGCGCAAGGGTTCGCCGAGGAAGCGCGGCTTGGCAATCAGGTAGAAATCAGCTCTGGGCATCGGATTCAACCTGCACCGGCGCAGCGGGCGCGGAAGCGGAAAAAAGCCACCCGACCGCTGCGTCCCGGCATGTCGTGGATCATGCTGCGGCGCGATCCAGCAGCCACTGGGTCAGCAGGCCGACCGGCCGGCCAGTGGCCATGCCCATCTTGCCGTCGCCATTGGCCACGCCGGCGATGTCCAGGTGCGCCCAGCGCTGGTCTTCGGTGAACCGCGACAGGAAGCAGCCAGCGGTGATCGCGCCACCCCAGCGGCCGCCGATGTTGTAGACGTCGGCAAACGCCGAATCCAGCTGCGGCTGGTATTCGTCCCACAACGGCAGGCGCCAGGCGCGATCGAAGACATGCTCGCCGGCCTGCAGCAGTTCGTTGGCCAGATCGTCGTGCTTGCTCATCAGGCCGGTGGCATGCTTGCCCAGTGCGACCATGCAGGCACCGGTCAGGGTGGCCACGTCGAGCAATGCCTGTGGTTCGAAACGCTGGGCGTAGGTCAATGCGTCGCACAGGATCAGGCGGCCTTCGGCGTCGGTGTTGCCGACTTCGATGGTCTTGCCGGACATGCTGGTGATGACGTCGCTGGGACGATAGGCATTGCCGTCGATGGCGTTCTCGACCGCCGGCACCACCACCACCAGGTTGATCGGCAGCTGCATCTTGACCGCGGCGACGAAGGTGCCGATGACATTGGCCGCGCCGCACATGTCGAACTTCATGTCCTCGATGCCGCCCTGGACCTTGAGGTTGACGCCACCGGTATCGAAGGTGATGCCCTTGCCGACCAGCACATACGGCTTGGCGTCGCCGCCGCCGTTGTGCTTGAGCACGACCAGGTGCGGACGGTTGGCCGAGCCGCGGGCGACCGCCAGCAGCGAGCCCATGCCGAGTGCTTCCATCTGCGCTTCGTCGAGGATTTCGCTTTCCGCGCCGTGTTCGGCGGCGAAATTGCGGCAGTGCTCGGCCACATAGGCCGGGTTGCAGATGTTCGGCGGCAGGTTGCCCAGTTCGCGGGCAAAGGCCACGCCGGCGGCAATGCCGACACCCTGCGCCAGTGCCTGTTCGTCGCTGCCGCTGACCAGCAGGTGCTTGAGGCCGGCCTCGGCGGGCTTCTTCTTGCCCAGGGTGGCGGTGTAGCGGTAGCAGGCATGGTCGCTGGCGATGACCGCTTGGCGGATCTTCCAGCCGTCGTCGCGCTGGGCGACCGGCGCATCGGTCAGGGTGAACAGCGCTTTGGCCGAGGGGCCGGTCTTCAGCGCACGGGCCGCGTCGGCGACCGCCTTCAGGTACTGCGGCACGCCGAACTTGCCGGCGTCGCCCAGCCCGACCACCATCACCCGCAACGCGGCGATGCCGCCGATGTCATGCAACACGGTGACCTTGCCGGTCTTGCCGCTGATGTCGCCGCGCGACAGCAATGCCGACAGCCTGCCATCGCTGGCCTTGTCGATGGCCATGGCCGCTGGCGTGAGTGAGTGATCGGCATAGGCGCCTACCACGACGCAGTCCACGTCGACCGAGGCCGGCGACTGGTGGTTCAGGGAGAATTCCAGGGTCATTGAGCAGATTCCGTGTTCAGTTCCGTACAATCGCAGGTCGTGCCGGAGTGCGAGCCACTCCGGAAACCCAGCGAACGAACCCCGGATTGTAAATCAAGCTCGATGCCCAAGCTGGATCGCTACCTTCTTCGTGAATTCACCCAGAGCTTTCTGGCGACCCTGATCATCCTGCTGATGGTCAGTGTCAGTGGCGTGGTCGCCGATATCCTGGGCCGCATCGCCGATGGCAAGGTGCCGGCGCGCCTGCTGCTGTCGCAGCTGGGGCTGCAGTTCGTAAGTTATTTGCCATACATCCTGCCGCTGGCGTTGATGCTGGGCCTGTTGCTGGCGTTCTCGCGGTTGTACCGGGACTCGGAAATGGCCGTGTTCACCGGCACCGGGGTCGGCCCGCGGCGGCTGCTGCGGCCGTTGCTGATGCTGGTGGTGCCGGTGGTGGTGCTGGTGGCGCTGTGCTCGCTGTGGCTGGGGCCGTGGGCGCAACGGACCGCGCAGGACATGCTGGAGCGGGCCAACCGCAGCCTGGTGGTGTCTGGGCTGGAAGCGGGCAAGTTCACCGTGCTCTCCAACGGCGGGGTGGTCTATGTCAGCGGCATCTCCGACGACGGCACCGGCCTGAGCCGGGTATTCATGCACCGCCAGCAGGATGACCGCGTCGACGTGGTCAGTGCCCAGACCGGCAAGATGTTCTTCGAGGGCGAACGCGGGCGTTTCCTGAGCCTGGACAAGGGCTTCCGGGTGGAAGGCCCGGTTGGCGATGACCTCGATTACCGGATGATGCGCTTTGCCCGCAACGAGATTGCGCTGCCCGACAGCAGCGAAACGATGGAAAAGGACGCCCCGGAAATCCTGCCGACGCGGGCCCTGCTCAGCGACCAGCGGCCGGCCGCCAATGCCCAGTTGCATGCGCGTCTGACCCCGCCGTTGCTGGCGCTGGCATTCGCCCTGCTGACCCTGCCATTGGCGCGCAGCGCGCCGCGGCAGCAGCGCTATGGCCGGGTGATGATGGGTTTTCTGGGGTATGTCATTGCCGTCAGTGTGATGTTCAACGGCATCCAGTGGCTGGGCGAGGGCAGGATTCCGGCGCTGCTGGGCATGTGGTGGCTGAGCCTGCCGCTGCTGGCCGCGGGTGTCTGGTTCTATCTGCGTGATGGCCAACTGAGCCGGCCGCGGCGGGTGCGCGCATGAGGTTGCGTCCGTCGCTGCATGATCTGTACGTCGGCCGCATGGTGCTGGGCACGGTGTTGCTGACCTGGGCGGTGCTGGTCGGGCTGGACGTGATCATGGCGCTGGCCGACCAGGTCGGTGACGTCAAGGGCAATTACACCTTTGGCCACGCGGTTGCCTATGTGATGTACACGGTGCCGCGCCGGGCCTACACCATGTTCCCCACCGCGGCGGTGATTGGTTCGCTGATGGGGCTGGGGCAACTGGCGGCCAGCTCGGAACTGACCGCCTTGCGTGCGTTGGGGCTGTCGCGCCGGCGCCTGAGCATTTCGGTCGCCGCGGCCATCACCCTGTTGACCGGGTTGATGGTGGTCAGCGGCGAAACCATTGCTCCGTGGGGCCAGCGCCAGGCCGACAGCATGAAGATCGCCGCGCGCACCGGCGACGCGGTGGCGATCGACAAGTTCTATGGCATCTGGGCGCGCGAGGGCAACACCTTCCTGTACGCGCAAAGCGGTGAGGACGGAACCGGTGCGGCCGGCGATTCGCTGCTGCTGAAGGACGTGCGGCTGTATGAAATGGCCGATGACGGTCGCCTGGCCGCGATCGCCCGGGTCAAGCAGGCCGAACATCACCCTGGTTACTGGCTGCTCAAGGACGTGCACCGGGTCGCCTTCAACGAGCGTTCGGTCAGCGAGACCCGCCTGCCCGAGCAGCGCTGGGATTCCAAACTCGACAGTTCGGTGCTGGCGGCCGGCATGACCAAAGTCCGCAATCTGCCGACCCGCGAGCTGGGGCAGAACATCCAGTACCGCAAGCGCAACGGCCTGGACGCGCGCGAATACGAAGACCTGTACTGGAGCCGCTGGTTCTATCCGCTCAGCGTGCTGGCCTTGTGCCTGGCCGCGATCCCGTTCGCGTTCGGCAGCCTGCGCAGCGGCGGCATGGGCAAGCGCTTGTTCATGGGCATCCTGTTCGCGGTCGGCTTCTGGGCGCTGCAGCTGCAGTTCGTTCGCCTGGCCGGTGCCTTCCATCTGGACTTCCGCTTTGCCTACGCGATGCCGCCGATCGTGCTGCTGGCAGCATCGATGTGGTTCTTCAGGCGGCGCAGCAACTAGCGCAGGTCATACGCTGGCTGTAGAGCGGAGCTTGCTCCGCTGCTTCGGGCGCAATGTCCGGTGCTTTGCCGAATGCTGGATGTTTCAGCGGAGCAGGCTTCGCTCTACAAGGACAAGGCTGACCGGCAGATGCCGGAATCAGCGCTTCGGCAGGCGGATCATGCGGGTGCCGCTGAAACGGTCATGCAGGGTCAGTTTGTCCTTGTCCAGCCACGCCCACCAGAACCCCAGCCCGGCGGCCAGTGTCGACAGCGTGGCGATGGCATAGCGTTTCCACAGGGCGCTGGCGCTGGGCCGGCCACCGTCAGCGGCGACCACCTTCAGCCGCCACGGACGCATGCCCAGGGTCTGGCCGCCACGATGCCAGCTCACCACCGCGTAGAGGCCAGCGACCAGCCAGCAGCAGGCCCACAGCAGCCATTGCAGCGGGCTGAAGGGGGCGATGTTCTGGTGCGTGTCGTGATGTCCAAGAAAGGTGTATCCGACGGTGAAAGCGGTGCCAATCAGCATCCACAGCGCCAGCACCGGCCACACGTCGTACAGCAGCGCCAGCAGGCGCCAGCCGATCAGGGCGCGCGAACGGGAAGGCGAGGATGGAGCGGAAGTGATGGTCGTCATCGGATCAGGATAGCGCGCGGCGCAAGTGGGGGCAGCCTGTCATCGCCCGCGCTGACAGCTGTGCCGCGGTGGCTGAAGCGCTGGCTGCAGCGTTGGCTGGACCTTCGATCGGCGTGCCCCGGGTCGCGGCGCAGGCTTTGCGCTACGAAAATTGCCGAAGCCGTTCTATGCTGCGCCGATGAGTTCGACCACGCCCGCGCAACGCCGCGAACTGATGATGGCGCTGCCGCCGGTACCGGCCGCTGACGAGATGGCCATCGCCGCGTTCCTCGATGCGATCTGGGCCGAAAGTGGCCTGGCGCAGCCGTCGCTGGACAGCTATCGACGTGATCTGGAAGGGTTTGCACGCTGGCGCAATGGCCGCGAAGGTGGCCTGTGCGGCACCGACCGCGCCGGTCTGTTCGACTATCTCTCCTGGCGCATGGGCCACGGCTACTCGCCACGCAGCAACGCCCGCCTGTTGTCGTCGTTGCGGGCATTCTTCGCCCATCGCCTGCGCCGCCGCGACCGCCAGGATGACCCGACCGCTTTACTGGAGCCGCCGCGGCTGCCGCGCAGTCTGCCCAAGGCGCTGGCCGAGTCGCAGATTGATGGCCTGCTGGCGGCGCCGGATGTGGAGACTGCCAGCGGCCTGCGTGACCGGGCGATGCTGGAACTGATGTATGCCGCCGGCTTGCGGGTCAGCGAACTGGTCAACCTGCCGGCCACCGCGCTGAACCTGCGCCAGGGTGTGCTGCGGGTGACCGGCAAGGGCAGCAAGGAGCGGCTGGTGCCATTGGGCGAGGAGGCCCAGCACTGGCTGCAGCGTTATCTGGACAGCGCCCGCCCGTTGCTGGCGGCGCGGCAGCCGGCGAGTGCGTTGTTCCTGACCGAAGCCGGCCAGGCGCCGACCCGGCAGCAGTTCTGGGTACTGGTCAAACGCCATGCCGCCGTGGCCGGCATCGACCCGGCCCGGATCAGTCCACACGGCCTGCGCCACAGCTTCGCCACCCACCTGCTCAACCATGGCGCCGATTTGCGCGCTTTGCAGCTGTTGCTGGGACACGCTTCACTTTCCACCACGCAGATCTACACGCTGGTGGCACGCGAACACCTCAAGCAACTGCACCTGAAGCACCATCCGCGCGGCTGATCCCCGGCCGCCGCCGCCGTGGTGCCAGGCAAAAGCTGAACAGACGGCGATTCCGCTGGCGTGCCATCGTGCAACAATTCCCGGCCTGGCGTCCGGCTTCGCTGGCGCTCATCCCCGTGATCTGAGGATTTGTCATGAGTCGTTTCATCCTGGCCGCACTGTCCTGTGCGCTGAGTGTTTCCGCCTGTGCGCAGGCCCCGCAGGCCCCCGGCAGCGATGCCACTGCCGCCAAGTCCACCACCGAGGCCAAGCCCGCCACCGCCGGCAGCGCCGAGAGCAACGTGCGCAACGCGCTGAAGGGGCTGGAACCCAATCTGTCGGTAGATTACGTCGGCAAGGCGCCGTTGCCGGGCTTCCAGGAAGTCATTGCCGGTGGCCAGTTGCTGTACATCAGTGACGACGGTCGTTATCTGGTCCAGGGCGGCATCGTCGACCTCAAGGAAAAGAAGGACCTGACCGGCGAAAGCCGCGCGCTGTCCAGTTTCCGCGTCAACCTGCTGAAGTCGGTGCCGACCAGCGAGCGCATCGTGTTCGCCCCGCCGAACCCCAAATACACGGTCAGCGTCTTCACCGACGTCGAATGTGGCTATTGCCGCAAGCTGCACAGTGAAATCGGCGAGCTCAACAAGCAGGGCATCGCGGTCGAGTACCTGGCGTTCCCGCGGATGGGCCTGGGCAGCAAGGACCACAAGGAAATGATCTCGGTGTGGTGCGCCGATGACCGCAAGCAGGCCCTGACCGACTCCAAGAACGGCAAGCCGGTCCCGACCAGGGACTGCACCAATCCGGTCAGCAAGGAATACGCCCTGGGCCAGCGCATCGGGGTCAGTGGCACCCCGGCCATCTATGCCCCGGACGGTACCCAGATTGGCGGCTACCTGTCGCCGACGGCCATGCGCGCGCGCCTGGATGACCTGGCCAAGGCCGACGCCGGCACCCCGGCCGGCATGAAGTAACCGCCGGCTGACCTGTCGCGGCAGGTTTTTGCTCGGGAAGAAGCCGGCCATGCGCCGGCTTCGTTACAATAGCCGGCCCCGTCCTGACGGCACGCTTCCACGGTTTCGGACATGATCGTCCTCGAAGGCCAGCCGGCCTTGTCGCAATTCCGCCTTGCGCGGCTCCAATCCAAGCTCCAGGCCACGGCTCCGGCCGTCCGCATCAGCGGTGCCTGGCACGTCTATTTCGTCGAGCCCGAAGCCGGCGCGCAGGTCGATGCCGGCACGCTGCGGCGCATCCTGCAGGCCGTCGATGGCGACATCGTCGCCGAAGCCGGCAGCCTGACGCGCTACGTGGTGCCGCGCCTGGGCACGCTGTCGCCGTGGGCGAGCAAGGCCACCGAGCTGTTGCGCGGAGCCGGCCTGCCGATCAAGCGGGTCGAACGCGGTACCCGGGTGGACCTGCTCGGCTGGCCGCAGGATGCGGTGCAGGCGACGGCCCTGGGCAAGGCGTTGCACGACCCGATGACCCAATCGCTGCTCGAGCAGCGCGATCAGGCTGCCGCCTTGTTCAACACGCCAGAACGCGGTGAGTTGGATCGTATTGCCCTGGCCGACCTGGAGCAGGCCAACACCCGCCTGGGCCTGGCCCTGGCCGATGACGAAATCGAATATCTGCGGTCGCGTTATGGCGAACTGGGCCGGGACCCGTCCGACGTTGAACTGATGATGTTCGCGCAGGCCAACTCGGAGCACTGCCGGCACAAGATCTTCAATGCCTCGTGGACCATCAACGGCAAGGACATGTTGAACAACGGCGGCCCGCAGTCGCTGTTCC
This sequence comes from Pseudoxanthomonas dokdonensis, assembly GCF_001431405.1. Lineage (GTDB taxonomy): Bacteria > Pseudomonadota > Gammaproteobacteria > Xanthomonadales > Xanthomonadaceae > Pseudoxanthomonas_A > Pseudoxanthomonas_A dokdonensis. The sequence continues at coordinate 132,699 of NZ_LDJL01000009.1, forward strand.
GCATGATCAAGCACACCCACGCGCAGACCCCGCAGCACACCCTGAGTGCCTACAGCGACAATGCGGCGGTGGTCGAAGGCTATCCGGCCGCGCGCTTCCGGCCCGATGCCAGCGGCCAGTATCACAGCGAGCCGCTGCAGGACTCGGCGTTCTGCATCAAGGTCGAGACCCACAACCACCCGACCGCGATCGCGCCGTTCCCCGGTGCCAGCACCGGTGCCGGTGGCGAAATCCGCGACGAGGGTGCTACCGGCCGCGGTGGCAAGCCCAAGGCCGGGCTGGCCGGTTTCAGCGTGTCGCATCTGCGCATCCCGACCCTGCCACAACCCTGGGAAACCCAGCGCCCGCTCAATCCGCGGATGGCGCCGGCGCTGGACATCATGCTGGAAGGCCCGTTGGGCTCGGCCGCCTTCAACAACGAATTCGGCCGCCCCAACCTGGCCGGTTATTTCCGCAGCTTCGAGTTGCCGCAGGGCGGGCAACTGGTGCGTGCCTATGACAAGCCGATCATGCTGGCCGGCGGACTCGGCGCGATTGATCGCCGCCAGGTCGAGAAAAAGACACTGCAGGCCGGTGACGCGGTGATCGTGCTCGGTGGCCCGGCGATGCTGATCGGCCTGGGTGGCGGCGCCGCCAGTTCGGTGGCCTCGGGCGACAGTGCCGAAGACCTGGATTTTGCCAGCGTGCAGCGCGACAACCCGGAAATGGAACGCCGCTGCCAGGAGGTCATCGACCGCTGCGTGGCGCTGGGTGACGACAATCCGATTCTGTGGTTCCACGATGTCGGCGCAGGTGGCTTGTCCAATGCGATTCCGGAATTGCTGCACGACTCCGGCGTCGGTGGCGTGATCGATCTGGACAAGGTGCCCAGCGACGATCCCTCGTTGTCACCAATGCAGCTGTGGTGCAACGAATCGCAGGAACGCTACGTTCTGGGTGTGCCGCAGGCGCGCCTGGCCGAATTCACGCAGCTGTGCGCGCGTGAGCGCTGCCCGTTCGCCGCGGTCGGCGTGGCGACCGAGGAACAACGCCTCATCGTGGCCTACGGCGCGACTCCGGACCATATTCCCGACGATGCGCCAATCAACCTGCCGATGGACGTGCTGTTCGGCAAGGCGCCGAAAATGCATCGCGACACCCAGCGTCCGGCCGCGCCCTCCTGGCCGTCGGTGCAGACCTCGCAACTGGATCTGCGCGATGCCGGCCTGCGGGTGCTGGCGCACCCGTCGGTGGCGTCCAAGCAATTCCTGATCACCATCGGTGATCGCAGTGTCGGTGGCTTGACCGCGCGGGATCAGCTGGTCGGTCCGTGGCAGATGCCGGTTGCCGACTGCGCGATCACCGTGTCCGGTTTCGACGGCCACGTCGGCGAGGCATTGGCCATCGGCGAGCGAACTCCGCTGGCGTTGCTGGATTCGGCTGCCGCCGCGCGCATGGCGGTGGGCGAGGCCATCACCAACCTCTGCGCGGCGCCGGTGGAATCACTGGAGCGGGTCAAACTGTCGGCCAACTGGATGGCCGCGGCCAACCATGATGGCGAGGACTCGCTGCTGTTCGATGCGGTCAAGGCGGTCGGCATGGAACTGTGCCCGGCCATCGACGTCAGCATTCCGGTCGGCAAGGACTCGTTGTCGATGCAGGCGCAGTGGCAGGCCGATGGCCAGCAGCAGAAGTCGGTATCGCCGGTGTCGCTGGTGATTACCGCGTTCGCGCCGGTCACCGATGTACGCCAGCAGCTGACGCCGCTGCTTGATACCAGCGTCGACAGCGAGCTGTGGCTGATCGGGCTGGGTGCCGGCAAGAAGCGCATGGGCGGTTCGATCCTGGCCCAGTGCCACCCGCAGGCCGGTGGCAACGAGGCATTGCCGGCGTTTGCCGGTGAGGATGAAGACGACAGCGTGCCGGATCTCGACGACCCGCAATTGCTGCGCGATTTCTTCGACCTGATTCGCGAAGCCCGCCAGTCCGAGTTGCTGCTGGCCTATCACGACCGCAGCGATGGCGGCGCATTTGCGACCTTGTGCGAAATGGCCTTCACCTCGCACTGTGGGCTGGAAATCAATCTCGACGGCTGGGGTGCGGACCCGTTCCGTACGCTGTTCACCGAGGAACTGGGTGCCGTGGTGCAGGTCGCCGCCGAAGACCGCGCCGCATTTGCCGACCTGATCGACCGCCACGCGCTGACCGAGTGCGCGCAGCGTATCGCCAGGCCCAACGGCAGCAGCGTGGTGCGGGTGCACCAGGATGGCGTGGCGCTGGCCGAATGGCGCTGGGAAGAACTGATGCAGGCCTGGTGGTCGGTCAGCCATGCGATGCAGAAGCTGCGTGACAACCCGCAGTCCGCCGACCAAGAGCTGGCGCAGGTGCGCGATTTCAATGCGCCTGGCATCAAGCCGCAACTGACCTTCGATGCAGGCGAGGATATCGCCGCGCCGTTCATCGCGCTGGGTCGTCGGCCGAAGGTCGCGGTGCTGCGCGAGCAGGGCGTCAACGGTCAGATCGAGATGGCGTCGGCGTTCGCGCGGGCCGGTTTCGACAGCTTCGACGTGCACATGAGCGATCTGATCGCCGGCAAGGTCGATCTGGCTGATTTCCACGGCCTCGCCGCCTGCGGTGGCTTCAGCTACGGCGATGTGCTGGGTGCGGGACGCGGCTGGGCCACCTCGATTCTTGAACGCAGTGCGCTGCGCGATGCCTTCGCCAGCTTCTTCGAGCGTGGTGACACGTTCTCGCTCGGCGTCTGCAATGGCTGCCAGATGATGAGCCAGCTCAAGGACATCATTCCCGGTGCCGAGCACTGGCCGCGATTCCTGCGCAACCGCAGCGAGCAGTTCGAAGCGCGCTATGCGCTGCTGGAAGTGGTCGAATCGCCATCGGTGCTGCTGCGCGGGATGGCAGGTTCGCGGATTCCGGTGGTGGTCTCGCACGGCGAAGGCCGCGCTGACTTCGCCACGCCGGTGGATCAGGCAGCCGCGCGCATCGCCCTGCGCTACATCGATGGCGATGGCCAGGTTGCCAGCGACTATCCGCTGAATCCAAACGGCTCGCCCGACGGCATCACTGGTCTGACCAGCGAGGACGGACGCGCCACCATCCTGATGCCACACCCGGAACGGACCGCACGCACGCTCAACATGAGCTGGGCACCTGCAGGCTGGCCGGACGATTCACCGTGGATGCGGATGTTCCGCAACGCACGCGTGTGGGTCGGCTGACAGGCAAGCGCATGGTCGGCCACCGGCCGGCCATCGCCTTCGCAGTGAAGGCGTGCGCGTGATGCTAGGGCCCGGCAGCTGGTGGTTGTCGCCCGTGATTGGTGACGTTGCCGGGCCAACCGGAGTAAAGTCCGTCGATGAGTCTGGAGACGGCAATGAACGGCAACGTGGCGAGGGACATGTCAGCGGGTGAGGACGCGCAGCTCAGCGTCGAAGAACGCATCGTCGCGGCGTTGATCGCCAAGGGCCGGCTCAAGGAAATCGATCTGGCGCGCACCCGCCGACTGCAGGAAGAAACCGGCGGCGACGTGCTCAGCCTGTTGTCGCGGCTGGGCCTGGTGTCCGAGCGCGATCATGCCGAAGTGGCTTCCGAGGTGATGCAGCTGCCGTTGCTGGCGATGCGCGATTTTCCGGATGCGGCGCCTGAATCGGTCAGCTTGCCGGTGCGTTTTCTCAAGCAGTTCCATGTCTGCCCGATCGGTGAAAGCGAGGACGGGGTGGAATTGCTGGCCGCCGATCCACAGGATGGCTATGCCCTGCAGGCGGCGCAACTGGCATTGGCAAAACCTGTCCGGCTGAGTGTTGGCCTGCGTTCGGAAGTCGACGGCCTGATCGAACGCTATTACGGCCAGGGCCGCAGCGCGATGGGCACCATCATCGAGAATGCCGACGGCGAGAGCAGTGGCGATCTGGATGATGTCGAACACCTGCGCGATCTGGCCTCCGAGGCACCGGTGATCAGGCTGGTCAATCTGGTCATCCAGCGTGCGGTCGAACTGCGTGCATCCGATGTGCATATCGAACCGTTCGAGAATCGCCTGAAAGTACGCTATCGCGTCGATGGCGTGCTGGAAGAGGGCGAAAGCCCACCGGTCAACCTGACCGCGGCGGTGATCAGCCGCATCAAGATCATGGCCAAGCTCAACATCGCCGAGCGCCGCTTGCCGCAGGATGGCCGGATCATGTTGCGGGTCCAGGGCAAGGAACTCGATCTGCGTGTCTCGACCGTACCGACCGCGCACGGCGAATCGGTGGTGATGCGCCTGCTGGACCGCGAAACCGTGGTCTTCGATTTCGAGCGGCTGGGATTCACCGATGCGTTCCTGCCGCAATTCTTCCAGGTGCTGGATCAACCGCATGGCATCCTGCTGGTGACCGGTCCGACCGGTTCCGGCAAGACCACCACGCTGTATACGGCGTTGAGCCAGCTCAACACCAGCGACGTCAAGATCATCACCGTTGAAGATCCGGTCGAATACCAGATCGAAGGCATCAACCAGATCCAGGTCAAGCCGCAGATCGGGCTGGATTTCGCCAATGCGCTGCGCAGCATCGTGCGTCAGGATCCGGACATCATCATGATCGGCGAAATGCGTGATCTGGAAACCGCGCGCATCGCCATCCAGTCCGCGCTCACCGGCCACCTGGTGCTGTCGACCCTGCATACCAACAACGCAGCCGGTGGCATCACCCGCATGCTCGACATGGGCGTCGAGGATTACCTGTTGACCTCGACCGTCAATGGCATCCTCGCCCAGCGCCTGGTTCGCCGCCTGGAACCGACCCATGCGCAACGTTACGAGGCGTCACCGGAAGAGATCGAGAAGTTCGGCCTGCGCCGGTTGCAGCCAGAAGGCACCATCCATCTGTACCGGCCGCAGCCGTCGGCGATTGCCCCGACCGGTTATCTGGGCCGCACCACCATCGTCGAGTTCCTGGTCATGAATGACAGCCTGCGCCGCGCCGTGATGCGCCACGCCGGCATGGGCGAGCTGGAAGAACTGGCCCGCGAGGCCGGCATGCGCACCATGTACGAGGACGGCATCCTCAAGGCCCTGAATGGCCAGACCACGATCGAAGAAGTGCTGCGGGTAACCGAAGACGCCTGATTCTGATTTTGGTAGAGCGGAGCTTGCTCCGCTGTGTTTGGCGCAACGTCCGATTTGTTCGTCGAATGTTGGATGCTTCAGCGGAGCAAGCCCCGCTGTACAAGGGGCGTATCAGCTGTCACCGTTGGCGTTGATTGCAAGTAGAGCCGTAGAGCGGAGCTCGCTCCGCTGCGTTTGGCGCAACGTCCGATTTTTGCCGAATGCCTGGATGCTTCAGCGGAGCAAGCTCCGCTCTACAAGAGCGTGTGTCAGTCGACGCAGCGTTGGCGTTGGTTGCAAGCAGACCTGTAGAGCGGAGCTTGCTCCGCTGCGTTTGCTGCAACGTCCTATTGTTTGTCGAATGTTGGATGCTTCAGCGGAGCAAGCTCCGCTCTACGAGGAGCGTGTCAGTCGACGCAGCGTTGGCGTTGGCTGCAAGCAGAGCTGTAGAGCGGAGCTCGCTCCGCTGCGTTTGGCACAACGTCCGATTGTTTGTCGAATGACTGGATGTTTTAGCGGAGCAAGCTCCGCTCTACGAGGAGCGTGTCCGCCGACGCAGCGTTGGCGTTGGTTGCAAGCAGACCTGTAGAGCGGAGCTTGCTCCGCTGCGTTTGCTGCAACGTCCGATTGTTTGTCGAATGCCTGGATGCTCCAGCGGAGCAAGCTCCGCTCTACCGGAGGGGCAGGCAAAAACAAACCCGGCCGAAGCCGGGTTTGCCTTGTTGCGGTACTGCGTTGTTACTGACTATGGGTGCAGCAGCTTTGCTTACCAGCCAAAGCCCAGGCCGATACCGGCGGACTGGTCATCGTTGGTGAACGCACCGCCGACCGTCAACGTTGCACGGTCGGAGAAGGCACGCTGGTAGCCCACCGACAGAGCCTGCTCGCTGCCCTGGAAGCCGACACCGACGGCGACGCGATTGTCAGTGCGGATGCCGGCTGCACTGGCGGCCATGGTGGTCATGGCCGAGGTCATCGCGCCCAGGCCGTCAATCCGGCGGTCCTGGTCGTGGAAGCGGCGGTCAACATCACCCTGGAACTGGGTGAAGTCATCCTGCAGGGCATTGACCCGACCGTCGGTATACGCGTTGGCACTGGCCACGGCCTGTGCGGAAGCGTTGTCGGTGTAGGTCCTTTGCGCTGCACTCAGGGTGGCGGCATTGCCGGCCACTGGCGCCGCAGCCGCTACTTCAGGCTGATGCTCCGAAGCCAGCTGGCCCGGTGCCGCGGCGGTGCTGCGGCTGGCGCTGGTCTCCTCGGCAGCAATCGCCGGGCTGCTGGAAGACACCCGCGGGTTGTCACCGACGCTGTCGATGCGGTTGTCATTTTCGAACAGCTGCGTCAGCTTGGCATCGACCGCGGTGAAGGCGGCTCCCACGTTGCTGTAGCTGCGGCCCTGGATGACATAGCGCGGGGCGGTGAAGACACCGTTGGCGTAGCTGGCACCACCACCCAGTGCACTGGTCAGACGGCTCAGCTGCGACAGGTTGACGGCGTCAGTCAGCTGGGTGGCACCGGCCACGTTGGTGATCTGACGTTCGCTACCCAGGCTGCCGACCGAGACCGTGTTGGCCCGATCCGACAGGCTGCCCGCACCCAGGGCGACGCTGTTCTGCGCCTGGGCGTTGGCCTGGCTGCCGATGGCCACGGCATCGCTGCCGTCACCGAAGGCACCGCTGCCGATGGCGACCGTGTTGGCACCTGAGGCCTCGGTAATCGCGGCACCAGCCGCGGCGCCACCGATGGCGACACTGCCATCACCGCTGGCAACGGCATTGGCACCGCTGGCCACCGAGGCATCACCGCTGGCGACCGCGTCATCGGTCCCGTCTTCCAGACCGGAGGCCTTGAAGTAGCGGGTGGCCTTGTCGACGTTGTCGCCACCTTCCTCGATCGCGGCCTGCAACTGACCGACATTGACTGCATCGGTGTTTTCAGTACCCGCTGCGACATTGGTGATCTGCCGTTCGCTGCCGGTATCGCCCACCGAAACGGTGTTGTCACGCAAGGCGACCGAGTTGTTGCCCAGCGCCACCGAGTTGTCGGCCCGGGCGATGGCAAACGAACCCAGGGCCAGGCTGCTTTCGCCGTAGGCGCCACTGAGATAACCCAGCGCACTGCTTTCGGTACCGATTGCGCCAGCCAGATGGCCGACGGCAGTGGCGTTGTCCGCGGTGGCCTGGGCCGCGCCGCCGACAGCGGTGGCGAATGCACCGCTGGCGGTAGTCGACAGACCGCCGTCGTAGGAACCACCGACGGCTACCGCATTGAGGCCGCTGGCGGTGGCCTTGGTCCCGACAGCGGTAGCGCCTTCGAGGAACGCTTTGGCATCACTGCCGACTACAGTGCTACCCGCGCCAGCAGCATTCGCAAGGTAACCGACCGCCAGGCTGTCACCACCGACGGCACGGCTGAGGCCACCCAGGGCGGTGTCGCCGTTATTTCTCGCAGTGCTGAGGAAACCCAATGCCGAGCTTGCATTACCGGAGCTGGTTGTACCGCTGCCAACCGCAACCGAAGCAACGCCGCTTGCCGTGGAGGTTACCAAGCCACCCAGGGCGGCACCGCCGATGACGACGCTCTCGTTGCCGTTGGCGGTGGCGTTTTGACCGATCGCGATGGCCTTGTTGCCGTTGGCCTGGGCATTGGCGCCATTGGCCACGCTGTGATTGCCAGCAGCGACCGAACCAGCGCCGGTAGCGGTGCTCATTTCACCCAGGGCAAAGGCATTGGCACCGGTGGCGGTGGCCTGGCTGCCGTCGGCCAGTGCACCGGAGCCGGAGGCGGTGGCCAGTTCGCCGGTCGCCTGCGCGTCATCGCTACCGTCATTGGCACCATCGGCGGCGAAGTAGGGGTTGGCTCCACCCGCGTCGATGCCTTCTACCGCTGCGGTCAGCTGATCGACGTTGACTGCGTCGGTACCCTCGGTGCCGGCGGCGACGTTGGTGATCTGGCGTTCATTGCCTATCGAACCCACCGACACCGTGTTGTCGCGGAGCGCCCGCGAACCTTCGCCCAGTGCCACGCTGTTGAAGCCGAGGACGGTGGCGAGTGAACCCAACGCGATGCTTCCGTTGGTCTGCACGAAGGTGCCACCACCAATGGCGATGGCGTCATTGGCAAACGACACGGCGTTGCCACCCACGGCGATGGAGTTGGTGCCACTTGCGCGGCTGAGACCACCGACGGCCACGCCCAGATCGCCGATGGCGCCTGCGCTGGTGCCAACGGCCACCGACGAGTGACCAAAGGTCGCGGCACCGTGGCCCAGTGCGGTGCTTTGCACGCCCGACGCTGCTGCACCATTGCCGAATGCCGAACTGCTGGTACCGGTGGCCCGGGTCTGCAACGAGCCCAGGGTTGGCGTGGTCAGAGTACCGCCGACAGCGACACTTTCATCGCCGGTGGCCAGCGCCGCTTCACCCAGTGCGGTCGAGCTGGCACCGGAGGCTGAAGCGCCGTAGCCCAATGCAGAGGACAGTACGCCGGCGGCCGAACTGAATCCACCCACTGCCAGGGTACCGTTGTGCGCACTGTTGCTCCTGAAGCCCAGCGCCACACTCTGATCGCCCGAGGCCGAGGCCTGCGGACCGGTGGCGACACTGCGGTCACCGCTGGCGACCGAATTGAAGCCGGTGGCGACACTGGCATTGCCCAGCGCGAATGCACCGGAACCGGTGGCGGTGGAGTCATTGCCATCGGCCAGCGCGCCGGCACCGGAAGCGGTTGCCCGATCACCATTGGCAATCGCGTCATCGCTGCCGTCTTCCAGACCGGTGGCCTCGAAATAGCGGCTGGCGTCGTCAACATCGGCGGCGACCGCATTCAACTGGTCGAGGTTGACCGCATCGGTGCCTTCGGTACCTGCGGCGACGTTGATGACCTGGCGTTCGCCGCCAATGCGACCGACCGAGACAGTGCGTTCACGGGTGGCGAGGGCGTCACCACCGAGCGCCACACTGTCATTGGCCTCGGCCACGGCGGCATTGCCCAGCGCGACCGAATTGAAACCGGTGGCGTTGGCAGCACCACCGACCGCGGTCGAGAAGTCACCGGAGGCAATCGTGTTGAGGCGGCCGACCAGCGCGCCACCGAGAGCGACACTGTTGCTGCCGCTGGCTTCGGAGAAGCTGCCGACCGAGGTCGAATCGCTGGCGATAGCGGTCGCGCCAAAGCCGACGGCAGTTGTCCGGTCGCTGTTGGCGGTGGCGCCGTAGCCCAGAGCCGAGCCGCCGAAGCCGGTGGCCTCGGTGTAGCTGCCGACGCTGGTCGAACCATCACCTTCGGCATTGCTGCGCCAGCCATTAGCTACCGATTGCACGCCGGAGGCAGTGGCTTCCGGACCGGTAGCGGTGCTGAAGGCGCCGCTGGCAACCGCACCCGCGCCCGCAGCCACGGCCAGCTCACCACTGGCCACCGCATCATCGGAGCCGTCTTCCAGGCCGTTGGCCTTGAAGTAGCGGGTGGCGTTGTCGATCGCGTCCTGGCCATCGCTGATCGCGGTGTTCAACTGATCAACATTGACTGCGTCGGTGCCCTCGGTACCGGCGGCGACGTTGGCAATCTGCCGCTGGTTGTCGGCACTGCCGACCGAGACCGTGTTTTCGCGATCAGCGACCGAACCCGTGCCCAGCGCCACGCTGTTTTCGGCGCTGGCGGTGGAGCCGTAACCGATTGCCGAAGCGCCAATGGCGTTGGCCGTGCTCAGACCACCGACGGCCATCGAACCGGCGCTGTCGGCGTAGCTGTTGTAGCCCACTGCAGTGCTGTCCTGGCCATAGGCGGAAGCGCGATGACCGAAGGCCGAGCTGTTCTCGCCTTCGGCAATCGAGTAATAGCCGACCGAGGTGCTGCCGGTGCCGGTGGCAAATGCCTGGGCACCGTTGGCAGTGGACTGATCACCACTGGCCAGTGCGCCGGCACCTGATGCGGTGGCTACTTCGCCACTGGCGACCGCGTCGTCGCTGCCATCTTCCAGACCGCTGGCATCGAAATACGGGTTGGCTACAGCGGTATCGATACCTTCGACGGCGGCGGTCAGCTGATCCAGATTGACCGCATCGGTACCTTCGGTGGCCGCGGCGACGTTGGTGATCTGGCGTTCGCTGCCGACATCACCGACCGACACGCTGTTGGCGCGTTCGGCGACCGAATCACTGCCCAGTGCCACCGAGTTGTCGGCATAGGCACTGGCCAGGTGGCCGAGCGCGGTGCTGTTCTCACCGCCGGCAAACGCACCACCACCGATCGCGACCGAATACTGTCCGGCGGCCTCGGTGGCAATCACGCCATCAAAGGCGCCACCCAGCGCGATCGAGTTGTCACCAGCGGCCAAGGCACCGGTACCTACGGCGGTGCTGTCGACCGCCGAGGCGTAGGCGTCAGCACCGACGGCCAGTGCATTTTCCTTGTCGGCCTTGCTGTTGCTGCCAAGGGCGTGGCTCTTGACCCCGTAGGCCTTGGCGTTCCTGCCCAGTGCGGTTGAGAGTTCTGCCGTAGCATCGGTGAAATGACCCAGTGCAGTGGCGTATTCGCCGGTGGCCCAGGCACCGTTGCCGACCGCGACGGTACCGAATTCAGTTGCCCGGGTGTTGACGATGCCATTGACCGAAGTGCCACCGATGGAGGTGCTTTGCTCACCACTGGCCTGGGCATATTCACCGACCGCGGTAGCGGCTTCGGCCCCGGCGACCGCCGAGTTGCCGACCGCTGTGCTGTAGTCAGCATCGGCCTGGCTGTTATAGCCAAGGGCGGTACTGGCTTTGCCACTGGCGTTGGAATAGCCGCCGTAGCCGGCGGAGGCAATACCGGAAGCGCTGCTGCGGAAGCCGCTGGCAGTGGCTTGTTCGCCGAACGCACGGGAGTCACTGCCGATGGCGCTGGACCCCGAACCACCGGCAATCGCGCCGGCACCCATGGCGGTATCGGCGCGTTCACGGGCTACGGCATTGCTGCCGAAGGCGCTGGCGTCCTGTGCCTGGGCCTGCGCACCGGCACCGGTGGCGACGCTGTTGAGGCCGCTGGCAAGGGCATTGAAACCGGTCGCGGTGCTGGTTTCACCCAGTGCGAAGGCACCGGAACCATTGGCGGTGGCGCCGTAACCATCGGCCAGCGCGCTGGCGCCGGAGGCGGTCGCCAGTTCGCCGGTGGCGATGGCATCGTCGCTACCGTCTTCCAGCCCATTGGCCTTGAAGTAACGGGTGGCGTTGTCGACGTAGTCCTGGCCGTCGCTGACGGCGGTGTTCAGCTGGTCAACGTTGACCGCGTCGGTGCCTTCGCTACCGGCGGCGACATTGGTGATCTGGCGCTGATTGGATTCCGAACCCACCGAAACGGTGTTGTCGCGGAAGTTGCGCGAGCCATAACCCAGTGACACCGAGCCGATACCCTCGGCCTGTGCTTGGGCACCCAGTGCGGTGCTGTAGTCGCCATAGCCCGAGCTGAAGAAACCGATGCTGGTGCCATAGTCGCCAAAGCCGCTTGCGGAAGCGCCGACGGCGGTGCCACCAAAGCCTTCGGAACGGGCGCCGCCAAAATAGTTGCCGCCGATCGCGGTGCTGTAGTCGCCGACTGCGCTGGCTAATATGCCCATCGCCACGCCGCCCTCGCCACCGGCATAGGCCAGGGTACCGAACGCGCTGCTATCGACACCTTGGGCTTCGCTGTAATAGCCGACTGCGGTGCCGGAATCACCGCTGGCGACCGCACGCGGGCCAACCGCGGTGGAAATGAAGCCGGTGGCGCGGCTTTCAAAGCCGACCGCGACCGCCGAATTGTGCAGTGCCTGTGCATCCATGCCGATGGCTACCGCGGCATTGCCGTCGGACTGGGCGCCAGCGCCCATCGCAACACCGCCCAGATAGTTGACGTTGGCGCTGGAGCCAATGGCGATGCTGTCGGTGGCCTGCGCATGGGTGGCGACCGGCGGCAGCGGCTCGCCGTAGGCATCGTTGTCGCGGATGCCGCCAATGGCAATCGAACCATCGCCGCTGGCCTGCGCGCCGGCACCGGTGGCAACACTGTGGTTGCCGGCGGCGACCGAGCCGAACCCGCTGGCGGTGCTGGTATCACCCAGTGCGAACGCACCGGAACCGGTGGCGGTGGCCGCGTAGCCATCGGCCAGCGAACCCGAGCCCGCAGCGGTCGCCAGTTCGCCACTGGCGATGGCGTCATCGCTGCCGTCTTCCAGACCGTCGGCCTTGAAGTAGCGGGTGGCGTTGTCGACGTAGTCCTGGCCGTCGCTGACGGCAGTGTTCAGTTGATCGACATTGACCGCGTCGGTGCCTTCGCTACCGGCGGCGACATTGGTGATTTGACGCTGGTTGAGTTCCGAGCCCACCGATACGCTGTTGGCGCGATCGGCCAATGAGTCGTTGCCGAGGGCGACGCTGCTTTCGGCTTCGGCGGCGGCGCCGTTACCTACGGCGACCGTGCCGTAAGCGCTGGCCAGCGCGCCACCGCCAACGGCGGTGGAGTAGTCACCGGAGGCTTCGGTGGCAACCACGCCGAACAGGGCACCGCCAACGGCCACGCTGTTTTCGCCACTGGCATTGGCCTGGCTGCCGAGGGCAGTAGCATCGTTGTTGCTGGCGCTGGCGCCGTAGCCAACCGCGGTGCCGGCAAAACCGGATGCGTCGCTGTAACCGCCGACGCTGGTGGCGGCATCACCGGAGGCATTGGCGCCGGCACCGGAGGCCACCGATGCCAGACCGCTGGCGACGGCATCGTCGCTATCGTCTTCCAGTCCTTCAGCCTTGAAGTAACGGGTGGCGTTGTCGACGTAGTCCTGGCCATCGCTGATGGCGGTGTTCAGTTGATCCACATTGACCGCGTCGGTGCCTTCGCTACCGGCGGCAACGTTGGTCAGCTGGCGTTCGTTGCCGGCACTGCCGACACTGACCGTGTTGGCGCGATTGGCCACCGAACCGCTGCCCAGCGCCACGGCGTTATCGGCACTGGCGTTGCTGTTGTAGCCAATCGCGGTGGCGGCGGCGCCATCGGCGATGGCATCGTTGCCGAACGCGGCGGCCTGGTCACCGGCAGCGGCGCTGTTGGCGCCGACGGCCAGTGCTTCCTCACCCGAGGCTTCGCTGCGGGCACCGATGGCAGTGCTGTCATCACCGGCGGCGGTGGCTTCATGGCCGAATGCGGCGGCGCGTTCGCCGCTGGCCTGGCTGTAGCTGCCGACGGCGCTGGCGTCTTCGTTGCTGGCTTCGCTCTGGTAACCGACGGCGGTGGCCTGCTCGCCACTGGCCTGCGCGTAAGCGCCGATCGCGCTGGCGCCATTCTCACTGGCTTCGGCGCGATAGCCGGCGGCGACGGCGTTGCGACCCGAGGCACTGGCCGAACGGCCGCAGGTCACGCTGTTGGTGCCCTGTTCGGCATCAATGATGGGGTTGCCTTCGGCGTCAACGCAGAAGGTACCGCTGGCATTGGTGGTGGCCTTGGTCACTGTCGCCGCGGCCAGGCTGAAATCATGTGCCGCTGCCGGCATGGCCAGGGTAAAGCCAAGGATGGCGGTGGCCAGCGCGCTCATCACCAGGCCACCGCGACGGCCGACGTTGCCATTGCCGCTGGCCAGGCCATGCGATTGCTTGGCGAATTCGGAAGCTACCACCAGCATGCCCAGTGATTGGTTCCAAACCTTGCTGTAGATCTTGTTCATTGAGTTTCCTTACATGGGTTGATCAGAGGAATGCATTGAACGCCGGTACCGTTCGGGCCAATGCAGGTGAGGGATGGGGGAAGAAAAGTGAATGGAGAAAGAGAGACGCGCAAACAACTCTGCTGACTGAACGCTGCTGCGTTCTGGCCGGCCGTATCGGCGGTGCTGCTGGGGGTTGGCCGTCTTTTTCCGCAGGTGAGAACGACTGCTTCCTGATTATCTTGTGCGCTGCGAAAAAGGGGTTTTGTGAATAATGGATGCCAGCCCGATGTAGCCCTGGCTGGTGGAAGAAGAAAATGGTTGTTGATGCACCGCATTCACAGTCCTCTTTCCATGAAAATGTGAACAATGAAAATCGCGCCCCTGTTTCTGAACCTTACATGGACAGGGTGGATTTTGCGAACGGATTTGCTAGGGTGAATAAATCGACGGGCAAAAACCTTTGAAAATGAAACGGGCCTCACATTTACTTTTAAAGGTAATCGCCCGTCGATGGCGTTCTTGTGCGGTAAAAAGCGCGCCGCAGGCATAAACACAACAAAATGCGGCAATGCGGGATCACATTAATATTCCGCGCCGCTCATCCCGTCAGACATGGAGTACGTCAATTGAATAAGTCACACTTAATCAAATCCGCTCGTATCAACCTCATGGCTACCGCCATCGCCACCGGCATCGCCTTCGTGGCGACCGGCGCCATGGCGGCCGAGCCGCTCAAAGTCATGCCGTTGCAACATTCCCAGCAGGCCGACAGCTACAACAAGTTCATCGTCAAGTACCGTGACGGCAAGGCGACTCCGCTGGCCACGGTGCAGCGTTCGTTGCGGACCGCCGCCGCCAACAGTGGCCTGCGCGCGGATTTGAACGGCAAGACCGCGATCCAGCTGGACCGCGTGCGGACCATGGGCACTGGCGCCCAGGTCATCCATAGTTCGCGCAAGCTGGACAAGGTCGAAGCCGACGCGCTGCTGCGCCAGCTGCAGCAGGATCCGAATGTGCTGTATGCCGAAATCAGCCGGGTCAAGACCATCGCCGCCGTACCCAACGACACCTATTACGATGAGTACCAGTGGCATTACGACGATCCAGCCGGTGGCATCAACGCCCCGGCGGCCTGGGATCACTCCACCGGTGAGGGCGTGGTGGTGGCGGTGCTGGATACCGGCATCACCCCGCACAGCGATCTGGACGCCAATATGCTGCCGGGCTATGACTTCATTACCGAGCCGGTCACTTCGCGTGATGGCGATGGCCGTGACGACAACCCGCTGGACGAGGGGGACTGGGTCGCCGCCAACGAATGCCCTTACCCCAACCGTGCCCGTAACTCCAGCTGGCATGGCACCCATGTGACCGGCACGGTTGCCGCGGTGACCAACAACGCCAAGGGCATGGCCGGTGTCGCCTACAACGCCAAGGTGGTGCCGATTCGCGTACTCGGCCGTTGCGGTGGTGATACCGATGATATTGCCGATGCGGTGATCTGGGCCGCCGGCGGTGAGATCGACGGTATCCCGGTCAACCCGAATCCGGCCGAAGTCATCAACCTCAGCCTCGGCGGCCCCGGTGCCTGCAGCGAGAGTGAAAAGGAAGCCTTCGCCTATGCCCGTTCACAGGGTGCCACGGTGGTGATCGCCGCCGGCAACGATGAACTCGATGTCAGCGACTTTTCACCGGCCAACTGCCCGGGCGTGATCACCGTTGCCGCATCGCGCAAGAATGGTGGCGCAGCTTTTTACACCAACTACGGTGACGGCATCGACATCGCCGCGCCGGGTGGCGAGGGTAACGACGACGGCGTGCCCAATGGTTTTGTCTGGTCGACCGGCAATGCCGGTACCACCGTACCGACCGAGGAAGCCTACTTCGGTGGTGCCGGCACTTCGCAGGCCGCACCGCATGTGGCCGGCGTGGTCGCGATGATGCAGAGCGTCGCCGAAACCCCGTTGACCCCGGACGAAGTGCTGGCAACCCTGCAGGCGACGCTGCGTGAGTTCCCGGTGGCGATCGACAGCAGCCGGCCGATTGGCCCGGGCCTGGTCGATGCGGCCGCGGCGGTCAATGCGGTGCTGAACGGTGATGGTGGCGGTGAGGGCGGCGATGGCACGCCGTTGCAGAACAATGTCGCCGTACCCGACCAGCAGGGCGGTACCCTCAACTTCAAGATCGAGGTGCCGGCAGGCGCCAAGGACCTGTTGTTAATCACCTACGGTGGCAGCGGCAACGTCTCGTTGTACGTCAACCGCAATGCGCCGGCGACCGCGGACGATCATGACCAGCGCTCTGCCCGTCCGGGCAACAACGAAGCCGTGCGTATCCGTGCCCCGCTGCCAGGTACCTACTATCTGTCGCTGGTCGGTGCCGACAGTTTCCGCGGCGTGAGTGTGCGTGCCAGCTACAAGTGATGCGTTGAAACATCCAGGTACGTGAAGACAGACGCCCCGGCCCAGGCCGGGGCGTCTGCATTGGGACGCCGCTCTATGGCGATACCCCGGTTTATGCGGTACTTTTGCTGGCTTATGAAGTCATTGCCCGTGCCCACATGCCCGTCTATCGCTACAAGGCGCTGAATCCGCGCGGCGAAGTCATGGACGGCCAGATGGAGGCTGCCAGCGACGCCGAAGTGGTGGCACGGTTGCAGGAACAGGGCCACCTGCCGATGGAAGCGCGACTGGCGTCCGAATCGCAGGCGATCGGTAACTGGCGCAGCCTGTTCAGGAATGACAGTTTTGCCGGTGATCGGCTGATCCAGTTCACCCAGCAACTGGCCACCCTGCTGGGTGCCGGCCAGCCACTGGATCGCTCGTTGTCGATTCTGCTGGATCTGCCCGATGACGCGCGCGCTCGCGACACCCTGGCCGATGTGCGTGATGCGGTGCGCGGTGGTGCGCCGCTGTCGACCGCGCTGGAACGCCAGCATGGCCGTTTTTCCAAGCTTTACATCAACATGGTCAGGGCCGGTGAAGCCGGTGGCAGCCTGCATGTGACGCTGCAGCGGCTGGCCGATTATCTGGAACGCAGCCGCGCGCTGAAAGGGCGGGTCGTCAACGCGCTGATCTATCCGGCGATCCTGCTGGTGGTGGTCGGTTTCGCGCTGCTGTTCCTGCTTGGCTACGTGGTGCCGCAGTTCGCCCAGATGTACGACAGCCTGGACGTGGCATTGCCATGGTTCACCGGCGCGGTGCTGGCGGTCGGCCTGCTGGTGCGCGACTGGTGGTGGCTGCTGTTGCTGGTACCGGTGGTCGTGCTGGTCTGGTTCGAGCGCAAGCGCCGCGATCCGGCCTTCCGGCTGCGACTGGATGGCTGGCTGCTGCGGCAGAAATTCGTCGGCCCGCTGCTGGCCAAGCTGGAAACCTCGCGGCTGGCCCGCACGCTGGGCACATTGCTCGGCAATGGCGTGCCGCTGCTGGCGGCGATGGGCATTGCCCGCAATGTCATTTTCAACCGCGTGCTGTGGCAGGACGTCGATGCCGCCGCCGAGCAGGTCAAGAATGGCCATGGACTGTCGTCGTCGCTGGCCAAGGGCAAGCGCTTTCCACGGCTGGCGCTGCAGATGATCCAGGTCGGTGAGGAATCCGGCGAGCTCGACGGCATGTTGATGAAGACCGCCGATACCTTCGAGCGCGAAACCAGCCAGGCCATGGAGCGGATGCTGGCGGCGCTGGTGCCGCTGGTGACACTGGTCCTGGCCTCGGTGGTCGGGCTGGTGATCATTTCGGTGCTGGTACCGCTGTATGACCTGACCAACGCCATCGGCTAGGCTGTGCTGCCGGCCATTGCTCCATACCCACGCAAACGGTTTTCTTCTTCTGCAACCATTCCCCCTTCAAAGCAAACGTATTCCAGGAAGTGCCCCATGCAATCGTTCCGTTCCCGTTCGATCACCCGTTCGCCGTCGCCCGCCTCGCAAAGCGGCATGAGCCTGCTGGAAATCATCATCGTCATCGTGCTGATTGGCGCCGTGCTGACCCTGGTCGGCAGTCGCGTGCTGGGCGGCGCTGACAAGGGCAAGTTCAAGATCGCCCAGGCCCAGGTGCAGACGCTGGCCGGCAAGGTCGAAAGCTATCAGCTGGATACCGGCAGCCTGCCGGCCAAGCTCGATGATCTGGTGACCCAGCCGGGCAACGCCGCCGGTTGGCTGGGCCCATATGCCAAGCCAGCCGAACTCAAGGATCCGTGGGGCCATGCCATCGAATACCAGGCGCCGGGCGAATCGCAGCCGTTTGATCTGATCAGCCGCGGCAAGGATGGCCAGCCCGGTGGCGACAGCTACAACGCCGACATCAAGTACGAATAAGCGGCAGCATGCGTCGCCGCAGTCATTCCGCCCGCGCCGCGCAAGGCGTCACCCTGCTGGAAATGCTGCTGGTGATTGCGCTGATCGCATTGGTGGGCACGTTGTCGGCGGTGGTGCTGACCGGCGGCCTGTCCGGCATGCAGTTGCGTTCGCAGGCCAAACAGCTGGCGGCGCAACTGCGCTATACCCGGACCCAGGCGATGGCGCGCGGTGAGTCGCAGCAATTCGTGATCCAGCCCGATGCGCACCGCTGGCAGGCGGCGGCTGATCACCACGGCGAAATTCCCCAAGCGCTGGCGATCCGCTTCACTGGCGCGCGCCAGGCGCAGCCGGCCAAGGGCCAGGGCGCGATCGTGTTTTTCAGCGATGGCGGGTCCACGGGCGGGCGCATCGAACTGCAGGACAAACGCGCTGTCTGGCGCATCGATGTGGCCTGGTTGACCGGCGAAGTCAGCGTCTCGCGGGTAGTCGGCAACGATGCGGCGCAGGTGGCGCGATGAATACCCGCATCGCGGCTGGATATCGTGGACTGGCACGGCAGCAGGGCTTTACCCTGATTGAAGTGATCGTCGCGTTCGCGCTGCTGGCATTGGCGCTGACCTTGTTATTGGGCTCGCTGTCCGGCGCGGCCCGCCAGATCCAGACCGCCGACCGCAGTACCCGCGCCAGTCTGCACGCGCAGTCGTTGCTGTCGCAGCTGGGGGTGGCGCAACCACTGCAGGTCGGCACCGTGCAGGGTGAGTTCGAGGACGGCCAGTACCACTGGACGCTGGACGTGCAGCGCTACGTTGACCCGCTGGTCACCGCGCAACCTGTCGGCCCCAGCGACATCGCGCCACCGCAGCTGCTGCAGTTCACCCTGACCACGCGCTGGGGTGAGCAGCCGGCGCAGGCAATTGTCTTCCACGGCTTGCGCCAGGTGCCGCCGCAGACCGCGGGAGTGGCGCCACCATGACCGGCATTCGCAAGCGTGCCGCTGGCTTCACCCTGATCGAAGTGCTGCTGGCGACGGTGTTGCTGGCGGCCGGCCTGGCGCTGGCATTCGCGACCCTGCGCTCGGCCACGGCAATGACCCAGCGCGGCGAGATCAAGGCGCGGCAGAACGAACAGATGCGCGCGGTCGAAGGGTTCCTGCGCACCCATATCGCCGCGGCATTGCCGATGGTATTCGCCACTGACCCGTCGACGTTGCAGCAGGCGCGCTTCCTCGGCGAACCGACGCGGATGCGTTTTGTCGCCGATTTGCCCCCTTACCTGGGGCGCGGCGGTCCGCACCTGTACGACCTGCAGGTGCTGGATGCCGGCGCTGCCGACCGCAGCCGCATGAGCGTGGCTTTCTCGATGGTCCAGAGCGGACAGGCATTGCCCCCGGCAACTGATCTGCCGCCGGAAACGCTGGCCGAGCAGCTGGGCCGGGTTCAATTTCGTTACCGGGGACTGGATCGCGAAGGCGCGCTGGGCCCATGGCAGGAACAGTGGCAGCCCGGCGAAACCCTGCCGCTGCAGGTCTCGATCCGGATCAGTGATGCGCAGGGCAATGCCTGGCCCGAGCTGGTGGTGTGGCTGCGGCAGAGTGAAGGCGGTGCCGGCAACGGTGTCGAGGGCGCGCTGTGATGCCGCTGCGTTGCCGCGGGGCGGCGTTGCTGCTGGTGTTGTGGCTGATTGCGTTGTTGACCGCGCTGATCGCCGCATTCGCGCTCAATGCCCGCATCGAACAGTTGCAGGGCAGCGTGATCCAGAGCAACGCGGTGGCCGGGGAACTGGCTCGCGCCGGCATCGAATACGGACTGGTCCGGGTTGCCGACAATAATCCCAGGAGCCACTGGAACGCCGACGGCACCGGCTATCCGTGGCGCTTTGCCGATGCGCGACTGCGGGTGCGGATCATTGACGAGAGCGGCAAGGTCGACATCAACCAGGCCGATGCCGGGTTGCTGTCGCAGTTGATCAAGGCGGTAGGCGTGGAGGAACCGCAGGCGCTGCGCATCAGCGCGGCGATCATCGACTGGCGCGACGCCGATGATCTGAGCCAGCCGCAGGGCAGTGCTGAAGATCCCGATTACGCCGCAGCCGGCCTGCCCTACGGGGCCAAGGATGCGCCGTTTGAAACCCTGCCCGAACTGCAGCAGGTGCTGGGCATGACCCCGGAACTTTTCCAGAAATTGTTGCCGTATCTCACGATCTACACCGGCCGTTCCACCCCGGACGCCAATTTCGCCGCCGGCCCGGTGCTGACCGCCATGGGCCTGGATGCGCGCAACGTGCTGCAACAAAGGCAGCTGGCGGCCGGCTCACAGTCGCCGGATCTCGTCGCTATCGGCAGCGGCACGTATAGTATCGACAGCCGTGCGACGCTGGCCAACGGTCGTCATGCGGATGTACGGGCAGTCGTGCGCGCGGGCCAAGGGACGGTCCCGGGCTCGACTTATACGGTTTTGCGCTGGGAAGAGGGAGCAGTGCGGCAATGACGACCATCGCTGGGCTTGTCGAACAACTGCGGGCCCGCATTCCCGCCGGTGCTGGCGGCTTCCTGTCCTGGTGGGGCAATGCGCTGGCCAGCTGGCTGCCGTTGCGCTGGCGCAAGCTGCTGGGCCTGACCCGGGATCGGCTGCTGCTGCAGGTGCGCGGCGATCAGCTCGACGTGCAATGGCAGGACACGCTGGGCGAGCGGCCGCTGGCGACGTTGCCGTTGCCGCTCCAGGCCAGCCAACTGGAACAGGTGCTCGACCCGCGCTTGAAGCATCTGCCGCTATGGCTGCTGCTGCCCGCCAACACGGTGCTGCGGCGCTCGCTGCTGCTGCCAGCGTCGGCCGCCGAGCGCCTGCATGACGTGATGCGTTTCGAACTGGACCGGCAAACCCCGTTCACCGCCGACGACGCCTACTTCGATGCCTACATCAAGCAGCGCCGTGCCGATGGCCAGATCGAAGCCGAACTGGTGGTGGTGCCGCGGCAACGCGAGCAGCAGGAGCGGCAGGCACTGGGCCAGCTTTCCGATTCACTGGCGGGCATCGGCGCAGTCACTGCCGAGGGCGAGGTGCTGGCGGTCAACCTGCTGCCAGCCGGCGCGCGCAGGCAGCGCCAGGCGTCCAACTCGTTGCTGGGCTGGGGGCTGGCCGCGTTGGCCATTGCGATGTTGCTGTTCGCCGGCTGGCAGGTGCTGGAAAACCGCCGCCAGGCCGCCAGCCAGTTCGAGGCAAGCATTCGCAGCCAGGCCGAGCAGGCACGGCTGGTGGCGCAGCAGCGCCAGCAACTGGTGGATCTGGTGCAGGGCATGGCCGCGCTGGATGGCGCCCGAGCGGCACGGCCGACCTCGGTGGAGATTCTTGATGAACTGGCCCGGCGGCTGCCGGACAACACTTACGTCGAAAAACTGTCGATCGAAGGTGAGCGGCTGTTGATCATGGGGCTCAGCAACGAAGCTTCCGGCCTGATCGCGCGTATGCAGGATTCCAAGCTGTGGCGCTCGCCGGCCTTGAGTGGCGCGCTGCAACCGGATCCCAACAGCCAGCGTGACCGTTTCACCATGACCGCCGAACTGGTCGGTCCGACCACGCTGGATGCCACTGCGGCCAAGGGGGGCGCCGATGAACCCCAACGTTGAACCGCGCGAACGCTGGCTGGCGCTGGGCCTGCTGCTGGCGGCGCTGGCGCTGGGCTACCTGCTGCTGATCCATCCGTGGTGGACGGTGCCGATGATGCAGGTCAACGAGCAGGTGCAGGATCTGCGCGAGCGCGATTTGCGCATGCGCATGCAGCTGCAGCAGGCGCCGCAGGTGCGCAGGCAACTGCAGGCCGCCAGCGCGGCGCAGTCACAGCGGCCGGGTTTCCTGCCCGAGGCCAGCGTCGAACTGGCGACCGCCGGTCTGGTCCAGCATCTGGAAGCCGCCGTCCGCCAGGCCAGTCCGGGCAACCGCAGCTGCGCGATCCGCAACCAGTCGCCGCTGGCGGTGCCCAGTCAGGATCGCTACCCGCGCGTGGTGGTGCAGGTGCGCCTGAGCTGTGGCACGCCGGAGCTGATGAGCCTGCTGCATGCGCTGGAGAGTGGCAGCCCACGGCTGTTCGTCAACAACCTCAATATCCTCGCCCAGCGGCAGACCTACGTGGGCGCCGGCAGCGGCGGTGGTGGCCTCGACGTCAGCTTCGATCTGTATGGCTATCTGCATCCGGCCGGTGCCATGCCAGTGGCCGCGCCGGCGCCAGCGCCGACACCAGCGCCAAAGGCCACGCCAGTGCCGCCGGTGACGGAAGGAGGGGCCAGTGAGAGCTGAGCATCCGCAGCCGCGTATTGGCTTGCTGGTCGCCGTGGCCGCGTGGTCGACGGTGCTGGCGCTGGCCGCGTTGCTCGGGCTGGGCGGCTTCATCCGGCCCTTGCCAGCGGATCCGTCGCTGGCACCGGCGTTGCCCAAGCCGGCGCCGGCCGGCAGCGAGCGACTGGGCCCGCCTTCGCAATACACCGCCATGGTCCAGCGGCCGTTGTTCTATCCTTCGCGCACGCCGCAGCCATTCTTCCTGTCGGGGGAAGGCCCGCAGGCCGACCAGGGCTTCGACTATGTGCTCAGCAGCGTGTTGATCACCCCGCAGTTGCGGATGGCGATCCTGCAACCGAGCGATGGTGGCGAAGGCATCCGGGTCAAGGAAGGCGAGGCGCCGGTGCCGGCACCGCAATGGCGGCTGGTCGAGCTGGCGCCGCGCAATGCCGTATTCGAAGGTCCGGACGGCCGCCGCTCGCTGGAGCTGCGCGTGTTTGATGGCAGTGGCGAAGTGGCGCCACCGCCGGCGCTGCCGGTGCTGCCGCCAGCGACCGGTGCCGCCACCGCGCCGGCCGCGCAGCAGGGCCAGCCAACGGCGCCGGCAGCGCCCACAGCCGCGCCGCCAGCAGCCAGCCAGCCGCCGCAGAAGCAGGACGCGACCAGCCAGGAACCGACGCCGGAAGCCAGCGACGCGCAGATGGAAGCCATCCGCAAGCGCATCGAAGAACGCCGCCGGCGCCTGCGCGAAGCGCAGAAAAATCCCCCCGCAGCACCGCCCCAAGACCAGACACAGTAGAGTAACGACATGAAGTCACGCGTGTTCCTGATAACCCTTGTCGCCACTCTGCTGGCCGGCTGCGTCACCGCGCCGGTACCCGACGTGCAACGCAATGCGCCACAGACCAGCGTGGTCGGCGAGCCGGTTCCCGGCAGCGCCCAGACCGTGCCGCTGCAACCCGGCGAACAGCCAGTCGCCGGCCCGCAGGCCATCCTGCACCGCGGCAACGGCCAGATGATCAACCGCAGTGCCGCCGCGGCCGCTCCGCCCTCGTTGGGAGGAGCCAGCAGCGGCTCGGCCACGTTCAATTTCGAAGGCGAATCGATCCACGCCGTGGTCAAGGCGATCCTTGGCGACATGCTCGGCCAGAACTACGTGATCGCCCCCGGTGTGCAGGGCACGGTGACCCTGGGCACGCCGCGCGCGGTATCGCCGGCGCAGGCGATGACCCTGCTGGAGCAGGTGCTGGCCGAGAACAACGCGCGCATGGTCTACAGCGATGGCCGCTACAACATCATGCCGGCCGAACGCGGCATCGCCGGTACGGTCGCGCCGCGGAGTGGCGGTGCTGAAAATGCACGCGGCTACGAAGTGCGGGTGGTGCCGCTGCGCTTCATCAGCGCCAGCGAAATGAAGAAGGTGCTTGAGCCGTATGCGCGGCCCAATGCCATCGTCAATGTCGACAGCACCCGCAACCTGATCACGCTGGCCGGCACCCGCAGCGAACTGGAAAACTATCTGCGCACCGTCGAAATCTTCGACGTCGACTGGCTGTCCAACATGTCGGTCGGTGTGTTCCCGCTGCAGTCCGGGCGTCCCAGCCAGGTGGTCGCGGATCTGGAAAAAGTGTTCGGCGAATCCAGCAAGTCGCCAAGCGCCGGGATGTTCCGGTTCCTGCCGCTGGATGGCGCCAACGCGGTGCTGGTGATCACCCCGCAGCCGGCGTACCTGGATCAGATCCAGCAATGGCTGGACCGCATCGACGGCGCCAGCCAGGGCAGCCAGTTGTTTTCCTACGAACTGAAGTACATCAAGGCCAAGGATCTGGCCCAGCAGCTGGGGCAAGTGTTCGGCGCCGGCAGTGGTGATCAGGATCAGGGCGGCAACGGCGGGGCGTCACTGCTGCCGGGCACCGACCCGGTCCAGATCAACGACAGCGGCGTGGATGGCCGCGACAGCAGCGTTGACTTCGGCAATGCCGGTGGCGGCAGTGATGGCAGCAGCGGTGACCTCGGTGAAGGCTCGATGTCGCTCAACCGCAACAGCGGCGGCAATGCCAGCGTCAGCCTGAAAGTCGACGGCGACACCGTTGGCGTCTCGGCTGTCGAGGAAACCAACACCCTGCTGGTCCGTTCCAGCGCCAATGCCTGGCGTTCGATCAAGCAGGTGGTCGAGAAGCTCGACGTGATGCCGCTGCAGGTGCACATCGAGGCGCAGATCGCCGAGGTGAACCTCAAGGGCGAAATGAGCTACGGCGTCAACTGGTACTTCGAGAATGCGGTGACTACACCTTTCAATGCCGACGGCAGTGGCGGTCCTGCGCTTCCATCAGCGCTAGGCCGGGACATCTGGGGCGACATTGCGGGCAGTATTACTGGCAGTGCTGGGTTGGGCTGGACCTTTCTGGGTAAAAATGCGGCTGCCATCATCAGTGCCCTCGATCAGGTAACAGACGTAAGACTTCTGCAGACACCTTCAATCTTTGTTCGTAATAACGCGGAAGCGACGCTCAACGTAGGTAGCCGGATACCGATCTCGTCCGTTACCGTGCAGCCCGGCCTCAATGTCGACAGCACCTATAGTCAAGTGCAATACATCGATACCGGCGTGATCCTGAAAGTACGCCCCCGCGTGACGAGGGACGGCACGGTATTCATGGATATCGTGCAGGAAGTCAGCAGCCCTGGTGACAAACCTGATCGGAATGGCAATGTCACGATCAACACGCGAAGGATGAAGACCGAAGCCGCGGTACAAGCGGGCGACACCGTAATGCTCGCCGGCCTGATCAGTGATTCCGCGACGAACGGTTCCAGTGGCGTGCCTTACTTGAGTCGCCTCCCGATCATCGGTGGCTTGTTCGGTACCAAGACTGCCAACAGCAATCGCACCGAAACCATCATCCTGCTGACGCCCACCATCGTCCGCAATCCGCAGGAAGCACGTGACCTGACCGACGAGTACAGCCGTCGTTTCCGCGCCATGGAGCCGTTGAACCAGCCGAAGAAATGAGCGAGGCGCCCGGCATCCACCTTCCGATCATCCTGCTGCCGGTCGGCAGCGATGACGACGCACTGGATGCCTGCCTCGGCGCGCTGGATGCGGGCACCCCTGCGGGCACCCGCATCTGGTTGGCCGACGATGCCCAGGCTGGCCCGCGCGGTCTGGCGATCATCGAGCGTTGGCTGACACGCACCCATTTGCAGGCCGACTACACCCGGCGCAAGCACATGCTCGGCGAGGTGGCTCATATGGATGAAATGTTCAAGGCCTGCGGTGACATGGACGTGGTGGTACTGGCCGCCGACGCGCAACCGCTACCGGGTTGGCTGCAGCAACTGGCCAGTTGCTTCGCCCGTGATGCATCAATCGCCACCGCCACACCCTGGTGCAATGCCGGCGAAGCAGCGGCCTGGCCACGACTGGGTGAAGTACAGCCGCCGCCTACTGATTTCGAGCGCACCGCCGCCGCCTGTGCAGCGATGCCGCCAACGCATCACGAACTACCGGCCGCGGTTGCCCATGCGGTGGCGATACGCGGCCACGCCCGGCGCAAGGTCGGTGACCTGGACACCAGCAGCTATGCCACCTGGTATGCCGCGTTGATCGATCTTTCGTTGCGGTTCTCCGGGCTTGGCTGGCGAAATGCTTTGTGCGAAACCGCATTTGTCGCCCGTGGTGGTGAAGGCCTGTCGACCAGCGAGGACATGGACACGCTCAACGCGCGCTGGCCGGCCTGGCATCCGCGCTTGGCCAATTTCCTGATGCGCGATCCGCTGCACGCGGCGCGTGAGAAACTGCGGCATCTCTACAGCGATGTCGGCTTGCCGGAACGACAACGTGAACTGTTCAAGTGAAAGCGAGGCGATAGCCGCGGTCGTCGTGACCTTCGAAAGCGCTTCGACCATCGATGCCTGTCTGGAGCGTCTGCGGGCCGCACACGATGTGGCTGAGATTCGCGTGGTCGACAACCATTCCAGCGACGACACCGTCGAACGGATACGCAGGCACGCATTGGCCGATCCGCGCATCCACTACATCGCCAATCCCGGCAATCCCGGCTTCGCGGCGGCCTGCAATCAGGGCGCGGCCGACAGCACTGCGTCGTGGCTGGCCTTCATCAATCCTGACTTGATGGTGCAGCCGGACACTTTGCAGCGCTTGCGCGCGCTGGCCGTCGTCAACGACCCGGCATTGCTCGGGGTGGAATTGCTGGATGAGGCCGGCCAGCCGGATCCGGCTGCACGCCGGCGCGACCCTGATTTCGCCGCCATGCTGCGTGCACCGGGGCGTGCCAGCAAGCTGGCAATCGCGCGTGATCCAGACCTGCAACTGCAACCGGTGCCGGCGATTTCCGGCGCCTTGATGCTGCTGCCACGCACGTTGTTCCAGCGCCTGCATGGGCTGGACGAAGGCTACCGCCTGCACGCCGAAGACCTGGATTTCTGTCGCCGTGCCCGTGCTGCCGGTGCCTGTGTTGCCGTCGCCAACGCGTTGTCGGTGCTGCATATACGTGGTGTGTCCAGCCGTTCGAACCCGCTGTTCGTCGAATGGCACAAGCATCGTGGCCTGTGGCGCTATTTCCGCAAGTTCGAAGCCAAGCGACGTGGTTGGGCCACGCGCATCGCGGTGTTCGCGATGATCTGGGCGCGGTTTCCGGTTGCAGTGTTGAAGCGGTTTTGAGGAATTGCATCACCGCATGGCGTCGTTGTCATCGAGTGCAACCCATCGCTGTCCCCTTCACCGTTGCGCCGAAAGTCGGGTTCTCAACCAATGAATGTCGGGGCATCCAGCCTTCTTCTATTGGGCTGACGATAGAGGCTGGATCCCGGCGTTCGCCGGGATGACGAGGATGCGGAAAGACGAGGGCGGGGCTGACGCTGGGGTCCGACACGGCTTGCCGTATTCGCGATGATCTGGGGCGATTTCCGGTTTCCCGTTGCAGCGTTGAAGCCGCTTTTAGGGAACGATCTCAAAGAGGTTTTGAGGAAAAAGCTGCTGAAGAATCTTTCAGGAATCAGTGTTGAAGAGGCCTTGAAGCGTCCGCTAACCCTCGTCATCCCGGCGCAAGCCGGGATCCAGCCTTTGCCAGGTTGCTGATAGCAAGACCGGTTCCAGGCTTCCAGGCTGCGGGCAACAAGATCTGGATGACCCTATATTCGTTGGTTGAAAGCCGGTGTTCGCCGGGAAGACGAGGATGCGGGAAGACGAGGGCGGGGTTGACGCTGGGGTCCGACACGGCTTGCCGTATTCGCGATGATCTGGGGCGATTTCCGATTTCCGATTTCCGATTTCCGATTTCCGGTTTCTTGTTTCTTGTTTCTTGTTTCTTGTTTCCGGTTGCAGCGTTGAAGCGGTTTTGAGGGAGCGATCTCAAAGATTTTTTGAGAAAAGGGCTGCTGAAGAATCTTTCAGGAATCAGTGTTGAAAAGACCTTGAAGCGTCCACTAAGCCTCGTCATCCCGGCGCAAGCCGGGATCCAGCCTTTGCCAGGTTGCTGATAGCAAGACCGGTTCCAGACTTCCAGGCTGCGTGCGATTTGGATGGCCCGACCTTCGCTAGTTGAAAGTCCGGCTTGCGCCGGGATGCGATGGCGAGGAATGATGGCGTTGCCGGGCAGCGGTGCTGGTAGATGATGGTCGTATCGGATGCTGCTCCCGTTTGAAATACCGTTACAAGCGCATCAGATCCCTGCCGATGATCAGTTCGCCATCGAAATGCGGGCGTACCGCGTCGCGCCAGATGGCGTCGGTGAGGCTGGGGTCGCCGCCGGGGACGAAATGGCTGAGGACCAGGGTCTTGACCCCTGCGCGCTGTGCGATCTGTCCGACCTGGGCGGTGGTGGTGTGGCTGTCGATCAGGTGTTGGCGCAGGCGGTCGGCATCCGGTTCGCTGGCAATCAGTTTGTCCAGCGCCGGCAGATACATCACCTCGTGGACCAGCATGTCGGCGTCCTTCGCCAGTTCCACCAGCGCGTCCGAAGGCGCGGTGTCACCGGAGAACACGATGCTGCGGTCCGGGCAGTCGAAGCGATAGGCGTAGGCGTCGGTGATCGGCGGATGGCGCACGCGGGCGGCAGTGACGCGGACCCGTTCGTCTTCCATCACCAGTCCCGGTCCCGCCAGTTCATTGGTCCGGAACAGATCGGCCAGCGGCGGGCGGCCTTCATCGTGGATACGGGTCTGGATGTCGAAGTCGTTGAGGGCCAGGAAGTGATGGCGCATCCGGGCCAGCGGCGGCGGCCCCCAGCAATCGACCGGGGTGGACAGGTTGGCCGACCAGGCCAGCAGCAGCACGTTGCCGAGGTCGGCGTTGTGGTCCGAATGATGGTGGGTGACAAACACGTGCCGCAGCGCGCTTGGTGACAACCCGGCCAATGCCATCTGCCGTGCCACGCCATTGCCGCAGTCGATCAGATAGATGACATCGTCCACCACCAGCGCCTGGGCCGGTGCGGCGCGCAGTGCCTTGGGAGTTGGCCCGCCAGCGGTGCCGAGCAGGATCAGCTGCGACCGCCGGTCTTTGTTTTTCGCGACCGTGAGCGGCGCTGCCCAGGCTGGCACGCAGGCGGCGGCAGCGATGCCAAGGCCGCCGCGCAGCAGTTGTCTGCGGCTGGCCGAATGCGGATGGCGGCCGTGATTCATGCGGATACTCCCTGTGACAAGACATTCCAGACCATAGCCGAAGCCTTGTTCACATTGGCAACGGCCGCCACGTCAGTGAGGATTTTGCCGCCGGCGGCATCGCTGGCCGATAATGGCCCATGATCATTTCATCACTGCTTGATACCGACCTGTACAAGTTCACCATGATGCAGGCGGTGCTGCACCAGTACCCGGCGGCCACGGTGCAGTACCGGTTCAAGTGCCGGACAGCGGGTATTGATCTGGCACGCTTTGTCGATGAGATATCCGAGCAGATCGACGGGTTGTGCCGGCTGCGGTTCACTCCCCAGGAGCTGGACTATCTGCGCGGGCTGCGCTTCATCCGTGCCGATTTCGTCGACTTCCTCGGTCTGTTCCACTTGGACCGCAAGTACCTGCGGCTGCAGCCAGCGGCATCCGGTGAGCTGGAGCTGGTGATCGAAGGGCCGTGGCTGCATACCATCCTGTTCGAAGTACCGCTGCTGGCCATCATCAACGAAGTCTGGTTCCGCAACACCAGCCAGCCGGACTGGGAGGAAGGCGAGCGGCGCCTGCAGCACAAGATCCAGCGCCTGCGTGCCTTGCCTGATGCCGAGGCCTGCGCGATCGCCGACTACGGCACCCGCCGGCGCTATTCCGCCGACTGGCATGCACGCCTGCTGCCGCAGTTGCGCGACAGACTGGGCGCGCAGTTCGTCGGCACCAGCAACGTGCTATGGGCGATGCGGTATGGCCTGACCCCGATGGGCACGATGGCGCACGAGTGGTTGCAGGCGTTCCAGGCATTGGGGCCGCGATTGCGCGACTCGCAGGCGGCGGCTTTCGAAGGCTGGGCCAGGGAATACCGGGGTGACCTCGGCATTGCGCTGTCCGATGTGGTCGGGCTGGATGCCTTCCTGCGCGATTTCGACATGTATTTCTGCAAACTGTTTGATGGCATGCGCCAGGACTCTGGTGATCCGGTCGGCTGGGGCGAGCGGGTCATCGCCCATCTGGCCGCCAACCGCACCGACCCGCGTAGCAAGACGCTGGTGTTCAGCGATGGCCTGGACGTGGACAAGGTCGAGCAGCTGTACCGGCATTTCCGCGGTCGCTGCCGCCTGGCCTTCGGCATCGGTACTCATTTGACCAACGACCTGGGCCCGACACCGCTGCAGATCGTGATCAAGATGACCCGGTGTAACGGCCAGCCGGTGGCCAAGCTCAGCGATTCGCCGGGCAAGAGCATGTGCGACGACCCCGGTTATGTCCGTTACCTGCGGCAGGTGTTCGAGCTGCCGCCCGAGCCGGCTGACAGCTGATTATCCGACGACACCGGTGGACATTTTGTCCTGGCTGGACGATTATCGAATCGCACGCCGAGCAAGCCTGTTGCACCCAACTAATCGGCATCGGAAAACAGCGCTCGCAGCCTGCGCGGTAGTGTCGCTGAACAGGGCTTTCTGTCAGCCGAATTGACAGCGCCGTCATTTTTTTTTTGCGGATTTTTAACTGCCGCCTGGCGCATGCGTCAAATGCGCAAATCACTGATTAAGCAAGCATTGTCGTGATTGCTCTGACACCGCTGCCGGGCGGGAACCGTCAACATCCGCGGCCGTGTTGCTGCGCTGCACAGTGACAGTCACAAATGCCCGTGATAACTCTTCGCGGCACTGAATGTTAGCGCTACCAAAATGACGCCGGAATGGCATCGAAGGTTGCAATTGCAAGCAGGTCCGACGCTGTTTTTTTGCAGCGGCGTCGGCACGGCAGCAGCGCTCGGGCGGGAACCGCGGATACGGCCATCGTATCCACCCGCGCTGATCGCCGTGGTCCGTCGGGGGCCCCTTGGGGAGGGGTGATCAATCAATCGAGCAAGGGGTGGGATCGATGACAGGCTGCAACGCCAGAAGCGGGACAGGTTTGAAGATCGAAGTGCGGGAGGGTGTCGCTCGGCATGACCGGGCCGGCATGACTTTGGCTGTTCAAATTCCAGGGCAAAGGACACGTTCATGAATCACAAGTTGAAGCGTTTCAAGTCAAAAGCGATGTTCACCATCGTCGGTGGTGTGATCATCATCAATCCCGCCTTCGCCCAGGATGCGCAGCCGCAGCAGGTGCCGCAGGCGCAGCAGACGCAGGCCCAATCGACCGATGACGCGACCACGCTGGATACGGTCACGGTGACCGGCCTGCGCAGCAGTCTGGATCAGGCCATGAACATCAAGCGCGATGCCGCCGGCGTGGTCGATGCGATCAGCGCCGAGGACATCGGCAAGTTCCCGGATACCAACCTGGCCGAGTCGCTGCAGCGCATCACCGGTATCTCGATCGAACGCCGCGACGGCGAAGGCGCGCAGGTCACCGCGCGTGGCTTCGGTCCGCAGTTCAACATGGTCACCCTCAACGGGCGGCAGATTCCGGGTGCGGATGCCTTTGGCGCGGCCGGCCAGGTCGCCATCGGCGGCGTCGATGGTGGTACGCGCGCGTTCAACTTCCAACAGCTCGCGTCCGAAGCCATCAGCGGACTGGAGGTCTACAAGACCAGCCAGGCCAACGTGCCCAGCGGCGGCATCGGCGCCACCATCAACGTGTTGACCGACCGTCCGTTCAACCACAGCGGCGTGGTCGCCAGTGCCGGTGCCAAGGTGGTGTCGGATCAGTCGGAGCTGTTCGACAACGATCTGACCCCGGAAGTGTCGGGCATTTTCAGCTACACCAACCCTGACAAGACCTTTGGCGTGGGCTTGAGTGCCAGCTACCAGAAGCGCCACGGCGGCTCGGTGCAGGCCACCGAGAACTACTGGAACGTGCAGCCGTGGACCGGGACCATGCCCGGCAACCCGAACGTGGTCAATGCGCCGGGTGTCGGTGATCTGTACGCGCGACCGAACGATCTGCGTTACGCATTCGCTGATTTCGAGCGCGAGCGCATCAATGGCCAGGCGGTGCTGCAGTTCGCGCCGATCGACAGCCTGACCCTGACCCTGGACTACACCTACTCGACCAACGAGATCGAAGAGAACCGTGGCGAACAGGCCATGTGGTTGCAGAACAGCAACTACACCGATGTCGAGTTCGACACCAGCGGTGCCGTGGCAACCCCGATCTACATCCGCGAAATCGCCGGCACCAAGGACTTCGGTCTTGAGCAGCAGCGCAGCATGCAGAAGTACAAGCTGGGCTCGCTGGGCTTCAATGCGCAGTGGGCGGTCAGCGACAACTTCAACCTGAGCTTCGATGCGCACAACTCCAAGAACGAGAGCCTGCCGAACGATCCGCTGACCGGTGGTGGCTCGATCTTCATGAGCATCGCCGGCACCAACAACTGCACCGTTGGCCCGCACTGTGGCGGCTCCTGGGTGCAGGAAATGTGGTTCAACAACAGCCTGCCAGTGGGTTCGCAGACCTGGTACCCGAGCACCGCCGATGCGGCGGCCGGCACCAATGGCGTGACCAACCCGGGCTTTGTCGAAGGCGAAATCGGCTCGCAGGTGCTGCGTGTCAATGCGCAGACCCAGATCAGCGAGGTCAAGGAAGCACGCGTGGACGGCGAATGGCTGTTCGATGCCGGCCGTTTCCAGTTCGGTGCCGACACCAGCAAGTCGACCACCCATCGCACCCAGGCCGCCGAAGCCTACTCGACGCTGGGTGACTGGGGCGTGGCCAACGTCGATTCGGACACCGCCAACGGCTTGATGGACCTGCTGCATCCGATCGATATCGTCGGCCTGTTCGACGACTACAGCCTGGCCAGCAACAACGGTGCCTGGACCGGCGATACCGGCGCCCTGACCCAATGGGCGGCCGACAACTACGGCGTTGGCATCGGGGTTAGCCCGCAGCGCTCGGCCGACAACCGGGTCGAGGAGAAGACCAACTCGGTGTACATGCAACTGCAACTGGAAGGCGAGTGGGGCAGCATGATGACCCACACCCGGGTCGGCCTGCGTTACGAAACCACTGACGTGGTCTCGACCTCGGTCATCGCCGTTCCCGAGGCGATCGAATGGCAGGCCAACAACGACTTCCGCATCGTGTTGTCCGATGAGCAGCAGCCCTTCAGCGAGAAGGCCAGCTACAGCTATATCCTGCCCAACATCGACTTCGACATCGACCTGACCGAGTCGTTGAAGGCACGCGCCTCGTTGGGCAAGTCCATCGCCCGTGCGCCGTTTGGCAACCTGTATGCCGGCCCCGGCGCGCAGCAGCCATTCGGTTCGGTGCTGATCGACCCGTCCAGCCGCGCCAGCGGCAGCGCCCAGAACCCGGCGTTGAAGCCGCTGGAATCGGACAACTTCGACATGGCGCTGGAGTGGTACTTCGCCGATGCCAGCTATATCTCGGTGACGTTCTGGGACAAGAAGGTCAACAACTTCATCGGCAACACCGTCGGCCAGGAATCGCTGTATGGCCTGACCGATCCGACCTCCGGACCGGACGCGCAGGCGGCACTGGACTTCCTCACCAGTGCAGCCTGTACCGCCCAGGTCGCGGCGGCCGATGCGGCGGCGTGTTCGGCCAACGACACCTCGTTGTTCACCGCGCTGGCGCTGTTGCGCAACGACCCAGCCGGCCTGGCGGCGTTCGATGGCACCGGCGCCCAGCAACTGGCGACCGAAGCCGCGTACAACGTCTATGGCGAAGCCGATGACCCGCTGTACATGTTCAACGTCAACCGGCCGGTCAACCAGAACGACGCCAAGCTGCATGGCTGGGAACTGGGTGGCCAGTACTTCTTCGGCAGCAGCGGCTTTGGCATCTACGCCAACTACACCATCGTCGATGGCGACATCGGCTATGACAACGGCGGCGATCCGAACCTGGACCAGTTCGCCCTGCAGGGCCTGAGCGATACCGCCAACTTCATGCTGATGTACGAAAACTACGGCTGGTCGGCCCGCCTGGCCTGGAACTGGCGTGACGAGTACCTGATCCTGGCCAACCAGGGTTCCAGCCGCAATCCGTACTACGTCGAGGACTACGACCAGTTCGACCTCAGCGTCAGCTACACCTGGGATGACCGCTGGTCGGTGGGCCTGGAAGCCATCAACCTGACCGGTGAGGACGTGCGCTGGCACGCCCGTACCTCCGAGCAGATGATGAAGCTGGTGGATCAGAGCCCGCGCTACATGCTGGGGGTCCGTTACAAGTTCTGAACCCTGCGATGTTCCTCCCCGGAAGTCGCTTCAGGGCGGGACCGCTGCGCAAGCAGCGGTCCCTTTCTTCATCTGCCGGTCGCTATTGCGGGAACGCTTGCCGGCCGCGGGTTTTTCTGCAAATGTCACTTTGTTGCCGAAACATGGCGCTGCCGTGCGCCGCTGCCGGTGACGGTATAGACACCCTCGAATTTACTGACGCTGCCCATGGCCCGATACGAACTCCTCAACAACGTCGCGCACAAGGATCTGCGCGTCATCACCCGGTTTGGACACGAGCTGGGCGACCAGTTGGCGGTACTGCCGGCGTTTCCCAGCGAATACGCGGAACTGCAGCGCGAATACCCGATCTTCCTGCGCAGGCATCGCGACAGCGGTGAATGGCAGTCGGTGGCCCTGCTGGGTTTCGAACGCGACGAGAACCTGTTCCTGCAGGGAGACCGCTGGAATGCCAGCTACTTGCCCGGCGCGGTGGCCAAGGGGCCGTTCCTGATTGGCTTCCAGGAGCAGCAGGTCGATGGCGAGCTGCGCCAGGAGCCCGTGATCCATGTCGATCTGGATCATCCGCGGGCCAGTTTCAGTGAAGGCGAAGCGGTGTTCACCGCGCAGGGCGGCCACAGCGCCTACCTGCAACATGTGATCAGCGTGCTGCGCGGCATCCGCGACGGCACCGAGATGACCCAGCCGATGCTGGCGGCACTGGATGCGTGCGGGCTGATCCAGCCATTCGCGATTGACGTGCAGTTGGATGAAACCCATCGGGTCAACGTCGGCGGGCTGTATGGCATCGACCGTGACAAGCTGGCGGCCCTGGATGCGCAGGCATTGCACCAGCTGCACCAGGCCGGCTATCTGGAAGGTGTGTACCTGATGCTGGCCTCGATGCACAACGTGCGCCGGTTGATGGCGGAAAAGCAACGCAGGTTGCGACAGCAACAGGCGATCGCCGACACCGCGGAGCAGGCGCCCTGAATCCGGCCCTGCCGACGCCGGCAGCGGTGCGCGAGCTGCCAGGCTGCCAGCCCGGCGTGCTGCCTTGGTCCCAGTTGCAGACGGCCACGCAGCCGTTGCTGTTGAAGGGCGTGGCCCGGCAGTGGGGGCTGGTCGAGGCCGGCCTGCGCGGCAGCGACGACGCCATGGCCTATCTGCGTGGGCATGATGCAGGCCGGCCGGTGCTGTATTCGCACGGCCCTGCCGCCATCAATGGCCGGCCGTTCTACAACGATGACTTCACCGCGCTCAACTGCCAGGTGGAGCGCAGCAGCCTGGACCGGCTGTTGGAGCGGATCCACGCGCACATGCAGGATGCGTCGCCGCCGACGTTCTATCTGGCCTCGATGCTGGTCGAGCCCAATCTGCGTGGATTTGTCGAGGACAATCCGCTCGACTTCGCCAGCGCCGGGGTCAACGCACCGCCGAGCATCTGGATTGGCAACCGGGTGACCGCGTCCTGTCATTACGACGCACCCAACAACATCGCCGTGTGCGCGGTCGGGCAGCGCCGCTTCACCCTGTTTCCGCCGGATCAGATCAGTCATCTGTACCCGGGACCGCTGGCCCCGACACCGGGCGGGCAGGTGGTCAGCGTGGTCGATTTCGAACATCCGGACCTGCAGCGCTATCCGCGCTTCGCCCAGGCCTGGGCGCAGGCACAGAGCGTGGTGCTGGAACCGGGCGACGCGATCTACATCCCCAGCATGTGGTGGCATCACGTGCAGGGCCTGGCGCCGTTCAACGTGCTGGTCAATTACTGGTGGAACAGCATGCCGGCATACGTGCCGACGCCAATGCACGCGCTGTACCACGCGCTGTGGAGCATCCGTGATCGGCCCGAGCCCGAGAAGCAGGCCTGGCGCGAGGTTTTCGAGCACTACGTGTTCGGTCCGGCCGAACGCGCCGGCGAGCATCTGCCGGAGGCCGCACGTCATGTACTGGGACCGATCGATGAAACCCTGGCACGCCAGCTTCGATCGATGCTGATCGACAAACTCAACCGCTGACAACACGCAGAACGGGGAACACAGACGTGGCCAATGGTCGGATACGCAAAGTAGTGATTGCCGGTGGCGGTACCGCCGGGTGGCTGGCCGCCACCGCGTTGTCGCACCAGTTCCGTGACCTGCTCGAGATCACCCTGGTCGAGTCCGAGCAGATCGGCACGGTCGGCGTCGGTGAATCGACGGTGCCGCCGATCCGGACCTTCCATCGCTTCCTGCAGATCGATGAGCAGGAGTTCCTGCGTGCGGTCGCCGGCACCTTCAAGCTGTCGATTTCGTTCGAGAACTGGCGCCGCCCCGGCGAGCGCTACATCCATCCGTTCGGCATCACCGGGCAAAGCACGCGCGCCTGCGGCTTCCATCATTTCTGGCTCGACAGCGTGCGCCGCGGGATGGCCTCGGAACTGGGCGATTTCTGCCTGGAAACCCTGGCTTCGCGCGAGGACCGGTTCACCCTGTCCAGCCAGCCGCAGGTCAACTACGCCTATCATTTCGATGCCGGCCTGTACGCGCGGTTCCTGCGCGGCATCGCCGAAGGTTATGGATTGAAGCGGGTGGAGGGCAAAATCCGCGAAGTCCGCCAGGATCCGCAGGATGGTTTCGTGCAGGCGCTGGTGCTGGAAGACGGCCAGGTGCTGGAAGGAGATCTGTTCATCGACTGCACCGGCTTCCGCGGCCTGCTGATCGAGCAGACCCTGCAAAGCGGTTACGAGGACTGGCATCAGTGGCTGCCCAGTGACCGCGCGGTCGCGGTGCAGACCGAGTCGGTCGGCCCGCCGGTGCCGTACACGCGCGCCATCGCCCACGAAGCCGGCTGGCGCTGGCACATCGCATTGCAGGACCGGGTCGGCTGCGGCTGGGTTTATTCCAGCCGTCACATGTCCGATGACGAAGCGACCCAGAAGCTGCTGGACGCGGTCGGTGCGCGCCCGATCCGGGAACCATGGCGGGTACCGTTCCGCAGCGGCCGTCGATTGAAGGCCTGGAACAAGAATGTGGTCTCGCTGGGTCTGGCCAGTGGTTTCATCGAGCCGCTGGAATCGACCAGCATCCATCTCAGCATGTCGGCGGTGATGCGCCTGGTGCAGTTGTTCCCGTTAGATGGCATTCCGCAGTCACTGGTCGGCGTCTACAACGAGGTTGGCCGCGCCGAGATGGAACACGTACGCGATTTCATCATCCTGCATTACCACGCCAACCAGCGCGACGAACCGATGTGGCGTGAATGCCGCGACATGCAGCTGCCGCCATCGCTGCAGATACGCCTGGACGCGTGGCGTGAGCGCGCGCACGCCTGGCAGGGCGCGGACGAACTGTTCCGGGTAGACTCCTGGACCCACGTGATGCTGGGGCAGGGCATCATGCCCAGCCAGCATCACCCGTTGGCGCGTGCTCTGTCGGATCAGGACATGCAGCGGCTGCTGCACTCGATCCAGCAACCGATGCGCCAGGCGGTGCAGCAGATGCCGACGCAGCAGGCCTTCATCGACAGTTACTGCAGATCTGATCCGCGGGTCTGGGCAACGCTGTCGCCGGTCACGCCGCAGGCAACGCCTGCCTGATTGGCATCGTTAATTTCCAAGGTAGTTCGCGTCCATGCTGGTCACCCATCCCGACATCCAGATCCGCGCCCAGCTGTTGGGCGCCGAACGCGCGCCGCTGCTGATCATCGACAACGTGGTCGCCGACCCCGGGCGGCTGGTACGCAAGGCCTCGCACCATGGTTTCAGCAGGCAGGGGGCGATGTTTCCCGGGGTCCGCGCGCAGGCGCCGTTTTCCTATCGGGAGTTCCTGCAGACCCTGCTGCAGCCATTGCTGCAGCCGTATTTCGGGCTGGAGGCCGGACGCTTCGAGTTCCCGATGTGTCATTACTCGCTGGTGACGACGCCGCCGTCGCAGTTGAAGTTCCTGCAGAAGGTGCCGCACATAGATTCGACCGACGGCAGCGGCCTGGCCACCGTCCATTATCTGTTCGATGGCTGGGGCGGTACCGCGTTCTACCGGCATCGGCAGACCGGTTTCGAATACATCGATGAAGCGCGCGGACGTCCGTACTTCCAGTGCCTGGAGCAGCAGAGCCATCAGCCCGATGCCACCGGCGAAGGCTACATCAACGGTGACAGCGCCCTGTTCGAGCAGATCGCGCGGGTCGATGGCGTGTTCAACCGGATGCTGGTGTACCGGCGCAATTCACTGCATTCGGGCTGCATCGACAACCGCCAGGTGCCGACAGCCGACCCGCTGGCGGGCCGGCTGTCGATCAACAGCTTCATCGATGTAGTGCGCTGACCGCCACCGCGTATAGCTGATGCAAGCGGCGGTTGGCCGCCGCTGTGGCGGATAGGTTACTTCAGTGCCTTGAAACGCAGGCGATGCGGGCCGGCATCGTCGCCCTTGCGGCGCTTCTTGTCTTCTTCGTATTCGCGGTAATTGCCCTGGAAGAATTCGACGTGGCTGTCGCCTTCGAAGGCCAGGATGTGGGTGGCGATGCGATCCAGGAACCAGCGGTCATGGCTGATGACGAAGGTGTTGCCGGGGAACTCCAGCAGCGCGTCTTCCAACGCACGCAGGGTCTCGATGTCGAGATCGTTGGACGGTTCGTCGAGCAGCAGCACGTTGCCGCCCTGCAGCAGGGTCTTGGCCATGTGCAGGCGACCACGCTCACCACCGGACAGCGAGCCGACCAGCTTCTGCTGATCGGTGCCCTTGAAGTTGAAGCGGCCGATGTAGGCACGCGACTGGATCTCGATGCCGTTGATGTTGAGGATGTCGAGGCCGCCGGAGACTTCCTGGAACACGTTGTGGTTGCCTTCCAGCTTGTCGCGGCTCTGGTCGACATAAGCCAGCTTGACGGTCGGGCCGATGTTGATTTCGCCGGAGTCCGGCTTTTCGGCACCGGTGATCATCTTGAACAGGGTCGACTTGCCGGCGCCGTTGGGGCCGATGATGCCGACGATTGCGCCGGCCGGAACCAGGAAGCTCAAGTCGTCGATCAGCAGGCGGTCGCCGAACGTCTTGCTGACGTTCTTGAACTCGATCACCGAGTTGCCCAGGCGCTCGCCCGGCGGGATGAAGATTTCATTGGTTTCGTTGCGGCGCTGGTAGTCCACCGACTGCAGCTCGTCCAGGCGCGCAAGGCGGGCCTTGCCCTTGCTGCGGCCACCCTTGGCATTCTGGCGTGACCATTCCAGTTCTTTCTGGATGGCTTTCTGGCGGGCCTTTTCCTGGTTGTCTTCCTGCTTCAGGCGCTCTTCCTTCTGCACCAGCCAGTCGGTGTAGTTGCCCTTCCACGGAATGCCGCGACCGCGGTCCAGTTCCAGGATCCATTCGGCGGCGTTGTCGAGGAAGTAGCGATCATGGGTGACCGCGACCACGGTGCCGCTGTAGCGGGCCAGGAACTGCTCCAGCCATTCCACTGATTCGGCGTCGAGGTGGTTGGTCGGTTCGTCCAGCAGCAGCATGTCCGGCTTCTGCAGCAGCAGGCGGCACAGCGCCACGCGGCGCTTCTCACCACCGGAAAGCTTGCCGACGATGGCATCCCACGGCGGCAACCGCAGCGCGTCGGCGGCTACTTCCAGCTGCTGCTCGACCATATGCGCGTCATTGGCGGCCAGGATTGCCTCTAGCCGCTGCTGCTCGGCCGCCAGCTTGTCGAAGTCGGCGCCCTCTTCGGCATAGGCCTCGTAGACCCGGTCCAGTGCCGCCTGCGCCTGCAGCACTTCACCGACGCCTTCTTCCACCGCCTGGCGCACGGTGTGTTCCGGGTTCAGTTCCGGCTCCTGGGCCAGATAGCCGACCTTGGTGCCGGGCTGCGGGCGGGCTTCACCGGAAAAATCGGTGTCCACGCCGGCCATGATTTTCAGGACGGTCGACTTGCCGGCGCCATTGAGGCCGAGCAGGCCAATCTTGGCGCCGGGGAAGAACGACAGCGAGATGTCCTTGATGATCTGGCGCTTGGGCGGCACGATCTTGCTGACGCCATTCATGGTGTAGATGTATTGCGACATGGGGCTGGAACTCCGCGTGCGGACGGCGACGGCCTGCCAAGGGCAGGGTCGCGGAAGAGGTTGGGTAGCCGCCGATTATCGCGGATCAGCAGGGCTGCCGCCAATCAACGGTCACCCGCCGTTTAGAGCGGGTTGCGCCCGGTTCGCCACGCGCGCGCTGGCTTGCCACCTGCCGCAGGCATGGATTGAGGGCACGGGCTTGACCGATGCGGCGCGTGCAGCCCGGATGCCGGGCGGACAGGGTGGTCCGCCGGACCGGCGTCGACGGCGGTTGGCCAGCACCTGGCCCGGCTGAACGCCGCTGGCGCGGGGCGTGCGCAAGCACCCGGCCAAGCGCCGGAATCGCCCACCTAGCGGGCAAACCGTTACAATTTGCAGCCCACACGCCCTAGCCCCGGAGTAGCGATGTTCCCGCGAGCCGTCCGTATCGAAGCCTATGACCCCGAACTGGCTGCCGCCATCGCCGCCGAGTGCCAGCGCCAAGAGGATCATGTCGAGCTGATCGCCAGCGAAAACTATGCCAGCCCGTGCGTGATGGAAGCCCAGGGTACCCAGCTGACCAACAAGTACGCCGAGGGCTATCCGCACAAGCGCTATTATGGCGGTTGCGAATACGTCGACATCGCCGAGCAGCTGGCGATCGACCGCCTCAAGCAGTTGTTCGGTGTCGACTACGCCAACGTGCAGCCGCACTCGGGCAGCCAGGCCAACCAGGCCGTCTATCTGGCGCTGCTGAATCCGGGCGACACCATCCTGGGCATGAGCCTGGCCCACGGTGGCCACCTGACCCACGGCGCCAAGGTCAACGTCAGCGGCAAGCTGTTCAACGCGGTCCAGTACGGGGTCAACGACCAGGGCCTGATTGATTACGACGAAGTCGAGAAGCTGGCGCTGGAGCACAAGCCGAAAATGGTGGTGGCCGGTTTTTCCGCCTATTCGCAGAAGATTGACTGGGCGCGCTTCCGTGCCATCGCCGACAAGGTCGGTGCCTACCTGTTCGTCGACATGGCGCACGTCGCCGGCCTGGTCGCCGCCGGTGTCTATCCGAGCCCGGTCGATCACGCGCACGTGG
The DNA here is from genome assembly GCF_001431405.1 of Pseudoxanthomonas dokdonensis. Taxonomy (GTDB): domain Bacteria; phylum Pseudomonadota; class Gammaproteobacteria; order Xanthomonadales; family Xanthomonadaceae; genus Pseudoxanthomonas_A; species Pseudoxanthomonas_A dokdonensis. The sequence continues at coordinate 173,853 of NZ_LDJL01000009.1, forward strand.
TCACCTCGACCACCCACAAGACCCTGCGCGGTCCGCGTGGCGGCATCATCATCGCCAAGGGCGCAGGCGAAGAGATCGAGAAGAAGCTGCAGTCGATCGTGTTCCCCGGCATCCAGGGCGGCCCGCTGATGCACGTCATCGCGGCCAAGGCGGTGGCGTTCAAGGAAGCGCTGGAGCCAGCCTTCACCGCCTACCAGCAGCAAGTGGTCAGGAACGCGCAGGCGATGGCCAAGGTCATCATCGAGCGTGGCTACAAGATTGTGTCCGGCGGCACCGAAAACCACCTGATGCTGGTCGACATGATCGGCAAGGACGTCAGCGGCAAGGACGCGGAGGAAGCGCTGGGCAAGGCCCACATCACCGTCAACAAGAACTCGGTGCCCAACGACCCGCGCAAGCCGTTCGTGACCTCGGGCCTGCGCATCGGCACCCCGGCGGTGACCACCCGCGGTTACCAGGAAGCCGACTGCATCGAGCTGGCCAACCTGATGTGCGACGTGCTGGATGCGCCCAAGGACGAAGCGGTGATTGCCCGGGTCCGCGATGCGGTCACCGCGCAATGCCGCAAGTATCCGGTGTATGGTTGATATGACCGGACTGGCGGCGAGCAGCCGGGGACCAGGTCACAGCCCGGGCCGCCGGCGGATGACGTCGAAGCTCCGGTACCTGCTTCACCTTCCTCGAACCGGCCACTGATGCATTGTCCCTTCTGCCAGCACAGCGACACCCGGGTAATTGATTCACGTGTGTCCGAAGACGGCGCGACCATCCGTCGCCGTCGTGAGTGCGAGGCATGCGGCGACCGTTTCTCGACCCTGGAGACGGTGGAACTGAAATTGCCGGCGATCATCAAGAGCGATGGCCGTCGTGATGTCTTCGATGCACGCAAGCTGCGGGCCGGGTTTGATCGCGCACTGCAGAAGCGGCCGGTATCCGAAGAGCAGATCGAGGCAGCGGTTCGCGCCGTCATCCAGCAGATGCGGATGAGCGGTGAGCGCGAGCTGGCTTCGCGCCGACTGGGCGAATTCGTGATGGCCGAACTGCGCAAGCTCGACCATGTCGGCTACGTGCGTTTTGCCTCGGTCTACCGCAGTTTCGAGGACGTCGCCGACTTCCGCGAGGAAATCGAGAAGCTCGAACGCGACATTCCCGCCAGCAGCGAACAGCTGTCGCTGCTCAGTGGCGAAGTGGTGCCGATAGACAAGAACAAGAAGCGCTGAGGCCGAGCCATGCCGGTGCGGCTGGATTATCTGTGTCAGCGGCCGGACCTGATTGCTGGCCTGGCCCAGGCCCACGTTGACGCATTCGGTGCGCTGTTGCCCGGCTGGACCGTCGAAGCCGCGGCCGCCGAACTGGCCACCCATCGCCAGGCGGAGGCGATCCCGACCACACTGGTGGCGTTGCAGGACGGACGGTGGCTGGGCTCGGTCAGCCTGCTGCAGAACGATCACGAAGACATCCGCCAGTACTCGCCCTGGCTGGCCAGCCTGGTAGTCACGCCGGAGGCGCGCGGACAGGGAATCGGCCAGCAACTGGTACATGCCTGCGTGGCCCTGGCCGGACGGCTGCAGGTGCCACGCCTGTATCTGTACTGCACGGATGCGGTGGCGTTCTATCAACGTCTGGGCTGGCAGGTGCACGACCACATTGCGTTGGCATCGTTGCAGGTGACGGTGATGAGCATCCAGCCGCCGGCGGCACCCCCGCAGCCGTAGAGGTTCCTGCTGCGCTGCATGCGCTGCAATGTCGTGTGCATCATCCGCTCCGGGCAACGCGATCGTCGCCGGCCTTTGCCGCCCCGCCGCGCTGGCTTGGCTAACGGGCAGAAGCAGGCGATCATGGCCGCATGAGCGAATTCTCCGCGTGGGATCACCAAATGATGGCGCGCGCGCTGCGGCTGGCCGAGCGCGGCGCCTACACCTGCAAGCCGAATCCGATGGTCGGCTGCGTGCTCAGCCATGACGGGCAGATCGTCGGCGAAGGCTTCCACCAGCGGGCCGGCGAGGCGCATGCCGAGGTGCACGCGCTGCGTGCGGCCGGTGGCCGTGCCTTCGGCGCTACCGCCTACGTGACGCTGGAGCCGTGCGCGCATACCGGCCGCACCGGCCCCTGTGCCGACGCGCTGATTGCCGCAGGCGTCAGCGAGGTCGTCGCGGCGATGCAGGACCCGTTCGCGGAGGTCGCCGGCAAAGGCTTCGACAAATTGCGCGCGGCCGGCATCCGGGTCCGGGTCGGCTTGATGGAAGCGCAGGCGCGCCAGCTCAACCATGGCTTCCTGTCGCGGATCGAACGTGGCCGGCCGTGGCTGCGGGTCAAGCTGGCCTGCAGCCTGGACGGGCGGACCGCGATGGCCAATGGCGATTCCAAATGGATCAGTGGCGAAGCCTCGCGGCTGGACGTGCAGCACTGGCGGGCCCGCGCTGGCGCCATCCTGACCGGCGCCGGCACGGTATTGGCCGATGACCCGTCATTGACGGTGCGGCTGGGCGACGACACTGCGTTCGTGCCGCCGCTGCGGGTGGTGCTGGATGCCGGCCTGGCGACGGTCGCCCGCGGCAAGGTCCGAGAGGGCGATGCGCCGACCTTGTACGTGCACGTCGCCGATGCCAAACCACCACGGCAGATGCAGGCGCAGACAGCGGTGGCCGCCGCCGAGGGTGGCCGCTTCGATCTCCTGGCCGTGCTGCGCTTGTTGGCCGCGCGCGGTGTCAACGAAGTCCAGGTCGAGGCCGGTTCGACCCTGGCCGGTGCGTTTGTCGAGGCCGGCCTGGCCGACGAAATCCTGCTGTATGTGGCGCCGGTACTGCTCGGCGACAGCGCCCGACCGTTGTTCTCCGGCCTGGATATCCAGCAGATGATGCAGCGCAGGCATTTCCGGATCGTCGATTCACGTGTCATTGGAACCGATCAACGGATATTGTTACGCCCTTCTCATTCAAGCTAGTCGCACAGCGGAGTCCCTGATGTCGTTCCACGATCATTTTTCGGCGTTGGCCAAGGCCTATGCAGCCTCGCGCCCGACGTATCCGGAGGTGATGTATGAGGCGATATCACGGGTGGTTCCGGCCAGCGCAAGGGTCTGGGAGCCAGGCTGCGGCAGTGGCCAGGCCACGCTCGGGCTGGCCGAGCGCTTCGCCCACGTCTATGCCACCGATCCCAGCGCGGCGTTGATCGAGCGTCATGCGGCGGTGCTGGCCCCGCGCGCCAACGTCAGCGTCGCGGTCGAGCAGGCCGAAACACCGTCGCTGGCCGACAACAGCGTCGGCCTGATTGCGGTGGCCCAGGCCCTGCACTGGTTCAACCGGCCGCGGTTTTTTGCCGAGTGCGAACGGGTGCTGCAGCCGGGAGGCATCCTCGCCGCCTGGACCTACCAGGACATTGTGTTTTCCGATGACCTGGCCGATGTCGCCGAGGCGGTGCGCGATGACATCGACCCGTACTGGCCGCCACAGCGCAACGACGTCGATGTCGGCTATGTCGGATATGCGTGGCCGTTCGAACCACTGCCGGTGCCGGCGATGTGGATGTCGGCCGAATGGAACCTGCCGCAGCTGGTCGAATACTTCGCCAGCCTGTCGGCCTCGGCCTGCTTCCTGGCCGCCACCGGCCGCGACCCGGTCGAAATCCACGGCCCGGAACTGGCCGCCGCCTGGGGCGACCCGCAGCGCGTGCGGACCATGCGCTGGCCGCTGGTACTGCACCTGCGGCGCAAACCGGAGCAATCCGACGCCGCGGAAGAAGCCGGAGCATCGAACGATGCACCGCCAGCCAGCGGCTGAACACTCCGTTGCGGGCCCGGGACAGCGCCCGGTGCTAGAATGCGCGCGCCGGTTCGCCGGCATCACGTAACGTCTTCAGGGCGGGGTGGAATTCCCCACCGGCGGTAGGTTTCCGGCAGCAAACGTTGCCAGTTACAAGCCCGCGAGCGCTTTCGGGAATCTTCCCGGAAGGTCAGCAGATCCGGTCCGATGCCGGAGCCGACGGTCCGGCTTTGCTGCCTGCAGCAGAGCCCATAGTCCGGATGAAAGAAGACAGAATCGCCGCCTGCGCGTTACCGCGCCGGTGCGTCTGCCTCATGCCTTGAGGCGTTTTTCGCTCACTCTTGCGGGAAACGTTTCATGTCCAATCAATCAGCCACTTCAGCGCCCGTCGCGCTTACCGTCGTATCTCCTGGTCGAGGCAACTGCCCTCGAGCCAGCGGCCATCGCGTGTTTGCCCGGGGAGGGTGCTGACATGTTCACCGGCATCATCGAAGGCGTCGGCAGCCTGGCCCACGCAGAAACCCGCGGCGGCGATGCCCGCTTCGTGATCAACGTCGGCAGCCTGCCGTTCGACAACGTGCAACTGGGCGAAAGCATTGCGGTCAATGGCGTCTGCCTGACCGTGGTCGAATTCGACGCCAGCAGCTTTGCGGTCGACGCCTCCACCGAAACCCTGTCACTGACCACCCTGGGACGCCTGCAGCCTGCGGCGCTGGTCAACCTGGAGCGGGCAATGCGACCGACCGATCGGCTGGGCGGACATCTGGTCAGCGGCCACGTCGATGGCCTGGGCCAGGTCGCCGGCATTGAAGAAGATGCGCGCGCACAGCGCTGGCGTTTCAGTGCGCCGGCTGCGTTGCTGCGCTATATCGCCAAAAAGGGTTCGATCTGCGTGGATGGGGTCAGCCTGACCGTCAACGCGGTCGATGAGCGGGGCTTCGAAGTGGCCTTGATTCCACACACCGTCAGCCACACCGCATTTGCGCAGACCCGGGTTGGCGATGCGGTCAATCTGGAAATTGATCTGGTCGCCCGCTACGTCGAACGTTTGCTCGGCGAACGTGGCCAGGGAGCAGGCGCATGAACTTCGCTCCGATTCCCGAACTGCTGGAAGAAATCCGCCAGGGCCGGATGGTGGTCATCGTCGATGATGAGGACCGCGAGAACGAAGGCGACCTGATCATGGCCGCCGAACTGGTCAAGCCGTCGGACATCAACTTCATGGTCACCCACGCCCGCGGCCTGGTCTGCCTGTCGCTGACCCGCGAACGCTGCCAGCAACTGGGCCTGGCGCCGATGGTGCAGACCAATACCGCCCAGTTCCACACCAATTTCACCGTCAGCATCGAAGCCGCCGAGGGCGTCACCACCGGCATCTCCGCCTATGACCGTGCCCATACCGTGCGCACCGCGGTGCGGCCCGATGCCAGCGCCAGCGATCTCAGCCAGCCCGGCCACATCTTTCCGCTGATTGCCCAGCCCGGTGGCGTGCTGACCCGCGCCGGCCATACCGAGGCCGCCAGCGACCTGCCGATGCTGGCCGGACTGGAGCCGGCGGGGGTGCTGGTCGAGGTGCTCAACCCCGATGGCAGCATGGCGCGCCGGCCGCAACTGGAAGTGTTCGCCCGCGAACATGGTCTGAAGATGGGCTCGATTGCCGATCTGATCGCCTATCGGCTGGCCACCGAACACACCGTCGAGCGCATCGACGAGCGCGATATCGAAACCGAATTCGGTCCGTTCCAGCTGGTGACCTATCGCGACCGCATCGCCCACGACCTGCATTTCGCCCTGGTCCGCGGCCAGCCGCAGGCACAGACGCCGACCCTGGTGCGGGTGCAGGTCGAAAACCCGTTGGCCGATCTGCTGCATTGGCGGCGCGAGGATTTCGGCGTCGCCGGCACCGATGCGCTGCGTGCGATTGCCGCGCAGGGGCAGGGGGTGATGGTGGTGCTGTCGGCACCGCGCGACACCGCGGCGCTGCTGGCACGGCTGCGCAAGCAGCCCGAGGCCAGCGGCAACAGCAAGGATGTCGGCCAGTGGCGGCGCAATGGCGCCGGCGCGCAGATCCTGGCGGATCTGGGACTGGGCAAGTTGCGGGTGCTGGGCCCGGCACGGCGTCAGGTCGGCCTGGCCGGCTTCGGCCTGGACGTGGTCGAATACGTCCAGCCCTGATGCCCGGCGCCGCCAGCTGCGCTGACTGTTAAACTGCACGGCCTCGAGGAGTCCACCACCCATGTCCCATTACGAAGGCGATCTGCGAGCTCCGGAAAGCGGGCGTTTCGCGATCATTGCCAGCCGCTGGAACCTGCGCATCACCGATACCCTGGTAGCCGGTGCGCGGCAGGCGTTGGCCGCCAATGGCGTGGCCGAAGACGCCATCGACGTCATCCGCGTGCCCGGCGCCTGGGAAATTCCGTTGGCTGCTGCCCGTGTCGCCGCTGCTGGCGGCCATGTCGCGGTGATGGCGCTGGGTTGCGTGATCCGTGGCGATACCCGCCACTACGAACACGTCGCCGATGGCTGTGCCGAAGGCCTGATGCGGGTGCAGCTGGATTTCGGCGTGCCGGTGCTGAACGGCGTGCTGGCGGTGGAACGGGTCGAGGATGCCGACGCCCGTGCCGGTGGCAGCCACGGCAACAAGGGCGAGGAAGTCGCATTGGCGGCGATCGAAATGGCGCAACTGCTGGAGCAGTTGTCATGAACCACAGCAAGCAGGTGCAACCGTGAACCGACCGCATCACCCCCCGCGCAAAGACGGCGTTGACCCGGTAACCCGCGCGCGTGCGCGCCGGCGTGCACTGCAGGCGGTCTACGCCTGGCAGCTGTCCGGTGGCGACGCCGGACAGATCATCGCCCAGTTCGCGCACGAGCAGGCGCATGAAATCGCCGACCTCGAATACTTCGAGGATCTGGTGCGCGGCGTGATCAAGCACGCGCCGAGCCTGGACGAAGCGCTGCTGCCTTACCTGGACCGCAGCGTCGACGAGGTCGATCCCATCGAGCGTGCGGTGCTGCGCATCGCCGCCTACGAACTGCTGCATCGCATCGACGTGCCGTACCGGGTGGTGCTCAACGAAGCCATCGAAACCGCCAAGCGGTTTGGGTCCGAACACGGCCATACCTATGTCAACGGCGTGCTCGACAAGGCGGCGGTGGAATGGCGGCCGGCCGAACTCAACAGTCGCGCGCGCTGAGCGCGGCGACCTGCCGTTGCCGCCGGCCGCATGAACACCGGTGAATTCGATCTGATCCAACAGATCCGCCGCCACATCGTGGCGCGCGATGACGTGGTGCTGGGCATCGGTGACGATGCCGCATTGCTGCAGCTGCCGGCCAACCGGCAACTGGTCGTGGCGATGGACACGCTGAACATCGGCGTGCATTTCCCGCGCAACACCACGGCCGCCGACATTGGCTGGAAAGCGCTGGCGGTCAATCTCTCCGACCTGGCCGCGATGGGCGCCGAGCCGGCGTGGTGCACGCTGTCGTTGTCGCTGCCCGAGGCCGATGGCGATTGGCTGGATGGCTTCCTGCACGGGTTCACGGCCCTGGCCAGGCAACACCAGATCGCGCTGGTCGGCGGCGATACCACCCGCGGGCCATTGTCGGTCTGCGTCACCGTACATGGTCTGGTGGCAAGCGGAGAGGCCCTGCGTCGCGATGGCGCCCGGCTCGGTGACGACATCTGGGTCAGCGGCAGCCTCGGCGATGCCGCCGCGGCATTGGCGCTGATGCTGGACGAAGATGGCCATCTGCAGGACGGCGACGAAGCACTGCGCCAGCGCCTGAACCGACCGACGCCACGCGTGCCACTGGGCCGGGCATTGCGCGGTGTCGCCCATGCGGCCATCGACGTGTCCGATGGCCTGCTCGCCGATCTGCAGCACATCTGCACTGCCAGCGACGTCGGCGCGCGGGTGCAACTGGCGGCGTTGCCGGCATCGGATGCCTTGCTGCGGGCGGTTGATCCCGAGCGCAGGCAGCAGTTGCAGGCCACCGGCGGCGATGATTACGAACTGTTGTTCAGTGCCCCGGTCAGCGCTCGCCAGGCCATCGAAGGCATCGCACTGGCAACGTTGACCCCGCTGCAGCGTATCGGCGGAATCGTCAATGGAGAGCGGGTGGTTGCACTGGCCGCAGATGGCCACGAATGGCAGCCATCAGAGCCGGGCTATCAGCATTTCTCGTGCAGATAAGCTGATACCTCACCCGTAGAGCGCAGCTTGCTGTGCTGAATTACCCGATGCGGGACATATCGCAGACGCTGCGTGGAAGGCAGCGGAGCAAGCTCCGCTCTACGCATTGCGGCGGGCGCGTGGTCCAGCCGTAGAGCGCAGCTTGCTGCGCTGAACTACCCGGCGCGGGACATATCGCAGACGTTGCGTGGAAAGCAGCGGAGCAAGCTCCGCTCTACGCATTGCGGCGGGCGCACGATCCCAAACGTAGAGCGCAGCTTGCTGCGCTGAACTACCCGACCCAAGACATATTGCAGACGCTGCGTGGAACGCAGCGGAGCAAGCTCCGCTCTACAGATTGCGGAGGGCGCGCGGTCCCAGCCGTAGGGCGCAGCTTGCTGCGCTGAACTACCCGACGCGGGACATATTGCAGACGTTGCATGCAAAGCAGCGGAGTAAGCTCCGCTCTACGCATTGCGGCGGGCGCGTGGTCCAGCCGTAGAGCGCAGCTTGCAGCACTGAACTACCCAACCCAAGACATATTGCAGACGTTGCATGGAAAGCAGCGGAGCGAGCTCCGCTCTACGGATTGCGGAGGGCGCACGATCCTACCCGTAGAGCGCAGCTTGCTGCGCTGAACTACCCGGCGCAGGACATATTGCAGACGTTGCATGGAACGCAGCGGAGCAAGCTCCGCTCTACAGATTGCGGAGGGCGCACGGTCCCACCGGTAGAGCGCAGCTTGCTGCGCTGAATTACCCGACGCAGGACATGTTGCAGACGTTGCGTGGAAGGCAGCGGAGCAAGCTCCGTGCTACGCATTGCGGCGGGCGCGTGGTCCCAGACGTAGAGCGCAGCTTGCTGCGCTGAACTACCCGACGCGGGACATATTGCAGACGTTGCGTGGAAAGCAGCGGAGCAAGCTCCGCTCTACAGATTGCGGAGGGCGCGCGGTCCCAGCCGTAGGGCGCAGCTTGCTGCGCTGAACTACCCGGCGCAGGACATATTGCAGACGTTGCATGGAACGCAGCGGAGCAAGCTCCGCTCTACAGATTGCGGAGGGCGCACGGTCCCACCGGTAGAGCGCAGCTTGCTGCGCTGAATTACCCGACGCAGGACATGTTGCAGACGTTGCGTGGAAGGCAGCGGAGCAAGCTCCGTTCTACGCATTGCGGCGGGCGCGTGGTCCCAGACGTAGAGCGCAGCTTGCTGCGCTGAACTACCCGACGCGGGACATATTGCAGACGTTGCGTGGAAAGCAGCGGAGCAAGCTCCGCTCTACGCATTGCGGAGGGCGCACGATCCCACCCGTAGAGCGCAGCTTGCTGCGCTGAATTGCCCGACCCAGGACATATTACAGACGTTGCATTTGAGGCAGCGGAGCAAGCTCCGCTCTACACATTGCGACGGGTGCACGATCCCAGCCGTAGAGCGCAGCTTGCTGCGCTGAACTAATCGGCGCGGGACATATTGCAGACGTTGCGTGGAAAGCAGCGCAGCAAGCTGCGCTCTACCTGATGTTTGAAGCCGCCAGCGCTAATGCGCCTGCAGCAGTCCGGCGACCCGCTTGCGCAGCCACGGCAGCACGTCATCGGCGAACCACGGATTGCTCTTGAACCAGCGCACATTGCGCGGGCTCGGGTGCGGTAGCGGCAAATGAGTCGGCGCGTATTCACGCCAGGCGGCGACCGTGTCGGTCAGGCTGGCTTTGCGTCGGTCGCCGAGGTGATACGCCTGCGCGTACTGGCCGATCAGCAAGGTCAGGCCGACCTTGGGCAGCAGGGGCAGCAGACGCGGATGCCAATTTTCGCGGCACTCGCTGCGCGGTGGCGCGTCACCTGAACCCAGTTTGCCGGGATAGCAGAAACCCATCGGCACGATCGCGACCGCGCGCTGATCATAGAACGTGTCCGCTTCGATACCCAGCCACTCGCGCAATCGTTTGCCACTGGCATCATCGAACGGGACGCCGGAGGCGTGTACACGTGCACCCGGTGCCTGTCCGGCGATCATCAGCCGGGCAGTGCTGGAGGCCTGCAATACCGGGCGTGGGCCGAGCGGCAGATGTGCAGCGCAGATCCGGCAAGCGCGGATTTCGGTCAATAGAGGACGCAAAGTCTTCATGCTGGCAATACCTTCCCTGGATTGAGAATGCCGTCCGGATCGAGCGCCTGTTTGATGGCGCGCATGCTGTCGAGGGTGGCGGCGCTGAAGGCGTCGGCCATGAACTCGCGCTTGGCCACGCCGATGCCGTGTTCGCCCGACAGCGTGCCATGCAGCGACAATGTCAGCGCGAACAGTCTTGGCAACGCCGCCTGCGCGCGTGCGGTCTGCGCGGCGTCTTCGGGGTCGAACAGGATGTTGACGTGCAGGTTGCCGTTGCCTGCATGGCCGAAGGCGACGATGGGCAGGTCGAACTCCGCCGCCAGTGCTTCGACCCCGGCCACCAGCGCCGGGATCCGCGATACCGGCACCACCACGTCTTCATTGATCTTGCCGTTGGCAATCGTGCGCAGCGCCGGCGATAGTTGCCGGCGCGCGGCCCACAGCTGCTCGCGGCTGGCCTCGTCGGGCGCGGTCTCAAGCGACAGCAGGCCATCGCCGCGCACTGCCTGGCTGACTGCCTGCAGACTGTGCGCCAGGGTCGCCTGATCGCCATCGACTTCGACCATCAACAGCGCACCGGCATCGGCGATATCGGCACCACCGACTTCGCGGGCCAGGCGGATGCAGGCACGGTCCATGAATTCCAGCATCGACGGCGGCACCGGCTGCGCCATCAGCCGAGCGACCGCGGCGGCAGCGCTGCCGACGTCGACGAACAGCGCGCGCAGGCTGGCGCGATGGGGCGCGACTGGCAGCAGCTTCAGGGTGGCCTCGACGATCAGCGCCAGGGTGCCTTCACTGCCGACCAGCAGATGGGTCAGGTCATAACCGGTGGCGTCCTTGCTGGTCAGGCTGCCGCAGCGGATGACCTCGCCGCTGCCGGTCACCGCGGTCAGCCCCAGCACGTTGTCGCGGCTGGTGCCGTATTTGACCGCACGTGGTCCGCCTGCGTTGCAGGCCAGGTTGCCGCCGATGGTGGAGACGTCGGCGCTGGCCGGGTCCGGTGCCCAGAACAAGCCATGCTCGCCGGCGGCCTGCTGCAACTGCGCGTTGATGAGCCCGGCCTCGACGATGGCGTAGCGATCGGCCGCTGCCAGTGCCACGATGCGGGTCATCCGTTCGAACGACAGCACGATGCCGCCCTGGTAGGGAATCGCCGCGCCGGTGCTGCTGGTGCCGCTGCCGCGGGCGACAATCGCCACACGATGCTGGCGACAGGCGCGGACGATGGCCTGGACCTGTTCGATGTTGCGCGGCAGCGCCACCGCATCGGCCAGCGCGTACCGGCGTGAATTGTCCTGGCCGTACTGGCGGCGCGCGGCGTCGTCGCTCAGCCAGCCATCACCGAGTAGTTCGGCCATCTGCTGTTGGAGGGGGGCAGGGAGCTGGCTGTTCATCATTCCATTGTAGGCCGCCGCAAGTGCCGCTCAGCTGCCGTCGGCGCGAAACGCGTCCTTGATCCAGCGCAGGGCAGGGTCATCGGCCGGACCGCTGGCTTCGATCACGTCAAAGCGACACGGTTGCTGGGCCAGTGCCGGGGTGTTGCCGAGAAACATCTGCGCGGCCAGCAGCAACTTTCGTTGCTTGCGCGCATCTACCGAAGCGGCGCCGCCGCCAAAGGCCGGCGACTGCCGATAGCGCACTTCCACGAACACCACGCTGGCGCCGTCACGCATCACCAGATCCAGCTCGCCGCCACGAAAGCGCGCATTGCGTGCCAGCAGGGTCAGGCCGGCGCGCTGCAGATGCTCGCAGGCCGCACGCTCGGCGGCCTCACCGCGGTCACGCCGTTGAACCGCATCAACCGTCATTCGCAACCGGGGTGGTATAGCCGCCCATGAAGGTCGACCACGACGGGCTGCGCACCACGTTGCCGAATCCGTCCAGTTGCAGGGTACCGGTGGCGCCGGGCAGGCGGGTGTTGGCCGCCGTCACCAGCTTGTCCATGTAGCCGGTCAGCAACCAGGCATCGTGGCCGAACGCAAACAGGCGTGCGGCCGGGCCGCGTGCGGTCGGCAGTTGTTCGGCGGCGACGCTGGCGGCGGGCAGTCCAGCCACCCCGCGCGAGGTCCAGGTCTCGGTCGGGAAGATGATCCCGTCCAGTGCGGTGTCGTCTTCGGCCTTGCCGGTGCCGGAGCTGAGCTGCGAGGTCGCCACCCGGGTCTTGGCGCCGAGTCCGGCGAATGCCAGTTGCGGAGTAAGCGCCCGTGCGGTCGAGCCCTTGACCGACAGGAATACCGCATCGACGCCGGCCTGCGCGGCACTGGTCAGTGCCGCCGAGATGTCGCCGGGTTCATCGGCGACACTGATGGTCGAGACCACGCTGCCGCCGCGCTGCTTCATGCGCTCTTCGAAACTGCCGGCGGCACGCCGACCGTTGTCGTCCAGGCCATGGATCACCAGGGCCTTGCCGCGCTCGCGCGCCAGCAGGTATTCGGCCGCGGCCACGCCATCATCTTCCGGCGCCAGCGAAAAGCCGGCGCTGCCGGGCGGCGGCGGATTGTTGCCACGGTTCAGGACCAGCAGCGGCACCGGCAGCTGTGCCTGCTGGAACAGCGCGCTGACCTGGTCCTGGCCAAGCGGGCCGACCACGTAATCGGCACCCTCGGCCACTGCACGCTGGTAGGCCGACAGGGCACCGGTGGCGTTGCCGCTGGTGTCGTAGAACTGGACTTGTGGACGGCGCCGGGTCTCGCCGTAGTAACCGGCCATCAAGCCGTCGCGGACCGGCGCAGCGGCTTTGGCCAGCGAACCGGTCAGCGGCAGCAGCACCGCCAGCTTCACCGGCGGCCGATAGCCGTCGCTGTCGGCAGCTGGACGCGCGGCGGTCTGGCTGGTCCAGGCCTGGGCATTGTCGAATGGTCGAGGCAGCGGCAGGCCACGGCGCAACAGTGCGCGGCCGGCATAGTTGTAGAGTGGGTCACCGGCCGGCAGCGCGGCGGCGCCACTGCTCAGGCTGGCGTTGTCCATGCCCGACAGCAGTGCTTCGATCTGGGCGTCATTGGCGGTGCGCGCCGCGCCGCTCAGCTGCGCGCCTTGCGCGGCCAGCGTGCGCGCCGACTCGAAGTCAGCCGAAAACGCGTGGCTCTTCGGTGTCTTCTCGACGGTCGGAGTGCTCACGCAGCCGGCGCCAGCCAGCGCGGTCGCCAGTGCCAGGGTCAAGATCCGTGCAAATCGCATTTCCATAAGCTCATCAGCGGCCAGACAGGGGAACCGCTACGATTCTACCCCTGCCGAAGGAAAGCCACCCAATGTCCGCTGCCACCCTGTTCATCGTCGCCACTCCGATCGGCAACCTCGGCGACCTGTCGCCGCGCGCGCTGGAGACCCTGCGCGAGGTCGCGCTGGTCTGCGCCGAGGACACCCGCCATACCCGCCAGTTGCTGGCCCATTTCGGTATCGAGCGGCCGCTGCTGGCGCTGCACCAGCACAATGAGGACGACCAGGCCGCACTGCTGGTCGAACGGATGCGCGGAGGTGACTCGATTGCCCTGGTCTCCGATGCCGGCACGCCACTGGTCAGCGATCCTGGTTTCCGGCTGGTCCGTGCAGCACGCGCGGCCGGCATCAAGGTCTCGCCGGTACCGGGCGCGTGCGCGGCGATTGCCGCCCTCAGCGTGGCCGGCCTGCCCAGTGATCGCTTCGTTTTCGAGGGCTTCATGCCGGCCAAGGCCAGCGGTCGCCGCGAACGCCTGGCCAAACTGGCGCTGGAGCCGCGTACCTTGATTTTCTACGAGTCGGCGCATCGCATCGTCGAGTCGCTGCAGGATATGGTCAGCGCATTCGGCGAACAACGCCCGGCGGTGCTGGCACGCGAGTTGACCAAACTGTTCGAGACTGTGCTCGACGGCACGCTTGGCGAGCTGTTGCGGCAGGTCAGCGACGACGGCAACCAGCGCAAGGGCGAGTTCGTCTTGATGGTCGAAGGCGCCGGCGACGATGCCGACGGCAAGATCATCGAGGGCCGCCGGCTGTACGCCAAACTGGCCGAACACCTGCCGCCATCGACCGCCGCCAAACTGGCCGCTGAACTGAGCGGCGCACCGCGCAAGGCGTTATATGGCGGCGTCGGTGAATGAGCCGATGCGTGCTGCCATCGCGGGCTGGCACGTCGCTACCGGCGCCGGGCATTAGCTATGGAGCTGGCGCGGTGCCTATGATGCTTGAAGTCGAAGCCGCAAAGATGGCAACGACGATCACCGTATCAGGAGGCTGCATGAGTACGACTATTCTGGATGCAAGGGAAATGCGCGCGGCGATCAGTGATCGCATCCTGCGTTATGACGATGGCGCGGAGCAGCGCTTCCACGCTGACGGCAGTACCGAATACCGCGTCGGCGACGAGGTTCAACCCGGACGTTGGGAGATTGAAGGTGATGATTACGTGTCGCTGTGGCCGCCTTCTTCACACCGCGATCTCTATCAGGTTCAGGCCACTGGCGACGGCAGCGGTGCGATTACCGGCCTGACCTTCATTCACCGCCGCAGCGGCGATCGCTTTTCCGGCCATTTCATCAGCCACTGGTGAGCGCCTGCTGGCCTGCCGTGCGACAATGCGCGCGGCGGAGTCGGCCAGACAGTCGCGTCATCCCATGCCTGCATGGGGTGCCGAGGAAAGTCCGGGCTCCACAGGGCACGGTGCCAGGTAACGCCTGGGCGGCGCGAGCCGACGGAAAGTGCAACAGAAAGATACCGCCGAACGGTCCTGTCACCCCTTTGCTGCCTTCATGACGAAGCGGCTGTACTTGACGGCAAAGCCGGCCAAGTGGCTCGCGGAGACGGCAGAGGGGTGGCAGGATGCGTGGCAAGGGTGAAATGGTGCGGTAAGAGCGCACCGCGAGTCTGGCAACAGACCGGCACGGCAAACCCCACCGGGAGCAAGACCAAATAGGGAGGCTATGCTGCGGCCCGCAGTGTCTCCGGGTAGGTTGCTTGAGCGCAGCGGTGACGTTGCGCCTAGAGGAATGACTGTCCACGACAGAACCCGGCTTACCGGCCGGCTCCGCCGCTTTTGCCGCTTTTCAAATGCGCCAACGGCGCTTTTGAAAAGCCCCACGGTTTGCTGCGCAAACAGTGGGCCCCGGGCCATGGCTCCCAGACCCCCGCTCGTGCCTGCGGCACTCGCCGCCCCCTAACTTAGGGGGCTCATCAGAAGCGGCTCCGTTCTGCTCTCCGCTTACGACGGAGCTTGCAAACCCAACAATGCTTTACTGTCTTGGATAGCATCGCTAACTGCCCCCTCCCCCGTTTACGGG